>NZ_JBGDUQ010000011.1:0-149673 GCF_046552175.1 Salmonella sp. SAL00672 | reverse complement strand
ATTTTTCGTCCGAGGACGTTAAGAATCCGTATCTTCGAGTGCCCACACAGATTGTCTGATAAATTGTTAAAGAGCAGTGCCGCTTCGCTTTTTCTCAGCGGCGCGGGGTGTGCATATTACGCTTTCCCGCTTCAGAGTCAAGCGTTTATTTTCGCTTTTCTCCGTGAGGTTCTGGTCTGAACCCCGCTGACCCGGCGGCCTGTGTGCCGTTGTTCCGTGTCAGTGGTGGCGCATTATAGGGAGTTATTTCTGCCTGACAAGAGGAAATTTAAAATAATTTCTCAAGTGCCTGGTATTTACCCAAAACGCCATTAAACCGGCAGTTTTTCGAGCGTTTCAAAGCCATAACGCTGTAAAACGGGTAATAATTGTTCAGCTCCTGGCGTCATTGCCATGCAATAAGCAATATTGGCATCGGTTGATTTCGCATCCGGCGCTTCATGTTCCAACAGCCAGGCTGTACGACGCGCTATCGCCGCGCCGGAATCCACTAACCGCGTCCCTTCGGGCAGGACTTGCAAAAGCTCGTCCCGTAATAGAGGGAAATGCGTACACCCCAGAACGACCGTGTCAGGCGGCTCCGGCATTCGTAGCCATGGACGTAATATGCGGCGCAGTTCTTCCAGCGATACCGAATCGCCATGTAATTTAGCTTCCGCCAGTTCCACCAGTTCTGCCGACCCCAACATCGCTATCTGACATTCATTAGCGAAGCGCGCAATCAGCTCGTGAGTATAAGGACGTTTGACCGTCGCTCTCGTCGCCAGTAGCCCGACGACGCCATTGGCGGTCAGCCGCGCCGCTGGTTTAATCGCAGGCACAACGCCCACCACCGGGAAGGCAAACTTTTCACGTAATGCGGGAAGTGAGACCGTACTGGCGGTATTGCAGGCAATCACCGCCAGTGAAAGGGGATAGCGCTGCTGTACCGCAGTCACAATCTCGACAACGCGCTCGACGATAAACGTTTCGCTCTTTTCCCCGTAGGGGAACGCCACGTTATCGAAAGCATATATATAGTGGAGATCCGGCAGGAGCCGCCGAATCTCATCATAGACCGACAATCCACCGACGCCGGAATCAAATACCAGCACGGTGGGACGTGGTTCAGAAGGTGTAGCTGCCAGACAAGGTGTATTCTCGTCCTGCAGTTTGGTAGCCATAAACTGTCTCGTAATCTTTGTCGAACAGGTTGGCTATTTTACCACGAACTGTCAGATGTGAGGTGACCGGATATGCAACCGTAAGATCCCATAAACTGACGCCGCCCATTTTTACTGTCCGGTATGGGTAAGCGGAGTAATCCGAATCATAGCGGGAACCAAGGTATTGATATGTCACCCCCCAGTCAAAATCGTAAACGTCCCAGTCAAGTTGATATTTTGCCATCTGTTTGGAACGCCGGGGTAATGGCGTATCGGTAATCGCATTACGCGCATCAACGTAATCATAACTGACCGTATGCGTTAACGGTCCGGTATCGAAATTCGCCGTCGCCTCAATACCTTTAATGCGCGCCTTACCTTCGTTGTAATATTTTTGCAGATGATCGTCATAATCGATCATGTCATTAATATCGTTACGATAACCTGAAATACGCCAGCTGACGCCAGCGGTGAGCCCTTCAAATGCGCCTTCCCACTGTTTACTCTTTTCAGGATTCAGGTTCGGATTACCGTAATAACCATACAGTTGGCCCAAATTAGGCGCTTTGTAGGAGGTTCCGTAGGAGGCAATAAAGCGATAACCTTCTATAAACTCCCATCCCGCGCTGGTTTGCCATGTACCATGACGACCAAACTGGGAGTTGTCATCACTGCGCGCCGCCGCTTCCAGAGTGAAGTCACCCAACTGTTGTAATCCTGTCAGGTAAACCCCGGTATTACGCTGGTCATATCCCTCGGGCACATAGCCGGTACCTGGCGTGGTAGTCTGTTTCTGCCAGTCTACGCCCGCCCCAACATTACCGTGCCCCACGACCACACTGTTGGTCCATTGAACATTGTACTGTTTCATCTCATCCAGCGTGGCGGAGGTATCATACCGGCCATAGTGCGGATCATAGTTGTAATCTTTACTGTGGCTATAGCTTGAAACCAGCTGAGACTGAATACGTTCGCCATTAAAGCGCAGCCCGGCGTCCCAGCTTTGGCTATAAAGTTTGCGTGTATCAATCAGCGGCGAGCCCGGCGAGTAATAGGCGTCGTAATCGGTACGGTTATCGTAGCCATAACCACGCACGAATCCGCTCCAGCGATCAGAAAAGGTATGCTCTAACGCGCCATAAAGCGTTTTACTCAAAAAGCCGTCCCGGTCAGGCTGCGCCTGCATCCCGGTACCGCCTTTCGCTACCACGTCAAACCCTTTGGTGTATTCGTAATCGCCGATCAACGTCGCCCGCGTGTTTTCGCCAAGTTGCTGTTGCGTCGAGATGTCGTAATTCTGGTAGCTATTGCTTCCCCATCCAGCGGTTAATTCTGTGCCTGGGTTATCGCGCGTCGTAATGATATTCACTACGCCGCCGATAGCATCGGAACCATAAATAGCGGAGCGCGGACCGCGAATATATTCAATGCGCTGTACCAGCGACACCGGGAACTGGCTGAGATCGGCGGACCCGCTCACGCCTGCTAAATTCAGACGCACGCCGTCAATCAATACCAGTACATGGCTGGAGTTGGTGCCGCGAATGAAAATGGAGGAGTTTTGTCCGGCGCCGCCGCTCTGCGCAATATCGACGCCAGGCAAACGGCGCAGAACATCATTTACGGAGGTCGATTGCCAGCGTTCAATATCCTGACGCGTCACGATGGTAACGGGCGCCAGAACCGCGCTGCGCGGCTGCTGAAAACGGTTGGCGGTGACAACCAGGGTATCCGGGCTAGTGTCCTGCGCCCAAGCGGAAAAGGCCGTGACGGAGAACGCCGTCAGCAGCGTAGCTTTTTTAATCATTGTAAAGCATCCACAATATAAGAAGGATGCCGCAGGCTTCATCGATAGTACGCGATGATGAAAAACCAGATGCGACGTTAGCCGGCAGGTCTTCGGGCTTGGAGGGTTATCCGTTGGCTGGATAGCAGAAATGATGACTTCCCGCCGGAGGCAGTGTCTGCTTACGCTCTCATCTCACCTTTCCTTACCGCTGCGCGTCAGCTCCAGATTTTCACTGGATTCCCTATTAACTCACAGGACCGGCCCACGGATGCTACCGTCTGTCACAACACCCTGTCCAGACCGCGCATCACAAATCAGAAATCATCAATAGCTGGACATCCACTGAGCAATCCCTACAATCCCCGCGTACTTTTATTATTCAGGATGCGATATGACCCCCGAACATCTTCCGACAGAACAGTATGAGGCGCAGCTAGCCGAAAAAGTGGCGCGCTTGCAGAGTATGATGGCGCCGTTTTCTGACCTGGTTCCGGAAGTATTTCGCTCGCCGGTCAGTCACTATCGTATGCGTGCGGAATTTCGCCTGTGGCATGACGGCGATGACCTGTACCACATTATGTTTGATCAGCAGACCAAAAGCCGGATTCGCGTTGACACCTTCCCGGCGGCCAGCCAACTGATTAATACCTTAATGAAGGCGATGATTGCCGGCGTGCGCGATAATCATGCACTGCGGCATAAGCTGTTCCAGATCGATTATCTCACGACCTTGAGCAACCAGGCGGTAGTGTCGTTGCTGTACCATAAGAAGCTGGACGAAGAGTGGCGTGAAGCCGCCACTGCGTTACGCGATGCTTTACGCGCGCAAGGTCTGAACGTACACCTGATTGGCCGGGCCACTAAAACTAAAATCGAATTGGATCAGGATTATATTGATGAGCGTCTGCCTGTGGCAGGTAAAGAGATGATCTACCGCCAGGTCGAAAACAGCTTTACGCAGCCAAACGCCGCCATGAATATTCAGATGTTAGAGTGGGCGCTGGAGGTGACGAAAGACTCAAAAGGCGATCTGCTTGAGTTGTATTGCGGCAACGGCAATTTTTCTTTAGCGCTGGCGCGCAATTTTAACCGCGTGCTGGCAACCGAAATCGCCAAACCGTCCGTCGCTGCCGCACAGTACAATATTGCCGCTAATCATATTGATAATGTGCAAATTATTCGCATGGCGGCGGAAGAGTTTACCCAGGCGATGAATGGCGTTCGTGAGTTTAACCGCCTGCAGGGGATCGACCTGAAGGGCTATCAGTGCGAAACCATTTTTGTCGATCCGCCGCGCAGCGGTCTGGACAGCGAAACGGAAAAAATGGTGCAGGCTTATCCACGTATTCTGTACATTTCCTGCAATCCGGAAACGTTGTGCAAAAACCTGGAAACGTTAAGCCAGACGCACACGGTGTCTCGCCTGGCGCTATTCGATCAGTTCCCGTATACACATCATATGGAATGCGGGGTATTACTCACCGCAAGGTAAAATGTACGTCGGATGGCCGGTTATACCGCCATCCGGCATTCGCACACTATTCCGCGGTGTCCTCCTTGCGGTTACGCAGTTTAAAGCCAATCCAGAATACCAGAATCACCGACAGCACCGCCGGGAAGAAATTAGAGCCAATATCCGGATATTCTGCACGCACGACGGTGCTATACAGTAAAACGCCAAGAATGAAACAAGCGGCGGCCAACCCCGGCAAACCTACCGGCATAGTACGATTTTGGTAGCGCTGATGCAGGCAATATACCGTCAGCACCAGCGAGATAACCGGGAATACGGAGAACGGCACAATAGCGCTAAACAGCGCCGCGAATGTGCCGTTAATCGATAAGCCAGCGATGAGCGCCAGCAACAGCGTACCTTTATCTTGACCTGACTGTTTCATTACTCGTCCTTCACGTTATTCGGAATGATGTGCTATTTTCTCTTGCTCACGGCGATACCAGTAATACGCCCCTTTCGCAATCATGCGCAGTTGCAATACCAGCCGCTCTTCTAATTGCCGACGCTGTTCAGCGCCGATGTCCAACGCCTCTGCGCCCGCGCTAAAGACAATAGTCACCATCGCTTCGGCCTGGGCTTCAGTAAACGCGCGCGGCATATGGTTTTCGAGTTCCAGATAGTCGGCAAGTTCCGCAATAAAATGCTGAATCTCCCGCGCGACGGCGGCACGAAACGCCGCTGAAGTGCCGGAACGCTCGCGCAACAACAGACGGAAGGCGTTGGGGTTGTTGCCGATAAACTCCATAAATGTGGAGACCGACGTGCGAATGACGCTGCCGCCTTTCGCGATGCGCTGTCGCGCCTGACGCATCAACTGACGCAGCATCAGACCGCTTTCATCCACCATCGTCAGACCGAGTTCATCGACATCGCGAAAATGACGGTAAAACGACGTTGGCGCAATGCCCGCTTCACGCGCCACCTCACGCAAACTCAGGCTGGCAAAACTCCGCTCAGCGCTCAGTTGGCTGAATGCGGCTTCCACCAGCGAACGCCGGGTTTTTTCTTTTTGTTGCGCTCTAACACCCATCACAATGTCTGAATCCTTCCATATGCCTTATTCGGCACTATACCAGAGAATAAAAGTAACGGGTTCACACTGGATTGTGAATGATTGTTTACAGACAGTTTGTGCTCCGGCTTCGCAAAAAAGCACAACGATAATTGGGTTAAAGCTGGGCAAATGTTATCATAGTGTTTATTTTATGTATAAAAACAGGTGAGTAATACCATGCCACATTCCTGGGATTATGATGCAGTCGTCATAGGGTCAGGCCCCGGCGGTGAAGGCGCTGCAATGGGTCTGGTTAAGCAAGGAGCACGCGTCGCGGTGATTGAGCGTTATCATAACGTTGGCGGCGGATGTACCCACTGGGGCACCATCCCATCCAAAGCCCTTCGCCACGCCGTCAGCCGCATTATTGAATTTAATCAAAACCCGCTCTATAGCGACCACTCCCGTCTCCTTCGTTCTTCTTTCGCCGACATCCTTAATCATGCCGATAACGTGATTAATCAACAAACGCGTATGCGTCAGGGGTTTTATGAGCGTAACCACTGTGAAATATTGCAGGGCAACGCCCATTTTATTGACGAACATACCCTGGCGCTGGAATGCCATGACGGCACGGTTGAAACCCTGACGGCAGAAAAATTTGTTATTGCCTGTGGTTCGCGTCCTTACCATCCCAGTGATGTGGATTTCTCGCATCCGCGCATTTATGACAGCGACTCAATCCTGAGTCTCCACCATGAACCGCGCCACGTTATTATTTACGGCGCCGGCGTTATCGGCTGCGAATATGCGTCCATCTTCCGCGGTATGGATGTGAAAGTGGATCTGATCAACACCCGCGATCGCCTGCTGGCCTTTCTCGATCAGGAGATGTCCGACTCTCTCTCTTACCATTTCTGGAATAGCGGCGTGGTTATTCGCCACAATGAAGAGTATGAGAAAATCGAAGGCTGCGATGATGGCGTCATCATGCACCTGAAATCCGGCAAAAAACTGAAGGCTGACTGCCTGCTCTATGCTAATGGCCGTACCGGTAACACCGATTCGCTGGCGCTGGAGAATATTGGTCTGGAAACAGACAGCCGTGGACAGCTCAAAGTCAACAGTATGTACCAGACCGCCCTGCCGCACGTCTATGCGGTGGGCGACGTGATTGGCTATCCCAGTCTGGCCTCCGCCGCTTACGATCAGGGGCGTATTGCAGCGCAGGCGCTGGTGAAAGGCGAAGCGACCGCGCATCTTATCGAAGATATCCCCACCGGGATTTATACCATTCCGGAAATCAGTTCTGTCGGCAAAACCGAGCAGCAGTTAACGGCAATGAAAGTGCCTTACGAAGTGGGCCGCGCGCAGTTTAAGCATCTGGCGCGAGCGCAAATCGTCGGCATGAACGTCGGCACGCTAAAAATTCTCTTCCACCGCGAAACCAAAGAAATTCTGGGGATTCACTGCTTTGGCGAACGCGCCGCCGAAATTATTCATATCGGCCAGGCAATCATGGAGCAGAAAGGTGGCGGTAACACCATTGAATACTTCGTTAACACCACCTTTAACTACCCAACCATGGCGGAAGCTTATCGGGTTGCGGCGTTGAACGGCTTAAACCGCCTGTTTTAACGCCTTGTCGAAATGGCCATCCATTGCGCCACGGATGGCCTCTGCCAGTTGCTCATAACGGCTACGCAGCGGCGATCCCGGGCGATAAACCAGCCCCACGGTACGACGCGGCTCCGGCTTAATGCATGGCAGATAAACCACGCCGTCGCGCTTACGCTCCTGCGGTACGGCCAGCGCGGGGAGTAGTGTAATACCACTGCCCGCCGCCACCATGTTGCGCAGCGTTTCCAGACTGGTCGCCCGGAAATGGGTATCTTCATCCGCTCCCGCTTCAAAACAGAACCCCATCGCCTGATCGCGCAGACAGTGGCCATCTTCCAGCATCAGCAATTTCTCGCCCGCCAGATCGGACATCGGCACGCGATCGCGATTCGCCCACGGATGATCCTCATAAATAGCCAGCATCATGGGCTCATCAAACAGCGGCACTTCAATAAACGCCTCGCTCTCTTTCACCAGCGCCAGAATAGCGCAGTCAAGCTTGCCGCTATCGAGTTGCGCTAACAACTGATGCGTTTGCGCCTCATGCAGATACATTTCCAGCTTCGGGAAAGTCTGGTGCAACATTGGAATGATAAGCGGCAGCAAATAGGGACCAATTGTTGGGATTAAACCAATATGCAGCGGGCCGGACATCGTCTCGCCTTGTTGGCTTGCCATCTCCTTGAGCACCTTGACCTCACGCAGTACGGTACGCGCCTGATCCACCAGCAGTAAGCCCGCCTGGGTAAACAGCACCTTACGGCTCGTACGCTCCAGCAGCATAACGCCCAGCTCATCTTCCAGCTTGCGTATTTGCCCGCTAAGGGTTGGCTGGCTGACGTGACAGGAGTCCGCCGCTCGCCGGAAATGGCGATGTTCGGCTAACGCCACCAGATATTCAAGATCACGAATATTCATTATTCATCCTCCGTCGCCACGATAGTTCATGGCGATAGGTAGCATAGCAACGAACGATTATCCCTATCAACCTTTCTGATTAATAATACATCACAGAACGGAGCGGTTTCTCGTTTAACCCTTGAAGACACCACCCGTTCAGAGGGTATCTCTCGAACCCGAAATAACTAAAGCCAACGTGAACTTTTGCGGACCTCTGGTCCGCTTTTTTTTTCGCGTAAAAAAGCCCGGCGTCGCTGATGCTCGGCCGGGCAGTATTACCTGATGGCGCTACGCTTATAAGGCCTACAACGCGAGGCGCGCCTTCGCATCGTTGATGGCCTGCGCCACCTGCAGCGGAGAAACGCCGCCTTTTGCCGCCCGTTTATCCAGACACGACTGCAAAGACAATATCGGATACACATCGTCGCCAATCACGCGGCTGAATTTCTGTAAATCGGCCAGCGGCAACGCTTCCAGCGGCTTACCCTGGCGAATAGCTTCTACCACCGCTTCGCCAACAATATGGTGCGCTTCGCGGAACGGCACGCCTTTCGCGACCAGGTAATCCGCCAGCTCCGTGGCGTTGGCATACCCCTGTTGCGCCGCGTCCTGACAACGTGGGCGTTTCACCTGAATACCGTCCAGCACCAACGCCGCCATATGCAGGCAGTCAAGCCAGGTATCGAGCGCATCGAACAGCCCTTCTTTGTCTTCCTGCATATCTTTGTTATACGCCAGCGGCAGACCTTTTAAAGTCATCATCATGCCGGTTAGCGCCCCTTGTACGCGACCGCACTTACCGCGAATCAGCTCCAGCGCGTCCGGGTTTTTCTTCTGCGGCATTAACGATGAACCGGAAGTCACGCGGTCAGAAAGCTCTACAAAGCCCGCTTCACCAGAATTAAAGAAAATCAGATCTTCCGCGAAGCGTGACAGATGCACCATGCCGATAGCCGCATCAGAAAGCAGTTCCAGTACGTGGTCACGATCGGACACGCTGTCCAGGCTGTTGCGGGTCGCAGAGGTAAAGCCCAGCCAGCCTGCCAATTGTTCACGGTCAATTTCATAGGCCGTGCCCGCCAATGCGCCGCAGCCTAGCGGACTCACGTCCAGACGTTTAAGCGTGTCCTGCAGGCGGCTTTCATCGCGCGCCAGCATTTCGACATACGCGAGACACCAGTGGGCGAAAGTCACTGGCTGCGCGCGTTGCAGATGGGTATATCCCGGCATTACCGCGTCCTGGTTCGCCTGCGCGGTTTCCACCAGCGCGCTCTGTAACTGGCGGTTAGCGGTAAGCAGTTCCCTCACCGTCTCTTTGCACCACAGTTTCAGGTCCGTCGCCACTTGATCGTTACGGCTGCGTCCGGTGTGCAGCTTTTTACCCAACTGACCCACTTTGTCGATGAGCTTACCTTCCACCCAGCTATGGATATCTTCCGCATCGCTTTGCAGGATTTGCTGCGGATTCGCGCGAACCTCTTCCAGCAACACGTTCAGCGCTTCTTCCAACTGTCGTTGCTCATCGGCAGTCAGTACGCCTACCGTGACCAATGCTTTAGACCAGGCCACAGAACCGACAATATCCTGCTCTGCCAGACGGTAATCGAAGCGCAACGAATCATTGAATTGTTTAAACCGCTGGTCTGCCGCCTGTGTAAAACGCCCACCCCAAAGTGCCATAATAGACTTCCTTAAATTCTTCGAATTTCACTGCCGGATGGCGCTACGCTTATCCGGCCTATAATTTCTGTTCACGCAGGCCCGATAAGGCGCAGCCGCCATCGGGCGAACAAATAGTTAAGCCAGAATACGCGTGCCAATCGGCGTACCGTTAAACAGCGCCGGCAGTTGCTCCGCATGACGCCAGGAAGCGATATCCACCGGGCGACCCAGCGCCCGCGCAGCATCGAGAGCCGCATTCACTTTCACAATCATCCCGTCGGTAATAATGCCCTGGTCGATAAGCTGCTCGGCTTTGGACGCCGTCATTTCGGCGATACGCTGGCCTTTACCGTCCAGAATACCGCTCACGTCGGAAAGCAGGATCAGATCGGCCCCCAGCGTCGCCGCCAGCGCGGTTGCCGCCTGATCGGCGTTGACGTTCATCAGTTGACCGTCGTCTGTTACGCCAATGGAGCTGACCACCGGCAGAAAGCCGTTTTCCAGCAGCATGTTAATCAGCTTCGGCGACCCCGGCTGCGCCAGCCCGACGTGGCCTAACGCTTCATCGAGTTGAGTCACGTTTACGCTGTCGCCATCGCCCAGAAACAGACCAACAGAGGCGATATGGTGTTTCTTCGCCCAGGCCAGCAGAGTTTTGTTAGCGGTTCCCGCCAGCGCGCCGGTAATGATGCCAATCTGATCGGCAGGCGTCACGCGCAGGCCGTCTTTCTTTTTCACGGGCAAATTCAGTCCTTTCATCAACTCATCCACCACGCAACCGCCGCCATGAACAATCACCAGCGGACGCTGATGGGACTCACGATAGTTGACCAGCGCGGTAAAAAGACGTTCCAGAGCCTCTTCGCTATCCAGTAATACGCCACCCAGCTTGATAATTAATGGATTCATCATTTCACCCTTAAATAAGAGACTGCGTTTCAGCGAAGCCAAAACGAATATTAGCGCACTGTACTGCCTGCGCCGCTGCGCCTTTCAACAAGTTGTCTTCGGCTGCCACCACAATCAGATGTTCGCCCTGGACGGCAAAACCAATATCGCAGAACGGCAGCCCGACGACGTTCTTTAACGCCGGAACGCCTTTGTCATACAGGCGCACCAGCGGTTTGTCGCCATAGGCTTTTTGCAACACGTCGGCGACCTGCGCATGGGTTACTCCCGCTTTCAGGCGGCAGGTAATGGTTTCCAGAATCCCGCGCGGAAAATTCCCCAGATGCGGGGTGAAGATGACCTCCGCGCCCAGATGGACGGCGATTTCCGGCTGATGACGATGCGTAAACACGCCATACGGTTGCAGACTCACTTCACAGAAACTGTTCGAAATTGCCGCTTTGCGCCCCGCGCCGCTCACCCCGCTGGTGGCATTAATTACCGGCCACTGCGTCAGATCCAGAAGCCCGCCGTCAATCAGCGGTTTTAGCGACAACTGCGCTGCGGTTGGATAGCAACCAGGAACCGCAATCAGATTCGCCGTGTTCAGTTTATCGGCATTCCACTCCGCCAGACCGTACACCGCCTGCTCCAGCAGCTCAGGATACTGATGAGTAAATCCGTAATATTTTTCATAGAAGGCGCGATCGTTTACCCGAAACGCGCCGGAAAGATCGAATACGACGCATCCGGCCTGTAAAAACTGCGGCGCCAGATCGTGGCTCACTTCATGCGCTGTCGCCAGGAACACCACATCAACATCTGCGCTAAAGTCACGTACATCCGACATCGGTTGCAATGGCAGGTCGACAATCCCTTTTAACTGCGGATGTAAATCAGAAATTAACTTTCCTGCATCATTGCTTTGCGCTGAGACGGTCAAAGCGGTTATGGTCATATGTGGGTGGCGATTTACGTAGCTTACAAGCTCTGCGCCCGCATAACCGCTAGCGCCTACAATCAGCGTATTCAACATCGGGTTCCTTTATGCTCAACGTTAATGTATTTTTATTCATAATTAATGCATGAATATTGATACTATCATGACCTGAGGTGTGTCAACAATGAAAAACGTTTTACCGCCATTTATCGAGATTTACCGCGCTTTGATTGCCACACCGTCGATAAGCGCAACCGAAGAATCCCTGGATCAAAGTAATGCGTCTTTAATCACTTTGCTTGCAGGCTGGTTCAGCGATCTTGGTTTCAACGTAGAGGTTCAACCGGTTCCAGGAACGCGAAACAAATTTAATATGCTCGCCAGCACCGGACATGGCGCGGGCGGTTTGCTGCTGACCGGCCATACCGACACGGTTCCCTTTGATGACGGACGCTGGACGCGCGACCCGTTCACGCTGACCGAGCATGACAATAAGCTCTATGGCCTGGGCACTGCGGATATGAAAGGCTTCTTCGCTTTTATTCTGGACGCGCTACGTGACGTTGACGTCACAAAGTTGAAAAAGCCGCTCTACATTCTGGCGACCGCCGATGAAGAGACCAGCATGGCGGGGGCGCGTTATTTTTCCGAAACCACGGCATTACGTCCGGACTGCGCGATCATTGGCGAACCGACGTCGTTGCAACCGATACGCGCGCACAAAGGGCATATCTCTAATGTCGTTCGCGTCCTGGGGCAGTCCGGTCATTCCAGCGACCCGGCGCGTGGGGTTAACGCCATTGAACTGATGCACGATGCGATTGGCCATATCATGCAACTGCGTGACTCGCTGAAAGCGCGGTATCACTACGAGGCGTTTACCGTTCCGTATCCAACGCTGAATCTGGGCCATATTCACGGCGGCGATGCCTCAAACCGTATCTGCGCCTGCTGCGAATTGCATATGGATATTCGTCCACTGCCGGGCATGACGTTAAACGACCTTAATGGACTGCTTAACGACGCGCTGGCCCCGGTAAGCGAACGCTGGCCGGGCCGCCTGACGGTGGCGGAATTACATCCGCCGATTCCAGGTTACGAGTGTCCACCGGACCACCAACTGGTTGAAGTAGTAGAAAAACTGTTGGGAACAAAAACCGACGTGGTGAACTACTGTACTGAAGCGCCGTTTATGCAGACATTATGCCCAACGCTGGTGCTTGGTCCGGGCTCAATTAATCAGGCGCATCAGCCGGATGAATATCTCGAAACGCGTTTTATTAAGCCAACCCGGGAATTGATTACCCAGGTAGTACACCATTTTTGCTGGCATTAATGCATATTGCCCGGTGACGTGATGTTTACCGGGCCTCCCCCGTCTTGTAGGCCGGATAAGCGCAGCGCCATCCGGCATCTCTACGCCACATGTTCATAAGCATTTCTTATTTGGCACGATGCGAATTAACTTTAATAAATTACCGCCATTTTTTCGTTTGCTGAACCGATTTCGCAGTAATTGACGCCACGGGTTTTACGTGGCTTTATAAAAGACGGCTAAAAAGCAAAGTCCGAAAAATTTCACGTCACAGCAAGGCGGCAAACGAGCCCATTCCGCAGAACTGGCATAAGGGCGAGAGCAGCCAACGCCGCTGTGGCGTGAAAGAGACAGGGCAATTACATTAAAGATGGGGTGTCTGGGGTCATATGAACGAACAATATTCCGCGTTGCGTAGTAATGTCAGTATGCTCGGCAAGGTGCTGGGAGAAACCATCAAGGATGCGCTGGGAGAACACATTCTTGATCGCGTAGAAACAATCCGTAAGCTATCCAAATCTTCACGCGCCGGCAATGAAGCTAATCGCCAGGAGCTGCTCACCACGCTACAAAATTTGTCTAATGACGAGCTGCTGCCAGTTGCGCGCGCGTTTAGTCAGTTCCTGAACCTGGCCAATACTGCCGAGCAATACCACAGCATTTCGCCAAAAGGCGAAGCCGCCAGCAACCCGGAAGTGATTGCCCGCACTCTGCGTAAACTGAAAAACCAACCGGACCTCAACGACGCAACCATCAAAAAAGCGGTAGAGTCGCTGTCTCTGGAGTTGGTGTTAACCGCCCATCCGACAGAGATTACCCGCCGTACGCTTATTCACAAGATGGGTGAAATCAACAACTGTCTGAAACAGCTTGATAATACCGATATCGCCGACTACGAACGTCACCAGGTGATGCGTCGCCTGCGCCAGTTGATTGCCCAATCCTGGCATACGGATGAGATCCGCAAGCAGCGTCCAAGCCCGGTGGATGAAGCCAAATGGGGCTTCGCCGTGGTTGAGAACAGCCTGTGGCAGGGCGTACCTAACTATCTGCGTGAACTGAACGAACAGCTGGAAGAAAATCTCGGCTACAAATTGCCGGTGGATTTTGTGCCGGTACGTTTTACCTCCTGGATGGGCGGCGACCGTGACGGCAACCCGAACGTGACGGCGGATATCACCCGCCACGTACTCTTGTTAAGCCGCTGGAAAGCCACCGATCTGTTCCTGAAAGACATTCATGTTCTGGTATCAGAACTGTCGATGGTCGACGCCACGCCGGAGCTGCTGGCGTTAGTGGGCGAAGAAGGCGCGTCTGAGCCGTATCGCTACCTGATGAAAAAATTGCGCGCCCGTCTGATGGCGACCCAGTCCTGGCTGGAAGCGCGTCTGAAAGGCGAGAAGCTGCCCAAACCGGCTGGCCTGCTGACGCAAAACGAGCAGCTCTGGGAACCTCTGTACGCCTGCTACCAGTCGTTACAGGCCTGCGGCATGGGCATTATCGCCAACGGCGAGTTACTCGACACGCTCCGCCGCGTGAAGTGTTTCGGCGTACCGCTGGTGCGTATTGATATCCGTCAGGAGAGCACCCGCCATACCGAAGCGCTGGGCGAAATTACCCGCTACCTCGGTATTGGCGACTACGAAAGCTGGTCGGAAGCCGACAAGCAGGCCTTCCTGATCCGCGAGCTGAACTCCAAACGTCCGCTGCTGCCGCGTAACTGGGAGCCGAGCAACGATACCCGCGAAGTGCTTGAAACCTGCAAGGTTATTGCCGAAGCGCCTAAAGGATCGATCGCCGCCTACGTAATTTCAATGGCGAAAACGCCGTCTGATGTGCTGGCTGTGCATCTGCTGCTGAAAGAGGCAGGTATCGGCTTTGCCATGCCGGTCGCGCCGCTGTTTGAAACCCTCGACGACCTGAACAATGCCGACGACGTGATGACCCAGTTGTTGAATATCGACTGGTATCGCGGACTGATTCAGGGTAAGCAGATGGTCATGATCGGCTACTCCGACTCGGCGAAAGACGCCGGCGTTATGGCCGCGTCATGGGCGCAGTATCAGGCGCAGGACGCCCTGATCAAAACCTGTGAAAAAGCCGGCATCGAGCTCACTCTCTTCCACGGCCGCGGCGGCTCTATTGGCCGTGGCGGCGCGCCAGCCCACGCGGCACTGCTTTCGCAACCGCCAGGCAGTCTGAAAGGCGGTCTGCGCGTGACCGAGCAGGGCGAGATGATCCGCTTCAAATACGGCCTGCCGGAAGTCACCGTCAGCAGCCTTTCGCTCTACACCAGCGCAATTCTGGAAGCAAACCTGCTGCCGCCGCCGGAACCGAAAGACAGCTGGCGTCATATTATGGATGAGCTTTCCGTCATCTCCTGTGAAACCTACCGCGGCTACGTGCGCGAAAATAAAGACTTTGTACCGTACTTCCGCTCCGCGACGCCGGAGCAAGAGTTGGGCAAATTGCCGCTCGGCTCACGTCCGGCGAAACGTCGTCCAACTGGCGGCGTCGAATCGCTGCGCGCGATTCCGTGGATCTTCGCCTGGACGCAAAACCGCCTGATGCTGCCAGCCTGGCTGGGCGCGGGTACTGCGCTGCAAAAAGTGGTGGAAGACGGTAAACAAAGCGAACTGGAAGCCATGTGCCGCGACTGGCCGTTCTTCTCCACGCGTCTTGGGATGCTGGAAATGGTGTTCTCGAAAGCCGACCTGTGGCTGGCCGACTATTACGATCAGCGTCTGGTGGCGAAAACGCTATGGCCGCTGGGCAAAGAGCTACGAGACCTGCTGGAAGAAGACATTAAAGTGGTGCTGGCGATTGCCAACGATTCGCACCTGATGGCCGACTTACCGTGGATTGCGGAGTCCATTCAGTTAAGAAACGTTTATACCGATCCATTAAACGTGTTGCAGGCCGAGTTGCTGTATCGTTCCCGTCTGACTGAAGAGCAGGGCAAATCGCCCGATCCTCGCGTCGAACAGGCGTTGATGGTCACGATTGCGGGCGTCGCCGCCGGTATGCGCAACACCGGCTAACGCAAAAAGAGAGCCGCTCTCACGCAGTTATGTGGGGGCGGCATGAAATACTGCTGTCATCCTCGTCATTTTTTCAATATATTCCTGTCTGCATTTTATGCATTTGTAAATCTTTCTTAGCAAAACGTGCGGCATAAAGCAGGTTTGCTTCAGATTCTTTTAAGGTTCAGGCGTTACGTTTGGCGCTACGATTAAAGACAGGCTCTCATTATGCAATCCACATTACTCCAGACTAAACCCGCGTTTAGCTGGAAAGCCCTGGGCTGGGCACTGCTCTACTTTTGGTTCTTTTCCACCCTCCTGCAGGCCATTATTTATCTCACCGGATACAGCGGGACAAACGGTCTGCGGGATTCGCTACTGTACAGCTCACTGTGGCTGATCCCGGTCTTTCTGTTTCCAGGCCGCATCCGGGTTATTGCTGCCGTTATTGGCGTCGTACTCTGGGCCGCCTCGCTGGCGGCGCTGAGCTATTACGTAATCTACGGGCAGGAGTTCTCGCAAAGCGTGCTGTTTGTGATGTTTGAAACCAACGCCAATGAAGCCAGCGAATATTTAAGCCAATATTTCAGTCTGAAAATTGTTCTTGTCGCGCTGGCTTATACGGTGGCGGCGATTTTGCTGTGGACACGTCTGCGCCCGGTTTATATTCCATCCCCCTGGCGTTATCTGGTGTCGTTTGCCCTGCTGTACGGGCTGATCCTCCATCCCATCGCGATGAATACCTTTATCAAGCATAAGTCGATGGAGAAAACGCTGGATAGCCTGGCATCACGAATGGAGCCCGCCGCGCCGTGGCAATTTATTACTGGCTACTATCAGTACCGTTTACAGCTCGCCTCGCTGAATAAACTGCTGAATGAAAACGATGTCCTGCCGCCGCTGGCTAACTTCCAGGACCACTCCGGCGATGCGCCGCGCACGCTGGTACTGGTGATTGGCGAATCGACCCAGCGTGGCCGTATGAGTCTGTACGGTTATCCGCGCGAAACCACGCCGGAACTGGACGCGCTGCATAAAACCGACCCCGGGCTGACCGTGTTTAATAATGTGGTAACTTCGCGACCGTACACCATTGAGATCCTGCAACAGGCGCTAACGTTCGCGGACGAAAAGAACCCGGACTGGTATCTGACGAAGCCATCGCTGATGAATATGATGAAACAGGCCGGGTATAAAACCTTCTGGATCACTAACCAGCAGACGATGACGGCGCGTAATACCATGCTGACCGTGTTCTCTAAGCAGACTGATAAGCAGTTCTATATGAACCAGCAGCGCACTCAAAGCGCGCGCGAATATGACAGCAACGTGCTGGCGCCGTTTAAAGCGGTGTTAGCCGACCCGGCGCCGAAAAAATTCATTATTGTGCATCTGCTGGGAACGCACATTAAATACAAGTTCCGCTATCCAGAAAACCAGGGCAAGTTTGATGGTAAAACCGACCATGTTCCGCCGGGATTAAGCAGCGACGAACTGGAGTCGTATAACGATTACGACAACGCGAACCTGTATAACGACTATGTTGTCGCCAGTCTGATTAAGGACTATAAAGCGACCGATCCGAACGGTTTCCTGCTCTACTTCTCCGATCACGGTGAAGAAGTGTATGACACGCCGCCGCATAAGACGCAGGGACGAAACGAAGATTCGCCAACCCGTCATATGTATACGGTGCCGTTCCTACTGTGGACCTCAGAGAAATGGCAGGCAGCGCATCCGCGCGACTTCTCACAGGATGTCGATCGTAAGTACAGCAGTTCCGAGCTTATCCATACCTGGTCTGACTTAGCGGGCCTGACCTATGATGGCTACGACCCGACGCGCTCCATCACCAACCCGCAGTTCAAAGAGACCACGCGCTGGATTGGCAACCCGTATAAGAAAAACGCGCTGATTGATTATGATACGTTGCCGTATGGCGATCAGGTCGGTAATCAATAGCCTGTATGTTGCCCGATAACGCTAACGCTTATCGGGCCTGGCGTGCTTCTCTCCCGTAGTCCGGATAAGGCGCAAAGCGCCGCTATCCGGCAATAATCGCTTGAGGACATCGGTTTTCGACGTTACTGTTTCCTCTGTTTGCGATCGGCAGGGGATTATCATGTATCACGACGTCAGCCACCTTCTCTCCCGTCTCATCAACGGCCCGCTGCCGCTGCGCCAGATTTATTTTGCCAGCGCCAGCGGCCCAGCGCCGGAACTGGCGTACCAGGTGGATTTTCCGCGGCTGGAGATTGTGCTGGAGGGCGAGCTTACTGACATGAGCATTACCGCCCCGCTCATTCCTTGCGATGTTCTCTACGTTCCGGCTGGCGGCTGGAACATCCCGCAATGGCAAACGCCCGTCACCACCCTGAGCATTCTGTTTGGCAAACAGCAGTTAGGTTTCAGCGTGGTCCACTGGAACGGTCAGCAGCATCAAAACCTCACGAAACAGCACGTTGCGCGCCGTGGCCCGCGTATCGGCTCGTTCCTGTTACAAACGCTTAATGAGATGCAGATGCAGCCGCAAGAGCAGCAAACGGCCAGATTGATTGTCGCCAGCCTACTAAGCCATTGCCGCGATCTGCTCGGCAGCCAAATCCAGACTGCCTCCCGCAGCCGCGCGCTTTTTGAAGCCATTCGGGAGTATATTGATGAACGCTACGCCGCGCCGTTGACGCGCGAATCGGTAGCACAAGCGTTTTATATCTCGCCAAATTACCTCTCGCACCTGTTCCAGAAAACGGGGGCCATCGGCTTTAACGAATACCTGAACCATACGCGACTGGAACACGCCAAAACGTTGCTGAAGGGTTATGACCTGAAAGTGAAAGAGGTGGCGCACCGCTGCGGCTTTGTCGACAGTAACTATTTCTGCCGCCTGTTTCGCAAAAATACGGAACGCTCGCCGTCGGAGTATCGCCGCCAGTATCACAGCCAGCTAACGGAAAAGCAGATTACTCCAGGATAAGGTGGGTATGTTGCGGCGCGGAAAGGAGTTTACGCACAGCGCTCATTACCCGCTGTGGCTCCCGCAAAAAAGCGCTGATCCCCGACTGGACATAGCGACTCCGGGTAAATCGCTCCACGCCCGCCAGCTCGATATCGGTAATGAGCAACACGACATCGGCACGGCGGATATCCTCTTCCGTTAAGCGGTTCTCTGTACCGAGTGCCCCCTGGGTTTCAATCTTGATGCTCCACTTCTCCTGCTGGCAAAGTTTTTCCAGCCGTTCAGCAGCCATATAGGTATGCGCTACACCGCTCACGCAGGCGGTCACTGCCACCAGATGCCGTACAGGTACTGCCATATTAACCTCCTGTGGTGACCTGAAATCCTGCTTGCTCCGCCATCTCCCGAAACAGAGCGATCTCTTGCACCGACGGCGCGGGAATATCTTTCATCATCCATGATTTTCCAAGCAGCCGGTATTTCGGCTCGCCGTACTGATGAAACGGTAGCAGGTGAACCTGCTTTATTCCTAATGATCTCAACAATGTTAACGCGCACTGCAGATTCTCTGCGTTAAGCGTAAAGCCAGGAATCAACGGCAAACGAGGGATCACCGTGATTCCCTCGCTAACCAGTAACCGTAAATTCTCCAGTACGCGCGGCAGATTCATGTTGATCACCTCGCGCGCCCGCTCCGCATCCATAATTTTCAGATCAAACAATACCTCATCACACGCCCTTGCCAACGGCAGTAGACGGCTGGCCGACGTATCGCCAGCCGTTTCAATAGCACAAGGAACGCCCCAACGCCGCAATCGCTGTAAGAAGCGCGTGGCGAACGGCGCCTGCATCAGCACTTCGCCGCCAGAAAGCGTCACCCCGCCGCCGGAAGTACGAAAGAAGATGTCGTCTTTCAGCACTTCGCGTTCCAGTTCATCCAGCGTAATATCACGCCCAATACGCTCAAACGCGCCGGAAGGACATTCGTCGGCATCCCGCAGACACGGCGTGCAACGCAGGCATTTATTTTCCCGGCGCACCGTTTCAATGCGCGGCGAGATAGATTCCGGATTAGCGCACCACGGACAGGTATGCGGACAGCCCTTAAAAAAGACCACCGTACGAATCCCCTGCCCGTCATTCAGCGAATAGCGCTGGATATTGAAGATACGCGCGGTCTCCTCATCGCGCGCCCCCACAACCTCACAACTGATGCGCGGTGCGGCGAATAATGTCATCCTGAATCTCCTTCGACAGCTCGACAAAGAAGGCGCTGTAGCCCGCCACGCGCACCACCAGCCCAGCGAAATCCTGAGGCCGTAGCTGCGCTTCGCGCAATGTGTCGGCATTCACCACATTAAACTGGATGTGCTGCAGTTTGAGCTGGGTAAACGCGCGCAGGAAATCCGCCAGCTTGCGCAGTCCCGCCTCTCCTTCCAGAGTCGCAGGAGTAAACTTCACGTTCAGCAACGTACCGTTCGACAGCAGCGTGTTATCCAACTTACTTACTGATTTTAGTACCGCCGTCGGCCCTTGCATATCCTGTCCGAGCATCGGCGACAGGCCGCCATCCGCCAGCTGTTCTCCGGCAAAACGCCCGTCCGGTGTCGCGCCGACCACCGCTCCCAGCGGCACATGCGCGGAAACCGTGTATGAACCCGGCGTAAACTGGCCGCCGCGCGGATTCTGGTATTTTTCCACCTCTTTGCAGTAATACCGCAGCAGTTCGGCGCTGATGTTATCGACATTATCAATGTCGTTGCCATATTTTTCGAAGCGGTTGATAAGCCTGGCGCGGATCTTTTCCCCTTCTGGCGTGGCGAAGTTGTTTTTCAGGATCGACAGCAGCGCATCAAAACTCAGGCGCTGCTGATCGAATACCAGCCCATTGAGCGCATGAAGGGAATCACTCAGGTTGGCGATACCGATGCCCTGTACGCCCGAAAAGTTATAGCGCGCGCCGCCGTCGGTGATGTCTCGCCCTTTCTCCAGGCAGTCGCTGATAAACGAAGAGAGCAGCGGCACCGGCGCCCAGTCACGATGGCCGATATCGCAAATATTGCTGCCTTCTACCATTAGTGTAATGTAGTGACTGATTTTGGCGCGAATATGCGCCAGCAACGCCTCATAAGTAAGAGTGTCGTTGCCCTCATTTTCATACAAGCTGATTTCCATCACTTTCAGCAGATTAAACATGGCGATGTCATGCAGCCCGTAGGTTCTGCCCGGAATCGACAGCTCAACACATCCCACCACCGCATAATCGCGCGCATCCTCCAACGACACGCCACGGTTAAGGAACGCGGGAACCACCACTTCGTCATTGAAAATCTGTGGAATGCCGGTACCGAGGCGAATGGTCTCGGCGGTCTTGAGCAGGAACGGCGTATCAATCAGCGCGTTAGTGCGCACGCCGAGATTCGGCTGCGGCAACTGCACGCTCTGGTAGGCATCCAGGCAGAGAAAAGAGAGCACGTTTACCGCGCTGCGTCCGCTTTCCTTCAATCCGCCCAGCAGCGCGGTGTAACCCGTCGGGAAACCGGCAAAATAGCGCGCGCTACTGGTGGAACGCAGCAGCACGATATCGTTGCATTTCACCCACAGCGACTCGAGCAACTCTTTCAGGAACGCCGGATCGTCGCCCTGAGTGAGCGAAGTCTGATAAAACGGCAGCATGTACTGGTCGAAGCGCCCGAGCGACAGCGAACTGGCGTTGGACTCGTACTGCAAAATAATGTTCATGTACCAGAACAGCTGACATGCTTGCCAGAACGTCTGTGGTTTGTGCTGCGCGTTATGCCGCGAATTGGCGGCAATGGTGAGCAGTTCCTGACGACGACGAGCGTCCGGGCAGCGCTCCGCCTGCTGTTCCGCCAGCACGGCATAACGCAGGATGTGGCGTTGCGATGCCTCAAGTAACAACAGAGCGGCCTGATAAAAGTCGTTTTCCGGCTGTTGCTCGCAGCGCGCGCGTATCTGCGCCGCCAGTTCACCCAGCCCGTTATTGAGCAAGCGTGGATAATCAATAATGATATGCCCCTGCCCTTTATCCGTCTGGTTAATGCTAAAAATCTGGGTGCTGACGGCGGCTTTCACCTCATCGGTCATCTGCCCGTTAATAAAATCTTTCATCGACCGTTTTTCCCAGTACGGGAATAGAACCTCACGATAGAGGCGCTTATCCTCTTCGCTGATATCAAAACGGTCCTGCGGACGCGTCGGGAACCGATCCAGCTCGTTAAGCAGCCAATACGGGTCCATTTCCGGCGACATAATACCCGCGCGCGGCTTAACGGTTCGGTTTCCGGCAATCAGCTCCTCGTCACGAATCGAAATTTCAACATGTTCAAGGATATACGCCGTCGCTTTGGCGCGGCGCAAAATGACCGGTTCGCCCTCCGTCTGCTGATGGCTGGCGGTATAAAGCAGCGCGCGCTCCAGAGAAATTTCACGGTGATTCTGAAACAGAGCGGCTTTGAGGCGTTGAATACGATGGGTCATGAGGAGCTCCTGTGGACACGAGCGCCGGATGGCGGCATAAATCTCTTATCGGGCCTGTGAGCAGGCCCGATAAACTTGCGCCATCGGGCATTTTAACGTTACGCGGTTTGCGAAAGATGGGCGTCAATCTTGTTCATAATGGCGTCGGCGCGTTTTACCGCGTCGCTGATATTGACGCGAACGATAGTTTTACCCGCAAACCGCTCTTCGAACTTGATGCCGATATCTTTAGTCAAAATCACCATATCGGCGCTCGCCACATCCTCTGCCGTCAGTTCATTTTCCAGCCCAATCGAGCCCTGAGTCTCCACTTTCACATCCCAACCTTTCGCTTTGGCTGCGCTTTCCAGCGCTTCAGCCGCCATATAGGTATGCGCAACACCAGAAGGACACGCGGTTACTGCAATAATTTTAGTCATGGCTTATTCCTCGCTTAATTCATCTCAAAATCTAAATCCAGGTCGTCTTCTTTTTCGTCAACTTGCGACACATTCTTACGCGTCAGGCTTTTCAGCACGTTAACGCAGACTGCCGTTACCACCGCGCCCACGGCGACTGCCGCGACATAACCCAGCTTGCCTTCCACGACTGGCAGAACAATTAAACCGCCCCAACCGGCATAACACTGCGCGCCAAACAGCGCGGCCATTACCGCACCGCAAGCGGAGCCCACCATAATGGATGGGATCACGCGCAGCGGATCGGCAGCGGCGAAAGGAATCGCCCCTTCCGTTACGCCCACGCAGCCCATGACCAGCGCGGCTTTACCGGCTTCGCGCTCTTCAACAGAAAAATTCTTGCGGCCAATCAGCGTCGCCAGCCCCAGTCCCAGCGGCGGTACGCAGATGCTCACCGCGGCGATAGCCACCACGGTATATACGCCCTGCGCCACGCAAATCAGCATGAACGCATAAGCGACTTTATTAACCGGGCCGCCCATATCAAAAGCCAGCATCAGCCCCATGATCACCGCCAGCAGCACGATGCTGCCCTGCTGCATCCCTTGCAGCCATTGGGTCAGGCTGCTTGTCAGCGCACCGATCGGTTCGCCCAGCCCCCACATCATGATGCCCGCGGTGATAAAAGTGCCAACGATGGGAATCACAAAAATAGGCATCACAGAACGCAGCACCTTATGCACCGGGATTTTCTTCAAGTAATGCACCACGATCCCGCCGATAAGTCCGGCGATAAGTGCCCCGAAAAAGCCCGCGCCGAAGCTGTTACCCACCCAGGCACCAATCGCGCAAGGAGCCAGCGCGGAGCGTTCGGCAATGGAGTAGCCGATGTATGCGGCGAGGAAAGGCACCATCAGCGTCAGCCCGGCGACACCGATATCAAACAGTTTTTTAAGATTCGGATCGGTGGCGGCATCGGGTACGGCGCCCTTGCCATATAGCATGACGGAGACTGCCAGCAAAATTCCGCCAGCCACCACAAAGGGGATCATATGCGAAACACCGGTCATCAGGTGCTGGCGGGTATTTTTCAGGATCTGTACCAACTCTTTCATAAGTCGCTCCCGGGCTGGATAAAGCCCATGTCCATAAAGTTACTGCGGAAAACAATAGGCAATCCATTGCCGCGCAGACAGTGGATAAAAAGGCCATTTACTGGATTTTTGTAATATCAGTATAAAAATGCGATCCGCTTCATAACTTCTGAAAAAGGTAAAACCCGCGCTACCACGCTAAGTTGTGAGACAACTCGCACTTTTTGCGCTACATTACATTTATCCAGCTTTTGACAGATTTGTCACATGGCGTATTCCGGCTACCTCCTTTTATGCTGTAGCGAGAGAATCGTTATGGGAGAGAGGCAATGCCCCTGATTGTGGAATTTACCTGTGAACTGCCGAATGGCGTACATGCGCGCCCGGCAAGCCACGTAGAAACGCTGTGTAATACCTTCACGTCGCAAATTGAGTGGCACAACCTGCGCACCGATCGCAAAGGCAGCGCCAAAAGCGCGCTGGCGCTGATTGGCACCGACACGCTGGCTGGCGACCACTGTCAGCTGGTGATTTCCGGTGCCGATGAACAGGTTGCCTGTCAGCGTCTGAGTCAATGGCTGCGCGATGAATTCCCACTCTGCGACGCGCCGCTGGCGGAGATTAAAAACAGCGAACTGGAGCCGCTTCCGGCGTCGTTGACCCAGCTGAATCCGCAGATTTACCGCGTCCGTAGCGTGTGTAGCGGCAGCGCGGGCGGCGTACTGACGCCACTCTCTTCCCTGGATCTCAATGCGCTCGGCGAACTCCCGACCGCCAACGACACAGAGACGGAACAAGCCGCGCTGGACAATGGCTTAGCGATGTTGATAAAGCATATTGAGTTTCGTCAGCTCGACAGTGACGGTGCCGCCAGCGCGATTCTGGAAGCCCATCGTTCGCTGGCAGGCGACGCTTCACTGCGTCAGCATTTACTGGACGGCGTTCTGCGCGGTTTAAGCTGCGCGCAGGCAATCGTGGAAAGCGCGAACCATTTCTGCAATGAGTTCGCTCGCGCCAGCAGCAGCTATTTACAGGAACGCGCGCTGGATGTTCGTGACGTTTGCTTCCAGTTACTGCAACACATTTACGGTGAGCAGCGCTTTCCGGCGCCGGGCCAGTTGACCCGGCCATCTATCTGTATGGCGGAAGAGTTGACGCCAAGCCAGTTCCTCGAACTGGATAAAACCTTTCTCAAAGGTCTGCTGTTAAAAAGCGGCGGCACCACTTCGCACACGGTGATTCTCGCCCGCTCATTCAACATTCCCACCCTGGTTGGCGTGGAGATTGAGGCCTTAACACCGTGGCGTCAGCAGACGGTTTATATTGACGGCAACGCAGGCGCGATTGTCGTTGCGCCTGACGAGCCTGTCACTCGTTACTATCAGCAGGAAGCCCGCGTGCAAGACGCCCTGCGCGAACAGCAGCGCATCTGGCTGACCCAGGAAGCGCGCACCGCTGACGGCATCCGCATGGAGGTCGCCGCCAACATCGCGCACTCCGTCGAGGCGCAAGCGGCCTTTAGTAACGGCGCGGAAGCGGTTGGCCTGTTCCGCACAGAAATGCTGTATATGGACCGCGCCTGCGCGCCGGACGAAAACGAGCTGTACAATATTTTTTGCCAGGCTCTGGAGTCCGCAAAGGGACGCAGCATTATTGTGCGCACAATGGATATAGGCGGCGATAAGCCCGTTGATTATCTGAATATTCCTGCCGAAGCCAACCCATTCCTCGGCTATCGCGCCGTCCGTATTTATGAAGAGTACGCTTCTCTGTTTACCACCCAGCTACGCTCGATCCTCCGCGCGTCCGCCCACGGCAACCTGAAAATCATGATCCCGATGATCTCCTCTATGGAAGAGATTCTGTGGGTCAAAGAGAAGCTGGCGGAAGCCAAACAGCAGCTGCGTAATGAACATATCCCGTTCGATGAGAAGATCCCACTCGGCATTATGCTGGAAGTGCCGTCGGTGATGTTCATCATCGATCAATGCTGTGAAGAGATTGATTTCTTTAGTATTGGTAGTAACGATCTAACACAATACCTGCTGGCGGTAGACCGTGATAACGCCAAAGTCACTCGTCACTACAACAGCCTGAATCCCGCCTTCCTGCGCGCGTTGGATTTCGCGGTGCAGGCGGTACATCGTCAGGGCAAATGGATTGGTCTGTGCGGCGAACTGGGGGCCAAAGGTTCGGTTCTGCCATTGCTGGTAGGTCTGGGGCTGGACGAGATCAGCATGGGCGCGCCGTCGATTCCCGCCGCCAAAGCGCGGATGGCACAACTCGACAGCCGAGCCTGCCGCCAGTTGTTGAATCAGGCGATGGCCTGCCGCACCTCGCTGGAGGTGGAGCATCTGCTGGCGCAGTTCCGCATGTCGCAGCAGGATGCCCCGCTGGTTACCGCCCAATGCATAACGCTTGATAGCGACTGGCGCAGCAAAGAGGAGGTGATTAAAGGCATGACCGACAATCTGCTGCTGGCGGGCCGCTGCCGCTACCCGCGCAAACTGGAAGCCGATCTATGGGCGCGCGAGGCGGTATTCTCCACCGGACTGGGCTTTAGCTTTGCCATTCCGCACAGCAAATCGGAACATATCGAACAGTCCACCATCAGCGTGGCGCGCCTGAACGCGCCGGTACGCTGGGGAGATGACGAGGCGCAGTTCATCATTATGCTGACGCTTAACAAACACGCCGCGGGCGACCAGCATATGCGTATTTTCTCGCGCCTGGCCCGCCGCATCATGCACGAAGAATTCCGCAACACGCTGGTTAACGCCGCTTCCGCCGACGCTATCGCCAGCCTGCTGCAACATGAACTTGAACTGTAAAGGAAAGACTATGGAACTCTATCTGGATACCGCTAACGTGGCGGAAGTTGAACGTCTGGCGCGCATTTTCCCGATTGCCGGCGTCACCACCAATCCAAGCATTGTGGCAGCCAGCAAAGAATCTATCTGGGATGTGCTGCCCAGGCTGCAAAACGCCATCGGCGAAGAAGGCACTTTATTTGCGCAGACCATGAGCCGCGACGCGAAAGGGATGGTGGAAGAAGCCAAACGACTGAATAACGCCATCCCCGGCATTGTGGTTAAAATTCCGGTGACCGCCGAAGGTCTTGCAGCGATTAAATTGCTGAAAAAAGAAGGCATCGTGACGCTGGGCACCGCCGTCTACAGCGCATCGCAGGGCCTGCTGGCGGCGCTGGCGGGCGCAAAATATGTCGCTCCCTACGTCAACCGCGTTGATGCGCAGGGCGGCGATGGCATTCGTATGGTTCAGGAACTGCAAACGCTACTGGAGCATCACGCGCCCGACAGCATGGTACTGGCGGCCAGCTTTAAAACGCCGCGGCAGGCGCTGGATTGCTTACTGGCAGGTTGCCAGGCGATTACCCTTCCTTTAGATGTAGCGCAACAAATGCTCAATACGCCTGCGGTAGACTCAGCAATAGAGAAGTTTGAGCAAGACTGGAAAAACGCTTTTGGTAATCTGAACCTGTAGGAGAGAAATGTATGGATCGCATTATTCAGTCACCAGGTAAGTATATTCAGGGTGCAAACGTCATCGCGCGTCTTGGCGATTATTTAAAACCAATGGCGAACAACTGGCTGGTTGTGGGCGATAAATTCGTGCTGGGATTTGCCGAAGAGACGCTGCGCAAAAGCCTGACGGATGCCGGTTTGTCAGTAGAAATCGCCCCGTTTGGCGGCGAATGTTCGCAAAATGAGATCGACAGGCTGCGCGCCGTCGCCGAAAAAAGTCAGTGTGGCGCCGTACTGGGTATCGGCGGCGGTAAAACGCTGGATACCGCCAAAGCGCTGGCGCACTTTATGAACGTCCCGGTCGCTATCGCGCCGACCATCGCCTCTACCGACGCACCGTGCAGCGCACTCTCGGTTATTTATACCGATGCCGGTGAGTTTGACCGTTATCTGCTGCTGCCGCATAACCCGAATATGGTTATTGTCGATACGCAGATAGTGGCGGGCGCGCCGGCGCGTCTGCTGGCAGCCGGTATCGGCGATGCGCTGGCGACCTGGTTTGAAGCGCGCGCCTGCTCACGCAGCGGCGCCACCACAATGGCGGGCGGCAAGTGTACACAGGCCGCGCTGGCGCTGGCGGAGCTATGCTATAACACGCTGATCGAAGAAGGCGAAAAAGCCATGTTGGCCGCCGAACAGCACGTCGTCACGCCAGCGCTGGAACGCGTCATCGAAGCCAACACCTACCTGAGCGGGGTCGGTTTTGAAAGCGGCGGTCTGGCCGCAGCGCACGCGATTCATAACGGTTTAACGGCGATTCCGGATGCGCACCACTATTATCACGGTGAGCAGGTCGCTTTCGGTACGCTGACGCAACTGGTGCTGGAAAACGCGCCGGTCGAAGAAATCGAAACCGTTGCGGCGCTGTGCCATTCCGTTGGCCTGCCGATTACGCTGGCGCAACTGGATATTAAACAGGATATCCCGGCCAAAATGCGCACCGTCGCGGAAGCCTCCTGCGCAGAAGGTGAAACTATTCATAACATGCCTGGCGGCGCAACGCCGGATGAAGTGTACGCCGCGCTGCTGGTCGCCGACCAGTACGGTCAACGCTTCTTGCAGGAATGGGAATAAGGTCTGAGCAATACTCCTGACGATAGTCAGGAGTATTTCAGCTTGCTGACACAACAGAATTCATTTGCCGAATGTCGACACAGGCACCTTATCTGGCCTTGTTATCCAATCATCCAGGCCGGGTAAGCGAAGCGCCATCATCAGGTATTCCATAGCCTGGAATCAGTCCATTTTGTCCTGAAATAGACTTTTTTATCACGCACCATTCTCTCCGCGGAAAGTCAAATGACGTACTGACACACTTCACGGACGAAGAAGATGAAATTCGCACAGGCGCTTATCGGTATTCTTGCTGCTTTTTTTATTAGCCATATCTCTCATCATTCGCCACGCTCTGATACCAGACCAATAACCGTTCAGGCGCAAACTAATGCTGCAATCGCCCAAAGTGCCGGGACGCAAATAGGTAAGACGCTATTTTATGATGCTGCCTATGTTCGTCTGGATTATCCGAATGGCGATCTTCCGCTGGAGCGTGGCGTATGTGCAGATGTCGTCATCCGCGCGCTGCGCAGTCAGCAGGTTGATTTACAGAAACGGGTACATGAAGACATGCAGGCGCATTTCTCTGCCTACCCGAATAACTGGAAGCTGAAACGCCCGGACAGCAATATCGACCATCGCCGCGTTCCGAATCTGGAAACCTGGTTCCAGCGTCACAACAAAGCGTTACCGGTGACAGATAAATATAGCGATTATCAACCGGGAGATATTGTCTCCTGGCGACTGGATAACGGCCTTGCGCATATTGGCGTGGTATCCCTGAACGTCACGCCTGAAGGGGTGCCGCTGGTTGTGCATAACATAGGCGCGGGAGCACAGGAGGAAGATGTATTATTTAACTGGAAAGTAACGGGGCATTTTCGTTATTTTTCGCATTAAACGCGGAAAACGTCAGCGACTACCGAATAGCAGCCGCTGACGAATTAACCTATCAGATTATTGCAGATCGAAACGGTCCAGGTTCATCACTTTCACCCATGCTGCGACGAAGTCCTTCACAAACTTCTCGTGCGCATCGCTACACGCGTAAACTTCCGCCAGCGCGCGCAGTACGGAGTTGGAACCAAACACCAGATCGGCGCGGGTCGCCGTGTATTTCACCTCGCCAGTCAGACGATCCCGGCCTTCGAACAGCTCATTAGATTCGTCGGTCGGTTTCCACTCGTAACGCATATCCAGCAGATTAGCGAAGAAGTCTGTGCTGAGCACGCCCGGTCTGTCGGTAAAGACACCGTTCTGGCTGCCGTCAAAGTTGGTTCCCAGCACACGCATCCCGCCAACCAGTACCGTCATTTCCGGCGCGGTCAACGTTAACTGCTGCGCTTTATCAATCAACAGCGATTCGGTCGTCGACACATCCAGACGCGCACGATAGTTACGGAATCCATCGGCAATCGGTTCAAGCAGCGAGAACATCTCGATGTCGGTCTGATCCTGACGCGCATCCACCCGGCCCGGCGCAAAAGGTACGCTGATGCTGACACCCGCAGCAGCGGCCGCCTGCTCGATACCGACCACGCCCGCCAGCACAATAATATCGGCCAGCGAAGCTTTATTCGTCGTTTTCTGGATCTCTTCTAATACCGGCAGAACGCGAGCCGCAACGGCGTTGACATCCCAGTCGCGCTGAGGCGCTAATGCCAGACGCGCGCCGTTAGCGCCGCCACGCTTATCGCCACCGCGGAAAGTAGACGCGGATGCCCAGGCAACCGAAACCATCTCGCTAATAGAAAGCCCGGATGCAGCGATCGCCGCTTTCAGGTTGATAATGTCTTCCTGCGTTGGCTGATAGAGCGGTTGCGGCAACGGGTCCTGCCAGATCAGATCTTCTTTCGGCACTTCCGGTCCGATGTAACGCGCTTTTGGTCCCATATCTCTGTGCGTCAGTTTGAACCAGGCACGAGCAAAGGCTTCATTAAAGGCCTGCGGATCGTTAAGGAAACGACGGGAAATCTTCTCGAACTCCGGATCAAAACGCAGCGTCAGGTCGGTGACCAGCATAGTTGGCTTACGTTTTTTCGACGGATCGAACGGATCCGGGATGATGTCCGGCGCGTCTACCGCTTCAAACTGGATAGCGCCAGCCGGACTACGGGTTTGTACCCACTCATATTTGAACAGGTTCTCGAAGAAATAGTTGCTCCACTGGGTCGGCGTCTGCGTCCAGACCACTTCCAGCCCGGAGGTGATAGCATCCGCGCCAACGCCGCTACCATAGCTGCTGGCCCAACCTAAGCCCTGCGCTTCAATCGGCGCGGCTTCCGGATCGGCCCCTACATGGGATGCCGCTGCCGCGCCGTGGGTTTTACCGAGGGTATGCCCGCCAGCGATCAACGCCACGGTTTCTTCGTCGTTCATCCCCATATTGCCAAAGGTAGCGCGAATGGCGGCGGCGGCAGAAAGTGGTTCGCCGCTGTGATCCGGCCCTTCCGGGTTAACGTAGATAAGGCCCATCTCGGTCGCGCCCAGCGGCGCTTTTGCCAGCGCTTCAGGGTGTCGGTGAGTCAACCAGGCTTTTTCATCGCCCCAGTTCACATCCAGATCCGGTTCCCAGACATCTTCACGCCCGGCGCCGAAACCGAAGGTACGGAAGCCGGAGTTTTCCAGCGCCACGTTACCCGCCAGAATAAACAGGTCAGCCCAGGAAATTTTCTGGCCATATTTCTGCTTAATCGGCCACAACAAACGACGCGCCTTATCCAGGCTGACGTTATCCGGCCAGGAGTTAAGCGGCGCAAAACGCTGTTGACCACGACCCGCGCCGCCACGACCATCAATAGAACGGTAGGTGCCAGCGCCATGCCAGGCCATACGAATAAACAAACCGACATAGCTGCCCCAGTCGGCGGGCCACCACGGTTGTGAATCGGTCAGCAGCGCCTTGAGATCCCCTTTCAGGGCGGAGTAGTCTAACTTGCTAAACTCTTTGCGGTAGTCAAAGTCTTCACCCAGCGGGTTAGAACGGTTGGAATGTTGATTCAAAAGATCCACGCGAAGCTGGTTCGGCCACCAGTCGCGGCTGGCAGTCCCTGCGCCTGCGCTTCGGTCATGCCCCCCCTGATGGAAAGGACATTTTCCAGTGGATAACGTGTTATGGGTATCGTCGGTCGTGCTCATATCTCAGCTCCCTTTTAAAGTGTTACCGTTACGATATACACCAGGAGCAAATAGATATAGTTGAATTAATCCACAGATTCGATAGCTAATACCTTTTATATTTTTAGTTACAGAGATGTAGATCAATATGAGTTGTAATAAAGCTCCCGGCAGGGAGCTGGAGGTTATAAACCCGGTCTTACGCCCAGCGTGTGGCAAATGGCATAACTCATTTCCGCACGATTCAACGTGTAGAAGTGGAAATCCTTCACTCCTTCGCGACTTAAAATTTTCACCATGTCCATCGCAATGTTAGCGCCCACCAGCTTGCGGGTTTCTGCGTCATCATCCAGCCCCTCAAACATCAGTGACATCCAGGACGGAATGCGGACATTGGTCATATCGGCAAATTTTTTCGCCTGTTTAAAGTTAGACACCGGTAAAATGCCGGGAATAATTTCTACGTCGATACCGGCGGAAACACAGCGGTCGCGAAAACGCAGGTAGCTTTCCACATCGAAGAAAAATTGGGTTATCGCGCGGTTAGCGCCAGCATCCACTTTACGCTTCAGATTAAGCAGATCGGCCTGCGCGCTTTTCGCTTCCGGATGTACCTCCGGATAGGCCGCTACTGAAATATCGAAATCGGCCACCTCTTTGAGCAAACCAACCAGATCGGCGGCGTACATCTCCGGCTTACCGCTGCCCGGCGGCAAATCGCCGCGCAAAGCGACAATGTGGCGGATACCGTTATTCCAGTAGTCGCGGGCGATGGTGCGCAGTTCATCGCGCGTGGCGTCAATACAGGTAAGGTGCGGCGCGGCCTCAAGCCCAGTACGCTCTTTAATGCCTTTAATAACGCTATGAGTGCGGTCGCGTTCCCCGGAGTTGGCGCCATACGTTACCGAAACAAACTTCGGTTTCAGACTGCTCAGGCGATCGATGGAGTTCCACAGGGTTTGCTCCATTTCACTGGTGCGCGGCGGGAAAAATTCAAACGAAACGTTAATCTGACCCTGTACTTCCGCCAGGCTCTGATTCAGGGCTTCCCGCTGGTTGGCGTGAAAAAAGCTCATACCTTACCTCATCAATCGCATGTTATTATTTGTTGTGTTGTAAACATCTATCCGTTTAGACGTCCAGATGTAAAAATGACGGAAAAGCGGAAGGACGTCAACTGAAAAATCACGCCAAAGAATGAGGAATATTCAGCAAAGTTGAATTTTCTTCATGTCACGCCGCGGCACTGAACGCGCCGCGGCAGGGGAAATTACTTCTTCACATCCGCAACGCGCATCCCTTTGAGCTGCTCATCCGTGATGGTGTTGCCCGCCTTAAAGTAATCGACTATCGCATTCGACACATAGTAGCCGCCGGAGGTATTCCGCGCCTGGCCTTCCGTGAATGCCGCAAAACCGTCGCCGCCGTCGGCAAGGAAGCTGTTGGTAGCGATGTGATAAACCGCCGCATCATCAATCGGCTTGCCATTGAGCGTCAGCACGGTAACCCGCTGGCCGACAGGTTTGCTGCTGTCATACTTCATCTCCAGCCCTTTAGACACCTGCAATACGCCGTTGCTTAAGCCAGCGCCATGCTCCATCAGGCTGCGCAATTGCTTACCGGTTAAATCCATCGTGACCAGTTCATTAGGGAACGGGAAGGTACTGATTACCGCCCCCATCGTCACCGCGCCAGCCGGGATTTCGTTGCGGATACCGCCAGAGTTAGTAAGCGCTAACTGGGTGTCTTTCCCCGCCGTAAAAAGCAGCGCATCCGCCGCCAGATTCCCCAGCGACGACGATTCGCCATACGCGCGGGTCAGCTCAACCGGCGACTGCGCCACCGTTTGCTGCACGACTTTATCGAGCTTTTTGTTCCAGCCGTCGATCACCTGTTTCGTTTGCGGATCTGGCTTCCACTCATCAGCAAAAATGGTCTTCAGCTCGAAGTTCTTCACGGTAAACTGATGCGGCTTTTCCTGGTAGTCCAGCACCAATTTGCCGACATCAATGCCGCCGCTGTCCGTTGAAAGAATCAGCGTATTACCGACTTTAATCGGTTCCGGCGTACCGACATGCGCGTGGCCGGTAATCAAAATATCCAGCCCTTTTACCTGACTTGCGGTCTGAATATCTTTATCCAGCGCGCGTCGCACATCGGTATTCCCCATGCTGGACTGGCGGGCCGGGGTGCCTTCGTGGATCAGCGCGACGGTCAGATCGACTTTACCTTTAAGTTCATCAATGTAACGTTGCAGCCACTTAATTTCATCGCGTGCCTCAATGCCCACGCGCGTCGCGGCAGAAACCGTATCATTAAAAGCAAAGACACCGTGTAAGCCGATTACGCCAATCTTGACGCCATCTTTTTCAACAATGGTGTACGGCTTATCCCAGAAGGATTTACTGCTGTCCTCATAAAAAATATTGCCCTGTACGATAGGGAATTTTGCTCGGCTCAGTTGCAACAATGTATTGTCCCAGCCATGATCGAACTCATGATTACCGATAGTGGCAGCGTCATACTGCATGGTATTCAAAATATCGATAATCGCTTTACCCTTCGTCAGGCTGCTGATATACGGTCCGGTAAAGTAATCTCCGGCATCAAAAAACCACGTCGCCTTATTTTTGGCTTTTTCCTGCTTCACCAGCGTAGTGATATTGGCCCAACCGCCAATATCGCGTTTACCGTCAGCAATCCACGGCACTTTATAAGGCTCCACATGGGCGTGTAGATCGTTGGTGTAAATAATGGTGACATCTTTGGCGCAGGCCCAGAACGGCAGCGTGAACAAAATACCGGCAGCAAGCAGTTTTACTTTCATAAATAAGTCCCTTTCAGTCATATAAAGATTCGCTACGTTACGTTCTGAAAGGTTTTTTTATGTGAGAGTCCTCACACCCGCGTACCGTTTTATGAAGGCAGAATCAACGACCTGCCAAAATCGTTGGTAAAATGTATGCCGCCTCTGTTCACCATTAATGCCTGCAAAAGCGCTGGTTGTCGCAATCTTGGGCTGCCTGACTCGCCGGATTATGTGTGGCCGGACTATCGCCTGGGTTATCCGGCATTGCATTGTCGAGCCTGCGGCAGTTATCCGCCGCTCTTCAACGAGGGGGAATTTCGCCGCTGGGCGTCTGCTTATATCGCGCAATATGCCAAAGAGCATGGTCACTTTTGCCCCGACTGCTATCAAAAAACATGGATTCGTTATGGACGTAATCCCGGCGGAACGCAGCGACTTCAGTGCCAGTACTGTAAGAAAGTCTGGACGCCAAAACAGCACGCGCTGAATGTCGCCGAAACGCCGGAACAGATTTGCAGTATTCCGCTGCTCGTACCGTTTCAGGGAGCGAATGCCTTCCAGCAATTGTACTTTTTATTCAGTTTTGATGCTGTTCGCGGCAATATTCTTCACCTTTCCAGCAATTTCACGTTACTGTCTGCCGGAAAAAGTTTGCATTACCACTGGAAAGGAATTGCGCCGCCCGAGGGCGAGAAGGGCGATATTATTCACCGTATCGCCATTAAAGAACGGCAATTTTTACAGCGCAGTCAGTTCGATGAGATTCAGTATGGCCCGGCGGCGCTTAAACGTAACGCGCAAGGAACAATACTTCGCCCGGTCATTACGGCGCATGGTCATTTTCGGGTGCTGAAAAACCGTTTTCCTGATGTCACGACACACATCATTGCCCATGAGTGTTTTTTGCGCGGCGCGGTCATTACGGCATGGGCGGAGCGGTTTCGCCAGCGTCTCTCCTCGCTGTGGTTCGTTGAGGAAGAGATAAACGATGACGATTGCCGCGCAGAGTGGCAACTGTTAGGCAAAACATGGCAGGGATGGTGGCAAAATCAGTGGCAGCTCTGGGGGCAAGGTCACAACCGCAAAATGGTCTGTTCGTTAACCGGTTCCCACTTAGAACAAGGTGTCGCCGTTAATCTGGCGGCTAGTCGCCGCTTTGTTACCTGGCTATGGCAACAACCTGAATTCCAGCAAAGCGCCCACTATTCCGCCAAACGCGTCACGCAAATTCTGTATTTGCTGACGGAAAAATATAACTCACAATGGAATCACATTTAACCCAATGATGTAATGCCACGCATAAAAAATCACAGATTATCATTCAGAAGGCGCTATAGATTTAATCACCTCACATCCTACTTTTATACGCTGAAAAAGAATAGAACTATTTGATAAAATGGCCCTTCGTTTTAAGTTAAAATCGGCTATAAACGTTATTCACATAATCAATATTTATTATCAATTTAAATAGTTCTATACATTCTTATTTTCTATGGAAAACAAGGGATAAATATGGAAATTACTTTACCGTCAATATCAGATAAAAAATGGACCTGCGCCGATCTCCTGAGTAGCTATCGATTCTGGGGGATCACTTTTTTCTTTTTGGTGCTCTCTTTTATCAGTTCGCTGGGATCGTCGTATGGTGTTTATTTTTGGAGTAAATCACTGTCTATTCCAGCCGATCGTATTGGTGTTATTCTCGTTTGCGGCCAACTGGGATACCTCCTGGGTATGGTTGCCAGCTGGTTTGTCTGCCGTATAAAAAATTGTTACCCCTTCTACTTTGTTGCGCTCCTGTTAATCATTGGCGTGGTCTGTTCCTTCTGCATAAATGGCCCGTCTGACGTAGTCAGGCTTATCATAGCGCAGTTTTTAATTAATCTGGGTATGGGGATCGTAACGCTGTTAGTCCCCATGCTGCTTTTCAGCGCTATCGGCAGTGCTCAGACATTTGTTATTTTATTTAGCCTCTGCTTACTGTTCAAATTTATCATCGCTGGCTATCTGTCTATATTTATATACTCAATTCCTTATATAGGAATAATCGTAATTACTTTAGCGGTTATCGCGCTTTTGCTACTATTACCGCTCAAAAAAGAACTTTTCTATATTGCACCGCCCAAAAGGTTCTCATCAACCCAGCGACCTGAGTGCGCAGAACCCGTTGTCGTCGCATTATTGGCCTTTTTCATTCCATTTTATATTATTTATTGGTTCTTCAGAATTCACCGGGAAATACAATTTGTGGCGCCTTCGCCCCGACTCATGACCGCATGTGGCGCGGGATGGCTGTCAGCCATTATGCCGTTTGGCACAGCCATATTGTGTCTGACGCTTAGCGACGAAATCCGCGATCTGCTGGCGAATAAAAACGAAGATGGCGGAATACGAACCGGCTGGACACTATTCTGGGCGTTACTGCTACCACCCGTCGGCGCGGCGATTATCCAGGCAAAAATGAACCGTTTTATTACCGCTAATACCGCGGATACTGCTGACAGAGGATAAACATGGAAGGTTTTGAGCTATTTCCAAAAATTAAAGGCGCGATCAAATGGATGGCCGAGCACAGTGACTCGGTAATTCATTTTGGCTGGAATGTTGTTGCCGCCATCATTCTACTTTTCATCGGTAAGTTAATAGCTCGCTTACTATCGAGGGGGCTGGAAAAATTACTTCTCAGGCGGCAAGTGGATGCCACTATTGTCCACTTTTTCTCCGCGCTGGTTCGCTACATCACGATAGCTTTCACGGCAGTAGCCGCTCTTGGCCGTGTCGGTATAGAAACCTCCTCAATTATTGCCGTTATCGGCGCGGCGGGTTTAGCCATTGGTCTGGCGCTGCAAGGGTCACTTTCCAACTTTGCCGCAGGCGTACTGCTTGTCTCCCTGCGCCCTTTCCGCGCCGGGGAAATTGTACAAATTGGCCTGGTTATCGGCACAGTAGAAAAGGTCCATATTTTCTCCACCACTCTGCTCACTGCGGATAGCAAAGAAGTTGTCATCCCGAATGGTAAAATTATTGCTGATAATATTATCAACTATTCACGACACCCCTATCGACGTATTGATCTGATTATTGGCGTGGATTACCAAAGCCGTATTGCTGACGTAAAAAACGTGATACATCGTATTATTGAGCAAGATCATCGCATTGATAAAACCCGCGATATTACGGTCCGCCTGGGCGAACTTGCGCCCTCTAGCCTGAATTTCTATGTTCGCGTATGGGTGCCCAACGCTCAGTACTGGAGTACTTACTACGATCTTCTGGAAAATATCAAGGAAGCAATGGATGAAAACGGCATCAATATTCCTTACCCCCGGATGGATGTCCGGGTTGAGAATGTAAAAAGCATCACGCCATAATGTTTCGTCAGCAATCGGATGGCGCTTCGTATATCAGTATCTACAGAATGACTGCATAACGTATTGATGAGGGAGCGAAGCGCAACCCGGCGCTTCGCTCACGAACTTGCCTTTATTACAGCAACTGCGCCAGGCGGTTGATATCCGACTGAATCGCCCCGGCGGTCACATCTCGACCCGCGCCCGGCCCACGGATCACCAGCGGGTTATCGCGATACCAGCGGCTTTCAATAGCAAAGACATTATCGCACGGCAGCAGCGCCGCCAGCGGATGTTCCGGACGCACCGCTTCAACGCCGACGCGCGCTTTGCCATTGGCGTCGAAACGCGCCACGTAACGCAACACCAGCCCCAGTTCGCGGGCTGCCTCCAGACGCTGCACCATCTGTTCATTCAGCGCGTCGCCGTTTTCGAAAAAGTGATCGATAGACCCTTCTTCACAGTGCGCCGGCACCAACGATTCTACACGCACCTGATCCGGCTCGATGTCGTATCCCGCCTCGCGCGCCAGAATCACCAGCTTACGCATGACATCTTTTCCGGAAAGATCGACGCGCGGATCGGGTTCGGTCAGCCCCTGCTGCCAGGCCTGATCCACCAGATCGGTAAACGGCACCGTGCCGTCAAATTGCAGGAACAGCCAGGATAGCGTCCCGGAGAAGATCCCGCTGATCGAGAGAATCGTATCGCCGCTGTCAATCAGATCCCGCACCGTGTGGTTGATCGGCAATCCCGCGCCCACGGTGGCGTTATACAGCCAGTAACGCCCGGTTTTTTCAAACGCGTCATGAATCTGGCGATACTTATCGCTGGCGCTTGCGCCCGCCAGTTTATTGGCGCTAATCACATGAAAACCGTGGCTGGCGAAATCAAGGTACTGATCGGCCAGTTGCTCGCTTGCTGTCACATCCAGCACCACTAAATCATCATACGGATGCGCACGCATCCACAGGAATAGCGACTCTTCGTCCTGCTCAACGGCTTCATCATCAAAGAATGCCAGCGCGCGGCTGGCGTCCAGCCCTTCATAATTCAACAGGCTACGGCGGCTATCCACCACGCCCGCCAGCACAAATTCAAAACCAGTACGCGCGGAAAGCGTGCTTTGTTCACGGGCAAACAGTTCCAGCCAACGGGAACCGATGTTCCCCTTACCGAACAGCATCAGGCCAATGCGTTTTTCGGCGCGGAAAACCGACTGATGCAGTCCCTGAATCAGGCTCTCAGTTGGGCCGGTACGCAGCACCGCCACCAGACTGATGCCCTCCTCCGACTGCCAGGTAAATTCCACTGGCTGACCTTTCAACTGCTGCCAGAAGCGATGGCAGTGTAGCGGATTGCGAGTGACGCCCGCACCGACCATCGCCACCAGCGCCAGCCCCTGTCGCAGGCGCAATTCGCCCGGCAGCCCGACATCGTCGAGGAGTTTCAGTACGCTATCCGCTACCTCGGCGGTATAGCAGAACTGCAATAGCTGGCGATCGCGATGCACGCCCACCGCCAGCGGACGCACCTGCGCCCGTTTTAAAATGTGGTCGAGCTCTTTATGCGCCAGCCTGAAATCCTGGCTGGCAGGCACCTGAAACTCAATCAGACAGATATCATCGTGACTGGTCACGATACGCGCGCCCGTCCCGGAAGCCAGCACTCGTTCAATTCGGGTTGACCCTTGATCCGGCGTGTAGCTACAGCGCAACTGCAAATCGATATCGCTGCCGGACACTGGCTGTAGCGTGCGGGCGTGCAGAACAGGCGCCGCCAGACGCGCCAGCTCGCTGGCTTCGTCCAGACGCAGCAACGGCAGCAGGCAGGCATCTTTCACTTTGCGCGGGTCGGCGCTATAAACGCCCGCGACATCGCTCCAGATGGTCACGCGGGAAACGCCCGCCAGCGCGCCGATTTGCGTGGCGGAATAGTCGGAACCGTTCCGGCCTAACAGGACTGTTTCGCCGTCATGATTGCGGCTGATAAAGCCGGTCACGACCAGACGTTTGCCCGGATGCTGCGCCAGTAGCTGCTGCAATAAAGGATAAGATAGCCCTTCATCAACCTGCGGCTGTGCGGCGCGTTCGGCGCGTAAAAATGCGCGCGCGTCCAGCCAGGCGGCATCCAGCCCCTGCTGATTCAGGACGGCGGACATCAATCTCGCCGACCAAATTTCGCCGTGTCCGACAATCTCAGCATAGACGGCATCCGTTACGCCGCCGTCGAGCAAGGCGGCAAGACGTTCCAGATCGCTGATAAAAGCGCTGATTAAGTCATCTGCCGCGTCGGCGGGAAGCAGCCCGCTAATCAGATCGCACTGGTAGCGGCGTAACGTCTGTAATACCTGATGCGCAGAAAGGCGATCGGTCTGGCTTAACTTGAGCCAGCTAATCAACTGGTTGGTGGTACTGCCTGCGGCGGACACTACCATCATATCGTCAGGCTGCGAATACTCCGCCATAATGCCTGCGACACGCAGGTAACACTTCACATCCGCCAGACTACTGCCGCCAAATTTATGCAGTTGACGACCTTTCGCCCCTGCCTGCGCAATCACACTCATGTTTACCCCTTGTTTGCAGCCCGGAAGCCATTTTCCAGGTCGGCAATTAAATCTTCGCCATCTTCAATACCGGTGGAGATACGCAGTAGCGTTTCGGAGATCCCGGCGGCGGCACGCGCCTGCGGCGACATACCGGCATGCGTCATGGTGGCGGCGTGAGAGATCAAACTTTCCACTCCCCCTAAAGATTCCGCCAGCGTAAACAGCGACAGCCCGCCCAGAAAACGACGCAGCGTCTCCTCATCCCCATCCAGTTCAAAACTCAACATTGCGCCAAAGCCTTTTTGCTGGCGCGCGGCAATTTCATGCCCCTGATTTTCCGGCAGCGACGGGTGATACAGTTTTTTCACCAACGGCTGGGTTTGCAGATATTTCACAATCGCCTGCGCGTTGCGCTGCGCCAGCTCCATACGCGGCACCAGAGTTCGCAAACCGCGCAGCAGCAGATAGCTATCAAACGCCCCGCCGGTCACGCCAATATTATTCGCCCACCACGCCAGTTCAGTGACCATTTCCGGATCTTTAGCAATCACCACGCCGGCCACAACATCCGAATGACCATTGAGATATTTCGTGCATGAATGCAACACCAGATCGGCACCCAACGCCAGCGGATTTTGCAGCGCCGGGCTTAAAAACGTGTTATCAACGACGCTCACTGCGCCCGCCTCGCGCGCCAGCCGACAGATTTTCGCAATATCCACCACGCGTAACAATGGATTACTTGGACTTTCTACCAGTACCAGCTTCGGTTTTTCTTCCAGCGCCGCCTGTAAGGCGCGTTCATCGCCCTGATCGACAAACCGCACACGATAACAGCCGCGTGTCGCCAGACTGTCAAACAGACGATAACTGCCGCCGTAGCAATCATGCGGCGCGACCAGCAGATCGCCCGGCTTGAGGAAAACGGTGGTGACCAGATGAATCGCCGACATGCCGGTATTCGTCAATACCGCGCCCGCGCCGCCTTCCAGTTCCGCTAATGCGCGCTGAACCACATCACGCGTGGGATTACCGCGGCGGGAATAATCATGCGCGCGCGGCTCATTGAAACCGGTAAAGTTATAGGTACTGGAGAGGTGGATTGGCGGCACAACGCAGCCGTATTGCTCGTCGTCGTTTAATCCGCTACGCACTGCGATAGTGGCCTGTTTACGCGTCATATGAAGATATTCCTGGCTGAGTCGGTGAAAGTCAGGCCACAGATTAACCACTACCACAATAGACGTCAATACATCTGGACATCTAAACTTCTTTGCGTATAGATTGAGCAAACCGCAAATAGCCGTTAAAATTATATGCATTAGCGCACATCTGCGACCGCTAACTTCGTGTCAGGGCCGCGCCACTACGGTAAACTACGCGCGATTATGGTCCGGGCTCAGGTTCAGACCTCAATATTAATGACGAAGAGGATTAAGTATCTCATGGCTGAATGGAGCGGCGAATATATCAGCCCATACGCTGAGCACGGTAAGAAGAGTGAGCAAGTCAAAAAAATTACGGTTTCCATTCCTCTGAAGGTGTTAAAAATCCTCACCGATGAACGTACGCGTCGTCAGGTGAACAACCTGCGCCACGCCACCAACAGCGAGCTGTTGTGTGAAGCATTTCTGCACGCCTTTACCGGGCAACCCTTGCCGGATGATGCCGATCTGCGAAAAGAGCGCAGCGATGAAATCCCGGAAGCGGCAAAAGAGATCATGCGTGAGATGGGGATTGACCCGGAAACGTGGGAATACTGATAGCAAAGCATGCGGTCAGAACGCCTCTGGCCGCGCTTTTTTAACGATTCCCCCTGTACACAGCTATCTCCGACATTTTTCTAACCGTTCATCTTCCCGAATAGCCCTCAGTGGATAAATTTGTCAGACATGATAAGTTTCTCTTCGTTATTTTCCTGCAAAAAATTCCCGACATGCCATAACCGATATAATTTTATTATATTTAAACTTCCAATATTTATTTAATGTTTCACGTAGCAAAGCGTACATGAATAATAATACACCGCCATATATTTACTGAACAAATAGTATAACGATAAGTATTGTTAAAAAGACCATGGACACCTCATATTTGTGACCAACATCATTATTCCCCTCCGCGGATTGTTTTACTTTTTTAAATGTTTTTTCATCTCCGATAAATAAGAAGGTTAATATACATTCATTTTATCGATAATATCGAATGGGGAAATAAATATGTTATTTACAAGGAAAGTCTTACCTGTATTATGCTGCCTGTGTTTGAGCGGCAGCGTTTTGGCCTCAGGTGTTTTAGACCCAAACAGGCCAATGGTCGCATCAGCAGATGTCATTCCAGTCCATGAGGGGCCATTAGGTATGGTCGATGTCGCCCCCTACGGCGGCGTTTTCCCATTAACAGCAATCATTAATAAAGCCAATCATAATGTACAGAACGTGAAGGTTACCGTTTTAGGGAAAGGGGAAAAAGGTATCCCGATCAGTTATGATGTCGGCCCGCAGGCTATAAATACCCATGACGGCATACCTGTATTTGGCTTGTATCCAGATTATGTCAATAAAGTTAAAGTTGACTGGACTGAAGAAGGTAAAAAACAAACTTATACGTGGTCCATTTACGCCGCACCGGTATCATTACCCTCTACTACCGGGCAAACTGCCGTTCTTCCTACGGTAGAACCGGTTAAAGTCGATAGCTCGCTTAAAAATCGCTTATATCTTTTTAACCATATAACGGGGATGCCAAGAGCCGGCCACATTATGCATGTCGCAGGCGGCGCGGCGAACTGGGATTATACCGGTATCAACTGGATTAGCGATACGAATGGCGATGTTCGCGGCTATATGAATATTGATAAATTCCGTAACCAGGATGATATAACGCGCTTTGGTTCCATGATGAGCTTCCATCAGGTTAACGATGGCAATCTTATTTTTGGCCAGGGTCAACGTTACTTTAAATATGATTTCTTAGGCCGCGTTATTTCCGATAAACGACTGCCAAAAGGATTTATTGATTTTTCGCACGCCATTACCGAAACGCCGAAAGGCACCTACCTGCTGCGTGTCGCAAAAGAAAATTATCCATTAAATGGTAAATACACCATCAATACGGTGCGTGATCATATTCTTGAAGTTGACCAGAACGGCGATACCGTCGATTACTGGGATCTGCCAAAAATCCTCGACCCCTATCGTGACGACGTTATTCTGGCGATGGATCAGGGAGCGGTATGTTTGAGCGTCGATGCCGAACACTCCGGTCAGGTCATGACCAAAGAGCAGCTTGCAAAACAACCCTTCGGCGATATCGCGGGTTCCGGCCCGGGCCGCAACTGGGCGCATGTTAACTCCGTCAGCTACGATCCTCGCGACGACAGCATTATCATTAGCTCGCGCCACCAGTCTGCCATCATCAAAATTGGTCGCGATAAAAAAGTGAAATGGATACTTTCCGATCCATCCGGCTGGAAAGGCGAACTGGCGAAAAAAGTGCTGAAACCCGTAGACAGCAACGGTAAACCACTAACCTGCGAAGCGCACCACTGCGACGGTGGATTTGACTGGACATGGACACAACATACCGGTTGGTTAGTGCCATCCAAAAGCACCGGAGGTAAAACCGTCGTGACCGCCTTTGATAACGGCGATGCGCGCGGCATGGAACAACCGGCCATGCCATCAATGAAATATTCCCGCGGCGTGGAATATCAAATTGACGAAAAAAATATGACAGTTTCCCAAATGTGGGAATATGGTAAAGAGCGCGGTTTTGACTGGTACAGCGCCATTACTTCCGTCACGGAATATCGCCCGGAAACCAAAACGATGTTCATGTACTCGGCTACAGCGGGAATGAGCGGTACAAAACCGATCGTTTCCGTTCTGGATGAAGTCAAAGACGGTACTCAGGATGTGATGCTGGAGCTAAAAGTACACAGTAACCGTGCCGGTATGCTGGGTTATCGGGCGCTGATTATCGATCCAGAGCAGATGTTTAAAAAATAAAGCGTGATAGTAAAAGTAAAACAGGCGGAAGCTAACTTCCGCCTGAATGGTTAAAACGTATTGTAGTTATGACATTCGCCTTATTGCCCTCGAAGAGGAATGCAAAAATATCAATGAATTACCAATCCGGCACCGACCCGATAAACGCAGCGTCATTAGACAAACGCCACAACATACCGCGCCTTTGCTGGTGATATGTCATGAAAAATCTCTTTATCGCCTGGTTAAGTTTATTGCTATATGGCTGCACAACCTTTCCACAAGCCGTAAAACCTACGACAGGCGGACAGCCCTCCCCGACGGAAATCTATATCGTCAGTCATGGCTGGCACACGGGAATTATTGCGCCGGCCCATGATGTTAATACCGTTCTGCCACAGCTTAAAAAACGGTTCGCTCAGGAGACGCAGTGGTATGAAATCGGCTGGGGCGATAAGGGCTTTTATCAGTCACAAGAAATAACCACCGCGCTTACGCTCCAGGCCATGTTCTGGTCATCCGGCGCGGTTATGCACATCGTCGCCTTTTCCGGTAAACCAGAACGCTATTTCGCCGGTAGCGAGATAAAATCACTGCTCCTGCACACAAACCAGCGTAACAGTCTGATGCGTTATCTGGGCCGCAGCTTTGCGCGTGACGCAGAGGGTAATCTGATTCCGTTAAAACAAGGAATTTACGGCGATAGCCAGTTTTACGCCGCGAATGGCCGCTACGGCATACTCAATACCTGCAATAAATGGACAGCGAAGGGGCTGGAAAGCGCGGGACTGACTATAAATCCTTCGTTAAAACTCACGGCAGGAAGCGTAATGAAAGCGATTACGGATCACAGAATGTGTCTGAACAAATACTGTTATCCCTAGAAAACAAAAAAAGCGCCCTGCGGCGCTTTTTTTTCTGGCGGTAACTTAGTAACTTATTTGCTGCCAGGGATGCTGAAGCGCTTGTTGAAGCGCTCAACACGACCACCGGTATCAACAACACGCTGCTTACCAGTGAAGAACGGGTGGCATTTGCCGCACACGTCCAGGTTCAGGTCGTGACCCACGGTAGAGTGGGTTTTGATAACATTACCGCAAGAACAGGTTGCAGTAATTTCTACGTAATTCGGGTGAATACCTTTTTTCATGGGGAACCTCAGTGTAAGGCCGCGTCGCTCTTCCAGCCCTAACGCCAGACACCACGCGAAGTTAATAGTAAAGGGTTTGATGCTCACAACACGCACCAAAGGCGGCGAATCATACAGAATTTGACCACCGTATGCAAACTGATCCGCGCTCCCTTATCGTAATGTGTATACTACCCGACGAAATTTCAAGTCAGGAAGATGCTATGTCCGTCGCGCACGTTGCCTTGCCCGTTCCGCTTCCCCGAACCTTTGATTACCTGCTGCCGGAAGGCGGGGTCGCCAAAGCCGGGTGCCGCGTGCGCGTGCCATTCGGCAAGCAGCAAGAGCGCGTGGGCATTGTCGTCTCGGTTAGCGACCACAGCGAATTGCCGCTCGATGAATTAAAATCGGTCATTGAAATCCTGGATAACGAGCCAATCTTTTCTCCCTCCATCTGGCGCTTACTCCTCTGGGCGGCGGATTACTACCACCATCCCCTCGGCGACGTTCTGTTTCACGCTCTGCCGGTTTTATTGCGTCAGGGAAAACCAGCCAGCAACGCGCCCCTATGGTATTGGTTCGCCACCGAAGAGGGGCAAGCCGTCGATATCAACAGCCTGAAACGCTCCGCCAAACAACAACAGGCGCTGGCGGCGCTACGGCAAGGAAAGATCTGGCGCTATCAGGTAGCCGAGCTTGATTTTACTGACGCCACGCTGCAAACGCTGCGGCGTAAGGGACTTTGTGAGCTTGCCAGTGAAACGCCCGCGTTTACCGACTGGCGGGAGCGTTATGCCGTCGCAGGAGAGCGCCTGCGGCTGAATACCGAACAGGCGACAGCAGTCGGCGCGATTCACAGCACGTCGGACGGTTTCTCCGCCTGGTTGCTGGCAGGCGTAACCGGTTCCGGCAAGACCGAAGTGTATCTGAGCGTGCTGGAAAACGTCCTCGCCCAGGGCAAACAGGCGCTGGTGATGGTGCCGGAAATCGGCCTGACGCCGCAAACGATCGCCCGTTTTCGCGAACGTTTTAACGCGCCGGTGGAAGTGCTGCATTCCGGGCTAAACGACAGCGAGCGTCTTTCGGCATGGCTGAAAGCGAAAAACGGCGAAGCGGCGATTGTCATCGGCACGCGCTCCTCGCTGTTTACGCCGTTTAAAAATCTTGGCGTAATTGTCATCGACGAAGAGCACGACAGCTCTTATAAACAGCAGGAAGGGTGGCGCTACCATGCCCGCGATTTGGCTGTGTATCGCGCCCATAGCGAGCAGATCCCGATTATTCTCGGCTCCGCCACCCCAGCCCTGGAAACGCTATGCAACGTGCGGCAGAAAAAATACCGGATGCTGCGTCTGACGCGGCGCGCAGGCAACGCCCGCCCAGCCCTACAGCATGTGCTGGATTTAAAAGGCCAGCGTCTTCAGGCGGGACTGGCGCCCGCCCTTATCGCCCGTATGCGCCAACATCTCCAGGCCGACAATCAGGTAATTTTATTTCTTAACCGCCGGGGATTCGCGCCCGCGCTGCTTTGCCACGACTGCGGCTGGATTGCGGAGTGCCCGCGTTGCGATCACTACTACACGCTGCACCAGGCGCAGCATCATTTACGCTGTCATCACTGCGACAGCCAGCGTCCGGTGCCGCGTCAGTGCCCCTCCTGCGGCTCCACACATATGCTACCGGTTGGGTTAGGGACGGAACAGCTGGAGCAGGTGCTGGCGCCCTTCTTCCCCGGCGTGCCGATCTCACGAATCGACCGCGATACCACCAGTCGTAAAGGCGCGCTGGAGCAGCATCTGGCGGAAGTTCACCGCGGCGGAGCGCGCATTCTGATAGGCACACAAATGCTGGCGAAAGGCCATCACTTCCCGGACGTCACGCTGGTGGCGTTGTTGGACGTCGATGGCGCGCTTTTTTCCGCAGATTTTCGTTCGGCGGAACGCTTCGCCCAGCTCTACACTCAGGTTTCCGGTCGCGCCGGGCGCGCGGGCAAACAGGGCGAAGTGGTGCTCCAAACGCACCATCCTGAGCATCCCCTGCTGCAAACGTTACTGTATAAAGGCTATGATGCGTTTGCGGAGCAGGCGCTGGCGGAACGGCAAACGCTCCAGCTTCCGCCGTGGACCAGCCACGTCATTATTCGCGCAGAGGATCACAACAATCAGCAGGCGCCCGTCTTTCTCCAACAGTTGCGTAATCTGATTCAGGCCAGCCCGCTATCAGACGATAAGCTGTGGATCTTAGGTCCGGTTCCGGCCCTCGCGCCAAAACGCGGCGGCCGCTATCGCTGGCAAATTTTACTTCAGCATCCTTCACGGATTCGCCTGCAACACATCATCAGCGGCACGCTGGCGTTGATCAATACGCTCCCGGAAGCGCGGAAAGTTAAATGGGTTCTGGACGTCGATCCGATTGAAGGATAGTCCTCACGATGCGAGGCGGATCGTAAAATTAAAGATCCATCACACTTTTTATGAAAATTCTGTAACCGCTTCCACGCACTATCTGATAAAAATGTTTTCGATGAGTGTTACCAGGGATAGATCTGCGCCAGCAGTTCCCAGGCGAGGAGAAAGAGTGAAATCGAACAAGCAGGTTACTGCCGCTACGATGAAGGATGTTGCGTTGAAGGCGAAAGTCTCTACAGCAACCGTATCCCGCGCGTTAATGAACCCCGATAAAGTCTCCCAGTCGACCCGTAGCCGGGTTGAGCAGGCCGCGCTTGAAGTGGGTTATTTCCCGCAGTCGATGGGGCGAAATGTAAAACGCAATGAATCCCGTACGATTCTGGTGATTGTCCCGGATATTTGCGATCCCTTCTTCAGTGAAATTATCCGCGGTATCGAAGTGACCGCGGCAGAACAGGGGTATCTGGTGCTGATTGGCGATTGCGCCCATCAAAACCAGAAAGAAAAAACCTTTCTTAATCTCATCATCACCAAACAGATCGACGGCATGGTACTTCTCAGTTCCCGGCTGCCCTTTGACGCCAGCGTTGAGGAGCAGCGCAATTTGCCTCCGATGGTGATGTCGAATGAGTTTGCGCCGGAGCTTGAACTGCCGACGGTACATATCGATAACCTGACCGCCGCGTTCAACGCCATGAACTACCTGTTGGATTTGGGCCACAAGCGGATTGGTTGTATTGCGGGGCCGGAAGATATGCCGCTCTGTCACTATCGCTTACAAGGTTACGTACAGGCATTAAGACGCAGTGGCATTGTGGTCGATCCGCATTACATCGCCCGTGGCGACTTTACCTTTGAAGCCGGGGCAAACGCATTAAAGCAGTTGCTTGAGCAACCGTTGCCGCCTACCGCCGTCTTTTGTCATAGCGACGTAATGGCGCTGGGCGCCGTCTCCTGGGCCAAGCGCCAGGGTCTGAAAGTGCCTGACGATCTGTCGATTATCGGCTTTGACAATATCGCGCTGGCCGAGTTTTGCGACCCTCCGTTGACAACCGTGGCGCAGCCGCGTTTTGACATTGGTCGCGAGGCGATGCTGCTGTTGCTCGATCAGATGCAGGGGCAAAATGTGAGCAGCGGCTCGCGTTTAATGGATTGCGAGCTGATTATTCGCGGTTCTACGCGCGCTTTACCCTAAAGTAAATAGCTTTAAGACTCACCTGTCTGGTCAAAGGCCCGCCGCTTCAGTAACATGACGGGCTGACGAACGAATAAATACAGCGAAACGATAGTGGCACAACGAGATTATGTACGTCGCGGCCAACCGGCTCCTTCGCGGCGCAAAAAGAGCACCTCACGGAACTCACGGAAGAAGCAAAGCAACATGCCTGCCGTCTCGCCGGCAATGGTCGCGATTGCGGCAGCCGTCCTTGTGACCTTTATCGGCGGTCTGTACTTCATTACTCACCATAAGAAAGAAGAGTCCGAAACGCTACAAAACCAGAAAGTCACCGGCAATGGGCTTCCGCCAAAACCGGAAGAGCGCTGGCGTTACATCAAAGAGCTGGAAAGTCGCCAGCCGGGCGTGCGTACGCCAACGGAACCGTCCGCCGGCGGCGAAGTCATGAATCCGAATCAGCTCACCAGCGAACAGCGTCAACTCCTGGAGCAGATGCAGGCGGATATGCGTCAGCAGCCAACGCAACTTAACGAAGTGCCGTGGAACGAGCAGACGCCAGAACAACGCCAGCAAACGCTACAGCGCCAGCGTCAGGCGCAGCAGCAGCAGCAGCAGCAGCAGTGGGCTCAAACGCAGCCTGTTCAGCAACCACGTACGCAGCCGCGGGTAAACGAACAGCCGCAAACGCGCACGGTACAGTCCGCCCCGGCGCAACCCGCGCGCCAAAGTCAGCCGCCGAAGCAGACGGCCTCGCAGCAACCTTATCAGGATTTGCTGCAAACGCCGGCGCATACCAGCGCGGCAGCGCCAAAAGCCGCGCCCATTACGCGCGCGCCTGAAGCGCCGAAGGCGACAGCAGAGAAAAAAGATGAACGTCGCTGGATGGTGCAATGTGGTTCATTCAAAGGCGCTGAGCAGGCAGAAAGCGTCCGCGCTCAGCTGGCGTTTGAAGGCTTTGACTCCAAAATTACCACCAATAACGGCTGGAATCGCGTGGTTATCGGGCCGGTGAAAGGTAAAGAAAATGCCGACAGCACCATTAACCGTCTGAAGATGGCGGGCCATACAAACTGCATTCGACTCGCCACCGGGGGTTGAAACCCTCAAAATCTCCCCCATCTATACTTGCATTATGCCCCGTACGCCGTACGGGGCCGCAATTCAGCATTAGTAACCAAGGGGTCTGCTCGTGACAACAATAGTAAGCGTACGCCGTAACGGCCACGTGGTAATCGCCGGTGATGGTCAGGCCACACTGGGTAACACAGTAATGAAAGGCAACGTGAAGAAAGTCCGCCGCCTCTACAACGACAAGGTCATTGCGGGCTTTGCGGGCGGTACTGCGGATGCATTCACGCTGTTCGAGCTGTTTGAACGTAAACTGGAAATGCATCAGGGGCACCTGGTCAAAGCCGCCGTTGAACTGGCGAAAGACTGGCGTACCGACCGTATGCTACGCAAACTGGAAGCGTTGCTGGCCGTCGCGGATGAAACCGCCTCGCTCATCATCACGGGTAACGGCGATGTCGTGCAACCTGAAAACGATTTAATTGCTATCGGCTCCGGCGGTCCTTATGCCCAGGCTGCCGCTCGCGCTCTGTTGGAAAATACCGAGCTCGGCGCGCGCGAAATTGCTGAAAAGGCGTTGGATATTGCAGGCGATATCTGCATTTACACCAACCATTTCCACACCATTGAAGAATTGACCGCCAAAGCGTAAGGACCCCTCATGTCTGAAATGACCCCACGCGAAATTGTCAGCGAACTGAACAAACACATTATCGGCCAGGATAACGCAAAGCGTTCCGTGGCGATTGCATTGCGTAACCGCTGGCGTCGTATGCAGCTTGATGAAGAGCTGCGCCACGAAGTAACGCCGAAAAATATTCTGATGATTGGCCCGACCGGCGTCGGTAAAACCGAAATCGCCCGTCGTCTGGCAAAACTCGCCAACGCACCGTTCATTAAAGTCGAAGCCACCAAATTCACCGAAGTGGGCTACGTCGGGAAAGAAGTGGACTCTATCATCCGCGATCTGACCGATGCCGCTGTGAAAATGGTTCGCGTACAGGCTATCGAGAAAAACCGCTATCGTGCGGAAGAGTTGGCGGAAGAACGTATTCTCGACGTGCTGATCCCACCCGCAAAAAATAACTGGGGCCAGGCCGAACAGCAGCAGGAGCCTTCTGCCGCCCGTCAAACGTTCCGCAAAAAACTGCGCGAAGGCCAGCTCGACGATAAAGAGATCGAGATTAACCTCGCCGCCGCGCCGATGGGCGTAGAGATTATGGCGCCTCCGGGCATGGAAGAGATGACCAGCCAGTTGCAGTCTATGTTCCAGAACCTGGGCGGTCAGAAACAGAAACCGCGTAAGCTGAAAATTAAAGACGCGATGAAACTGTTGGTTGAAGAAGAGGCTGCTAAGCTGGTCAACCCGGAAGAGCTGAAACAGGACGCTATCGACGCGGTTGAACAGCACGGCATCGTGTTTATCGATGAAATTGACAAAATTTGTAAGCGTGGCGAAACCTCCGGCCCGGATGTTTCACGCGAAGGCGTACAGCGCGACTTACTGCCGCTGGTAGAAGGCTGCACGGTTTCGACCAAACACGGGATGGTCAAAACGGATCATATTCTGTTTATCGCCTCTGGCGCGTTCCAGGTGGCGAAGCCGTCTGATCTGATCCCGGAACTGCAGGGCCGCCTGCCGATTCGCGTTGAGCTTCAGGCGCTGACCACCAGCGATTTCGAACGCATTTTGACCGAGCCAAACGCGTCCGTCACCGTGCAGTATAAAGCGCTGATGGCAACTGAAGGCGTCAATATCGAGTTCACCGATTCCGGTATTAAACGTATTGCCGAAGCCGCCTGGCAGGTTAACGAAACCACCGAAAACATCGGCGCGCGCCGTCTGCATACCGTACTGGAGCGTCTGATGGAAGAGATTTCCTATAACGCCAGCGATCTGCACGGCCAAAACATCACAATTGATGCGGAATATGTGAGCAAACATCTGGATGCGCTGGTCGCAGATGAAGATCTAAGCCGTTTTATCTTATAATCGCGTCCAATGCATTTTCATCACTGTTGATGGGGCTGAAAAGCCCCATTTTTATTGGCGCTAAATATGACTGAACAACAACAAATTAGCCGCACCCAGGCCTGGCTGGAAAGCTTACGACCCAAAACCTTACCCCTCGCCTTCGCGGCGATTATCGTCGGTACGGCCCTGGCATGGTGGCAAGGCTATTTCGATCCTCTGGTCGCACTGCTGGCCCTTATCACCGCCGGGCTGTTGCAAATTTTATCCAACCTCGCCAACGATTATGGCGACGCTGTCAAAGGCAGCGATAAACCGGATCGCATCGGGCCGCTGCGGGGGATGCAAAAAGGCGTCATCACCCGACAGGAGATGAAGCGGGCGTTAATCATTACCGTCGTGCTGATCTGTATCTCCGGACTGGCGCTGGTGGCGGTCGCGTGCCATACGTTAACCGATTTTGTCGGCTTCCTGATTTTGGGCGGGCTGTCGATTATCGCCGCCATCACCTACACCGTGGGTAATCGGCCCTACGGCTATATCGGGCTGGGTGATATCTCTGTCCTGGTATTCTTTGGCTGGCTAAGTGTCATGGGGAGCTGGTATCTCCAGGCGCATACGCTGATTCCGGCGCTGATTCTCCCGGCCACCGCCTGCGGTTTACTGGCGACGGCGGTGCTGAATATTAATAACCTGCGCGATATTAATAGCGACAGAGAGAACGGCAAAAACACCCTTGTAGTACGACTGGGCGATGTCAACGCGCGTCGTTATCACGCCTGCCTGTTGCTAGGCGCGCTGCTCTGTCTGGCGCTGTTTAATCTGCTCTCGCTACACAGTCCGTGGGGATGGTTGTTTATTCTGGCCGCGCCCTTGCTCATTAAACAAGCGCGCTACGTAATGCGCGAAAGGGAGCCTGCGGCAATGCGCCCGATGCTTGAACGTACCGTTAAAGGCGCGTTGTTAACCAACCTGTTATTTGTGATTGGGATACTCTTAAGTCAGTGGGCCGTTTAACTGACAAATATCAATTAACAATTGATGATTTTGCCAACAGTATACTTAGCGCGATATACTAAAAATTCTCGCAGCAACTGAACGTTAAGCCTATGAAATACGATACTTCCGAGCTTTGTGACATCTATCAGGAAGATGTCAACGTCGTGGAACCGCTGTTCTCTAATTTTGGAGGGCGGTCGTCGTTTGGCGGACAAATCATCACGGTAAAATGTTTCGAGGACAACGGGTTGCTGTACGATCTGCTCGAACAAAATGGCCGTGGTCGGGTTCTGCTGGTCGATGGCGGCGGTTCTGTCCGTCGTGCATTAGTCGATGCGGAGCTGGCGCGTCTGGCCACGCAAAATGAATGGGAAGGGCTGGTTATCTATGGCGCGGTGCGTCAGGTGGACGATCTGGAAGAGCTGGATATCGGCATTCAGGCGATCGCCGCCATTCCGGTTGGCGCCGCAGGTGAAGGCATTGGGGAAAGCGATGTGCGCGTCAATTTCGGCGGCGTGACGTTCTTCTCCGGCGATCATCTCTATGCCGACAACACCGGGATTATCCTTTCCGAAGACCCGCTTGATATCGAGTGATCAAAAAAGGCGCCTTACGGCGCCTTTTTTATGCGTTGTCGCTGATTGCCGGATGGCAGCTTACGCCTTATCCGGCCCACCGGTGTCCGCATTCTAAATCCTCTATAGATTTCGCGTCAGGGCAAGGCGGCAAGTAAGTGAATCCCCAGGAGCATAGGCCACTATGTGACTGGGGTGAACGCACGCAGCCAACGCCGCCATAACGTGAAATATGACGAGGATTAGACTTCTTCCATACGACCAAGCAGCGCCTGCAAACGTTCCTGCCAGCCGCTCTGCTGTTCCTTCAGAGAATTATTTTCACGCTCGAGTTCTTCACGCTGATGCTGTGCAGACTGCACTTCCTGCGTCAGGCTGTTGTTTTTTTCTTTCAGCTCTTCAATTTCCATCTGTAACAGGGTGATGGTGTCAATCGCCTGCTGTACTTTTGCTTCCAGTTTCTCAAACACTTCTAAAGACATGATCTTACCTCTCCTGAATTGCAAGGCGACGCTTCACGTAAACGCGCACAATATATAGTGTCGATTGTATGAAGCCCCGCTCTCGCTGTCCAGCGACATACCGCGTAGATCGCGGTTTGCAGCAATTTTCATCCATCTCCTGGTAACATTCATTCAATAACTTAAAAGTGTTAACATATTGGTTAATGAAATGATTCAATTCACTCTCTTCTGCTGTCTCAAAATGCGCTTCATGGCGCGATAACGCTCATTTTATTGACGCAGTACACACATTTTGATTTCGATATTTCTCGTTTTTGCTCGTTAACGATAAATTAACAGTGTGCCTACAGGGCATCGTGGATGTCCATGACCTCCTCGCATACCAATAATCATTACATACTCTTCAGGATCCGATTATGAGTCAAACATCAACCTTAAAAGGCCAGTGCATTGCTGAATTCCTCGGTACCGGGTTGTTGATTTTTTTCGGTGTGGGTTGTGTCGCTGCGCTTAAAGTTGCCGGAGCTACTTTTGGACAGTGGGAAATCAGCGTCATCTGGGGTCTGGGGGTAGCGATGGCTATCTACCTGACGGCAGGTGTTTCTGGCGCACACCTGAACCCGGCAGTGACCATCGCACTCTGGCTATTTGCCTGTTTCGACAAACGTAAAGTTGTTCCTTTTATTATTTCTCAAGTTGCCGGCGCCTTTTGCGCAGCGGCGTTAGTTTACGGGCTTTATTACAATCTTTTTGTGGACTTCGAACAAACCCACCATATCGTCCGTGGCAGCGTTGAAAGTCTCGATCTCGCAGGCATTTTCTCAACTTACCCGAATCCTCATATCAATTTTGTGCAGGCCTTCGCGGTTGAAATGGTGATTACCGCTATTCTGATGGGGCTGATTCTGGCGCTGACCGACGACGGCAACGGCGTACCTCGCGGTCCGCTTGCGCCACTGCTCATTGGTTTACTGATCGCCGTTATCGGTGCCTCTATGGGGCCGTTGACCGGGTTTGCGATGAATCCGGCGCGTGACTTTGGCCCCAAAATGTTCGCCGGGCTTGCCGGCTGGGGTGAAATTGCGTTTACCGGCGGTAGAGACATTCCTTACTTCCTGGTGCCGCTGTTTGGCCCCATCGTCGGCGCCATTCTGGGCGCGTTTGCTTATCGCAAATTTATTGGCCGTCATTTGCCGTGCGATACCTGCGTCGTGGAAGAGAAGGACTCCACCGCGACCACACAACAAAATGCTTCGCTGTAATCTGATTACGGGACAAAATTATGACTGAAAAAAAATATATCGTTGCGCTCGACCAGGGTACCACCAGCTCCCGCGCGGTCGTTATGGATCATGACGCGAATATCGTCAGCGTATCACAGCGTGAATTTGAGCAAATTTATCCTAAGCCAGGCTGGGTAGAACACGACCCGATGGAAATTTGGGCGTCCCAAAGCTCAACGCTGGTAGAAGTGCTGGCTAAGGCCGATATCAGTTCCGATCAGATTGCCGCTATCGGTATCACCAACCAACGTGAAACCGCGATCGTCTGGGAACGTGAAACCGGCAAACCGATATACAACGCTATTGTCTGGCAGTGCCGTCGTACCGCCGATATTTGCGAACAGCTTAAACGCGACGGCCTGGAAGATTACATCCGCGACAATACCGGTCTGGTCGTCGACCCGTACTTCTCTGGCACTAAAGTGAAATGGATCCTTGACCATGTGGAAGGTTCGCGCGAACGCGCGAAGCGTGGCGAGCTGCTGTTCGGTACGGTGGATACCTGGCTTATCTGGAAGATGACGCAGGGCCGCGTCCACGTTACGGATTACACCAACGCCTCACGAACCATGCTGTTCAACATCCATGATTTGGACTGGGACGATAAAATGCTGGACGTGCTGGATATCCCACGCGCGATGCTGCCCCAGGTACGTAAGTCCTCCGAAGTCTACGGCCAGACCAATATTGGCGGTAAAGGCGGTACACGTATTCCTATCGCCGGGATTGCCGGGGATCAGCAGGCCGCGCTATTCGGCCAACTGTGCGTAAAGGAAGGAATGGCAAAGAACACCTACGGCACCGGCTGCTTTATGCTGATGAACACCGGCGAGAAAGCGGTAAAATCGGAAAACGGCCTGCTGACCACCATCGCCTGCGGCCCAAGCGGCGAAGTCAACTATGCGCTGGAAGGCGCGGTGTTTATGGCGGGAGCGTCCATTCAATGGCTGCGTGATGAAATGAAGCTCATCAGCGACGCGTTCGACTCCGAATATTTCGCCACGAAAGTGAAAGATACCAACGGTGTCTACGTGGTTCCGGCCTTCACCGGTCTGGGCGCGCCGTACTGGGACCCGTATGCCCGCGGCGCCATTTTTGGCCTGACCCGCGGCGTGAACTCTAATCACATTATCCGCGCGACGCTCGAATCCATCGCTTACCAGACCCGCGACGTACTGGAAGCAATGCAGGCCGACTCCGGTATCCGCCTGCACGCTCTGCGTGTGGACGGCGGCGCAGTGGCCAACAACTTCCTGATGCAGTTCCAGTCAGATATTCTCGGCACGCGGGTGGAACGCCCGGAAGTGCGCGAAGTGACCGCGCTGGGCGCCGCCTATCTGGCTGGCCTGGCCGTCGGTTACTGGCAGAACCTGGACGAGCTGCAGGAAAAAGCCGTCATTGAGCGAGAATTCCGCCCCGGCATTGAAACCACCGAGCGTAACTACCGTTACAGCGGCTGGAAGAAAGCGGTTAAACGCGCAATGGCGTGGGAAGAGCACGACAAGTAAGGTCGCCATCCGGCAAAATCTTTGTGCGGAGGCAACTCCGCACACACATCAATTATTCCCTCCTTCCCCTGTGCTACACTGCGCGCCACTCCTTTTTGCTACGAGTTTGTTATGAGACGAGAACTTGCCATCGAATTTTCCCGTGTGACCGAAGCGGCGGCGCTGGCTGGCTACAAATGGCTGGGACGCGGCGATAAAAATACCGCGGACGGCGCGGCGGTCAACGCCATGCGTATCATGCTCAACCAGGTCAACATTGACGGCACCATCGTGATTGGCGAAGGCGAAATCGACGAAGCCCCGATGCTCTATATCGGCGAAAAAGTCGGTACCGGCCACGGCGATGCGGTAGATATCGCCGTCGATCCGATTGAGGGCACGCGCATGACGGCGATGGGTCAGGCGAACGCGCTGGCGGTGCTGGCGGTCGGCGATAAAGGCTGTTTCCTGAATGCGCCCGATATGTATATGGAAAAACTGATTGTCGGTCCGGGCGCCAAAGGGGCGATCGATCTCAATCTGCCGCTGGCGGATAATTTGCACAACATCGCGGATGCGCTGGGTAAACCGCTTGGCGATCTGACCGTGACCATTCTGGCAAAACCGCGTCATGACGAGGTCATCGCAGAGATGGCCAAACTGGGCGTACGCGTGTTTGCCATTCCTGACGGCGACGTCGCGGCCTCAATTCTGACCTGTATGCCGGATAGCGAAGTCGACGTGCTGTACGGGATTGGCGGCGCGCCAGAAGGCGTGGTATCCGCAGCGGTGATCCGCGCGCTGGACGGCGATATGCAGGGACGTCTGCTGGCGCGCCATGACGTGAAAGGCGACAGCGAAGAAAACCGCCGCATTGGCGAACAGGAACTGGCGCGCTGCAAAGCAATGGGCATTGAAGCGGGCAAGGCGTTATGCCTGGGCGACATGGCGCGTAGCGATAACGTTATTTTCTCCGCGACCGGCATCACGAAAGGCGATCTGCTGGAAGGAATTAGCCGAAAAGGCCATATCGCCACGACGGAAACGCTGCTGATCCGCGGCAAATCACGCACCATCCGCCGCATTCAGTCTATCCACTATCTTGATCGTAAAGATCCGGATGTACAGGCGCATATCCTCTAGCGCATTTGTTAGTTAGAGCCTTCCAGCCTCGCGGGGCTGGAAATCTTTCTCCTGACGAACGAAGATAAGGTTAGCGATTCAGAACAGGAGAAAACCATGGCCGATTGGGTAACAGGTAAAGTCACTAAGGTGCAAAACTGGACTGACGCACTGTTCAGCCTGACCGTTCACGCCCCCATTAATCCTTTTACTGCAGGCCAATTTACCAAACTCGGACTGGAGATCGATGGCGAGCGCGTTCAGCGCGCGTATTCCTATGTCAATGCGCCTGACAATCCGAATTTAGAGTTTTATCTGGTGACGGTGCCGCAAGGAAAGCTCAGCCCGCGGCTGGCGGCGCTAAAACCTGGCGATGAGGTGCAAGTGGTCAGCGACGCGTCGGGTTTCTTTGTACTGGATGAAGTGCCTGACTGCGAGACGCTATGGATGCTGGCAACCGGAACCGCTATTGGCCCGTATTTGTCTATTCTGCAATATGGCCAGGATGTCGCGCGCTTTAAAAATCTGGTCTTAGTCCACGCCGCACGCTTCGCCGCCGATTTAAGCTATCTGCCGCTAATGCTGGAACTGCAACAGCGTTATGAAGGCAAGCTGCGCATCCAAACGGTGGTCAGCCGGGAGAGCGTGCCAGGCTCGCTTACCGGACGCGTGCCAGCGCTCATTGAAAACGGCGAGCTGGAAAAAGCCGTTGGATTGCCGATGGATAAAGAGACCAGCCACGTTATGCTGTGCGGGAACCCGCAGATGGTGCGCGATACGCAGCAACTGCTGAAAGAGACCCGACAGATGACTAAACATCTGCGCCGCCGACCGGGGCATATGACGGCTGAACATTACTGGTGATGTTTTACCGAATGGCGGCTGGGGCTTATCCGGCCTGCAAATCATCACCAATCTGTAGGCCCGGTAAGCGTCAGCGCCACCGGGCAAATTACGGTTTACCGCCCGTTTACGGTTCTGCTTTAAACTTCACGTCCTGTGTCGCTTTCCCAAACTTATTTTCCCCCTGAACACCGACAAACGCGCCCAGATCGATAAGCATCATCACCAGGATCAGCGTCGGAATAAATCGCCCGACGACCCACTGCCACATCCCCGGCAGCATCACCCAGTTTCCGGCCAGCAGCATCCACGCCAGAATCATCAGCAACGCCCACGCGCCGGAGCGCCCCCGGTCATGCAGACGTTTGACCATGACGGCGGCGGTCGGCCACAGCAGGCACACCAGGCAAAATGCCGCCGTTTGGATATCAAGCAGGTTTTTCCCCGCCAGCGAAAATAGCGCCAGCATCCCGGCAAACCAGAGGCCGATCCAAATCCAGAAATCACGGCGTCCGATACGCCCTTTAAATGAGAATAACCATTGCTGTATGGTCATGTAAGTTCCTTATATTTTGCCTTCCGCTACAGTTTACCCTTTTGACAAGCCCGACAGTTATCGTTTTAATCGTGAGCAGTCCTAACGAAAGGTAAGATTGATGAAGCCAGGATGTACTCTGTTTTTACTGTTGTTTTCTGCTCTCACCGCCAGCATAACGGCGCACGCGCAGCTCTCTTCATCGACCACGACAGCGCCCTATCTGCTGGCGGGCTCGCCAACCTTTGATCTTTCTATTAGCCAGTTTCGTGAGAACTTTAACCGCCAGAATCCCGATCTGCCGCTCAATGAATTTCGCGCCATTGAGAATAGCCGCGATAAGGCGAATCTGACCCGCGCCGCCAGTAAGATTAACGAAAATCTGTATGCCTCCACGGCGCTGGAGCGCGGTACGCTCAAAGTGAAAAGTATGCAGATTACCTGGCTGCCCATTCAGGGGCCGGAACAGAAAGCGGCGAAAGCGAAAGCGCTGGAATATATGGCCGCCATTATTCGCACTGTCGCCCCGTTACTGACAAAAGAGCAAAGCCAGAAAAAACTGCAAAAGATGCTTATCGCCGGTAAAGGTAAACACTATTACGCCGAGACCGAAGGCGCGGTACGTTATGTTGTCGCAGATAACGGCGAAAAGGGGCTGACCTTCGCGGTTGAACCGATTAAGCTGACGTTATCTGAAAATCTGGAAGGGGCGAATTGATGACAAAAAGCAAAGCCTTTCCGGGGATGAATCTCTATACTGTTTCACAGACCATGCTGCTCTGACGAGCGGCCATCTTCCTTAATTCGCTGACTAAGCGTGGAGAAATGAAATGCGACATCCTTTAGTGATGGGTAACTGGAAACTGAACGGCAGCCGCCACATGGTAAACGAACTGGTGGCTAACCTGCGTAAAGAACTGACGGGCGTAGCAGGCTGCGACGTGGCAATCGCTCCGCCGGAAATGTATATCGATCTGGCGAAACGCGCTGCTGCCGGCAGCCACATCATGCTGGGCGCGCAGAACGTTGATCTGAATCTGTCTGGCGCATTCACCGGTGAAACTTCGGCTGAAATGCTGAAGGATATCGGCGCGCAGTACATTATTATCGGCCACTCCGAGCGTCGTACTTATCACAAAGAATCTGACGAGCTGATCGCCAAAAAATTCGCCGTACTGAAAGAACAAGGTCTGACGCCGGTACTGTGCATCGGTGAAACCGAAGCGGAAAACGAAGCGGGCAAAACAGAAGAAGTATGCGCACGCCAGATCGACGCGGTACTGAAAACGCAGGGCGCGGCAGCCTTTGAAGGCGCGGTTATCGCTTACGAACCCGTATGGGCGATCGGTACCGGTAAATCTGCAACTCCTGCGCAGGCGCAGGCAGTGCACAAATTCATCCGTGACCACATTGCTAAAGCTGACGCGAAAATCGCTGAACAGGTTATTATCCAGTACGGCGGTTCTGTTAATGCCTCCAACGCCGCCGAACTGTTCGCGCAGCCGGACATCGACGGCGCACTGGTAGGCGGCGCTTCTCTGAAAGCTGACGCCTTCGCGGTGATCGTGAAAGCAGCAGAAGCTGCTAAACAGGCTTAATTGCCAATCAATGTCTGATGGCGCTGCGCTTATCAGGCCTACCAGCCGAGTGCTTATGTAGGCCTGATAAGGTAAAGCCGCCATCCGGCATTTATGCTGTGGAGGGTAAGAAAGTAGTATCCCCGGCAACCTTAAACATCGCCCTCCAGCTCCGCGTATTCTCAACCAGCCGATCATCACGAAATAACGCACTACCAGAAACAACACGATCGATGCCCTGTGCAATCAGCGAAGGCAACTGATCCTGCGTTAACGACCCATCAATAACGATAATTTTACCTTCGCGTTTATCACCAAGTAGACAGAGAAGCTGCGCCACGCGCTCGTGCAAATCACTGGAGCGCATTTTACTGCCGTATCCAGGGTTTACTGCCAGTAGTTGAATAACCTCAACGTCGCTCAGAATGGGGATAATGACATCCAGAGGCGTTGCCGGGCATAAACTAATCCCCCGGATCACCGGCATTTCACCGCCAATAACGGGCACGGTCTGCTGACCAAGCCAGCTTAGCGTATGATGCAGATGAATATCGCCTTCAGCCTGAAGCGTGATGCAGTGTGCGCCCGCCTTCACGCAGGCTTGCGCCGCCGTCCATTGATCCGCTACCATCAAATGAACATCTTTGATAAAGGTTTGCGGCAGTTGCCCAACTGCCCATGGCCCAACGGTAAACTGCGGGCAAAATTGACCATCCATCAAATCCAAATGCAACAGCGGCTGGTTTAGCGCTTCCAACTGTTGCAGATAGCGATGCAACGCAATCCACTGCCCTGCCAGAATACCCACACTAAGCGGATATGACGCTAACAATGCCACACATGCTTCGCGCGTTAATCCGGCAAACTGGCTGTTCATGAGCGCTCCTTAAGGCATCAAACCCATAAAAACTTTTTTTGTCCGCGGACCGGTCATCAACGGTTCAAGCTGCTCCACGCAAGTTTTGTAGTGTGGCGTTGTCTTGTGAAAAGCGACGGCCTGTTCATCAACGTAGGCTTCATAAATATAAAATCGCGTAAGCACCTGCGGATCCTGCAGAACATCAAAACGCAAGTTACCCGGCTCTTTAATTGAGCCCAGATGATTCTGCCGAAAAACATCGATAAATTGTTCAACCTTGTCATCATGAACGTTAATTTCAACCAGCGTAACGTGCATCATTAACCCCCTGATTATTCCAAATAAAATAACAGTCATCCCCATCTCCTCGCATCGGTAAAAGATGGGGAAGCGATCTCATTTAACTTTTCTCACTCAAAAACAGCTCATAAGCACGCTCTGCTGTTTCGTTATGATGAACGACAGCATGTACCGCTTTAATCATGGCTACCGGATCTTCTGACTGGAATATATTACGCCCCATATCTACGCCAGAAGCCCCCTGGTCAATCGCCTGATAGCACATTTCCAATGCTTCACGTTCAGGCAGTTTTTTACCGCCGGCGATGACAATCGGCACCGGACAACCTGCCGCAATACGCTCAAAACCTTTATCGACATAATACGTTTTGATAATTTGCGCCCCCATTTCCGCAGCGATACGCGTTGCCAGTGAAAAATAACGCTGGTCGCGAGCCATATCTTTACCCACCCCGGTCACTGCCATTATTGGCATCCCGACGCGTAACCCGGCATCAATCAGTTGAATAATATTTTTAATCGACTGATGTTCATGCTCACTACCAATATAAACCTGTGCGGCAGCAGCACAGCTATTCAACCGCACAGCGTCATCCATCGCCACCGCAACCGCCTCATTGCTTAATTCAGTGAGAATAGAATTCGCCCCGGACGCGCGTAAAACGACTGGTTTATTGATTGCCGGAGGTACCACACTGCGTAATATGCCGCGAGTACACATTAAGACATCAGCATATTCAAAGAGCGGCGCAATATTGATATCAATACGCTCAAGTCCGGTTGTCGGCCCCTGGAAATATCCATGGTCAAAGGCCAGCATGACCGTTTTTCTGGTTTTGGGGTTAAAAATCCTCGCCAGTCTGGACTGCATTCCCCAATCCAGCGCGCCACAGCCTTTTAATGCGAACAAAGTGTTAGTTTGTGGTTTATCGGTGTGAAAATCTTTGCCATCTTTAATATCATCTAAATCAGCCATTCTTTACTCCGTCGATACATAACAGTTATCAGAAATCATATTTGTCGATATTGTCTTTGTTGAAAATGACACGCTCCGGCAATAACACAATGCCGTTACCTTTTGCCTCATAGTGATATCCCTGCTCACTATTAGGTGAAACGGTGACTTTGCCGATGCCGGGAATATCCAGTGAATCACCGACATTCATTGGCATATTTTTCAGCAACGCATTGGCGACATATACGGAAATTTTTCCCTGTTGGACGACATCCCACAGGCCAAACTCTTTAACAGTGCCGCGCTGAACATAAGGGCGCATTACATTCGGCGTACTAAAACCAACAATCGCGAGATTATTGCGTTTAAGGTTCTCCGCCGCCTGTGCCGCAGCAGGTAAAGCGTTAGCGTCAGGCGCGATGATGGCATCCAGATCGGGATACGCTTTGATGATACCTTCCGCCGTCTGGAGCGATTTCGTGGCATCGTTATAGCCAAACTGGGTAGTGACTATCTCCCACCCCGGATGTTCCTGGCTAATTTTGGCTTTAGCTTCTTTTACCCACTGGTTCTGGTCGGTCACCGTTGGGCTGGAATAGAAGAAAGCGACTTTCGCTTTCTCTTTGTCCACCTGATGAGCGGCCATCTCTACCAGCATGCTGCCGAGCTGTTTTGGCGTCCCTTGATTAATATAGTAAGAACGGCACTCCGGCTTGGTATCGGAATCCCAGGTTAATATTTTCACGCCTCTTTGCATTGCCCGCTTCAACGCCGGGCACAGGCCGTCAGGCGAAACGGCAGAAACGATAATGGCGTCATACCCCTGATTGACAAAGTTATTCACCAGTTGAACCTGGCCTGAGACGCTGGGCTCTGTAGGGCCATCGTAAGTTACGTCAATGCCCAGCGCTTTTCCCGCTTCCTGCGCGCCATTGCCGCCACTGGTAAAAAAGCCCACGCCAACCAGTTTGGGAATAAAAGCAATCCGCTCTGCCGCCTGCACGGTCATTGCCGCAGATGCCAGACCAAACGCAGTGAGTAAGGCGATCATTTTAATGCTGTGTCTTGCCATTTTTTTCTCCATAAATTTCAAAAGGAAATCATGCCTGATGCGCATTGCGACGGCGTGAGTACCATTCAAGGATTTGGTGACGATGCAAACTGACGGAACGACCAACGACAACAACAATGAGAAGCGCACCGGACAATGCGCTGGAAATTTGATTCGGCACTCCGGCCATCTGTAGCCCCTGCTGTAAAAATCCCACCAGCAGCGCCGCCAACGCGGACCCCATAATCGACCCGGAGCCGCCATAAATATTGGCGCCTCCCAGCACAACCGCCGTAATGGCCGGCATCAGGAAAGAGGCGCCCAGATCCGAACGTGCGGAGCCAAAGTAAGAAACCAGTAATACGGCGGCGATAGCGGAGGCGCATCCGGTCATGGCATACACGGTATACAACGTGCGATTCACCGGGATCGCGCTGTACTGCGCGACACGGGCGCTCTGGCCAATCAGGAAAACGTTGCGTCCCATATGCGTGCGATGCATGAGCAGCCAGAAAAACAGACAGCACACAAGAAAAAAAATAAGCGGCATAGGAATACCAAGAAATGAAATATTGGCAAAGTCAGTGAACGCTGTGGGAAATCCACCAATACCTTCATAACCCGTGGCGCCAGCCATACCAGATAACAATAATGCGCTACCACCAAATAAATACATGGTTCCCAGGGTAATCACCAACGGGTTTACGCCGGTATAAATAATAAGTCCGGCATTTATCAGCCCACATATTGCGCCAAGTAGTAGGGTAATAATAATCGCTAAAGGTAGCGGCATACCGAGCTGAAACAGCACACCCAGGGTAATCGCGCATAGCCCGATTGTAGAACCAAATGAAATATCCATACCACCGCTGACAATAACCATTGTTAGCGGCAAAGCGACAATACCGATACAAATAAAATCGCTAGTGCTAAAAAGTAAGACATTAATATCTAATAAACGTGGATTAATCAGACCGAAAGCCAGAATTTCAAAGATCAATAAGGCTGCCAGCGCAATTTCCCAGCTATAGCGTCGCCATGGATTCATCATGCCACCTCTTTGTTTTTATTCTGTTGTGCGTGCGTTTTTGCTTCCGCCTGTAGTGGAGTGGGTGGTGATATAAAACGGGCATATTTCTGGCGGCGCAGATTGCGTTGTAATGCGCAACGCAGCCGCCCATCGAATACCAGTACGCCCAACAATACCAGGCCGGCAATAAAATCGTTCCACCAGGCGGGGATACGCAGCAGCACTAACACACTATCGATTTGCGTAAGAAAATAAGCGCCGAGAATAGCGCCGATGACCGTGCCTGACCCGCCTAACAGGCTAATTCCCCCCAATACGCAGGCCGCGATGGCTTTCATTTCCAGCCCCGTGCCGGTTTGATTGGGAATGAAACCAATCTGCGAGGCAAACACGATTCCAGCCAATGCCGCCATACCGCCATTAAGTGAAAATGCCATGATGCGTACCATCTCGGTACGGACACCCAATTGCCGGGCTCCCTGCAGGTTATCGCCGGTGGCGTAAAAATTGCGGCCAAAGGCGGTTTTCGCCAGGAGCCAGGCCATAAGCAGCGCTAACACCAGGGTAAACCAGCCGATTGCGGAAATTCCCAGAAACACCGGAGCAGAGAGTTGCTTTAAGCCTGCGGGTAATCCTTCAATCCATTTCCCCCCTGTCCATAGCAGCATGATCCCACGATACAAGCCCAGCGTTCCCAGCGTGGCGACAATGGCGGGTATCTTCAACCAGGCAACCAGTACGCCATTAAAAAATCCGGCGACAATTCCTAATATTAGTGTGGCCAGGCAGGCGACCGGCAGGCTATAGCCGGCGTTTAACATCACTCCCAGCAATACCGCGCACATGCCTGTCGTCGAGCCCACCGATACATCAATATTGCGGGTGAGCATTACCATCGTCGCGCCAATCGCCAACAGCATCAAAATTTGCGCGCTACTGAAAACCATTGTCAGCGTTTGCACGCTCAAATACTGGCTATCCAGCGCGCCAGGAAACACGAATAAACAGACTATTGCCAGCAGTGCCGTCGCTTCCCGGTTATTTTGGATGAATTTCAACATGTTGCCTCCGACGCACCATGTTCGCCAAACGCAACGTGCATGATGGTATCAACGTTAATTTCCTCGCCGCATAACGCAGGCCCCCCCAGTTCCCCCTGGTGCATGACATATACGCGATCGGCCATCTGCTCTATCTCTTCCAGATCGGAGGAAATAAACAGCACTGCGACATTTTGTTGCGCGATACTGCGCAACAGCTGATAAATATCGCTGCGGGCGGAGACATCGACACCGCGGGTCGGTTCATCGACAATCAGTAATTGCGGAGAGGCCTCCAGGCATTTGGCAATCAATACTTTTTGCTGGTTACCGCCGGATAAAGTACGCGCCGCCTGTTCGGCATTATTGAGTTTGATATTTAACGCGCGGTGGTAACGTTCAAGGGTGGCGTTATCCCGCTGGGGCTTTATCCAAAATCCTTTTTGGTTGTGGGTCAGCGAACAGACATTCCATGCCAGGGAAGCATCAAGATACAGCCCGGATGACTGCCGATCTTCCGGCAAATAGACCAGGCCGAGTTGCAACCGCTGTTGGGTTGTCAGGGCGTTAATTTCTTCACCATTGAACAGCATCCGCCCCGCATTGACCGGTCTAATACCGTACAGCGTTTCAGCCAGTTCTGTGCGTCCCGCGCCGACCAACCCGGCCAGACCAAGGATTTCGCCTGCCCGCACCTCAAGGTTGATATTCATAAAACCTTCGCCCGTCAGTGACTCCAGCGCTAATACCGTCGCGCCGCGTTCGTTCTGCGGGCGGCTGCCAGGCAATTCCAGCCACAACTTTTGATTCGCAGAAAGACTGACGCCCTGCGTTGCCGGGGTGATAGCTTGAATAATCTCGTCGGTAGAAAGGTCATGCGTTTTTCCGAATAATGCGATTTTACCGTCACGCATCACGCTAACGCAGTGAGCTAACTGTCTAATTTCTGGTAGCTTATGAGAAATAAATACAATTCCGACACCCTTTTTCAGCAACTCTTGCAGACGCGTAAATAACCGGTCAGTTTCGGCTGGCGTTAACGACGCCGTGGGCTCATCAAGAATTAAGATTCGCGAGTCGCGCATCAAGCCGCGCATAATTTCAACGATCTGGCGGTCTGCAACATCAAGCGTACCCGCAGCGCTCGCCGGATCGAGTTGGCATCCCATCGCCTTTAATAGCTGCTGCATTTTTTCCGTGGAGGCCTGACGTCCCTGCAAGCCAAACAAGATATTTTCCCGCACAGATAAACTTGGAAATAACAGAGGCTCCTGGGGAACCAGGTAAATGCCATACTGGTGCGCCTTCAGAGGCGTTAAATGACTGCAACGCACACCAGCAATATCGATAGTCCCTCCATCTGGCGGGACTATACCGGCAATAATCTTCATTAATGTTGATTTACCCGCACCATTGCCGCCAAGCAATGCGTGCACCTCTCCCGCATGCAGAGTAAAGTCAATTCCCTTTAGTACTTCGACGCCGGAATAACTTTTATAAATGTTCTGCACACAAATCAGAGGGGATGCAGTATTGTGACTGATTTGCATGTTGCCTCCGCTCCCTCAATGTTGACTGACGGGACTGAACAAATGTTTTTTGAAAAAGAAATTGTTCAAAACGGTAGTAGTTATTTGGTCAAAAAACTCTCATCCAGATCACGTTTTCTGAATAAATGAATTTTTAGATGATAAATGTTCAGATTTGACGCGTTTTTGTGGCGTTAATCACGGTTATTTCGGAGTGATAACTGAACAATTGTGTTAATGATTTAGAAATGTTCAAAGTAAAGCCAGGTTATGACAATGAGCGATAATACGTTGGTATCTGATTATGGAATGTGCGAAGAAGAGCAGGTGGCGCGTATTGCCTGGTTCTACTATCACGATGGATTGACGCAGAGTGAAATCAGCGAGCGTCTGGGGCTAACCCGGCTAAAGGTTTCTCGTCTGCTGGAGAAAGGGCATCAGTCCGGTATTATTCGCGTACAAATCAACTCCCGCTTTGAAGGGTGTCTTGAGTATGAAAATGCCTTGCGCAACCACTTCGCATTGCAGAATATCCGCGTGCTGCCGGCATTACCCGATGCCGATATTGGTCTGCGCTTAGGAATCGGCGCCGCCCATATGTTGATGGAGTCTCTGCGGCCACAGCAACTGCTGGCCGTCGGCTTTGGCGAAGCCACGATGACCACATTAAAACGCCTCAGCGGATTTATCTCGGCGCAACAAATCCGACTGGTCACGTTATCCGGCGGCGTGGGGCCGTATATGACCGGAATAGGCCAGCTTGATGCCGCTTGTAGCGTAAGTATTATGCCCGCGCCGCTGCGCGCATCATCGCAGGAAATTGCCTGCACGCTGCGCAATGAAAATAGCGTGCGGGATGTGATGCTCACAGCGCAAGCTGCCGATGCCGCCATCGTGGGGATTGGGGCAATTAACCAGAAAGATCAAGCCAGTATCTTAAAATCCGGTTATATCACTCAGGGTGAACAACTCATGATTGGCCGCAAAGGCGCAGTAGGCGATATTCTGGGCTATTTTTTTGATGCTCATGGCGAAATTATTCCAGACATCAAAATCCATAACGAATTAATTGGCCTGAAGTTAAATTCACTTTCCACGATCCCAACCGTGATTGGCGTCGCCGGCGGCGAACAAAAAGCAGAAGCTATTATTGCCGCTATGCGCGGTAACTATATCAATGCGCTGGTTACCGATCAGAAAACCGCAGGGAAAATAATTCAACTTATTGAAAAATAACAAATAAAATAACACTTACCTCAATTCAATAAACAATAACTGACAGGATTTTATGTAACGATGTAAAAATAGCCGAGGATAAAAAAATGGCTCGACTCTGTACCCATACTGAATCAGGACATTACCTGATGGCTCTTGACGCCGGTACCGGTAGCGTCAGAGCAGTAATTTTTGATCTACAAGGAAAGCAAATAGCTGTCGGTCAAGCGGAATGGCAGCATCTGGCCGTGCCGGATGTGCCTGGTTCGATGGAGTTTGATCTTGCCAAAAACTGGCAACTGGCTTGCCAGTGTATCCGTCAGGCACTACAGAAAGCCGCCATCCCTGCAACGGCTATCGCTGCCGTATCGGCCTGCTCGATGCGTGAAGGCATTGTTATTTATGACAGTAACGGCGAACCAATTTGGGCCTGCGCTAATGTTGACGCCCGCGCGGCGCACGAAGTCAGTGAATTAAAAGAGCTGCACGATAACACCTTTGAGGAGGAAGTTTATCGTTGCTCCGGGCAAACGCTGGCGCTCAGCGCTATTCCGCGTCTGCTCTGGCTTGCCCACCATCGTCCGGATATTTATCATCGCGCGTCAACCGTCACTATGATCAGCGACTGGATGGCCTTTATGCTCAGTGGCGAACTGGCGGTCGATCCCTCCAACGCAGGCACGACGGGGTTATTGGATCTGGTGACCCGCAACTGGAAACGTAGTCTGTTACAGATGGCGGGCCTGCGTTCTGACATTCTCTCGCCGGTAAAAGAAACCGGGACGCTGCTCGGTCACATTTCACAGAAAGCGGCTGAACAGTGCGACCTGCAAGCGGGTACGCCGGTCATCGTTGGCGGCGGCGATGTGCAGTTAGGCTGTCTGGGGCTGGGCGTCGTACGCCCGGCGCAAACGGCCGTGCTGGGCGGAACCTTCTGGCAACAGGTCGTCAATCTTCCCGCGCCGGTCACCGACCCAAACATGAACGTTCGCATCAATCCTCATGTGATCCCCGGTATGGTACAAACCGAGTCTATCAGCTTTTTTACTGGGTTAACGATGCGTTGGTTCCGCGACGCCTTTTGCGCCGAGGAAAAACTAATCGCTGAAAGGTTAGGTATTGATGCGTATTCCCTGCTGGAAGATATGGCCAGCCGGGTGCCTCCCGGCGCGTACGGTGTGATGCCCATCTTCTCTGACGTTATGCGTTTTAAACGCTGGTACCATGCCGCGCCGTCGTTTATCAATCTGTCTATCGATCCTGAAAAGTGTAATAAAGCGACCCTATTTCGCGCGCTGGAAGAGAATGCCGCCATTGTTTCCGCCTGCAATTTACAGCAAATTGCCGCGTTTTCCGGCGTACAGGCCGACTCGCTGGTTTTTGCCGGTGGAGGATCTAAAGGCAAATTATGGAGCCAAATCCTTGCCGACGTTACGGGACTCACCGTTCACGTACCTGTCGTCAAAGAAGCTACCGCGCTAGGGTGCGCTATTGCCGCAGGCGTTGGCGTGGGTATCTGGCCATCGCTGGCGGAAACGGGAGAAAAGCTAGTGCGCTGGGATCGGGAGCATAAACCTAATCCTGAAAATTTCGCTGTCTATCAGCAGGCCAGAGAAAAATGGCAGGCCGTTTATCAGGATCAACGCGCGCTGGTCGATGGTGGCTTAACGACATCCCTCTGGAAAGCGCCAGGCCTGTAACAGGAGAATAAGCATGCAAAAAACGAATGAGAAGAATCATGAATACCGCTTTGGCGATAATGGCCCTAAATACTTAATCCGTGGGCCGGGCTGCGATATGGGCGTCGTCATACTACAACCAGGGCAGTCATTCCCTAACCATCGCCATAATACCGCTTGTGAGGTTTTTTATACCCTAAGCGGTGAAGTGTGCCTGTATCTGGAAGGAACACCTCATATCCTGCAAACTGGAGATGTTTTACAGTGCGAACCTGGGGAGGCGCATTATCTCATTAATAACGGCGATAAACCCTGGAAAGGCGTGTTTATTAAATCGCCGCATCTGGAAAATGACAGCCACCCCGCAGATCCACCGGCCTGGTAACGCCCGCGCCATCGCCAGATTTTGCCGGATAGCGCCACGAGAGCCTTGTCCGGCCTCCAAACGGCATTCGTTAATGCAATATCAAGCTGTCATTTGATGACCTGTTGGTTCAAGATATCACACTGATGATCCTGAATTTCCTCGGCAGAAGCGCGATTGAAGATCAGTAAATTACGCTCGGTCGCCAGCAAGACAAAAGAGCCATCGCTTTGGCGTACCACCGCCAGCGCGATACATCACAGCATCCCCGCCCGCGCAGGAACTTTCCCTGGTCCCATCGCCACCACAGCAGCAAAAAATAGCAGTGCGGTCATAAACTCCGGCAGTAGCGAAGTCGCCCACAGAAGGATAGTAATGCCAACCATGATGGAAGGGAGGAACAGAGGATGGGGCAACCAAAGCGACATACCTGTCTCCTGACGATTTTTTCAGCAAGAATACGACGGACAGTCAGGCAGGTAAACGCCAGATATAGTGGGGTTATCGCAAGATTAAGCGGACAGATCAGTGATAATGAATTTCACCAAAGTATTCAGACAGCACGTAATAGCGGCAATACTCAAAAGGGCTGTCCTTCCCGGCCTGAAACGTCTGTCTGGCGACGGATAACAGCGGTTTATTGGCGGCGATTTGCAATTTTTCGCACAGGTCAGCGGAAGGTAAAATCGCCTCAACTTTTTCTATCGCCGAGTCGCTTGTGACGTTTAATAACGAATAAAGCGACGTATGCTCCAGCGCCTGCGGTGTAAGTTGCAGATCGGGAAAGAAGCTAAGATCGAGATAGATCTTTTCATGGTTAAACGGACGGTTATTCAGGCAACGAATACGCGAAATATAGAGATACTGATGCTGTGCGGGCAGGCTCAAGCCGTCTGCCTGAGCGTCGCGCGCGCGGCGCGGCGCGATTTCCAGAATACGGTTCTCAATCGCCACGCTGGCGTCCTGGAGATCGCGGGTAATACCGCGAAACGTGTGCCCGTAGCTCACGCCTTCCGGTACCGAGCACACCACCGAACCACTCCCGCGCTGGGAGGAAATAATACCCGCATTGATTAATTCGCTCCATGCCTGTTTAACCACAATCAGCGAGACGTTGTAGGCTCTGGCAATCTCTTTTTGCGTCGGCAGCTGGCTGCCTAAAGGCAAAGACCCGTTCTGGATCTGCTGACAGATGATAAAAAATAGTTGCTTATAAAGCGGAGTAAAGCTCGTTTTATCAACCTGCAAGCTGCGCACCTCACGTCTTCGCCAGCAGGGGACGTTTTACCGTCCCCGGCAGGGTGAATTCGCTACCCTGCGATTTGCCTGGCCAGTTCTGCCAAATCGAAATGATTCATACGATCCAAAGTCGTTAAATAATCGGCGGGAAAAGCCTCCACGCCATGGAATGCGCCGGAAATCGCCCCGACCATGGTGGCGACAGTATCAGTATCATTGCCGATATTAACGCCGGAGATAATAGCATCTACGGCAGAATTCGGACAACACGCGAACAGGCCAAAGGCCGCCGGCACCGCTTCACTCACGTGCAGCCCGGAGCCAATAATATCAGCAAGTTCCACCACCGCCGTTTCCCAATGGCGATGACGTTTACCGATATCTACGGCCAGCTCAATGCGTCGGGCAACGGAAGGCCCGGCCACCATCATCGCCCCTTGCTCCTGCGCCAGCAGATAGCCCCTTTGCGCACCGTAAATACCGGCGGCAATAATGCTGTCTGCGTTGGTCTGCGCTCTTAACGCCTCGCTGGTTGCCGCCGCCATCGCCGCTGCGCCGGACATCGCCAGCACGTTATTATGCGTAAAACGGCAAATCTGCAGTGCGCAGTCAATCGCCGCGTCAATATCACCCGGATGCAGCACCGCCGCTGGCCAAATCTTCATGGCGGCGCCGTTCGTTGCCTCCGCGTTACCCTTATTAATAATCTGTACCGACTGTTTTTCACCTTCCAGCTCACCCTGTAAAGAGGCGCGGTTATCATTGAATATTGCCTTCATTGCCGCACGCGTCGTCGGGCCGGTAAAGTTGGCGTAGTACGGGTAATCCAGCCACTGCTGGAAAGCCTCGCGCATCGCCTCGTCGCTGACCTGGCGTTGATGGCGCAGCAGCGCATCCATGATGTACTTCGCCTGAATAAAATCATCCGTGCACATCCCCGCTTCGTTGCAGCGGCCAAACGTGTCCGCTGGCGGTTTTTGAAAGGTCGTCACCCAGCCGCCAAAATAGTCTTTTATTTGCTGCTGGGTGCGTACTTCCGTCGCGGCTCCCATCGCGTCCGCGGCGGCGGCGCCCACCAGGCATCCCAGTATTTTGTTTTGATCAACGTGCATGATGACTCCTTATTTCACGGTCATGGCTTGTGCCAGCGAATGGCTGGAAAGAAAAGTGTTGAGTTGGTCAGGAAACGGCAGAGCGGTCATTGCGCCTTTTGCCGTCACCGCCATAGCGCCGCAGGCATTGGCATTGCTGATGGCTTCCGCCAGCAGGGCATGATCCCAGCAATTTGCGCGGGAAAGGGTGAACAGCAGGCCGCCGACAAAAGCATCGCCTGCCCCGGTGGTATCGACGACATCGACGCGTGGTGCGGGAAAATGGAACTCCCCCTCGGCGGTAATCAACAGCGCGCCATCGGCCCCCAGCGAAATGATCGTGGTGTCACAGCCTAGATCGCGCAGGTAATAACGCGCATCCTGCCAGTGACTGGCCCCACTGAGCTGGCACAGCTCATCTGCCGAGACTTTGCAGATAGAAGCCAGTGCGGCGGACCGGGCGATCAGTTCAGGGATTTCATCAGTATTCCCCCACATTTTGCTGCGCAGATTGACGTCAAACAGTACGTAACCACCCGCTTCACGCATTCTTCTCGCTCCCTCAAGGCACGCTTCGCGAGCGGGCCTGTCGGTGAGGCCAATTGAGCTGAAGTAAAACCATTCGTGCTGCCTGAACGGCGGCAGGTCCTGCGGCGAGACGTAGGTATCGGCACCAGGATGCACCAGATAGGTAAAACTACGCTCCCCATCAGCCGTCAGGTTGACGATCAGCACCGCGCTGGTCAGGGCCGGATCCATGCGTAGAAACGTGACATCCACGCCGTTATCCTGAAAAACCTGGCGCAGAAAACGGCCGGCGTCATCATCACCAAGACAACCGATAAAACCGCACTCCCCGCCCAGCCTGGCAACACATACCCCCACGTTCGCCGACGCTCCGCCGGGGCATTTCAGATAGCTGTTCTGTTTTTCCGGCACCAGATCAACGGAGGCATCGCCGATAACCCAAACCTTATTCATGGCCTTCATTTGCGCCTCCTTATGCCTGCTTCTGCGCCAGGGCAAGCTGAATATCACGATAATATTCGTTATTAATCAGATACTTTTTCATAAGCAGCCCAACCGCAAGATGGAACAGTGCCGGAATAAGCGTCATCATCAGCGCAATACCGGTGAGCGAACGTGCGGTCTGTTCAACATCGGCTTGATAGCCAAAGTGGCTCAGCAGGAATCCGAGTATCCCGCCCGCGATCCCCATCCCAAACTTCTGGAAGAAGAGGATGCCGCCAAACGCCAACCCGGAAACGCGCAGACCGGTTTTCTTCTCTCCATAATCCACCGCTTCGGCGATAGAGGACCAGAACACCGGCATTTGCATATCGCAGAAGAAATTAATAAGAAAATAGAACGCAAACGCCAGGATAAGATTTTCACGCCCGACGGAGAAATACATCAGCGCGCTCAGGATAAAGGTAATAATCTGGGTGTAGCGGAACATCTTAATTTTGTCCCAGAACTTGGTTATCCAGGTGGTAGCGATCATCGCTAAAATAGAGGCAACGACGCCGGTAGTCAGGAAGGGTGAAATCAGACTATCTCCGCCGTTCAGATAATACTTGGCGTAATAAGCGGCAACGGAACCGCGAATAACATAACCGCACATCAGCAGCAGAATAACAACGCCGAGAATAATCCACTGATCGTTGCGTAACAGATATTTAAACTGTTTCCCCACCGATAACGACGTAATTTCCGGCTCGCTGCGTTCACGCGTGGTAAGAAAACAGAAGATAAACAGCAAGGCGCCCATCGCCCCCATCAGCCCCATCGAAAACTGGTAACCCAGCGCCTTGTTGCCCTGCCCCAGCCAGACGGCAAGCATCGGTACGACGATAGTCACCAGAAAAGCGGCAATCTTGGTCATCACAAAGCGATAACCGTTGGCGCTTAACCGTTCGACGGGGTCGCTGGTAATCACGCCAATCATCGAAATATAGGGAATGGTGATCGCGGTATAGACCAGGGTCATAAGAATATAGGTGCCATAGGCCCACGCCAGCTTGGCCATATAAGCCATATCAGGCGTAATAAACATCAAATACACGGCGAAACCAAAAGGAATGGCAAACCACAGCAGCCACGGGCGGTAACGCCCCCAGCGCGTATTCAGTTTATCGGTCAGAACCCCCATGGCCGGATCGATAATGGCATCAATCATCCGCACAACCACAAACAGTACGCCAACATCAGCGGCGCTCAGGCCGTAGATATCGGTATAGAAATAGGCGAGGAGCAGCTGCATGGCGATAATCACAACGTTTATCGCCATATCTCCCGCGCCGAAGCCGATTTTTTCCACGATAGAAAGTTTCATGTTGATATTCCTTTACGCTTAACAGCGCAAATCTGGTGAACAATTAATGATGTCACTACATGAAATAAAAACGTTTTTATATAAGCCATCCACCAGACAATCTATGGAGGCTATGAAGAGAGTGTAACTAACCACCAAAAGATATAAAGGTATACCTTTATATCTTTTGATCGGTTTCACATATTTTTATAGACACGATCTTACCCCAGTTTTAAACCGGGATAAGAATCAATAAGATAATGAGCAGGGGGGTGTAACGAAAATCAGCGGGAAGACAAAATGGCGCAACTATGGTCCTGAATCTCTTCCGCCGATGCGCGATTAAGCGTCAGCAGGTTACGCTCGGTCGCCAGCAGGACAAAAGAGTCGTCGCTTTGGCGTACCACCGCCAGCGCATAGCGTCCCATATGATCGCGCGCTTCCGGCACCTCTTCCGCCAGCATCATAAACGGACTACGCTGCGCCAGTTCGCTCTCGGTTACCCGGCGCGCCAGGTATTCATGCCCCATCAGGCCACCCGGCAGCGGAAGCCAGCGAGTGCTGATGCGCGTGAGATCGTTATCCAGTTGTTCCCGAACGTCAGGACGGATGCAAGAAATATGGATATGCAAATGGTCCTGTGAACGACCAAGCCGCGAATTAATCGCCAGCGAGACCGCGCTATCCGGAATATCATGCCCGTATTTTTTACTCATATAGCCGCGAGCCTGCCAGGCCAGCCAGAAAAAGTTGGGCGTAGCGGATTCCAGCAATAGCGGGCTTTCTGTACCGTTGATACGGTAGGTGGGCATCAATAAATATTGCAACGGACCGTGACGATCTTTAAAGACGACATAGCCAGCGCGAGGTTTGACTTCCGCGCACGGCGCTGGGTTTTGATGCTGTAACTGATCGGGCAGGCATTGTTCAAGCACGATTTCCCGTAATGCATCAGGGTTGCCGGAAAATTTCCAGTAACCGACGCCCGCCGCGGCGACAATCACTATCACCGCCAGTAAAAAGTAGCCTGTTTTTTTCATGATATGCGTTCCCTGTGACCCATAGACGGGGAAGAGTAACGCAAAATTGTGGCAAAGAAAAAACCCGGTAACATAATACGTTACCGGGTTTATAAACGGTTTAGCGTTTGCTGATTTGGTCGAACGTACCGCCATTAGCGAAGTGATCTTTTTGCGCCTTCGCCCAGCCGCCAAACACCTCGTCAATGGTGAACAGCTTCAGCTTCGGAAACGCATCGTCGTATTTTTTCGCCACGTCAGCATCGCGCGGACGGTAGAAGTTTTTCGCTGCTATCTCCTGCCCTTCCGGCGAGTAGAGATACTTCAGATACGCTTCCGCCACCGCATTCGTCCCTTTCTTCTCAACGACTTTATCCACCACGGAAACGGTCGGCTCTGCGAGAATAGATTCACTCGGGGTCACTATCTCGAATTTATCTTTACCCAGTTCGTTCGTCGCCAGCAGCGCTTCGTTTTCCCAGGCAATCAGCACATCACCGATACCGCGTTCAACGAAAGTATTGGTTGAGCCGCGCGCGCCAGAGTCCAGCACTTCAACGTTTTTAAACAGGGCTTTGACAAAGTCCTGCGCTTTGGCCTGATCGTTATTGTTGTGGTGCAGGGCGTAGCCCCATGCCGCCAGATAGTTCCAGCGGGCGCCGCCGGAGCTTTTCGGGTTTGGCGTAATCACCGACACACCGGGTTTAATCAGATCGTTCCAGTCATGAATTTGTTTTGGATTGCCTTTGCGGACCAGGAAAACGATGGTTGAAGTGTAAGGTGCTGAGTTATCCGGCAGACGCTTGATCCAGTTTTTATCGATACGACCACGTTCAGCAATAGCGTCCACATCGTAAGCCAGCGCCAGCGTCACGACATCGGCTTCAATGCCGTTAATGACGGAAGTCGCCTGTTTACCCGAACCGCCGTGCGATTGGCGGATCACGACGTTGTCGCCGGTTTCCTGCTTCCAGTGCGCGCTAAACGCTTTGTTGTACTGCTCGTACAGCTCACGCGTTGGATCGTACGATACGTTAAGTAACTGAATATCCTTTGCCAGAATGCTGGTTGACGCCAGCAATAATGTGAATCCCACGCCCCACTTTTTCATCGCCCGACTCGCTTATGTTGTGTTGTGATGAGCAAAGCGTGCCAGAAAGCGATCCAAACATTAAAGAATAAAAAAAGATTGGCTATAACTTCGAGGAATAAATCTGAGGGATTGCCGGATGGCGGCTAGCGCCTAATCCGGCCTACACGTTTCCGCAACCTGTAGGCCTGATAAGCGTAGCGCCATCAGGCGCGCAAAAACAATCAGTACAGTTTTTTCGCGCACTCCATCCAGTCGCTTTTGAACGGACGCTTCATGTTTTCAATCGCATCGATGATGTCATGATGAACAAGCTGCTCGTTCTGGATACCGACACAACGACCGCCATGGCCTTCCAGCAGCAGGTCAATAGCATACGCGCCCATACGGGAAGCCAGAATGCGATCGTAAGGTACCGGGGAACCACCGCGCTGAATGTGGCCGAGCACCGTCGCACGCGTCTCACGGCCCGTTTCTTTTTCAATAAAGTGCGCCAGTTCGTCAACATCGCACATATGCTCAGTAATAGCGACGATAGCGTGTTTTTTCCCTTTCGCGATCCCGGCTTTGATTTCGGCCACCAGATCTTCGCGATTAAATTCAACTTCCGGCACCACGATAAACTCACAGCCGCCAGCAATAGCCGCCGCCAACGTCAGGTCGCCGCAATAACGGCCCATCACCTCAACGATAGAGATACGCTGGTGAGAAGAGGAGGTGTCACGCAGACGGTCAATCGCTTCCACTACAGTGCCGAGAGCAGTGAAATAGCCGATAGTGTAGTCGGTGCCTTTGATGTCGTTATCGATAGTGCCTGGCAGACCGATGCACGGGAAGCCCATTTCAGTCAGACGTTTTGCACCCATATAAGAACCGTCGCCGCCAATAACTACCAGCGCATCGATACCGCGTTTTTTCAGGTTTTCGATCGCGACAGCGCGAATATTTTCGTCACGGAATTCCGGGAAACGGGCAGAACCGAGGAAAGTACCGCCACGGTTGATCATGTCAGATACGCTGTAACGGTCAAGCTGAACCATACGATCTTCATACAGGCCCAGATAGCCGTCATAAATGCCCATGACTTCCAGCCCTTCCGTCAACGCTGCGCGCACAACACCGCGGATTGCCGCGTTCATGCCCGGCGCATCACCGCCGCTTGTCAACACACCGATTTTCTTAATCATGACTACCTCTGAACTTTGGAATGCAAAATGAAATCTATTGCCGGAAGCCGATTTCGCACTTCGAAACGATCCAACGAATATACAGATAGTATAACAATCCCTTCCTGCTGAATTGATTCAGGTCAGGCCAAATGGCGGTAATTTATACACAAAATGCTGGCCTGGCTCACTTTTTAACAATCAATTATACAAGCTCGAACTTCCTGCCTTCCCTGGGGACGACTGAACAGGGATCCTGATGAATAATGACATCTGAACCCGGAAAACGCCGCAAAATCGCCTGCTCTACCTGGTCAGCCACAAAATGCGCCTGAACGAGCGGCAGATTATCTTCCATTTCCAAATGAATCTGAATAAAGCGAGTCGGCCCTGACTGCCGCGTGCGGAGATCGTGCGCGCCGCTGACTCCCGGCCATGACGTCACGATATCAATAATTTCCTGTCGTTCCGCATCGGGCAGCGCGCGATCCAATAATGACTGCACCGCCTCATACCCCATACGTAACGCGCTATACAAAATATAGATGCCGATACCTAACGCAAACAGGGCATCCGCACGATGCCAACCGTACCAGGATAACCCCAGCGCGATAAGAATCGCTCCGTTCATCATAACATCAGACTGATAATGAAGCATATCCGCCCGTACCGCCTGACTTTGGGTCTTGCGTACCACCCAGCGCTGAAACGTGACCAGTATAATAGTGCATATCAGAGCGATGACGGTAACGCCAATCCCCACGCCGGGGTCGTTCATTGGCGTCGGCTTAATCAGATTCTGAATACTGGTCAAAAACAGAAACAACGCCGAACCGGAAATAAACATACTTTGCGCCAGCGCCGCCAGCGACTCCGCTTTACCGTGCCCAAACGTGTGTTCATCATCTGCGGGTTGCAGCGAATAACGCACGACCAACAAATTCGTCAATGACGCGGCAATATCCACCAGCGAGTCCACCAACGCCGCCAGAATACTCACCGATCCCGTATACCACCACGCAAAAATTTTGATCAAAAGTAACGCTGATGCCATCGCCGTTGCCGCGATAGCCGCCCGGCTAACCAGCCGTCCATAGGTTTGATTCATAAATACTCCCGCTATCTTCTGCCGGTAGTATAACGGATGGTTTAAAACAGTAAGCTAATAACAGAATGACAAACTGGAGATAAAAAAAACCCCCACATCATGTGGGGGAAGACAGGGATGGTGTCTATGGCAAGGAAAACAGGGTTGTTACTGGGAACGTGAGTTGCTACTACTCAATAATTTCAACGATGAACTTTTTTGCCATTGCGCCACGTCGCGCAGTTGCTCCATTCGTTGCTGATGCTTTTCATTCAAAACCGCTTGCTGCTCCGGCGTTAACAGGCGATACATCTGGTTACGCACGCGGGCCATTTCGACCTGGCGGGCAACCTGCTCTTGCGCCATTTTTTCTGCCTGAGCGCGCACAGCGCTTTCATCAAATTTTTCTGCGGTGACAAGCCGATGCATTGTCTCCATTTCGCTAACATTAACAGGAGGCTGTTCGTGCCTTGCCTGTTGCATAAGATCTCGCATCTGCTGACGCTGATGTTCGGTTAAACTTATGCCGTCAAACATATGATTTTGCGCGCTACGCTGCGTGGCCCCGTCACCGGGGTGCCAGTTATCGCTTGTAACAACTTCAGCTGCGTGGCTTAAAAAACTGAATGCCAGCGTTGAGGCCATAACAGCAGCGGTAACTTTGCGCATCGCTTGCTCCCAAAATCTTTTCTGTCGCGATTCAACGAGAGACAGTTTACGATTCGGGCTGCAAACATGCGTCAGGGGGTGTAAAACAACGTAAAGTCATGGATTAGCGACGCCTGATGACGTAATTTCTGCCTCGGAGGTACGTAAACAATGAATAAAATCCTGTTAGTTGATGATGACCGAGAGCTGACTTCCCTGTTAAAAGAGCTCCTCGAAATGGAAGGTTTTAATGTCCTGGTGGCCCATGACGGCGAGCAGGCGCTTGAGCTTTTGGATGACAGCATCGATTTACTTTTGCTTGACGTCATGATGCCGAAGAAAAACGGTATCGATACGTTGAAAGCGCTTCGCCAGACACACCAGACGCCTGTCATTATGCTGACCGCGCGCGGCAGCGAGCTGGATCGCGTTCTCGGCCTTGAGCTGGGCGCGGACGACTATTTACCCAAACCATTTAACGACCGCGAGCTGGTAGCGCGCATCAGGGCTATTTTGCGCCGTTCCCACTGGAGCGAACAGCAGCAGAGCAGCGACAACGGCTCGCCGACGCTGGAAGTTGATGCGCTAAGCCTTAATCCGGGTCGCCAGGAAGCCAGTTTCGATGGCCAAACGCTGGAGCTGACCGGTACGGAATTCACCCTGCTCTATTTGCTGGCGCAACACCTCGGCCAGGTGGTTTCCCGTGAACATTTAAGTCAGGAAGTGCTGGGTAAGCGCCTGACGCCGTTCGATCGCGCCATTGATATGCATATTTCTAACCTGCGCCGCAAACTGCCGGAACGCAAAGACGGTCACCCGTGGTTTAAAACATTGCGTGGTCGCGGCTATCTGATGGTTTCCGCTTCATGATAGGAAGTTTAACCGCGCGCATCTTCGCCATCTTCTGGTTGACGCTGGCGCTGGTGCTAATGCTGGTACTGATGTTGCCCAAGCTCGATTCACGCCAGATGACCGAGCTGCTGGACAGCGAACAGCGCCAGGGATTGATGATAGAGCAACATGTAGAAGCTGAACTTGCGAACGATCCGCCCAACGACCTGATGTGGTGGCGTCGCCTGTTCCGCGCAATCGATAAGTGGGCGCCGCCTGGACAGCGGTTATTACTGGTGACCTCTGAAGGACGCGTGATCGGCGCTGAACGTAGCGAAATGCAGATCATTCGTAACTTCATTGGTCAGGCGGATAACGCCGATCATCCGCAGAAGAAAAAATATGGCCGCGTAGAGATGGTGGGGCCGTTCTCCGTTCGCGACGGAGAGGATAATTACCAGCTTTACCTGATTCGACCGGCCAGCAGTTCGCAATCCGATTTTATTAATCTGCTGTTTGACCGCCCGCTCCTGTTGCTCATTGTCACGATGCTGGTCAGTTCGCCGCTCTTGCTATGGCTGGCATGGAGTCTGGCGAAACCGGCGCGTAAGTTGAAAAACGCGGCTGATGAAGTGGCGCAAGGCAACCTGCGTCAGCATCCGGAGCTGGAGGCGGGTCCGCAGGAGTTCCTCGCCGCTGGCGCCAGTTTTAACCAGATGGTGACGGCGCTGGAACGGATGATGACCTCGCAGCAGCGTTTGCTGTCAGACATCTCCCATGAGCTGCGAACGCCCCTTACGCGCCTGCAACTGGGTACCGCGCTGCTGCGTCGTCGTGGCGGCGAAAGCAAAGAGCTGGAGCGTATTGAAACCGAAGCGCAGCGTCTGGACAGCATGATCAATGACCTGCTGGTGATGTCGCGTAACCAACAGAAAAATGCGCTGGTCAGCGAAACGATGAAAGCCAATCAGCTATGGGGCGAAGTGCTGGATAACGCCGCCTTTGAAGCCGAACAGATGGGCAAGTCGTTAACGGTAAATTATCCGCCGGGGCCGTGGCCGCTCTATGGCAACCCAAACGCGCTGGAAAGCGCGCTGGAAAATATAGTTCGTAATGCGCTGCGCTATTCACATACGAAGATTGAAGTCGGCTTCTCGGTGGATAAAGACGGTATTACGATCACGGTCGATGACGACGGGCCGGGCGTCAGCCCTGAAGACCGCGAGCAGATCTTCCGTCCGTTCTATCGCACTGATGAGGCGCGCGACCGCGAGTCTGGCGGCACCGGGCTGGGGCTGGCGATTGTCGAAAGCGCCATGCAGCAGCACCGCGGCTGGGTGAAGGCTGACGATAGCCCGCTCGGCGGGTTGCGGCTCACGCTGTGGCTACCGCTGTACAAGCGAACCTAAAAACCATCGGCCTGCGAATGCAGGCCGATTTTTTATCTCGCCGTCGAGATTTACCGGGAAATGTCTGGCGCCAGAATCCACTCGGCGCTGTCGTTCCACACGTCCATCCGGGTAATTTTGCCATCGCGCACTTCGAAGCGGTCGATAAAGCGGTTATCGGCAAACGGGCGACCGTCGGGCCATTCGCCATACAACGTACCGTTGGAATAAATCACAACGTAATCATCATGCTGCACCGCATCAAACTCGCCCAGCGCCTTCTTCACCCACTTGTAGCGAGCGCCGTTAAACTGCGCGATATCTGCCGCGCCCGCCATCGCCCGGCCTCCGGTGAAGGTAATTTTCACCTCCGGGTGCATATACGTTGCGGCACGTTCAGCATCGGGAATCATCGAGGCCACCAAAAATTCTTTTACGATCGCCACCGCATTTTCAGCTTCAGTCATAATCCTTCCTTTCATTTTGGCGGAGTTTTATCCCCCCACAGTCGTCTGGCGCTATCTTCAATTTTGCCGCTCAAACGACGCTTTTGCATGGTGCGGCTCCAGCTCGCCGACAGCCCGGCGGCGCTCAACAGCCGGTGATATTGTTCGTCATCAAACGGCATAGACCAGGCGATAACACCCGCTTCATGAACCGAGACATCGCTCAGACGCGACGCCAGTTCCAGCTGCGCATCGCTGGAGACCTTACCTGGCGCAATGACCCGATACAGCCAGCCGGTTTTTCCGCTGTTCTGCATAAGGAGGGCCATGTCGCTGATGGCAAAGTGGAAATTAAGTTTAAAGCATGGAGAGCGCGGCTGAGTGACCTGGATCAACGCCTCGCCCCAGCGGTAGATGTCGCCAATAAACACGTTGTGTTCGGTCATTCCGTCCGTCGACAGATTCTCGCCAAACGCCGGGGCGCAAAACAGCGTCGCCTGCTCGGGGAACTGGCGAATCCAATCAGCATAGTGTTCACGGGGGTAATGGCACAGGGCGCGGTCGGGGCCGCCGTGGATTTTCTTTTCGGCCTGCTGATCGCCTGCCAGACCCAGCTCGGTCAGCATGAGTTCGCCGTCGATTTGCACCTTGGCGATAGCGCTCGGGCGGCTGCCGTCATAGTCACGAATTTTGCCAATAAACACGTCAACCGGATAATGCATCTGCTGCTCCTTACGCGGATACAAAAAAAGCGAGTCATCAGACTCGCTTCTACAGACGTGCAATGCAAATTATTTTTTAGCGGCGAAACGCGCTGCTGCTTCGTCCCAGTTCACCACGTTCCAGAACTCTTTGATGTAGTCCGGGCGGCGGTTCTGGAATTTCAGGTAGTAAGCGTGTTCCCACACGTCCAGGCCCAGGATCGGGAAGCCGGAAGCGCCGGAAATGGCTTCACCCATCAGCGGGGAATCCTGGTTTGCGGTAGAAACCACAGCCAGTTTGTCGCCTTTCAGCACCAGCCACGCCCAGCCGGAGCCGAAACGGGTTGCTGCTGCTTTTTCGAATTCAGCTTTGAAGTTGTCAACGGAACCGAAGTCACGCTCGATAGCCGCTTTCAGATCGCCCTGCAGAGTGGTGCCTTTTTTCAGCCCTTTCCAGAACAGGCTGTGGTTAGCGTGGCCGCCGGCGTTGTTACGCAGCACGGTTTTTTTGTCCGCTGGCACCTGGTCCAGTTTAGTAATCAGTTCTTCAACCGGCAGGTCAGCAAACTCAGGCAGGTTTTCCAGCGCCGCGTTAGCGTTGTTGACATAGGTTTGATGGTGTTTGGTGTGGTGAATCTCCATCGTCTGCTTATCGAAGTGCGGTTCCAGTGCATCATAAGCGTACGGCAGGGATGGCAGTGTATAACTCATAATCATCTCCATTATTGTCGAGCGGCACAGTGTTAACGCCGCGTAAGCAGTTGGTTCATTATAGTTAATTAAATGATATTGAAAATGATTATCAATGCCGTACTTTTTCCAGGGTTATAAACGTTACGGCATCCGCTGAAAAAAATCGTTTTTTACGCCTCCAACCGAAACCGCCTGTTGATGAATTCCTGGAAATCATGAAATGTGAAACAGGGTTTCAAAATCTTTCTTTTGGTGCCAATTTTTGTCAGCGGTGGCAAAATCAAGAAGGTTATAATTTCACCATGCAATTACATTCCCGGTAAATTATTACAATTGCGAGGGAATTATGAAGCAACCTGGTTTTATACGTCTGGCTACGTTGGCCTTACTCTCCACACTCTCTTTCTTCTCCCACGGCGAAACCATTTTGCGCCTGGCCTACGCTGAAAATAGCCAGCCGGTAAAAGATGCGTTGCACTTCCTGGGGCAGCAAGTGGAAGAGAAAACGGGCGGCGATATCAAAGTACAGTACTTCCCGGACGGACAGCTTGGCGGCGAGCGCGAACTGGTGGAGTTGACGCAGGTCGGCGTCGTCGACATCACTAAAGTGTCGTCCGGGCTGATGGAGAGTTTTTCGCCTGAGTACGGCGTGTTCTCACTTCCCTACCTGTTTGCCACCGTCGAGGAATACTACCGCGTAATGGATAACCCGCAGGTGATGGAGCCTGTTTATCAGTCCACCGCCGCGCAGGGGTTTATCGGCGTAGGCTGGTATGATTCCGGCGCGCGTAATTTTTATATGAGCAAAGCGCCGATTAAACGCATTGAGGATTTACGCGGGAAAAAGATCCGCGTCATGCAGAGTGAGACGGCGATCCAAACCCTCAAACTGCTGGGCGCTTCGCCTATCGCCATGAGCCAGGCGGAGGTCTATACCTCATTACAACAAGGCATTCTCGACGGCGCGGAAAACAATGAGTTCGCTCTCACCATCGCCCGCCACGGCGAAGTCGCCCGTTATTACACCTACGATATGCACACCCGCATTCCCGATATCCTGCTAATGAGTACCCTCACGCTGGAAAAGCTGACGCCGGAACAGCAGCGCATCGTCGAAGCCGCCATCAAGGCGTCGATCGAATTTGAGAAAGCCGCATGGGACAAGGAAATAGAGAAAACCAGGCTGGCGGCGGTAAAAGATTTCAACGTTGAATTCTACGAGATCGACAAAAAACCCTTCCAGGAGGCAGTACAGCCTATTTACGACGGTCTGAAAAACAAACCGCGGCTTTACGGGCTGTATCAACGTATCCAGACAGCAAAAAATTAATCTAATCAGGAAATTAAGATGAACACATTCAGAAAAGGACTTGATTTATTGCTGGGCGCTATCTGTTGCCTGGTGCTGGCGATAATGGTGGGCATCGCCTGCTGGCAGGTGGTGAGCCGCTACATTCTGGGCGTTCCCAGCACCCTTACCGAAGAGATGCTGCGATTTCTCCTGGTATGGGTATCAATGCTGGGCATGGCTTTTGTCGCTGGTCAGAAACAGCATATCAGCCTGACTCTCTTACTGGATAAGGTGTCGCCGACGATTCGCGGCTGGTGGGATATTATTCTGCAGGTCATTTTTATCGCGTTTTCCATTTGGGTATTGATTATCGGCGGCTTAAAGATTTCTGCGATTTCTATGCTGCAAATCTCCCCTGCGCTGGGCATTCCGATGGGGAAAATTTATTACGCGCTCCCCTGCGCAGGCGTACTGATCATCCTCTATGGGCTGCTGAATATCGTTGACGCCCTGAAAGCTATCCATTCCGCCACGGATACCACTGAGCACACTCTGGAGAAATCACATGATTGACCCTATTTTTGCGTCCTGTACGCTAATTGCCGTCTTTGTTGTTTTACTGGCCATGGGCGCGCCTATCGGGATCTGCATCGTTATCGCCTCTTTCAGCACCATGATGCTGGTACTGCCTTTCGATATTTCGATGTTCGCCACCGCGCAAAAAATGTTCTCCAGCCTGGACAGTTTTGCCTTGCTGGCCGTGCCGTTCTTCGTTTTGTCCGGGGTGATCATGAATAGCGGGGGAATAGCCGCCCGGCTGGTCAATTTTGCCAAACTGTTTACTGGCAAACAGCCCGGCTCGCTCTCTTACACCAACATCGTCGGCAATATGATGTTCGGTGCAATTTCCGGATCGGCAATTGCCGCCTCAACCTCTATCGGCGGCGTGATGGTGCCGATGAGCGCGCGCGAAGGTTACGATCGCGGTTTTGCGGCCGCGGTGAATATCGCCTCCGCGCCGACGGGAATGTTAATTCCACCCACCACGGCTTTTATCCTTTACGCGCTGGCAAGCGGGGGAACATCGATTGCCGCTCTGTTCGCCGGCGGTCTGGTCGCGGGAGTGCTGTGGGGCGTTGGCTGTATGCTGGTCACGCTGGTGGTCGCTAAGCGTCGAAATTATCGGGTTTTCTTCACCGTCCAAAAAGGCATGGCGCTAAAAGTTGCCGTTGAGGCCATTCCCAGCCTGCTGCTGATCGTGATTATCGTCGGCGGCATTGTGCAGGGGATTTTCACCGCCATTGAAGCCTCCGCGATTGCCGTGGTGTATACGTTATTGCTGACGATGGTGTTTTACCGCACGCTGAAAATTAAGGATTTGCCTTCGATTTTGCTCCAGACAGTGGTAATGACCGGGGTCATCATGTTCCTGCTGGCAACCTCTTCGGCGATGTCCTTCTCGATGTCGATCACCAATATTCCTGCGGCGCTGAGCGATATGATCCTCGGTATTTCCGCCAATAAACTGGTTATCCTGTTAGTCATTACCGTCTTTTTGTTGATTATCGGCGCATTTATGGATATCGGTCCGGCCATTCTGATTTTTACCCCGATTCTGCTGCCGATCATGGCTAAACTGGGCGTCGATCCGGTGCATTTCGGCATTATCATGATCTATAACCTGGCGATTGGCACCATTACGCCGCCAGTTGGCAGTGGTTTATATGTCGGGGCGAGCGTCGGTAAGGTCAAAGTTGAGGAAGTGATTAAACCGTTGCTGCCTTTTTACGGCGCGATTATCGGCGTTCTGTTATTAATTACCTACATTCCGGAAATCACACTGTTCTTACCCCGTCTACTGGGCATCATGTAAGCGCATAGTTTCCTGCACATCTCGTTGGCCGGATGGCGATTCGCGTCTTATCCGGCCAACGCACGATAATAATTATCCGCAGGTCATCACCAGGTAAAAAAAACCGGCTACCTATAAAGTAGCCGGAAAAGGGAATAAATAATAAACAGGGATAATGATTAGAATGTGTAGCCTATACCCACGCGGAAACGGGTTTGTCTTTCATCGCTGTTGCTATTGACGGAAACATTACCTACCTCAACAAATGGCGACCATTGGTCAATAATATAGGCAGTTCTGAAGTTATATTCATAGTTATCTTTGCCGCCATCGTAAAGATCATATTTATCAGCTTTCTTATAAATTCCTTCGATTGTCCAGTCAAAGTTGTTCCATTTATAACCCGCCCAGACATCCATACGATTGATGGTATCATCATCACGGATATCAGAAGAACGGCGTACATATTCAAAACGATAGCGCGCACCAACCCACCAGCTTTCATTTAATGTCCACGTCGCGCGGAAGTAAGGCTTATAGGTAGAGTAACCGTTGCCTGTTTCCAGCACGAAACCCGGTTGCCAGGCGACATCACCGGTTTTAAATTGGTAGCTTATCGTATATTCGTTGCCCTGTGTTTCCAGGTCATTAAACGCTTTATTGGTGTCATCCCCGCCTGATTTTGAGATAGCTTCTATCGCAAAACCAACACCATTCGCAAACCGATGAGAAATATACGCACGGTCATAGTTAGCTTTACTATCATCAAGATATTCATGACGAACATCGACATATACTGCATGCGCATTTGTTACAACAAGAGGTAATAGTAAGAAAAGAGATTTTCTCATAACAGAATCCATTTAATTTAAAATTAAAACGTTGTTTCATGTCAGACCGTTACAACCATAATACGCAATGTGAATGGCGACAATATAGACAAAGATCTTTAATTTAAAATTGGGATAATGTTCAAAAAGCAAAATAAAATAAATGAAATTTATATTCGTAATATAAAATAAAAATCAAAACACCATCAACAACGCCAATATAGGGATTTCCTTATATTTATATTTCATTGATTCCTAACGTTAATTTCAATATATTTAAATTGTAAATACAAATAAAACAACTAAATAATTACTGTATAACTACCCTTTTATCAAACGGTAAGTCAGACTATTCCCATTATGTGATCTCACGCAGCGTTTTCTTTGCATTACTGCCAGCTAAGTCGTTTCGTGTCGTTATGATGAAGGTATTTTAGAAAAAAAATATTATCCACTGATTTAAATAACATCCAGACGGTCACGATGCGCTCCGACTTTTTTAAAACGTGAAGTTAATCACTTCATTAACGTGCTGATTGCCAGAATACACCCAACGGCGGCAATCGTTATAAGGTTACCAGGCTGCGTAATTTTTAAACTCATGCAAACGGAAGGGGTATCCCGTCCATAAAAAATAATGAGGAACATGTCATGAGTAACGCGATTACGATGGGTATTTTCTGGCATCTGATAGGGGCGGCCAGTGCAGCCTGCTTCTATGCCCCGTTCAAGCAAGTGAAACAGTGGTCATGGGAAACCATGTGGTCAGTGGGCGGCATCGTCTCATGGCTTATTCTGCCGTGGACAATTAGCGCTCTGTTACTGCCTGATTTCTGGGCCTATTATGGGCAGTTTAACCTCTCCACCCTTTTACCGGTTTTTCTGTTCGGCGCCATGTGGGGCATCGGCAATATTAACTACGGCCTGACCATGCGTTATCTCGGCATGTCGATGGGTATCGGCATCGCTATCGGCATTACGCTTATCGTCGGCACGCTGATGACGCCTATCATCAACGGTAACTTCGATGTGTTAATTCATACCGAAGGGGGACGCATGACGCTACTTGGCGTTTTTGTCGCGCTGATCGGCGTCGGGATTGTGACGCGCGCCGGACAGTTAAAAGAACGCAAAATGGGCATTAAAGCGGAGGAGTTCAATCTGAAGAAAGGGCTTCTGCTGGCAGTGATGTGCGGTATTTTCTCGGCGGGGATGTCTTTTGCCATGAACGCCGCGAAACCGATGCATGAAGCTGCTGCCGCGCTTGGCGTTGACCCGCTCTATGTCGCGCTGCCGAGTTACGTGGTGATTATGGGCGGCGGCGCGCTGGTGAACCTCGGTTTCTGTTTTATCCGCCTGGCAAAAGTGCAAAATCTGTCGATAAAAGCCGACTTCTCGCTGGCAAGACCGTTGATTATCAGCAATATTCTGCTGTCCGCGCTTGGCGGTCTGATGTGGTATTTACAGTTCTTTTTCTATGCCTGGGGTCACGCGCGCATTCCAGCGCAATATGACTACATGAGCTGGATGCTGCACATGAGCTTCTATGTGCTGTGCGGGGGGCTTGTCGGTCTGGTGCTAAAAGAGTGGAAAAATGCTGGCCGCCGTCCCGTTGCCGTATTAAGCCTCGGCTGCGTGGTAATTATTATCGCGGCGAATATTGTCGGTTTAGGCATGGCCAGTTAATCGCTTTGATTACTGAGATGACGCCATTGGCTCGGCGTCATCCCGGTTTCCCGCGTGAACACCACTGAAAAATAATTACTATCTTCAAAACCGCACTGCATCGAAATCTCGCTAATCATCAGCGGGCTATGCTGAAGCAGATACTGCGCGTGGCAAATACGGACCTGGCGTAAATATTGATTAATGGTCATCCCGGTTTGGGCGCGAAACTGCTGCCGCAGCACCCGTTCGCTGCATTGTTCCTGCTGGCAAAACGCATCCAGCGCAAAGGGACACTCAAGGCTATTAGCCAAAGCGGTAATTAATTTATCCAACAGGGTTTCTCGGGAGGTTGCCGGAAGATCGTCGGTCGCGTAGCGATGCCGTTTTAACGTCATTACCAGTTGACCAAACAGCAATTCCGCCATCTCATTCGCCAGCGGATCGCGTCCATTACTCTCATGTTCAAGCTGGTTAATGACCTGCCGCGCCTGATTCATTCCCATACTGCCCAGCCGCCAGTGAGGATGCCACTGCGCTCCCTGAAAGCCGGGAATCATCGCCTGCCAGTTTACATTGAGTTTCAAACGCTCCGGGCAATAAATAATATTTTGCAGCACCAGATCGTTAACGGAGGTATAGGAGTGTTTGTCTTCAGCACGAATGTAAAACAGATCGCCGCGGGTAATTCTGTATGGGCGCTCATTAAGAACGTGTAGGCCATTGCCCCGCCAGACCATCACCAGTTCACAAAACTCATGCGTATGTTCCGCAAAAACATCCTGTGGATAGCGATCGGCAACCGTAATGGCCTGCTGCTCATCAGTAAAAAAATCTTTTTTCAAAAGGATTAACTGATTTGCCACCGCAGCACCTCATGTTGAATGCTTGCCGGATGGCGCTACGCTTATTCTGTCTACCGCTCGCCGCCGTAGGCCAGGTAAGGCGCAGCCGCCATCCGGTATTAAAGGGTATAATTATCAGCATATTGGCGACGAAAACGTTGATAGCGTTCGCGTTACTGGATTATCGCATCGCGTCCCTGACGGATATCCCGCGGCGACCAGTTAAATTCTCGGCGAAACAGAGTCGAAAAGTGGTTACTGTCGCCAAAACCGCAGCGGTACGCGATTTCTGTCACGCTATGATCGCTATGGCGCAATAAATGCCGGGCTTTGATCAAACGCAGGCGATTAAGGTAACGTTGCGGCGTCAGCCCGGTATGCTGTTTAAGCTGACGATGCAGCGTGCGTAGCGACAGCGAAAACTGTTCAGCTACCGCCTCCCAGCAGACCTCCTCCGCAAAATGGTCTTCCAGCCATGCCATCAGTTGGTTGAGTTTGGCGTCGTTATTGGTCGCGCCTTCCATCAGGCTACTGCGGCGTAACAACACCAGTAGTTGCATGAACAAAATTTCGCGATTCGCCACGGCAGGCGCATCCATGCCGTCTCCGGCGTGCTCCATCAGACCGACCAACTGGCGCACCTGCTGCAACACACTCTGATTCACCCGCCAGTGAGAAGGATAGTAACCATCCTGCTCCTGCGGCAGCAATTGATCCAACCCCGCCAGGAACTGGAAGGCGTCCGGTGAACGCCACAGTACATTCGTCAGGCATAGGTTGTCGGTATGTTCATATAAATGCCGGTCGTGATCGCGAACAAAACACACGGTACCGCCGCTGATGGTATACGGCTGCCCGTTGAATACATGAATGCCCGTACCGTGTTCCACAATCACGATTTCATGAAAATCATGATGATGTTCAGGGAAAGCGGCTTGCGGCAGACGAGGTTCAATCGCCACGGGCGCTTTACCTGATGGAAAAAAATCCACGCTATGCAGTACGGTCATGGTTGCTTCCTCCTGAATTCAACATGTCCGAATAGTAATTAAGGGTTATCGGCCTCACCTTAAATTTTTGACGCTAAAGCGCGCAAACATGGTCTTTTTTTCAAGAAAAGGCGGGAAAAAGCGGGAAATGCGGACGACATCACACCGGCCTATTAGTAGAAACTGTGAACGCTATCACGTTCATCTTTGCCTTGTTGCCAGCGGCTCATTTTCCTGTCAGTAACGAGAAGGTAGGTCTTTGAGGGCTTTTTTAGACTGTGCGCAATGACTCTAAGAAGGACCTGATTATGACTTTTCGCCATTGTGTCGCGGTTGATCTCGGCGCATCCAGCGGGCGCGTGATGCTGGCGCGTTACGACAGCAAACACCGTACCCTGACGCTACGTGAAATTCACCGTTTTGTGAACTGCCTACAAAAAACAGACGGGTTTGACACCTGGGACATCGACAGTCTGGAAAAGGATATCCGTCTTGGTCTGAAGAAAGTCTGCAATGAAGGCATTCTTATCGACAGCATCGGCATCGACACCTGGGGCGTCGATTATGTCCTGCTGGATAAACAAGGTCAGCGTGTCGGCCTGCCGGTCTCCTACCGCGATAACCGTACCACGGGCATCATGCCGCAAGCGCTGGTCCAGATCGGCAAAAGCGAAATCTATCGCCGCAGCGGGATTCAGTTTCTGCCGTTTAACACCATCTATCAGCTACGCGCGCTGACGAAACAACAGCCTGAGTTAACGGCGCAGGTCGCTCATGCGCTGCTGATGCCCGATTATTTCAGCTACCGCCTGACCGGTGAAATGAACTGGGAATACACCAACGCCACAACCACCCAGTTGGTCAATATCAATACCGATGACTGGGACGAGACCCTGCTGGCGTGGACCGGCGCGAAAAAGAGCTGGTTCGGTCGCCCCTCACACCCTGGCAATGTTATCGGCGACTGGATTTGCCCGCAGGGCAACCGTATTCCGGTGGTAGCCGTCGCCAGCCACGATACCGCCAGCGCCGTTATTGCCTCTCCGCTGGCAAATAAACATAGCGCTTACCTGTCTTCAGGCACCTGGTCGTTGATGGGTTTTGAAAGCAAAAAACCTTACACCACTGACGAGGCGCTGGCCGCCAATATCACCAACGAAGGCGGCGCGGAAGGGCGTTATCGGGTACTGAAAAACATTATGGGTTTGTGGCTGCTCCAGCGTGTGCTGAAAGAACGGCGCATTACCGATCTGCCTGCGCTTATTGCCCAAACAGAAGCGCTGCCGGCCTGCCGTTTCCTGATTAACCCGAATGACGATCGCTTTATCAATCCTGACGATATGCGCGCTGAAATCCAGGCAGCCTGTCGCGAGATCGACCAGCCCGTTCCCGTCAGCGATGCCGAACTGGCGCGCTGCATTTTCGACAGTCTGGCGCTGTTGTATGCCGACATTCTGCACGAACTGGCAAATCTGCGCGGCGAAAAATTTACCCAACTGCATATTGTCGGCGGCGGATGCCAAAACTCGCTACTCAACCAGTTGTGCGCCGATGCATGTGGCATTCGCGTGATGGCCGGGCCGGTTGAAGCCTCCACCCTTGGCAATATTGGTATTCAGCTTATGACCCTCGACGAATTAAACAACGTCGATGACTTCCGTCAGGTCGTCAGCGCTAACTACGACCTGACAACCTATATCCCTAATCCTGATAGTGAAATTGCCCGCCACGTTGCGCAGTTTCAACCCAAACGACAGACAAAGGAGCTTTGCGCATGACCACTCAACTGGAACAAGCCTGGGAACTGGCAAAACAACGTTTCGCCGCAGTAGGTATTGATGTCGAGGAGGCGCTGCGCCAGCTCGATCGCCTGCCGGTTTCCATGCACTGCTGGCAGGGCGACGATGTTGCCGGATTCGAGAACCCGGAAGGTTCGTTGACGGGCGGAATTCAGTCGACCGGCAACTATCCGGGCAAAGCGCGTAACGCCACCGAACTGCGCGCCGATCTGGAACAGGCGCTGCGTCTGATCCCAGGACCAAAACGGCTGAACCTGCACGCCATTTACCTTGAGTCGGATACGCCGGTTGCTCGCGACCAGATCAAACCGGAGCATTTTAAAAACTGGGTGGAGTGGGCGAAAGCGAACCGGCTGGGGCTGGATTTCAACCCCACCTGTTTTTCTCATCCACTGAGCGCTGACGGTTTTACCCTCTCTCATCCAGACGCGAAAATTCGCCAGTTCTGGATCGATCACTGCAAGGCCAGCCGCCGCGTCTCGGCATACTTTGGTGAGCAGCTCGGTACGCCGTCGGTGATGAACATCTGGATTCCGGACGGCATGAAAGACATTACCGTCGACCGTTTAGCCCCGCGCCAGCGCCTGCTGGAAGCGCTGGATGAGGTCATTAGCGAGAAATTCGACCCGGCGCACCACATCGACGCCGTTGAGAGCAAACTGTTTGGCATCGGCGCGGAAAGCTACACCGTCGGCTCCAATGAGTTCTACATGGGCTACGCCACCAGCCGTCAGACCGCGCTGTGTCTGGATGCGGGCCACTTCCATCCCACTGAAGTGATTTCCGACAAAATTTCCGCCGCCATGCTCTATGTGCCACGGCTGCTGCTGCACGTCAGCCGCCCGGTACGCTGGGATAGCGACCACGTGGTGCTCCTGGACGATGAAACCCAGGCAATTGCCAGCGAGATCGTCCGTCATAACCTGTTCGACCGTGTGCATATCGGTCTGGATTTCTTCGACGCCTCTATCAACCGTGTCGCCGCGTGGGTTATCGGTACCCGCAACATGAAAAAAGCGCTGCTGCGCGCTCTGCTGGAACCCACAGATCAACTGCGTCAGCTTGAGGCCAGCGGCGATTACACCGCGCGTCTGGCGCTGCTGGAAGAGCAGAAATCTCTGCCGTGGCAGGCCGTCTGGGAAATGTATTGCCAGCGTCACGACACGCCGACTGGCAGCCAGTGGCTGGACAGCGTTCGCACCTACGAAAAAGAGATCCTGAGCAAACGTAGCTGACAGCGACACCTGATCTGTAGGCCGGATAAGACGCCCGCGTCGCCATCCGGCAATAAATGAAACACGATTGCCGGATGGCGCTGCGCTTATCCGGCCTATGTAAGACCCGAATAACCTTCGGGCAATGAATGGGAACACGAACATGCAAAATATTACCGATTCCTGGTTTGTCCAGGGCATGATTAAAGCCACGTCTGATGCATGGCTGAAAGGGTGGGACGAACGTAATGGCGGTAACCTGACGCTGCGTCTGGATGAAGCCGATATCGCACCGTTTGCGGCTAATTTCCACGAAAAACCGCGCTATATCACGCTAAGTCAACCCATGCCGCTGCTGGCGAATACGCCGTTTATCGTTACCGGTTCCGGCAAATTCTTCCGCAACGTGCAGCTCGATCCGGCAGCCAATTTAGGCGTGGTCAAAATCGACAGCGACGGCGCAGGCTACCACATTCTGTGGGGCTTAACCCACGACGCGGTACCCACCTCTGAACTCCCGGCGCATTTCCTTTCCCACTGCGAACGCATCAAAGCCACCCACGGCAAAGACCGCGTCATTATGCATTGCCATGCGACTAACCTGATCGCCCTCACCTACGTACTGGAAAACAACACTGCGCTGATCACCCGCAAACTGTGGGAAGGCAGCACCGAATGTCTGGTGGTATTCCCGGACGGTGTCGGCATTCTGCCGTGGATGGTGCCAGGCACCGATGAAATCGGCCAGGCCACCGCGCAAGAAATGCAGAAACATTCGCTGGTGCTGTGGCCGTTCCACGGCGTGTTCGGAAGCGGACCTACGCTGGATGAAACCTTCGGTTTGATAGATACCGCAGAGAAATCCGCTGAGGTATTAGTCAAAATCTATTCGATGGGCGGTATGAAGCAGACCATCACGCGCGAAGAACTGGTCGCACTCGGCAAACGTTTTGGCGTGACACCGCTGGCCAGCGCCGTAGCGCTGTACTGATACCTGCCAACTCAACGCCGGATGCGGCTTTGCCTTATCCGGCCTACAGGCCGGTGCGCATTTTACCGTAGGCCCGATAAGCGTAGCGCCATCGGGCAACAGGGAATTTTTTTAAGGAGAATAGTGATGAGCTTTATGTTGGCACTGCCAAAAATTAGCCTGCATGGCGCTGGAGCGATTGCCGATATGGTGAACCTCGTGGCGAATAAGCAATGGGGCAAAGCGCTGATCGTTACCGATGGTCAACTGGTAAAGCTGGGCCTGCTGGATAGCCTGTTTAGCGCACTGGATGAACATCAAATGTCTTACCACCTGTTTGATGAGGTGTTCCCAAACCCGACAGAAGAGCTGGTGCAGAAAGGTTTTGCGGCGTATCAGAGCGCAGAATGTGACTACATTATCGCCTTCGGCGGCGGCAGCCCGATCGATACCGCAAAAGCGGTGAAAATTCTGACCGCCAACCCAGGTCCTTCTACCGCCTACTCCGGCGTCGGCAAAGTGAAAAACGCCGGCGTACCGCTGGTAGCGATTAATACTACGGCAGGTACCGCGGCAGAGATGACCAGCAACGCGGTGATTATCGACTCTGCCCGTAAGGTCAAAGAGGTAATCATCGACCCGAATATCATCCCGGATATTGCCGTGGATGACGCCAGCGTCATGCTGGAAATCCCCGCTTCTGTGACCGCCGCAACCGGCATGGATGCCCTGACCCATGCGGTGGAAGCCTATGTCTCCGTTGGCGCGCATCCGCTTACCGACGCTAACGCGCTGGAAGCGATTCGCTTAATCAATTTGTGGCTACCGAAAGCGGTTGACGATGGCCATAACCTCGAAGCCCGTGAGCAAATGGCATTCGGCCAGTACCTGGCGGGTATGGCGTTCAACAGCGCCGGTTTGGGGCTGGTTCACGCGCTGGCGCACCAGCCGGGCGCAACTCACAACCTGCCGCACGGAGTCTGCAACGCTATCCTGCTGCCAATTGTCGAGAACTTTAACCGTCCGAACGCCGTCGCGCGTTTTGCCCGCATCGCACAGGCGATGGGCGTGGAGACGCGCGGTATGTCTGACGAAGCCGCAAGTCAGGAAGCGATTAACGCTATCCGTACGCTGAGCAAACGCGTCGGCATTCCAGAAGGTTTCAGCACGTTGGGCGTCACAAAAGAAGATATCGAAGGCTGGCTGGATAAAGCCCTCGCCGACCCGTGCGCGCCGTGTAACCCGCGCACCGCCAGCCGCGATGAAGTTCGCGAGCTGTACCTGGAGGCGTTATGATCCGCAAAGCCTTTGTGATGCAGGTAAATGCCGACGCGCACGAGGAGTATCAGCGTCGTCATAACCCAATCTGGCCGGAGCTGGAAGCCGTATTAAAATCTCACGGCGCGCATCACTACGCGATTTATCTCGATCAGGAGCGCAATCTGCTGTTCGCCACCGTTGAGATTGAATCCGAGGAGCGCTGGAATGCCGTTGCCAGCACCGACGTTTGCCAGCGTTGGTGGAAACATATGCGTGACGTTATGCCCGCGAATCCGGATAACAGCCCGGTCAACGCAGAGCTAAAAGAGGTGTTTTATCTGCAGTAAGTCGTGTGCCCGGTGGCGCAAGCTTACCGGGCCTACGGTTTTATTTTTTGTCGGCCGGATAAGGCGGTTACGCCGCCATCCGGCAAGTTCAATTCTGCTCCGCTACCAGGATAGCCTGAGTATCCGGTTCCAGCGCTTTAAAGATATGCGCCTGGTCGCCGGGATAACAAATGTAATCGCCCTCCGCCAGCTCTTCCGGCGCCTCGGTTAAGCCGACGAGGGCTTTTCCCTGCGTAACAATAATATGTTCCACCGACCCCGGCGGATGCGGGTGAGAGATCCGGTCGGCCCCCGGCTGCGTCAACAGCAGATAGATATCACGCCGCGCGCCGGGCGGACATGCCGCCAGTAATATCGCCTGATAATGCGCCTGCTCCGCCACCACTTTGGTGCCTTCTCCGCGGCGAATCACCTGCGTTTTTTGTACCTGCGGCTCCAGCAGCCTGGCAAAGGGAATGTCGAGCGCGACGCATAGCGACCATAACGTCTCCAGGCTGGGGTTGCCGTTCCCTGCTTCCAGTTGTGAAAGCGTAGATTTAGCGATGCCTGCGCGCCGCGCAATCTCCGCCAGCGACAGTCCGGTTCGCTGGCGTTCGCGTACCAGACTTCTGGCAATGACGCTAATAGGTTGTGTCATAAAGCATCCAACGTTCACTATAACGAACGAAATGTTCGTCTTGTAAAGCAAATCTGTTCCGTTCATTATAATGAAAATTCGTTCGATATGACTAAAGAAGATGAAACACTATTTTTCCTGTCTCAAGGGAGACACGATAAAAGCGATATTTTTAGTGTGCCTGGCCGTGGGCGTCGTCGGCATGTCCTATGGCTCACTGGCGATGGCCTACGGTTTCCCACTGTGGGTGCCGTTTGTCCTCTCTATTTTTGTACTGGCGGGCGCGTCCGAATTTATGTTTATCGGCATTGTTGCCAGCGGCGGCAATCCGTTAGCGGCGGCGGCGGCAGGACTGCTGGTGAATGCGCGCCACGTGCCGTTTGGCGTAACGGTGCGCGATTTGGTTGGCACCCGCGCCGCCAGCTTTTTCGGCTGCCATATTATGAATGATGAGAGCGTGGTGTTCGGCCTGTCGCAAAAAACACCCGAACAACGTAAAGCCGCCTACTGGCTATGCGGTCTGGGCGTCGCCCTATTCTGGCCGATTGGCACACTGATTGGCGCTGGTGTCGGCAAACTGCTCCCGGCCCCAGAAACCATTGGTCTGGATGCCGTATTCCCGGCAATCTTACTGGCGCTGGTGATCCCGGCGTTTAAAAACCGCACCACATTGATTCGTGGTTGCAGCGGCGCCGCGCTGTCGCTTGCCGCCGTTCCCTTTGTGGCTGCCGGATTGCCGGTGTTGCTTTCGCTGCTTGGCCTACTGGCGAGGAAAAAATAATGGGCAATATGACGCTATTTATTATCGGTATTGCTCTTTTATCTGCGGGAACCTATTTGATGCGCCTCGGCGGCGCGAAACTTGGCAGCCGTCTGGCGCTGTCTGAGCGTTCACAGGCGCTGCTCTCGGATGCGGCAACGGTGCTGCTATTCTCCGTCGCGCTGGCGACCACCTTTTACGAAGGCGAACATTTTGCCGGAATGGCGCGCGTTCTTGGGGTTGGCTTCGCCGTATTTTTAGCCTGGCGTAAAATGCCGCTTATTGTGGTGATTATCGCCGCTGCAGTGGTGACCGCGTTATTACGAATGGCGGGTATTAATTAACGTCTTACAGAATAGTTGGACGTGACACCCTATAAGTGATGAAGGCTGGGCCGCCCTATGCTGAAGTAGCCCAGAACTTTCGCATCAGGCGGGATAAATGCTTTCCATATGAATGCCGATCCTCAATGACACTGTCAGAGTAACTTCAACATCTTGTGATAGCTTCAGATTACTGGTTTTCCTAATAACTCTCTTTAGTTAATGTTTACGTCAGCTATTTTACGGATATTGCCTGACGAAATACATGAACGAAAAAAGCGCCTGATCGGCGCTTTTTATTGGCGTTATAGCGTAATTTTATAGGCACTTGCGCCAGCCTGTGCGCAGTTAATGTGCCGTCACTCAACGCAGGCGGTTATAATCATCCACCATCTCGTTATAACTTCTCAACGACGCCGGATAAGAATCCGCAACCATCCATCCTGTTGCAGGGTCCTGCACCCGTTTCTTTTCAAAATCAGAATACTCAACATTGTCTCTGATACGACGAATATATTTTTTAGCTTGTAGCTGATAATCAGCCGCAGAGCTGATGAAAGAAGAATTACGGCCATCAGTATTCACTTCTTTCAATTGCGCAATCATTGTTTCCAGTTCCGCGACTTTTTTCATCATCGCTTCGGCATCAAAGGTATCGGCAGAAATAACCTTGTTGATCTGCTTTGCCGAGATCATGACAGCCAGAGAATAATAGTTAAATGTTTTACCTTCCGCTTCTTCTATTCTCTTCAACTGTGTCAATTGCCGCCTGTCATTTATTTCCTGAATAGCCTCATGATATTTTTCCGAGACGGGTTTAAAATCCTCGATATTCTTCAGTAATGTCTGATGCAGCGCCTTACCTTTAGCAAAGGCATCATCTTTATAGTTTTCCTGGGTATAATATTTTTCCATTTCGTTAATGGTATTACCCAGCGCGGCAGCGCTATCAATATAGCTAACGGCAACGCCATCAATAGGCTCAAGTAATGGCGTTAAGGCGGCCACCTGTTTCATCTCTTTCTGGCAATTCGTTATGTAAGACTCCGTAATACCATAAATGCCATAAACCAGGCTCTCTTTCCCTGTCGGACCTTTTTTAAAGTCTTTCACCCAATCCGCGTAACGCGCCAAACTGTGCTGAACGGGCAATTGAAGTTTATTAAAACAATCGATATAGACATCCATTTTTTCACTATAAACTTCTTCAGCGTCAACCTCCGGCTGAGCTGGCGTTTCTGGTTTCGCCGCCGGGGGCTGCGCTGGACTTTCGCCAGATTGCGTTTCCGGCGTCTGAGAAGGCGCTGGCGTCGCAGGCTGACTGCTGGCGGTCGGCGTCGCCTCGGTTTTAACATTATTGTCATCACATCCTGTTGCGCCCAGGGTCATTAGCGCAATGATTATCGCTGAGGATAATAAATTCCTTTTCATTTAATTGCCTTCTGTATATTTACGTTGGGGTTCTCTTATTTTAACGAACACATTGATATTGATAATGTTAATTATAATGAAATATGGATTAAGTATTTTTTGTGTTGAATAAATCACATACCTGTTTTTTTTCATTAAAATGAATCTGTAAATTTCAATGATATTATTTATAGGTTATTCTAATGAAAAAGGATTTGTTATCATCAATTATTATCGCTATGCTGATGACTGCCGGGCTAAGCGCTTGTGATGAAAAAAAAGCGGACGAACAACCTGTAGCTCGGAGTGCGGATTCATCAGCGAGCAATACACAATCCACATCAGCGGAAAGCGCAGATGCGAACGATGTTCTTAACCAAAAGCTGAATGTTTACATTGATTGTTATAATAATCTCCAGGCAGATATTTACCGTGCTGTAAATCGTTATGCTAACACATTCGACGATTTCCGTACCGGTCCTACCGGTAAGGAAGACGATCCCTCTCCGCTGGTTCCTGTGTATCCTGCATTTATCCAGGACTGCCGGAAAGACATCAAGGCGGCGGCTGAATTAAAGCCGGCGTTTGCCTCTCTGGATAGTGCTGCTCTGGCATTTATTAATGCGGCTGGGCCACTAGCTGAAACAATCAATAGTATGAATAAATACTATGATCAAGATAACTTCAAGGATGATGCCTTTGCTGGCGCTAAAGCGTTCCATAAAACGTTTATAAAACAGTTCGATGAGTTTGATCCCATTGCGAAGAAATATATCGCCGAGATTAACATTATGAGTGGGCAGCATGCGGCTAATGAAATTAAGGCGACCGAGAAGAAAGAAGGTAAATCCATTAAGTACTATACGCTTTTGACGATGCAGGAAGCCGAGACGCTTAATGACGCTGTAGCTGATGATTCTTTTGATGTGGCGGCAGTAAGCAAACAGCTCGCTGATTTTGAAGAGCATACTCAGAAGCTAAACGAGAAGATCAACGTTGATATAGATAAACATCGTAGCTTCCCTGGTTTTATTTCTGAGCTGGAAAAATTCCAGGGCAAGGTGAAAAAACGCATTCGGCGCGTGCGCGATAACGTGGCGTATACCTCGCATGAGCAGGACTACCTCAATAGCGGCAGCGGTGATATGGTAGATGGTTCTTATGAGGCTGTGGTTAAAGCTTATAACGAGCTCATCGATACCTATAATGGCTATCATCTTGAGCGTGAGTTCTAAGCTTTTCACGCTGCAAATCGCGTGCATATGACCGCTAAACTGAACAAATAAGTCGTTAGCGACTGTCGAAAGAGCGCCCCAGGGGCGCTTTTTTCGTTCGAAGTATTACCGGGTAGCAAGCGCCTCGTGAATGGCTGGAATAAGCTGCGGCCCAGCATAAAAACGATTAAAACCTGTATGGCCTCGCCACTATACGTGATTCCGTTATCAAGAGAGGCTGTAAAATTGAGAAAATATATATTTTACGCAAATGTAGAGGGTACTATTTTAGTCTGCGATTAACCGCTGCGGATGGGTATAAATCGTCGCCCGACCCGGCTTACAGAACCCCACCAGCGTAAGATTACACCGTTCAGCGACGTCAACCGCGAGCGTGGTGGCAGCAGAAACCGCAAACAAAATTTCCACACCGCACATCGCCGACTTCTGCACCATTTCGTAACTCGCACGACTGGAAACCAGCGCCGCGCCTTGCCGCCATTCCTCACCTTCCGTAGCGCGGCGGCCGAGCAGTTTATCCAGCGCAACGTGGCGTCCGACATCTTCATGGCCCCCCGCCAGTTCACCCGACGGCATGACCCACGCCGCAGCGTGCGTACAACCCGTCAGCTTACCCGTCGGTTGAAAATCATTCAGATGTTTTAACGCGCGATCAAGGTTACCGAGATTAAACGTTTGGCTAAACGGCAGCGGTTGCACCGGCTTACCAATGTCATTGAGCTGTTCCACGCCACACACGCCGCAACCGGTGCGTCCGGCCAGCGCGCGACGACGCGCTTTCAGCCCCATAAATCGACGGCTGGAAAGATCAATCTGCACTTCAAGTCCGTTACAGGACGGCACAACGTCCATGCCATAGATTTCACGCGGGCTGTCAATGATCCCTTCCGACAGAGAAAACCCCATTGCGAAATGCGTCAGATCTTTCGGAGAGGCCATCATAACGACATGCGAAATGCCGTTATACACCAGTGCCACTGGCACTTCCTCGGCAACATCATCAAGTTGGGAGGACTGCAAATCCTCGCGTTTCCAGAGAGTCAACTGGCGTGAGGTTGTGAAATCAGTCACATTTAGGACTTCTTCAGACAGTATATTGTTCACTTTATTTTAACCATATAAGAACACACACACCAACATTATGGTATTCTGTTACAACTCCTCCCGGATGGAGGAAAATTTATCCAATTCTGAACCTTTGCGGGCCCGTCCGCAAAGAAAAATAACAACCACTCCCTGAGCGTTTCGGATAGAGAAATGTGAAAGAGAAGTGACAATGTCGAAACAAGGAGCAAACCATGCAGGTCAGCAGAAGGCAGTTCTTTAAGATCTGCGCTGGCGGTATGGCAGGCACCACGGCGGCGGCACTGGGCTTCGCGCCCGGCGTAGCGCTAGCGGAAACACGGCAATATAAACTGCTGCGCACCCGCGAAACCCGTAACACCTGCACCTACTGTTCCGTTGGCTGCGGGCTGTTGATGTACAGCCTCGGCGACGGTGCGAAAAACGCCAAAGCATCTATTTTCCATATCGAAGGGGACCCGGATCATCCGGTAAGCCGTGGCGCGCTGTGCCCGAAAGGGGCCGGTCTGGTGGACTTTATCCACTCTGAAAGCCGCCTGAAATTCCCGCAATACCGCGCGCCGGGTTCAGATAAGTGGCAACAGATCAGTTGGGAAGAAGCGTTTGACCGCATCGCTAAACTGATGAAGGAAGATCGCGACGCCAACTATCAGGCGCAGAACGCCGAAGGCGTTACCGTTAACCGCTGGCTCACCACCGGGATGCTGTGCGCTTCCGCATCCAGTAACGAGACGGGTTATTTAACGCAAAAATTCTCCCGCGCGCTGGGTATGCTCGCGGTCGACAACCAGGCGCGTGTCTGACACGGACCAACGGTAGCAAGTCTTGCTCCAACATTTGGTCGCGGTGCGATGACCAACCACTGGGTCGACATCAAGAACGCCAACCTCGTCGTGGTGATGGGCGGTAACGCCGCAGAAGCTCACCCGGTCGGGTTCCGCTGGGCGATGGAAGCCAAAATTCACAACGGCGCAAAGCTGATTGTGATCGATCCGCGCTTTACGCGTACCGCGTCGGTGGCCGATTTCTATGCGCCAATACGCTCTGGTACTGACATTGCCTTCTTGTCAGGCGTGATGCTGTATCTGCTGACTAACGAAAAATACAACCGTGAATACACCGAGGCCTATACCAATGCCAGCCTGATCGTGCGTGAAGATTTTGGCTTCGATGATGGTCTGTTCACTGGCTATGACGCAGATAAGCGGCAGTACGATAAAACCAGTTGGCACTATGAGCTGGACGAAAACGGTTTTGCCAAACGCGATACGACACTGCAACACCCGCGCTGTGTCTGGAATCTGTTGAAACAGCATGTCTCACGCTATACGCCGGACGTGGTAGAAAATATCTGCGGTACGCCGAAAGCGGACTTCCTGAAAGTGTGCGAGTACATTGCAGAAACCAGCGCAAAAGATAAAACCGCGTCGTTCCTGTACGCGCTGGGCTGGACGCAGCATTCCATCGGCGCGCAGAACATCCGTACTATGGCAATGATCCAGCTTCTGCTCGGTAACATGGGGATGGCGGGCGGCGGCGTTAACGCCCTGCGCGGTCACTCCAACATTCAGGGACTGACCGACTTAGGACTGCTGTCGCAAAGTCTGCCGGGCTACCTGACGCTGCCGAGCGAAAAACAGACCGACCTGCAAACCTATCTGGCTGCCAATACGCCGAAGCCATTGTTGAAGGATCAGGTCAACTACTGGGGCAACTATCCGAAATTCTTCGTCTCAATGATGAAGGCCTTCTTTGGTGATAAAGCGACAGCGGAAAATAGCTGGGGCTTCGACTGGCTACCGAAGTGGGACAAAGGCTACGACGTGTTGCAGTACTTCGAGATGATGAAACAGGGCAAGGTCAACGGCTATATCTGCCAGGGCTTTAACCCGGTGGCCTCATTCCCGAACAAAAACAAAGTGGTCGCGTCGCTTTCCAAACTGAAGTACCTGGTGACTATCGATCCGCTCAACACCGAAACGTCCACCTTCTGGCAAAACCACGGTGAGTCGAACGACGTTGATCCCGCAAAAATCCAGACCGAAGTGTTCCGTCTGCCTTCCACCTGTTTTGCCGAGGAAAATGGTTCCATCGTTAACTCCGGTCGCTGGTTACAGTGGCACTGGAAGGGCGCGGACGCCCCGGGAATTGCCATGACCGACGGCGAAATCCTCGCCGGTATCTTCTTACGCCTGCGTAAGATGTACTCTGAACAGGGCGGCGCCAACCCGGAACAGGTGCTGAATATGACCTGGAACTACACCAAACCATACGAACCCGCCTCTGAAGAAGTGGCGATGGAAAGTAATGGTAAAGCGCTGGCCGATCTTATCGACCCGGCAACCGGCGCGGTGGTAGTGAAGAAAGGTCAACAGCTCAGTTCGTTCGCGCAACTGCGTGATGACGGTACGACGTCCAGCGGCTGCTGGATTTTCGCCGGTAGCTGGACGCCGGAAGGCAACATGATGGCGCGTCGTGATAACGCCGACCCGTCTGGTCTCGGCAACACGCTGGGCTGGGCATGGGCATGGCCGCTTAACCGCCGCATCCTCTATAACCGCGCCTCCGCCGATCCGCAGGGTAATCCCTGGGACCCGAAACGTCAGCTACTGAAATGGGAAGGCGGAAAATGGGCCGGATGGGATATTCCGGACTACAGCGCCGCCGCGCCCGGCAGCGACGTCGGACCGTTTATCATGCAGCCGGAAGGGATGGGCCGCCTGTTTGCTATCGATAAGATGGCGGAAGGGCCGTTCCCGGAACACTACGAGCCGTTTGAAACGCCGCTGGGCACTAACCCGCTGCACCCGAACGTTATCTCTAACCCTGCCGCCCGTATCTTTAAAGACGATGCCGACGCGCTGGGTAAAGCGGATAAGTTCCCGTATGTCGGAACCACTTACCGTCTGACCGAGCACTTCCACTACTGGACCAAGCACGCGTTGCTTAACGCTATCGCCCAGCCGGAACAGTTTGTGGAAATTGGCGAGAAGCTGGCGAATAAGCTCGGTATCGCGCATGGCGATACCGTGAAGGTCTCCTCGAACCGCGGCTATATCAAAGCCAAAGCGGTGGTGACCAAGCGTATTCGCACGCTGAAAGCGGACGGCAAGGATATCGATACCATCGGTATTCCTATTCACTGGGGCTACGAAGGCGTGGCGAAAAAAGGCTTTATTGCCAATACGTTAACGCCTTTCGTCGGTGATGCGAACACGCAAACGCCGGAGTTTAAATCCTTCCTTGTGAACGTGGAAAAGGTGTAACGGAGACGACCTATGGCTTATCAATCGCAAGACATCATTCGTCGTTCCGCCACTAACGGTTTCACCCCCGCGCCCCAGGCGCGGGACCACCAGGAAGAGGTGGCGAAACTCATCGACGTCACCACCTGTATCGGCTGTAAAGCGTGTCAGGTGGCGTGCTCCGAGTGGAACGACATCCGTGATGAAGTGGGCAATAACGTCGGGGTGTATGACAACCCGGCGGACTTAACTGCGAAATCCTGGACGGTGATGCGCTTCTCGGAAGTGGAACAGAACGACAAACTGGAGTGGCTGATCCGTAAGGATGGCTGTATGCACTGCGCCGATCCCGGCTGCCTGAAGGCCTGTCCGGCGGAAGGGGCGATCATTCAGTATGCTAACGGTATTGTCGACTTCCAGTCCGAGCAGTGTATCGGCTGCGGCTACTGTATCGCTGGCTGCCCGTTCAACGTGCCGCGCCTCAACCCGGAAGACAACCGCGTCTATAAATGTACGCTGTGCGTTGACCGTGTGGTGGTCGGCCAGGAACCGGCCTGCGTGAAGACCTGTCCAACCGGCGCCATTCATTTTGGCTCGAAAGAGGATATGAAAACGCTGGCGGGCGAGCGGGTGGCCGAACTGAAAACCCGTGGTTACGACAATGCAGGGCTGTACGATCCGGCCGGCGTAGGCGGTACGCATGTCATGTACGTGCTGCATCATGCCGACAAGCCGAATCTGTATCACGGTCTGCCGGAAAACCCGGAAATCAGCGAAACCGTTAAGTTCTGGAAAGGCGTCTGGAAACCGCTCGCCGCGTTCGGTTTTGCCGCGACCTTTGCCGCCAGCGTCTTCCACTATGTCGGCGTCGGCCCGAACCGCGCGGAAGAGGAAGATGACAACCTGCATGAAGAGAAAGACGAGGTGCGCAAATGAAACGACGTGACACCATCGTGCGCTATACGGCGCCGGAACGCATCAACCACTGGATCGTCGCCTTCTGCTTCGTGCTGGCGGCGGTGAGCGGGCTGGGCTTTTTATTCCCATCCTTCAACTGGTTGATGCATATCCTGGGCACCCCACAACTGGCGCGAATTCTGCACCCGTTTGTGGGCGTGGTTATGTTTGCCTCGTTCATCATCATGTTTTTCCGTTATTGGCACCACAATCTAATCAATCGGGATGATATCTTTTGGGCGAAGAATATTCGTAAGATCGTCGTCAACGAGGAAGTGGGTGACACCGGGCGTTATAACTTCGGTCAGAAATGCGTATTCTGGGCGGCGATTATCTTCCTGGTGCTGCTGCTGGTGAGCGGGGTAATTATCTGGCGTCCGTACTTTGCGCCTGCTTTCTCAATCCCGGTGATCCGATTCGCGTTAATGTTGCATTCTTTTGCCGCAGTAGCGTTAATTGTGGTTATCATGGTGCATATCTACGCCGCCCTTTGGGTGAAAGGCACCATTACCGCGATGGTGGAAGGCTGGGTAACCCGGTCGTGGGCGAAGAAACATCACCCGCGCTGGTACCGAGAAGTCCGCAAGACAACGGAAAAAGAAACTGAATGAGTATTCGCATAATCCCGCAAGATGAGCTGGGGTCGAGCGAGAAACGTACGGCGGATATGATTCCGCCGTTATTGTTCCCCCGACTCAAAAACGTCTACAACCGCCGCGCCGAACGTCTGCGCGAGCTGGCTGAAAATAACCCGCTGGGCGATTACCTGCGCTTTGCCGCGCTTATCGCGCACGCGCAGGAAGTGGTGCTGTACGACCATCCGCTGGAGATGGATCTGACCGCACGTATTAAAGAAGCGAACGACCAGGGCAAGCCGCCGCTGGATATCCACGTGCTGCCGCGTGATAAGCACTGGCAAAAACTGCTGCATTCGTTAATTGCCGAGCTAAAACCCGAGATGAGCGGCCCCGCGCTGGCGGTGATCGAGAACCTGGAGAAAGCCTCAGAGCAGGAGCTGGAGCAGATGGCCAGCGCGCTGTTTGCCTCGGATTTTGCCTCCGTCAGCAGCGATAAAGCCCCCTTTATCTGGGCCGCGCTCTCCCTTTACTGGGCGCAAATGGCCAGCTTGATTCCAGGCAAAGCCCGCGCGGAATACGGTGAAGCGCGCCAGTATTGCCCGGTGTGCGGTTCGATGCCGGTCTCCAGCATGGTGCAGATCGGCACCACGCAGGGGCTGCGTTATCTGCACTGTAACCTGTGCGAAACCGAATGGCATGTCGTGCGCGTAAAATGCAGTAACTGCGAACAGAGCCGCGACTTACACTACTGGTCGCTGGAAAATGAGCAGGCTGCGGTGAAAGCCGAAAGCTGCGGCGATTGCGGGACTTACCTGAAGATTCTCTATCAGGAAAAAGACCCGAAAGTAGAAGCAGTGGCCGACGACCTCGCCTCGCTGGTGCTGGACGCGCGCATGGAACAGGAGGGCTTCGCCCGCAGTTCCATCAACCCGTTCCTGTTCCCGGGGGAAGGGGAATAAGTTCTCTGGTATACCGGCTAGCAATCTACGTTAGCCGGATCATTGCTCAATAACGCAATGCTTGTATAACGTTTCTCGGGTCGTTGGCAATGGCGCGAAGTAACGCTTTGGCTGGCCCTGTCGGTGAACGTCTTCCTTGCTCCCAGTTGCGCAGCGTATCCACGTTGACCGAAATCAGCTCTGCAAACTTAGATTGCGACAACCCAGATGCCTGCCGTATTTCTTTAATCTTCATTGCATCAATATGAAAGGTACGAGAAGGTTCACGGGTCCCTTCAATGATTTCATTCATTTGAGACATACTTTGAGTTAATCGCTCAAATAACACTTTATCCATCTACCACCTCTCATTCAGCATACGAAGCACCGCTTTTTCCTGCGGCGTGAGATCATCTTTAATGCCTTTTTGATAAATCAGAAGCAAGCGAATCTCATACCGTTGACTACGGTGAAAATAGATAATTCGCACGCCACTACGCTTTCCTTTGCCTCGCGCTCCCCAGCGCATTTTTCTCAGGCCGCCCGTTTCCTGAATGACATCACCACAATCTGGATGCTGAGCCATAAAAACCTGAAGCTTATGGTATTCATCCTCATCGAGCAGTTTTTTAACATCTTCAGTAAAGAGTTCCGTTTCTATAAATTGCATATTCCATACGCCATTGGCTTATAGTAGTGAAAATAATCTATACGTCAATGGCGTATAGCATCATCATTTCACAGTACAAAAATTAAAAACCCAGCGCCAACCGCATTCCATTTTTTGCGAACCTCTATCCAGAATCATTATCCCCTCGTTTCACCACTTTCCATCCCCAACGAACCAGGTTATAAACTGTACATACATACAGTCAAAGGAGCGTTATATGCCACTGGAAAAAGGAATTGCCGAACTGGTCGCTGGGTTTATCGCCGCGGGACGCCCCTCTTCTCGCAAACAGAATATTGATGACCGGAGGGCGGGCTACATCGCCAGCACGACACTGGCAGGAGAAACTGAAACCCGCGTCCAGGTTGAAGATATTAAACTCAATGCCATGACGTTTCGCGTGGTTTCGCCGCTCAATGCCACAGGGAAATTACCCTGCATCATTTATTATCATGGTGGCTGCTTTGTCAGCGGCGGTTTTGCCACTCACGATAACCAGTTAAGGCAGTTAGCTTTTTACAGCCGTTGTCGCGTGATTGCGGCACAGTACCGACTTGCACCAGAGCACACCTTCCCGGCCGCACATAACGATGCCGAAACCGGAGCTAATACTATCTGGAAATATGCCCAGAAACTGGGGATAGATCGCGAGAACATTACGCTTGCCGGTGACAGCGCGGGTGGGCATCTGGCGCTGGTCACCGCGCTACGCCTGAAAGCCGCCCGTCAATGGCAACCTGCACAGCTGATTCTGATCTACCCCATGCTGGACGCAACCGCCAGGTTTGCGAGCTACACCTGTAATGGGCTGGATTACATTATCACGCGTGACACGCTGCTTTCAGGCTACGAGATGTATATGCCGCGAACCGATCCACTGCATCCTGAAGCCAGTCCGCTCTGGCGTGAGGACTTCGCCGGACTGCCATCCACGCACATCATTACTGCCGAATTCGACCCACTGCGCGATGAGGGCGAGGCCCTGTATCAACGGTTCCAGGAACAGGGTGTGGAATGTACTTGCCAGCGCTATCTCGGTGTCATCCATGGCTTTTTCCAGCTCGGAGGCGTGAGCCAGGCGGCACGAAGCGCCATGCGAGATGTGGCCTGGCGTGTTGTAAGCCCATCAACAGGCAAAATGACCTAAAATTCAATTTTGTTTTCAACTTGAAAACTGGATAACGTTGCGCTAAATTGTTTTCAGGTTGAAAACTTTGTAATGGAACTACATTGTGCATGTTATCAGCCGAAAACCGTTCAATGAAGCGATGCTCATGTATCCAAACCATGAGCTTGCTCTCACTGAGTTGCTGAATGTTCTGGAGAAAAAAACATTCACTCAGCCTGAAGAGATGAAGCGGTATATTCCTTCACTGGATAATTTTAAGCACAGAGATAAATGGTGGGTGATTGATGTTTCTGGTAACAGCCTGAGACTCATTTCCTACATAGATTTCAGGTTACATAAGATATTTGTGAAACATATCGTTTCCCATGCCGAATATGACAAACTGACCGCATACTATCGGGGTAATAAAGAATGAGAACTCATCGTCAGATGGATGCAACCAGCGCAAAAAAGATCGTTGATACCTTCAGCGATGCGGTAAAAACCGTCCCACTGATGGGGGAAGACCGAAATGACAATGAGTATCGCAGGGCACTAGCGCTAGTGGAGTTTCTGGTCGACCACGACGATCTTGAAAACCCACTATTTGAATTACTCTGTGCCCGAATCAGTGAATACGAAAAACATGCGCCGGAATTCAAAGCACTCAACCAACATCTGGAGGAAACGCCCCCTGGCGTTTCAGTATTGCGAACGCTCATGGATCAATACGGTCTCAAAGCAGCAGATCTTGCCAACGAACTTGGTTCTAAATCGAACGTCAGCAACATCTTAAATGGCCGCAGAGCACTAACGGTTAATCATATTAAAGCGCTTACACAACGCTTCAAACTACCAGCAGATGCCTTCATCGAGTAGTTGGATATGTCCAGCTACTCCTCCTCATTCCCGCCCTCTTCATACGGGCCGAACGGTTTCGCAGGTAGTACGATATAAATGCCTTCGAAAATTGCCCCAGCGGTCTCGCCGCCCAACAGTTCAACCTGCAACTGGACACGCGCTTTTTTACCCCGCGCCAGCCTGTCCAAATCACCGCTTAGCGACCCCAAATCAGCCACGGCGTTTGGCTTTCCGCTAATGGGTTTACTGTAGCGAATATGGGCGTCAGCAAGAATAATCGTCCCGCCCAGGTGGCGTTCACGGAGCATCAGCCAGATAAGTCCCCATCCGGTCAGCGTCGCCAGGGAGAACAGGCTGCCGGCAAACACCGTGTGATGCGGATTTTGATTACCGGTTTCCGGCATCGTGGTGATAAATTTTTGCCCGGTGTACTGCTGAATGCGCACCCCCATCTTTTCACTCAATGGAATGTGCTCATACCAGGCCTGCTGAAGCTGCCCGCACCAGTCGCCGCGATGCAGGATATCATCCAGCGATGCTACCGGTTTAATCATCAGAAAATGGCGGATTGGCGTGGTTGTGGGCGTAGTAATCTCCCCCTGATTGACAAACCCGAGTTTGGCAAAGAACTCAACCGCATCTTCGCGCGCGCTGCAGGTGACGCGCTTAACGCCTTCCTGGCGGGCGACAGACTCCAGGGTCATCGCCATCAATGTCCCCAGCCCTTTATCCTGTACCGAGGGATGTACAGCCATAAAACGGATAGACGCCTCGTTATCTGCATTGATATACAGGCGGCCCACTGCAACTAAGTTTCCTTCTTCGTCCACCACCATTTGATGGTGCGCCAACGCATCCCAGCCATCCCGTTCCGACCCTTTCGGCTGGTGCAGCGGTTTACGCAGCATCTCCCAGCGAAACTGGTAGTAACGTTCTAATTCTTCTTCTGTTTGCGGAACTCGAAGGTGATACATAGCCGTACTCTCTCTTGTTATCCGCGGCCACGCCGGAAGCTGACTCATACCTGGAGCCAGAATGTCACGGGGCCGTCATTAACCAGCTCAACCTGCATATCGGCAGCGAAGCGTCCGGTTTGCGTGTTTATCGCCTGCTGGCGGCAGCGCTCGACAAAATATTCATAAAGCGCCTGCGCGCGATCCGGCGCAGCCCCGCCGGAAAAGCTTGGTCGCATACCACGCTCGGTATCTGCCGCCAGCGTAAACTGCGACACCACCAGCACGCTGCCGCCAGCCTGTTGTACATTCAGATTCATCTTGCCGTCAGCATCGCTGAAGATACGGTATCCCAGCACGCGCTCGCACAGACGATTCGCTTTTTGTTCGTCATCTTCTTTTTCGACACCCAATAACACCAAAAGTCCTGGGCCGATTTTACCCGTCACCTCGTCCTCCACGGTGACGCTGGCACGGGTTACGCGTTGAATTAATGCAATCATGGTTGGTCAGCTTCTTCTTGTTCTGCGGCTTGTTTGAGTTTTCGGTATTCCCCGAGAGTGACAGTTATTTCTGCGCCAAGCAAGACTATACACCAGGTCCAGTATACCCAGACAAACAGGATAGGGATCACTGCCAGTACGCCATAAATGAGCTGATATGACGGGAACATGGTGATATAAAGCGCGAAACCTTTCTTTCCGGCCTCGAACAGCAACGCTGCGACAAACGCGCCGACAAGGGCGTCACGGTTCGGTACGCGAGTTGTTGGGACAATACTGTAAAGTAACCAGAATGAGATCCACGAGAGCAGCAGCGGAAGGATGCGCAATACATTGTCGATGACCGTATTCAGATCGCTGGCCCAGCGTAAAGAAAGCAGGTAGGAGCTGATCGCCAGGCTGGCGCCAGCGAGAAGCGGGCCGAGCGTGAGGATCATCCAGTACACCGCAAAAGAGTACACTTTTGGCCGTGTGCGTTTGCTGCGCCAGATAGTGTTTAAGGCGCTATCAATGGCGTACATCAACAGCAATGCCGTCACAATCAGTCCACAGGCGCCCACCGCCGTCATTTTGTTGGAATTAGCGACAAACTGCTCAATATAGCGCTGAATCACGTCTCCGGTGGCTGGCATAAAGTTAGCAAAAATAAAATGGCGTAACTGAATGCTGACATCAGAAAACATCGGAAAAGCAGCGAAAAGGGCAAAAACGACGGCAATAAGCGGTACTAAGGAGAGTAATGAGACATAGGCGAGATTTCCCGCCAGAGTCGTCATATTATCCTCATCAATACGCTGCCATAATAGCTTGAGCCAGGCCCGAACAGGGCGCGTATGGCGTCCAGCTTTTTGGTGAACGGTTTTTAGCATAACAGCTTCGCGAAATAGTCAGGGATGGTGGCTTTATCCTTCACCAGAATGCTGGTGATCCCCAACTGGTTGGCCCCTTCTATATTATCGGCATTGTCGTCGAAAAAGACCGCATCGGCAGCGGAAAAACCCTCTTTCTGCAGGACGTGCTGATAAATACGCGCTTCCGGCTTACGCATTCCCAAATTCTGCGATAAATAGATATGGTCGGCGGCAGCGCGCACCTCCGGGTATTCCTCCGGCCAGAAGTGGGTATGCAGTCGGTTAGTATTGGATAACACCACCACGCGATGCCCCTGCTCGCGCAGTTTATGCATGATAGCAATCACTTCGGGCCGTAATCCGACAAATACCGCCTGCCAGCCGTGCGCGAATTGTTCATAACTGAGCGATAACGCCATTTCATGACAGAAAGCTTCAGCAAACGCTTCGTCCGTTATCTCACCGCGTTCATGTTGGTGAAAAGTCTCGCCCATCGTAAATTTTTGCTTCAGCGAAGCCAGCGGTACTCGACTCAGATCGCTCCACACACCTAATACGCGGTTAAAGTCGATGTCGACAATCACATTACCTAAATCAAAGATGTAGAGCATGTCATTCTCCTTGCTAACCGGGGATGAATAACTGTAGCGGGAAAGGAGAAGTTTGACTATGTATCCCTTTATAAATCAATTAACAAAAAGACAATAGAAACGCAGACGATGTTCAATATCGCCTGCATCACAGCGCCGTTTTATTGGCCGGATAAAGCGCTGACGCGACCATCCGGCGCAAGGACGCTTGTCACGCTGAAACAGCGTCGTCCAGCGAAGGACTCGCCTGAACCACTTCGATTTGCTGGGATTGAAGTAAATTCTGTAATGCCGGACCGGGATACTCGTCCGTAAACAGAGCGGTAATCTGTGACACATTGCCGATCTCAACCGCCGCAGAAGCATGGTATTTCGTATGATCGGCGGCCAGCAAAATATGTCGCGAGTGGGCCATCATGGTTTTCACTACGCTGGCTTCGTTGACATCAAACTCCAGTAACGCGCCATCGCTCTCTATCGCACCTACGCTGGTGACGAGATAGTCAGCCCGGAACCCCGCGACAAACGCCGCCGCGGATGGCCCGATAATGCCGCTATTATGCGGGCGCAGCGTGCCGCCAGGCACCATCACTTCAAAACGAGGGTTATTATAAAGAATGTGCGCGACGCGCAGGCTATTGGTGATAATGCGCAGATGATTATGGTTGAGCAGCGCGCGCGCCACCTGCTCAACCGTCGTTCCAATCGTGATAAATATCGTGGAGCCATCCGGAATATAGTCAGCCACGGCTTCCGCAATGGCTTTTTTCTCTTGCGTCCAGGAGACCTCTCGCTGCTCAAAGGCGGTATTGACCACACTGGACGCTCTGCCAGCGCCGCCGTGATGACGCGTAATCAGCCCCTGCTCGCTTAATTTACGAATATCGCGGCGAACCGTCTGGGTAGAGACCTCCAACAAACTGGCTAACTCATCGATATTCATATAGCCGCGCTCATCAATTAGCATTAACAGCCGATCGTGTCGCGGATTACCGGTCAGTTCGGTAAGACTCATGAGCATTCCTCTAAAAGCTTCCTACTGCTCATATTATACAAAAAGTGACAAGAAAGATCGGGTTTGCTCACAATCAGGGATACCCGCCCGGCCACCCGGGCGCGTACACTTCAGCGCGGCAACGCCGCTGGCGAATCTGACAGCCTCTTCGATGGCGTATCCGCTTGCCAGGCCAAATGCCAGTGCGCCATGAAAAACATCGCCCGCGCCAGTAGTATCCACCAACTCCACGGTAAAACCCGGTTGGTGGCGTACCGCCGCTTTTTCCAACCAGTTGCAGCCTTCGCTGCCTCGCGTGACATAGACATGTCCATTTGTGAGCATTTGTGCTTTTTTTAGCGCATCAATGGCTTCGCTCATCCCCGTCAGGCGTGCCAGCCCTGGCTCGGAGAAGGCGGCGTGGTCGCTTAACGCCACCAGCTCGCTAATATCCTGCGGCGTAATATCGCCATCAAGAACAGTCATGACGCCAGCCTGACGCGCCAGCGTAAACGCCTGTTTTGCGCCGTCATGCCAGCGCACATCCGCCAACACCACATCCCACTGCGAAAAATCGATGTAGTTAAGCCAGTCGGCGTCAGGTAATAAATCCGGGCTGGGATAATTAACGATAATCCGCTCTCCTTTGGCATCCACCATAATCGCTGACTGCGACGACATGGCCTGCGTGTAGCGGCGGGTATAACGGGTATTTACCCCCAGGGATTCCAGTTCCGCCAGCAGGCTGTTTCCGGTGTCGTCATCGCCCACACGGCCAATAAAGTCCACCTGTGCGCCCAATTTCGCCGCAGCCACGGCAGCGGTCGCCGCAGGCCCGCCGCCCACTTCCGTATAGCGCTTCGCCACATATTTACCCCCTTCTGTCGGTAATCCTTCCACGTAATAGATGCGATCCATCACGGTAATACCTACACAAGCAATACGAACCATGGTCATTCCTCAAGCATTTTCGATGTGCTCATTTTAATTTCACGAAATGTTTAAAAAGTGACGGCTGTCAATTTTTTGACTATAAATTACAAATACGATCACAAACAGACAGAAAAAGTCTCATTAATGACAAAAAATGACACCACCGTGTTCAGGAGAACGATATGGCAGTTATAGCATTTATCGGGTTGGGACAGATGGGCTCCCCTATGGCGAGCAATCTGCTAAAGCAGGGCCATCAACTCAGCGTCTTCGATGTTAATCCCGACGCCGTACAGCGTCTGGTAGACAAAGGCGCGCAACCTGCAAGCAGCCCGGCTCAGGCAACCATCGGCGCTGAATTTGTTATCACCATGCTCCCGAACGGCGATCTGGTTCGTTCCGTTTTGTTTGGCGAGCAAGGCGTTTGTGAAACTCTTTCCCGTGAAGCGCTGGTCATTGATATGTCCACTATTCATCCGTTGCAAACCGATAAGCTGATTGCCGACATGCAGAGCAAAGGGTTCAGCATGATGGATGTGCCGGTAGGCCGGACATCCGACAACGCGATTACCGGCACATTGTTGCTGCTGGCAGGCGGTACGGCGGAGCAAGTAGAGCGTGCTACCCCTGTTCTGATGGCGATGGGTAATGAGCTGGTCAACACCGGCGGCCCGGGAATGGGTATTCGCGTAAAACTGATCAACAACTACATGAGTATTGCGCTAAATGCGCTCTCCGCCGAAGCCGCCGTGCTGTGTGAAGCGCTGGGGCTTTCCTTCGACGTGGCTTTAAAAGTGATGAGCGGCACTGCCGCAGGCAAAGGGCATTTCACCACCACCTGGCCGAATAAAGTGATGAAAGGGGATCTGTCTCCCGCCTTCATGATCGATCTGGCGCACAAAGATCTTGGCATCGCGTTGGATGTCGCCAATCAACTGCACGTCCCGATGCCGCTCGGCGCCGCCTCCCGTGAAGTTTATAACCTGGCGCGGGCCGCAGGCCGCGGTCGGGAAGACTGGAGCGCCATCCTGGAACAGGTGCGCATCAGCGCCGGGCTGACCGCCAACGTAAAAAAGTAACGACTGTATAAAGGAAAATTGAATGAACAACTACACCATCAAAGACATTACGCGAGCGTCCGGCGGGTTTGCCATGCTGGCTGTCGATCAGCGCGAGGCGATGCGTTTAATGTTTGCTGCTGCTGGTGCGAAAACACCCGTTGCCGATAGCGTGCTGACGGATTTCAAAGTGAATGCGGCGAAAATTCTTTCCCCGTATGCCTCTGCCGTTCTGCTGGATCAGCAGTTCTGTTATCGCCAGGCCGTAGAACAAAACGCGGTCGCTAAAAGCTGCGCCATGATCGTCGCGGCGGATGATTTCATCCCGGGCAACGGTATTCCCGTTGATAACGTGGTCATTGATAAAAAAATTAATGCGCAGGCGGTAAAACGGGATGGCGCGAAAGCCTTAAAACTGTTGGTGCTGTGGCGCAGCGATGAAGACGCGCAGCAGCGTCTGGATATGGTCAAAGAATTCAATGAATTATGTCACTCCAATGGTTTGCTGAGCATTATCGAACCGGTTGTTCGTCCGCCGCGCTGCGGCGACAAGTTCGATCGCGAGCAGGCGATTATCGATGCGGCCAAAGAGCTGGGCGACAGCGGCGCCGATCTTTACAAAGTTGAAATGCCGCTCTACGGCAAAGGCGCGCGTTCCGATCTTCTTACCGCCTCACAACGCCTGAATGGGCATATCAATATGCCGTGGGTCATCCTCTCTTCCGGTGTGGACGAAAAACTGTTCCCTCGCGCGGTCAGGGTCGCCATGGAAGCTGGCGCATCCGGGTTCCTGGCGGGACGCGCGGTCTGGTCATCAGTGATTGGTTTACCGGATACCGAGCTGATGCTACGTGATGTTTCTGCGCCTAAGTTGCAACGTCTGGGCGAGATCGTCGATGAAATGATGGCGAAACGTCGTTAATACGAGGATGAAAGAATGAAATGGTTTAACACGTTGAGCCACAACCGCTGGCTGGAGCAGGAAACCGACCGCATCTTTAATTTCGGTAAAAACGCCGTGGTGCCGACAGGTTTCGGCTGGCTGGGAAATAAAGGGCAAATTAAAGAAGAGATGGGCACCCATCTTTGGATCACGGCGCGTATGTTGCACGTTTATTCCGTGGCGGCGTCGATGGGCCGACCGGGCGCTTATGATCTGGTCGATCATGGCATCAAAGCCATGAACGGCGCGCTGCGCGATAAAAAATACGGCGGCTGGTATGCCTGCGTTAACGATCAGGGCGTGGTGGATGCCTCTAAACAGGGTTATCAACACTTCTTCGCCTTGCTGGGCGCGGCCAGCGCCGTCACGACCGGGCATCCTGAAGCCAGGAAATTGCTGGATTACACCATAGAAGTGATTGAGAAATACTTCTGGAGTGAAGAAGAGCAGATGTGCCTGGAGTCCTGGGACGAAGCCTTCAGCCAGACGGAAGATTACCGTGGCGGTAACGCCAATATGCACGCCGTCGAAGCGTTCCTGATTGTTTATGACGTTACCCATGACAAAAAATGGCTGGATCGCGCGCTGCGTATCGCGTCGGTAATTATTCATGATGTGGCGCGCAACGGTGATTACCGCGTCAATGAGCACTTCGATTCACAGTGGAACCCTATCCGCGACTACAACAAAGATAATCCTGCCCACCGTTTCCGCGCCTACGGCGGTACGCCAGGTCACTGGATTGAATGGGGCCGTCTGATGCTCCATCTCCATGCTGCGCTGGAGGCCCGCTTCGAAACGCCACCCGCCTGGCTGCTGGAAGACGCGAAAGGTCTGTTCCATGCCACTATCCGCGACGCCTGGGCGCCAGATGGCGCAGACGGTTTTGTCTACTCAGTCGACTGGGACGGTAAACCTATCGTACGTGAACGCGTGCGCTGGCCGATTGTGGAAGCGATGGGTACGGCCTACGCCCTCCACACCCTGACGGGCGATAGCCAGTATGAAGAGTGGTATCAGAAATGGTGGGACTACTGCATTAAGTACCTGATGGACTATGAAAATGGTTCCTGGTGGCAAGAGCTGGACGCCGATAACAAAGTGACCACCAAAGTGTGGGACGGCAAGCAAGATATTTACCATCTGCTGCACTGTCTGGTCATTCCTCGTCTGCCACTGGCGCCGGGCCTGGCTCCGGCGGTCGCGGCGGGTCTCCTGGATATCAACGCGAAATAGGTCATGAGGATGGCAGCCATGCATAGCGGTGGAAAAACTATTCAGCTTAATGCGGGCCATTACCAGGCGAAAATCGTCACGGTTGGCGCAGGTCTGGCGGAACTGACCCATCATGGACGCCATGTGGTCATCCCGCATAAACCGGAAGAAATACCCATGGCGCATCTGGGGAAAGTATTGATTCCCTGGCCCAATCGCGTGACAAATGGCTGCTACTCCTATAACGGCAAGCTTTTCCAGCTTGCCGTTAACGACCCGGTTTCGCAGACCGCCATTCACGGTCTGTTAGCCTGGCGAGACTGGCAGATTAATTATCAGTCGGCGACGGAAGCGTCGCTAACGATTTTTCTGCCGCCCTCTTACGGCTATCCCTTTGCGTTGATATCGGAAGTGATTTATCGGTTAGATGCCGCCAGTGGGCTGCACGTATTGATTCGTACGCAAAACATTGGCGATGAATCAGCCCCTTATGGCGCGGGCGCGCATCCTTATTTGACTTGCAATCTGCAAAGCATCGATAGCTGTGTATTAACACTGCCTGCAAGCGAAGAATTGCCCGCAGGCAGAGATTTTTCCGCATCATGCCTGCTCGGCGAAACGCGCCTTGATCATGCGGTTAAGACCGCGACTACCCCGGCTGAGTGGGAGGTCAGACTTACCAGCCCAACGCAGAACATGTCCACATTTTTACGCAGCACCCAGCCCTGGTTGCAGATCTATACCGGCGAAAAACTCAGCCGAAAAGGTCTCGCGGTAGAGCCTATGAGCTGCCCGCCCGATGCATTTAATTCCGGGATCGCACTGATTCATCTTGCCCCAAAAGCGATCCATCAACTGCATTTTTCCATCGGCTGCGACTAGCCCAAATGGATTACCGAATTACCCTACATTCACGGAGATTACAATGAATTCTCTACCACAACGGTCAACCGATTTTGAACTGACAAAATCACAGGATGGTTTTGCGCTTAGCTGGCAACAGCGCCTGATTTTACGCCACAGCACCGAAAATCCCTGTCTGTGGATTGGCGCGGGCGTTGCCGACATTGACATGTTTCGCGGCAACTTCAGCATCAAAGACAAACTTAACGAAAAGATTGCATTAACGGAGGCCACCGTCAGCGAGCTACCCGACGGCTGGCTGGTACAATTCAGCCGTGGCGCAACAATTAGCGCCACCCTTCGCATCTCCGCCGATGAGGCGGGACGCCTGAAGCTGGATCTGCAAAACGACGACCTGCACCATAACCGTATCTGGTTACGCCTCGCAGCTAATCCAGACGACCATATCTACGGCTGCGGCGAACAGTTCTCTTATTTCGATTTGCGCGGCAAGCCGTTCCCGCTGTGGACCAGCGAACAGGGCGTTGGCCGTAATAAAACCAGCTATGTCACCTGGCAGGCAGACTGTAAAGAGAACGCCGGCGGCGACTATTACTGGACCTTCTTCCCGCAACCGACCTTTGTCAGCACGCAGAAGTATTACTGCCACGTCGATAATAGCTGCTATATGAATTTCGACTTCAGCGCGCCGGAGTATCACGAACTGGCGCTGTGGGAAGATAAAACTACGCTGCGTTTTGAGTGTGCCGACACCTACATCGCCCTGCTGGAAAAACTGACTGCGCTGTTAGGCCGCCAGCCGGAGCTGCCGGACTGGGTTTATGACGGCGTCACGCTAGGCATTCAGGGCGGTACGGAAGTTTGCCAGCAAAAACTGGATACCATGCGCAACGCAGGCGTAAAAGTGAACGGTATTTGGGCGCAGGACTGGTCCGGCATTCGCATGACCTCTTTCGGCAAACGCGTGATGTGGAACTGGAAGTGGAATAGCGACAACTATCCACAGCTGGATAGCCGTATCAAACAGTGGAAAGAAGAAGGCGTACAGTTCCTCTCTTATATCAACCCATACGTCGCCAGTGATAAAGACCTCTGCGCCGAGGCGGCGAAACACGGCTATCTGGCGAAAGACGCCACGGGCGGCGACTATCTGGTCGAGTTTGGCGAATTCTATGGCGGCGTGGTCGATCTGACCAATCCTGAAGCTTACGACTGGTTCAAAGACGTCATCAAAAAGAACATGATCGCGCTCGGCTGCAGCGGCTGGATGGCGGATTTCGGCGAATATCTGCCGACCGACACGTATCTGCACAACGGCGTCAGCGCCGAGATCATGCATAACGCCTGGCCTGCGCTGTGGGCGAAATGTAACTACGAAGCGCTACAGGAGACCGGCAAGCTCGGCGAGATCCTGTTCTTTATGCGTGCGGGTTACACCGGCAGTCAGAAATATTCCACCATGATGTGGGCAGGTGACCAGAACGTTGACTGGAGCCTTGATGATGGTCTGGCCTCTGTCGTGCCTGCGGCATTGTCGCTGGCGATGACCGGCCATGGTCTGCATCACAGCGATATCGGCGGCTACACCACCCTGTTTGACATGAAACGCAGCAAAGAGTTGCTGCTGCGCTGGTGCGATTTCAGCGCCTTTACGCCGATGATGCGCACCCATGAAGGCAACCGCCCCGGCGATAACTGGCAGTTCGACGGCGACGCGGAAACTATTGCCCACTTTGCCCGCATGACCACCGTCTTTACCACGCTGAAACCGTATCTCAAGCAGGCGGTGGCGCAAAACGCGGCTACCGGTCTGCCGGTCATGCGTCCGCTATTCCTGCACTACGAGAACGATGCCGCAACCTACACCCTGAAATATCAATATCTGCTCGGTCAGGATCTGCTGGTCGCGCCGGTTCATGAGCAGGGGCGTTGCGATTGGACGCTGTACCTGCCGGAAGATCACTGGGTGAATATCTGGACCGGCGAAGCTCACCACGGCGGTGAAATTACCGTGGATGCGCCCATTGGCAAGCCGCCGGTCTTCTATCGCGCGAAGAGCGAGTGGGCTTCACTTTTTGCTTCTTTACGGAATATCTAATACGGCTCGCCCGCAGGGAAACCTGCGGGCAGATGGAGAAGAATAATGAGTCAAACATCATCGAATCCGGCAACCCTACGCTTGCCGTTTAAAGAAAAACTTGCCTATGGACTGGGGGATTTAGGTTCTAATATCCTGTTAGATATCGGAACCCTCTATTTACTCAAATTTTATACCGATGTGCTGGGTTTACCAGGGACTTACGGCGGGATCATTTTCCTGATCGCCAAATTTTTTACCGCATTTACCGATATGGGTACCGGCATTATGCTCGACTCGCGGCGTAAAATTGGTCCGAAGGGCAAATTCCGCCCGTTCGTGCTTTACGCGGCATTTCCGGTAACGCTACTGGCGATTGCTAACTTTGTCGGCACACCGTTTGAGGTGACGGGAAAAACCGTCGTCGCAACGATGCTGTTTATGCTGTACGGGCTGGTTTTCAGCATGATGAACTGCTCGTATGGCGCGATGGTACCCGCGATTACCAAGAACCCGGATGAACGCGCCTCGCTTGCCGCCTGGCGTCAGGGCGGCGCCACTCTCGGCCTGCTGCTGTGTACCGTTGGCTTTGTGCCGGTCATGAACCTGATCGAAGGCAATGCCCAACTCAGCTATATTTTCGCCGCCACGCTATTTTCATTGTTTGGCCTGCTATTTATGTGGCTGTGCTACGCCGGCGTTAAAGAGCGCTACGTTGAAGTGAAACCTGTCGATAGCGCGCAAAAGCCTGGATTATTGCAGTCGTTCCGCGCCATCGCCGGTAACCGTCCGCTGTTTATTCTGTGTATCGCCAACCTTTGTACTCTCGGCGCCTTCAACGTCAAACTGGCGATTCAGGTTTATTACACCCAGTACGTTCTTAACGACCCGATCCTCCTCTCCTGGATGGGCTTCTTTAGCATGGGCTGTATTTTTATCGGCGTCTTTTTGATGCCCGGCGCAGTCAGGCGTTTTGGCAAGAAGAAAGTCTATATCGGCGGGCTGTTAATATGGGTGGCAGGCGATCTGCTCAACTACTTCTTTGGCGGCGGCTCGGTCAGTTTTGTCGCCTTCTCCTGCCTGGCGTTCTTCGGTTCCGCCTTCGTCAACAGCCTGAACTGGGCGCTGGTTTCCGACACGGTGGAGTACGGTGAATGGCGCACCGGCGTCCGCTCGGAAGGGACGGTTTACACCGGCTTCACGTTCTTCCGTAAGGTCTCCCAGGCGCTGGCAGGGTTCTTCCCCGGCTGGATGCTGACGCAAATCGGTTATATCCCGAATGTGGTGCAATCGGCAGGCACCGTCGAAGGCCTACGCCAGTTGATCTTTATTTATCCTTGCGTGCTGGCGGTCATCACCATTATTGCGATGGGCTGTTTCTACAACCTCAACGAGAAGATGTACGTGCGAATTGTGGAAGAGATTGAGGCCCGGAAACATACGGTTTAACAACAATAAAATATAACGCCCTGCGGGGCGTTTTGAGAGGCGATTATGTCTAATCATGATCCGCTAACGCTAAAGTTGAGCCTGCGGGAAAAATGCGCCTATGGCGTGGGCGATTTCGGCTCAAATCTGATGCTGTGTATCGGTACGCTGTATCTACTGAAGTTTTATACCGATGAACTCGGGATGCCTGCATATTACGGTGGAATTATCTTTCTGGTGGCGAAATTCTTCACCGCTTTTACCGATATGCTCACCGGCGTATTGCTGGACTCACGCCGTAATATTGGCGCAAAAGGAAAGTTTCGGCCTTTTATTCTGTATGCGTCATTTCCAGTCGCTCTGGTTGCTACTGCGCAATTCTTTGCCACTCACTTTACTTTACCCGTTAAAACAGCCTTCGCGACGGTGCTGTTTATGTTGTTCGGTCTGTTCTACAGCCTGATGAACTGCTCATACGGCGCGATGGTACCCGCTATTACCAAAAATCCGCATGAGCGGGCCCAGCTCGCCGCATGGCGACAAGGCGGCGCTACCATTGGCCTTCTTCTTTGTACCGTAGGTTTTATGCCCATTCAGGCACTGTTTACCCATTCCCCTTCGCTGGGTTATCTGGTTGCAGCAGTCATCTTTTCGGTCTGCGGGCTGTTCAGCATGTGGTGGTGCTTTAGTGGGGTGAAAGAACGGTATATCGAAACCGTGCCTGACACGCATAAACCCAGCATATTGAAATCCTTCTGCGCGATTTTTCGTAATCCGCCGCTGCTGGTGCTCTGCGTTGCCAATTTGTGCACGCTGGCCGCCTTTAATATCAAGCTGGCCATTCAGGTTTATTACACTCAGTACGTGCTGAACGATATTCATTTGTTGTCATGGATGGGTTTTTTCAGCATGGGCTGTATCCTGATTGGTGTTTTATTAGTACCTGCTGCGGTAAAACGCTTCGGGAAAAAACAGGTTTATCTTGGTGGTCTGATATTGTGGGCCGTTGGCGATATCCTGAATTTTATCTGGGGTGGAACGTCATTCCTGTTTGTTATTTTCTCTTGTATCGCCTTCTTCGGTACCGCTTTCGTCAACAGCCTGAACTGGGCGCTGGTTCCGGATACGGTTGACTACGGTGAATGGAAAACGGGTATTCGCGCTGAAGGCTCGGTGTATACGGGTTATACCTTTTCCCGCAAAATTTCCGCTGCGCTTGCTGGCTTTTTGCCAGGTATTATGCTGACGCAAATCGGTTATATCCCCAACATAGCTCAAAGTGACACCACGTTGCTTGGTTTGCGTCAGCTCATTTTTTTATGGCCTTGCGGTCTTGCCATTATCGCAGCACTAACGATGGGCTTTTTTTATAAGCTCAATGAACAACGTTTCGCTTTTATTATCGAGGAAATTGCCCAACGAAAGAAAACAGGTAATCAAATTGTCGCGACTAATAATAAACAAAGTATTTCTACTGTAAATAATTAAACGACGCTTGCCGCTTTATCCATCCCGATGGATGGCGGCTTCCCTATATTTGAAAAATGGATTTATTATGAAATCTCTGAATACTCTAGTGATATTAACTTCAGTAATATCCACCTCTGTTTTTGCTGGCGCTTATGTAGAAAACCGTGAGGCCTATAACCTGGCGTCTGACCAAATGGAGTTTATGCTGCGCGTCGGCTATAACTCCGATATGGGGGCCGGAATTATGTTGACCAATACCTATACGCTACAGCGTGATGATGAATTAAAGCACGGTTATAATGAGATTGAGGGCTGGTATCCATTATTTAAACCTACAGATAAATTAACCATCCAGCCTGGGGGGTTAATAAACGACAAAAGCATTGGTTCCGGCGGCGCCGTCTATCTGGATGTTAACTATAAATTTACCCCGTGGTTTAATCTTACGGTACGTAACCGATATAATCACAATAATTATAGTTCAACCGATTTGAATGGCGAACTGGATAATAATGACAGCTATGAAATCGGTAACTATTGGAATTTTATCATTACCGATAAATTTTCTTATACCTTTGAACCACACTATTTTTATAACGTTAATGATTTTAATAGTAGTAATGGTACGAAGCATCATTGGGAAATCACCAATACCTTCCGTTATCGTATCAATGAACACTGGTTGCCCTACTTTGAATTACGCTGGTTAGATCGTAACGTGGGCCCCTACCATAGAGAGCAAAACCAGATTCGTATCGGGGCGAAGTATTTCTTCTGATATTATCGCCTCTATTTTTCGAATCTGCATCACAGCGGGTAGTTGTTCTGCCCGCTCATTCATCCTGAATCAGACTCCCGATATCCCGCCCCTAAGCGCCATGATAATATTCGCAAAGCGTTTTACCATATTCATGCTTATAGAAAAGGGAAACAAATGAATAAGCGATTTAATATTGATTGGGGCAATGAATTAACCCAGGAACAGCTCATTAATTTGATTTTAACCGATGAAGATCTGCCAAAGCTTCGCTCACTGACCATTGGTAACTGGGGTGATTGTTGGGAAGACGAAACCTGCCAGCCTATTATTGATATGATTGTGGAGAACGCCCCCCGCTTTTCTCACCTGGAATCACTGTTTATCGGTGATATGGAGAGCGAAGACTGCGAGATCTCCTGGATTAAACAAGGTGACTATTCCAGGCTCTATGCGGCGTTACCCAATCTGAAAGAACTGATTATTAAAGGCGCGTCGGATCTGCAACTGGGCGCTATACATCATGAGAAACTGGAGCACCTGGAAATCATTTCCGGCGGCATCCCTTCTAATGTGCTTGCCGAACTACAAAATGCGCAGCTCCCTGCATTAAAAACGCTGAAGCTCTTCCTGGGCGTAGAGGAATACGGTTTTGACGGTTCGCTGGATGACGTGATGACGCTGGCATCGAAAGATCTTTTCCCTCAGCTCACCCATCTGGGGTTGATGAACAGCGAAGAGCAGGATGATATCGCCCGCCGGGTGCTGGAAAGTAATATCCTGCCGCAGCTTAACGTGCTGGAACTCTCATGCGGTACCTTAACGGACAACGGCGCAGAGGCGCTGCTGGAGCATAAAGACCGAATTGCGCATCTGGAAACACTCGATCTCCACCACCACTATTTGACGCCGGAGATGCAGGAAAAGCTAAAAGCCACACTGCCGATAAACCTGAATCTTTCAGAAGCTCTGGAGCCTGATGATTACGATGGCGATATTTATATGAATGCGATGTACACCGAGTGATTGTGTAGGGGAATGTGCACATTCCCCTACACAACGATAAAGGGATTTATTGTGATTACGCTCATTGGCCCCCGTCAGAGCAAGCGCACGCATTATTTTATGCAGGCTGCCGCCGTACTTGGGGAACCCGTCACGGCGCTGACTCATCCGCAAGCGCTGGACGCTTCGCTGACCTCTGGCATCGTTAAAATCGACCCGCCAGTACACAGTGAAACAGACATCCGCAAAATAAACGCGATCGGTCTGGACTATATCCATTTTTTGCAGAACATGGCGGCGCGTCCTGGCGTCACCTGGCTTAACCATCCGGCGGGCCTCATTCACCTGTTGGATAAAAAACTCTGCAAGCGGCGCTTACTGGAACACGGCATCCCCACGCCGCCATTGGTAGCGGAAGACGTAAAAAGTTTTGCACAGCTCACCGCCATCATGGAGGAAAAAAGGGTCGCCAGCGTGTTTATTAAGCCCTCGCTGGGTTCTAGCGCGGCGGGCGTTATCGCTTTGCGCCGCCACCCCGATGGCATAAAGCAGGTGCTTTACAGCGCGATTGTCATATCAGGACAACAGCTATTTAACAGCAAAAAAATCCAACAGTATCGTCAGAAAGAAGATATCCAGCTCATTATTAATGGCGTTCTTCAGCAGGAAAACCTCGTCGAACAGTGGCTGCCCAAAGCCAGCGTAAAGCATAAAACCTATGATTTACGCATCGTCTGCCTGGATGGCGAAATTATCTGGCGAGTGGTCAGAACCTCCTCGCAGCCCATTACTAACTTACATCTGCAAAACCAGGCTTACCGCTTCGAAAGTCTGGAGTTATCTGCCGCAAAAGTGACTGAGATCGATACGCTCTGTCAAAATGCCATGCGGCTTTTCCCTGGCATTCGCTTAGCGGGTATTGATGTTTTACTTACTACCAGCCTGACGCCGTATATTATTGAAATTAATGGCCAGGGTGATTTGATTTATCAGGATGCGCAGCAGAATAATCTAATTTATCAGGCGCAAATCCGGGCCATGAGGAAGCAAAATGTATAATTCAATGGATGAAGTCCCCGTCTCGCTACACGCGTCGATTGACACAGGCGATGGCGAATTCGATATGAATACGCTAATTAGTAATAACGCTCATATTCTTTTTATTGTGCTGGACTCGTTACGCTACGATATTGCGCTTCAGGAACAAACCGCCGGAAATACGCCCAACCTTAATCATTATGGACAATGGACGAAATGCGAGGCGGCCGGTAATTTTACCTGGCCTTCGCATCACGCCATGTTTTCAGGTTTTATGCCAAAACCTATTGATGATACCGTTAATCAGACCATGCTGTTTTTCCCAAAAGATATCGGACTTGGTCGTAAAGGGCCGAAAAATGCATTTGCCTTTGATGACGCAACATGGATAAAAAGTCTGGAAAATAAAGGCTACCAGACCATCTGTATTGGCGGCGTCTCTTTCTTTAATAACCGCTCCGGCATGGGAAAAGTGTTCCCGTCGATGTTTAAAGAGAGTTACTGGCATCCACGCTTTGCCTGTACGGTTAAAGAGAGTATGGATAACCAGATCCATTATATCCAGAAAATCATGGCCGAACGTGCTGGCAGCCAACCGGTCATGATGTATATCAATATCGACACGATTCATTACCCTAACCATTTTTACGTGGAGGGCGCGGCCCCTGGCGATACCGTTGAGACTCATGCCGCCGCGCTACGCTATATCGACGCCCGCATCGACGGATTACTAAACATTTTCCGCCAAACCGGCGGCGAAACGTTCGTTATTGTCTGTTCCGATCACGGTACCTGCTATGGCGAAGACGGGAAATATTTCCATAGTTTTAATCATCCGATCGTTAATACCGTTCCCTATATGCATTTCTTGCTGAGCTGTAATCATTAATATGAATAACAATGATATTTATCGTCAGTATATGTACAGTTATCCGCATAAGACGGCTTATCGGGAGCTGGAGAACGTCAGCTTTAGCGAAGTAAAACCGCGGATTTACGAGCACGACACACATCTGTATGTTCATATGCCGTTTTGTCAAAGTCGCTGCGGATTCTGTAATTTATTTACCTGCACAGGCGCAGATAATACGTTCATTGATAGCTATATCGACGCGATTATTACCCAGGGCCAACAAATGGCGCTGGCGCCCGTCCACTGGGCAAGCTTTACCGTAGGCGGCGGCACACCTCTGCTATTAAACATTGCGCAATTAGAAAAGTTATTTTTTTCCGTCTTTGATGTGCTCAATGTTGACTGGAATATTTATAAAACAATTGAAACTTCCCCTACGGATACCACGGCAGAAAAAGTAGCGCTATTAAACGCCTTTTCCGTTAATCGCGTCAGTATTGGCGTACAAAGTTTTCATGATAGCGAGTTACATACGCTGCATCGCCGCCACAATACCGCCAGCGCGCACCAGGCGTTGGAATGGCTAAAGGCAGGTCATTTTCCATCACTCAATATTGATATTATTTACGGCATTCCCGGCCAGACTCACGCAAGCCTGACGGAATCGTTACATCAGGCGCTCGTTTATCAACCGGAAGAGCTGTTTCTTTATCCGCTTTATAATATGCCTCGCCAGGAAAATATGCATAGCTACTACGTTTTAGCCCGCGATCTTTTACGCAACGCGGGCTACACCCAAACGTCCATGCGCCGTTTCGTCCTTAATCCAGCGCCATCCGCCGCGGCGGAAAGCTGCGGATTTGAAAACTCACTGGCGCTCGGCGCGGGCGGCAGAAGTTATCTTGGCAATCTGCATTACTGTTCACCGTGGTCGTCGAACCTGCAAACATCACGAAAAATCATTCAGGCGTTTATCGACAGCCCGGACAAAACCGTCATTAATCACGGTTATCTGCTCCCCCCTGATGAAATGAAACGCCGCTTTATCATTAAAAATCTATTTTTCTGGCAAGGACTTTCTCTTAGCGATTATCAGCAATATTTTACCAGCGATGCGCTAAGGGATTTCCCCGACCTGGAACGCTTTATACGGCAGGGCTACTGTTATCAGAATGGCAGTCGCCTCCGGCTAACGGAGACCGGTATGGCATTATCCGATTGCCTTGCTCCTGTGTTCGTTTCGCCTGAGGTGATGCTACGGGAGAATCGGCAGAGATGAGCGCCCCCGCCCTGCGCGATATTCACACGCTGTTTTATCGCGGCTATCTTAAATCGTGTAATTATCATTGCGGCTATTGCCCGTTCCATAAACACGCCCGTAACGATAAAAAACGGGACGAAGCCGCGCTATGGCGCATGGTTGACCATTTGCCTCTTTTAGGTACGCCGTTGAATGTGATGATTACGCCTTATGGCGAGGCGCTACGCTTGCGTTATTACATGGCGGCGCTGGCAGAAATTAGCCGCTATCCTCATGTTCAGGCGGTCGGCATACAAACTAACGCCTCTTTTTCGTTAATGTCATTGCTGGAGTCATTTCGTGCCGGCAGCGGAGATATCTCAAAGCTTCGGTTATGGTGTTCTTTTCATCCCTCACAAATTACCGCTGAGCGCTTTCTCCAGCAGTGTTTAGCGCTCTCTGCCGCCGGAATAACCTGGTGCGCGGGGGCTGTCACCAGTATGAAAGATATCGACCAGTTTCGTTGGCTACGCCAGCGGTTGCCTGACCAGAATTATTTTTGGTTTAACGCCAACGAGTGTGCCAATACCCGGCATACCGTTGAGGAAACCATCGCCTTCAGCGAACTCGATCCGCTGTATGTGGTTGAAACGCAGCAGTGGCCAGCGCAGCTGGATATCTGTACCGCAGGAAGAAAAAGTATTTTTATGAATGCAGAAGGCGATCTTTTTGCTTGTCATATCAGCAAAATTAAAATGGGTAATTTATATCAGCAACGGCTTAATTCTCCCGCCTGCCAGGCAAAACAATGCCACTGTTTTCTCGCTTATCAGCACCGTCTCGATATTCCATTGCTGAATCACCTGGATGCCTCACGCTGTTTTAGGATCGGACGCTCATGCGATATCGTTTAATCGCTTTTGATCTTGATGGAACGCTGCTAAACCGTAATAAACAAATTCTGCCAGAGTCGCTAACCGCTATCCGTCAGATGCAGGACATGGGCTGCCGAATAATGCTTGTCACCGGTCGCTCTCATCGTGAAGCCTATGCGTATTATCAAACGCTGGCGCTCACCGAACCGATGATCTGTTGTAACGGAAGTTATATTTATCAACCGGCTCAACAGCAGATCCTTGATCCGCTGCCGCTGACGCACTTACAAGCGGAAAAAATACTGGCGCGGGTATATCCGCTTAAACCGACAATTCGTGCTGATGATAAAATAATCTTTCAGGCTGATGAGCTAAGCAGTAGGGAGAATATTTGGCAAATCAGCATCGTTCATCGGCACATAAAACAACTACAACATATTGCTGAGTTTATACAGCATGAATTACAGCTAAGCTGTACCTGGTCCTGGCATCATCAACTGGATATTCTCCAGAAGGGTTGTAGCAAAGGACAAAGCCTCGCCAGATATGCACAGCAACAGCATATCGCAATGCGCGAAGTGATGGCGTTTGGCGATAATGATAACGATGCGGAAATGCTACGTTTAGCAGGATTGGGTGTCGCGATGGGGAATGCCAGCGCTCGGGCAAAGGTGTATGCGGATAGCGTCATTGGTCGGCATAATACGCCAGCGATTGCTGATTTTTTGGTAACCTTATCCCTTTCTCAACGTGAATAAAAAAACCCCGCCGAGCTTTCATTTCGGCAGGGTTTTTATCCGTAAGAGCGTTAATTACTCTTCTTTCTGACCACGGTTCGCACGGCGGCGATCGTTTTCCGTCAGGTGACGTTTACGGATACGGATAGAGGTTGGGGTGACTTCTACCAGTTCGTCGTCATCAATGAACTCCAGCGCTTGCTCAAGGCTCATTTTAATTGGCGGAACCAGAATCACCGCTTCATCCGTACCGGACGCACGCATGTTGGTCAGTTTCTTACCGGTCAGGCAGTTTACCGTCAGGTCGTTGGAACGACTGTGAATACCAATAATCTGGCCTTCATAAACTTCCGCGCCGTGACCCAGGAACAGCTTACCGCGATCCTGCAAACCGAACAGCGCAAACGCCACCGCTTTACCCTGACCGTTGGAGATCAGTACGCCGTTCTGACGCTGGCCCACTTCACCCGGACGAATATCGTCGTAATGGCTGAAGGTGGAGTACAGCAGACCCGTACCGGAAGTCATGGTCATGAATTCTGAACGGAAACCAATCAGCCCACGGCTTGGGATCACGTAGTCGAGACGTACGCGGCCTTTACCGTCCGGATTCATGTTTTTCAGGTCGCCCTTACGCTCGCCCAGCGCCTGCATGACAGACCCCTGGTGCTGCTCTTCGACGTCCAGCGTCACGTTTTCGTACGGCTCTTGTTTACGACCGTCGATTTCACGGAAGATAACTTTCGGACGGGAAACCGCCAGTTCGAAACCTTCACGACGCATATTTTCAATCAGCACGGACAGGTGCAGTTCGCCACGACCGGATACACGGAACGCATCCGCATCTTCGGTTTCTTCAACGCGCAGCGCCACGTTATGCACCAGCTCTTTGTTCAGACGGTCAAGAATCTGACGAGAAGTCACAAACTTACCTTCTTTACCGCAGAACGGCGAGGTGTTAACGCAGAAGAACATAGACACGGTCGGCTCATCAACGGACAGCGCCGGCAGCGCTTCAACGTTCTGCGGGTCGCAGATGGTGTCGGAAATGTTCAGCTCGCCCAGACCGGTGATCGCAATGATATCGCCCGCTTCGGCGATATCGCTGTCGATACGCTCCAGACCCAGATGCGTCAGCACTTTACCTACTTTCGCGTTACGGGTTTTCCCTTCACTATCGATGATAGTGACCTGCTGGTTCGGCTTCACTTTGCCGCGTTTGATACGGCCGATGCCGATAACGCCAACATAGTTGTTGTAGTCCAGCTGGGAGATCTGCATCTGCAACGGACCATCGAGGTCAACGTCCGGCGCCGGAACATGATCAACGATCGCCTGATACAGCGGGGTCATGTCTTCCGCCATATCTTCGTGGTCCAGACCCGCGATACCGTTCAGCGCCGAAGCGTAGATGATCGGGAAGTCCAGCTGTTCGTCGGTCGCGTCGAGGTTAACAAACAGGTCGAATACCTGGTCAACAACCCAGTCAGGGCGCGCGCCAGGACGGTCAACCTTGTTGATAACCACAATAGGTTTCAGGCCATGAGCAAAGGCTTTTTTGGTCACGAAGCGCGTTTGCGGCATCGGGCCGTCAAATGCGTCAACCACCAGCAGCACAGAGTCAACCATGGACATGACGCGCTCTACTTCACCACCGAAGTCAGCGTGCCCGGGAGTATCAACGATGTTGATACGGTAATCATTCCATTTAATAGCGGTGTTTTTAGCGAGGATAGTAATACCACGCTCTTTCTCCAAATCGTTGGAGTCCATCACTCGCTCTTGAGTTTCGGCACGCGCGTCGAACGTACCGGATTGCTGGAGCAGCTTATCAACCAGGGTAGTTTTACCATGGTCAACGTGCGCGATGATGGCGATGTTACGCAAATTTTCGATCACAACTTTGCCTCAGGCATTAGAAATAGCGCGTTATTGTACACGGATTAATCGCACTACAAAACAGGATCACAAACATCCTCCGCAAACAAGTATTGCAGAGTCTCTTTGTGATCGCTTTCACGGAGCGTTAAAAGGGTGGCTTGCGTTCTATTGCACCAATATGGTGCTTAATGTTCACATTGAAGCACTATTTTGGTGCAACATAGTCACCGTGGTGCAGCCCTTTTGCACGATGGTGCGCATGATAACGCCTTTTGGGGGCAATGTGAAAGTTGGCACAGATTTCGCTTTATATTTTTACGGCGACACGGCCAGCAGAATTGAAGATCTCGTTACCACGACGACCGACCATGACCAATCCGGGAGAGTACAAGTATGTCCGCTGAACACGTTTTGACGATGCTGAACGAGCACGAAGTGAAGTTTGTCGATCTGCGCTTCACCGATACCAAAGGCAAAGAACAGCACGTCACGATTCCTGCTCATCAGGTAAATGCCGAATTCTTTGAAGAAGGCAAAATGTTTGACGGCTCCTCTATCGGCGGCTGGAAAGGCATTAACGAATCCGACATGGTGCTGATGCCAGACGCATCCACCGCAGTGATTGACCCGTTCTTCGCGGACTCTACCCTGATTATCCGTTGCGACATCCTGGAGCCTGGCACTCTGCAAGGTTATGACCGTGACCCACGTTCCATCGCAAAACGTGCGGAAGACTACCTGCGCGCGACCGGTATCGCCGATACCGTCCTGTTTGGGCCGGAACCTGAATTCTTCCTGTTCGACGACATCCGCTTCGGCGCATCTATCTCCGGCTCACATGTTGCGATTGACGATATTGAAGGCGCCTGGAACTCCTCTACCAAGTACGAAGGCGGCAACAAAGGCCATCGTCCGGGCGTGAAAGGCGGTTATTTCCCGGTTCCGCCAGTTGACTCCGCGCAGGATATCCGTTCTGAAATGTGTCTGGTCATGGAGCAGATGGGCCTGGTCGTTGAAGCGCACCATCACGAAGTAGCGACCGCAGGTCAGAACGAAGTGGCGACCCGCTTTAACACCATGACCAAAAAAGCCGACGAAATTCAGATTTACAAATATGTCGTGCATAACGTGGCTCACCGCTTCGGTAAGACCGCGACCTTTATGCCAAAACCGATGTTCGGCGATAACGGTTCCGGTATGCACTGCCACATGTCGCTGGCGAAGAACGGCACCAACCTGTTCTCTGGCGACAAATATGCCGGCCTGTCTGAACAAGCGCTGTACTACATCGGCGGCGTCATCAAACACGCCAAAGCCATCAACGCCCTGGCGAACCCGACCACCAACTCCTACAAGCGTCTGGTCCCGGGTTACGAAGCGCCGGTGATGCTGGCCTACTCCGCCCGTAACCGTTCCGCCTCCATCCGTATTCCGGTGGTGGCGTCTCCGAAAGCGCGCCGTATCGAAGTTCGCTTCCCGGACCCGGCGGCTAACCCGTATCTGTGCTTTGCCGCCCTGCTGATGGCCGGTCTGGACGGGATTAAGAATAAGATTCACCCGGGCGAAGCCATGGACAAAAACCTGTATGACCTGCCGCCGGAAGAAGCGAAAGAGATCCCACAGGTAGCGGGTTCTCTGGAAGAAGCGCTGAACGCGCTGGACCTGGACCGCGAGTTCCTGAAAGCAGGCGGCGTGTTCACGGATGAAGCGATCGATGCGTATATTGCGCTGCGTCGCGAAGAAGATGACCGCGTGCGTATGACCCCGCACCCGGTAGAGTTTGAGCTGTACTACAGCGTTTAATCGTATATTAAAAATCCGACGAATTTCGCGTTGCTGCAAGGCGGCAACTGAGCACATCCCCAGGAGCATAGATAGCGATGTGACTGGGGTAAGCGAAGGCAGCCAACGCAGCAGCAGCGTGAAAGGCGTCAGGAGTTTTTGAGTTGCCGTGGAAACTTTCAGCCCATCCCAGGATGGGCTTTTTTCTCCACCAACAATCTGATCTCACGCGCTTTTTAGTAGTAAAAAGCTATAATGCACTAAAATGGTGCAACCTTTTCCAGGAGACTGCTGAATGGCAAGCGGCATACAGCCCGATGCTGGGCAGATCCTCAATTCGTTAATCAACAGCGTGCTGGTGGTCGACGACGCGCTGGCAATCCATTACGCCAACCCTGCCGCGCAGCAGTTGCTCGCGCAAAGCTCACGCAAACTGTTCGGGACGCCGTTACCTGAACTGTTGAGCTATTTTTCGTTAAACATTGACCTGATGCGCGAAAGTTTAGCGGCAGGGCAAGGCTTTACCGATAACGAAGTGACGCTGGTGATTGATAGTCGCTCGCACATTCTCTCTTTGACCGCCCAACGTCTGCCCGACGATTTTATACTGCTCGAAATGGCGCCGATGGATAACCAGCGTCGTCTGAGTCAGGAGCAGTTGCAGCACGCGCAGCAAATCGCCGCCCGCGATCTGGTGCGCGGTCTGGCGCACGAAATCAAAAATCCGCTCGGCGGCCTGCGCGGCGCGGCGCAGCTACTCAGCAAGGCGCTGCCCGACCCGGCGCTAACGGAATATACCAAAGTCATCATTGAACAGGCCGACAGGCTACGCAACCTTGTCGATCGTTTGCTGGGGCCGCAGCACCCGGGAATGCACATTACCGAGAGCATACATAAAGTCGCGGAGCGCGTGGTGGCGCTGGTGTCGATGGAACTGCCGGATAATGTCCGGCTTATCCGCGATTACGACCCCAGTCTGCCAGAACTGCCGCACGATCCGGAACAAATTGAGCAAGTACTGCTGAATATTGTCCGCAATGCCTTGCAGGCGCTGGGGCCGGAAGGCGGCGAAATTACGCTGCGTACCCGTACCGCCTTCCAGTTAACGCTGCATGGCGAACGCTATCGCCTGGCGGCGCGTATAGACGTTGAAGACAATGGGCCGGGCATTCCTCCCCATTTACAGGATACGCTGTTCTACCCGATGGTCAGCGGTCGCGAAGGCGGCACCGGGCTTGGGTTATCTATCGCCCGCAATCTTATCGATCAACACGCCGGCAAAATTGAATTTACCAGTTGGCCGGGGCATACCGAGTTTTCGGTTTACCTGCCGATTCGGAAATAGAGGTGTTTATGCAACGAGGAATAGTCTGGGTCGTCGATGATGATAGTTCCATCCGTTGGGTGCTTGAACGTGCTCTCGCCGGGGCAGGGTTGACCTGTACCACCTTTGAGAATGGTAATGAAGTACTGGCTGCGCTGGCCAGTAAAACGCCGGACGTCTTGCTGTCGGATATCCGAATGCCGGGAATGGACGGGCTGGCGCTATTAAAGCAGATTAAACAGCGTCACCCGATGCTTCCGGTCATCATTATGACCGCGCATTCCGATTTAGATGCCGCCGTGAGCGCCTATCAGCAGGGGGCGTTTGATTATCTGCCTAAACCGTTTGATATTGATGAAGCCGTCGCTCTGGTCGAGCGCGCGATTAGCCACTATCAGGAGCAGCAGCAGCCGCGTAATATCGAGGTTAACGGCCCGACAACAGACATGATAGGCGAAGCGCCCGCCATGCAGGATGTGTTTCGCATTATTGGTCGGCTGTCGCGTTCTTCGATTAGCGTGCTGATTAACGGCGAATCAGGAACCGGTAAAGAACTGGTCGCCCATGCGCTACATCGCCATAGCCCACGCGCCAAAGCGCCGTTTATCGCGCTCAATATGGCGGCCATCCCGAAAGATTTGATTGAATCCGAACTGTTTGGCCATGAGAAAGGCGCTTTTACCGGGGCGAATACCATCCGGCAGGGCCGTTTCGAGCAGGCTGACGGCGGTACGCTGTTTCTGGACGAAATTGGCGATATGCCGCTGGATGTCCAGACTCGTCTGTTACGCGTGCTGGCTGACGGACAGTTCTACCGTGTGGGCGGGTACGCGCCGGTAAAAGTGGATGTGCGCATTATCGCCGCCACCCACCAGAACCTCGAACGACGCGTTCAGGAAGGGAAATTCCGCGAAGACCTGTTCCACCGCCTGAACGTGATTCGTATCCATCTTCCGCCGTTGCGTGAACGCCGTGAGGATATTCCGCGCCTGGCGCGCCATTTTTTGCAGGTCGCCGCCCGTGAATTAGGCGTGGAAGCCAAATTATTACATCCAGAAACCGAAACGGCGTTAACACGCCTGGCATGGCCTGGTAACGTGCGTCAGTTAGAAAATACCTGCCGCTGGCTCACCGTCATGGCCGCCGGACAGGAGGTATTGATCCAGGATTTACCGGGCGAACTGTTTGAAGCCTCGACGCCGGATAGCCCGTCCCACCTGCCGCCGGATAGCTGGGCTACATTACTGGCACAATGGGCGGACCGCGCCTTGCGATCCGGTCATCAAAACCTGCTTTCTGAAGCGCAGCCAGAACTGGAAAGAACGCTACTGACCACGGCGTTACGCCATACGCAGGGTCATAAACAGGAAGCCGCCAGGCTGCTCGGTTGGGGGCGAAACACCCTAACGCGGAAGTTGAAAGAGCTGGGAATGGAGTAAACATTACCCGCGAGTGTAAAGATTAATAATTGAGCGCAAAACGCTGCTATTTTGCGCTTTACTGTTCCGATGAGTTCAGTATGATCATGCCCGGCAAACGGGGGGATTCATTATGTTAGAATCTATTATTAATCTGGTATCAAGTGGAGCGGTCGACAGCCACACGCCACAAACTGCGCTAGCCGCCGTGTTGTGTGCCGCGCTGGTAGGACTGTTCAGCTGACAATGTGCCGGATGGCGCTAATGCTTATCCGGCCTACAGGTTGTCGCAACGTGTAGGCCCGGTAAGCGCAGCGCCACCGGGCAACCCGGCTAAATGACGCGCGAGAACTGCTGCATCCGCGCTTTCTGGCGCAGATACGCGTCAAAGCACATGCAGATATTGCGGATCAGCAAACGACCTTTCGCCGTCACCTGAATTCCCTTCTCGCTAATATCCACCAGCCCATCTTTCGCCAGCGGCGACAGTAACTGCAAATCTTCGGCAAAATACTCAGCGAAATGCAAACCCCACTGCTGTTCGACAGCGTTAAAATCCAGGCGGAAGTTACAAATCAGCGCCTTGATAACATCGCGACGAATGCAATCATCACGGGTCAGCGTAATACCACGCCATAGCGCATTGCCCCGCTCATCCACTTGCTGGTAATAACGCTTCAGCTCTTTCTGGTTCTGCATGTAGCCATCGCCAATCATGCTGATAGCAGAAACCCCCATCCCCAGCAGATCGGTATCGCCCTGGGTCGTATAGCCCTGAAAATTACGGTGCAGCACGCCTTCGCGCTGCGCGACGGCCAGTTCGTCGTCCGGACGGGCAAAATGGTCCATCCCGATAAACTGATAACCGGCCTGAGTAAGCGATACGATGGTCTCCTGCAAAATATCCAGTTTCTGCTGCGCACTGGGTAAATCGGCATCTTTAATTTTACGCTGGGCGGCAAAAAGCGTTGGCAGATGCGCATAGTTAAAGACGCTCAAACGATCGGGGTTCAGCTCCGTCACACGCTTCAGCGTGAAAGCGAAGCTTTCCGGCGTCTGTTTCGGTAGACCGTAGATCAAATCGATATTGGTCGAGGTAAAGCCGATATCGCGGGCGTGATTAAGCAGCGCAAAGATGAATTCTTCATCCTGCTCGCGGTTAACCAGGCGCTGCACCTCTTTATTAAAGTCCTGCACGCCCATACTCAGGCGGTTAAAACCTTCCGCACGTAAATGATCGAGCACATCCAGCTCAATTTCACGGGGATCGACTTCGATCGAGATTTCCGCGTCGGTATTAAAGTGGAAATTTTCACGCAACAGCGTCATTAAGCGGCTGATTTGCGCTTTATTCAGGTAGGTAGGCGTACCGCCGCCCCAGTGAAGCTGGCTGACATGACGGTCTGCAAACAGCGGCGCGCGATGACGAATTTCCTGCTCAAGCGCGTCAAGATACTGGTCGGCTTTATGCTGTTGGCGGGTGACAATCTTGTTGCAGCCGCAGAAATAACACAACTTGTGACAAAACGGGATATGCACATACAGCGAGAGCGGACGTTCAGGATAACGCGCCACAGCCTGCAAGAATGCGGCGTCCTCGAAGTCTTCAGAAAACTCCAGCGCGGTTGGGTACGAGGTATATCGTGGCCCGGAATAGTTATATTTCTGGATCAGGGCCAGATCCCAGTCTATTTGCTGTTCAGACATGCTCACTCCTTCCGATGGCGTCTCTGGCGGGTACGGCGTACCGGCTTCACGCCATGACGGGCGGCAAGCCGGCTGCGCAGCCATTTCTGTCGCCGCGACAATCGCTGTAGTTTAACGAATAACCACACCAGATAACATATAACCGGAAGGGTTATAAGCAGGACGGGCAAGCCCACGGTGTAAACCCGTTAGTTGCCGCCTCTTAGCAGGCGCATCATATCTTCCTGCTTCTCGTCCTCTTCGTCGTCTTCTTCGTCGTCATCGTAAGACAGACCAAGCTTCTGCATCAGTTCATCAATACGATCCAGTTTGGCATCTACCCAGGCTTGATCTTCCGCACTCAGGGTTTCGCCCGCTTCCAGACGTTCTAACAGCGCATCCAGGCGCTCATCCGTTTCCAGTAAATCCAACTCCGCCTGCGGTGAAAGCATAGGTTTCTCACTTTTCGGTTTATGCTGTTGGGTCACTTTTTCAGTCACGCCCAATGGAACAGGTGTTTTACTGCCAATACGTGGATCTTTTTGTTGATTCTGATTGCCGCCGCCCGAAGCGGAATTGCCGCCCGCCGCGCGACTTCCCGGCGCATGACCGCGATGTTTTTTCAGGCGTTTACGGTCGCGCGCCTCCTGGTTTAACTCTTCACGCGTTTTACGACGCTGTTTGCCAAAGGCTTTACTGCGCGGTGCAGAGGTTGGTTTTTTCATGATGTCAGATCTTTAAGCCGTTTTATTCAGTATAGAATTGAGGCGGAATCTAGCAGAAAGCAAGCAAAGAAAAAAGGCGACAGAGTAATCTGCCGCCTTTTTTTCTTGACTCACGACCCTTAACGGGTTCCACCATCCCTGTTGGCTATCAACACGCCCTGTTTTTCCCTTAGCCTGGAACATTCCATGTTGTTTCCATTTCCTTTTACTAACGTCTCCGGACGTTTGTCTTCCTGACAATCCTGTGTCTTCGCCTCCTGGCGCTCCTGACCCTCATCCTGAGTCGTTGATCCTGTTAGCGTCCTCGCTATGTGCATTACTTTACTCTTTTGGGGTAAACTCACAAGATACCGACACGGCAAATCCCTTTTTTTCAGACAATTACCTTTCTATAAATTCATGATTTAACTATATTAACTGGCTTTGAGCCTGACAACGACTCTGTCATGTCGCATAAGTGCAATGGACAATGTCTCACAAATCGTATGGCTTTTGCTTACAGCACCGACGCGCCGAAAAATCCGTCTTTTGCTGGCGTTCAGGTATAATCGCCACAATGCTTTGACTGACGGAGACGACCGCTTTGACTAACCTGAATTATCAACAGACGCATTTTGTGATGAGTGCGCCTGATATTCGCCATTTACCTTCCGATTGCGGAATTGAAGTGGCTTTTGCTGGCCGTTCCAATGCAGGCAAATCCAGCGCCCTGAACACGTTGACCAACCAAAAAAGCCTGGCGCGCACCTCTAAAACGCCGGGCCGTACCCAATTGATTAACCTGTTTGAAGTCGTAGATGGCAAACGGTTGGTCGACCTGCCGGGCTATGGCTACGCGGAAGTCCCGGAAGAGATGAAACGCAAGTGGCAACGCGCGCTGGGGGAATATCTGGAGAAACGTCAAAGCCTACAGGGCTTAGTCGTTTTAATGGATATCCGCCATCCGTTGAAAGACCTCGACCAACAGATGATCCAGTGGGCTGTAGAGAGCAATATCCAGGTTCTGGTTCTGCTGACCAAAGCGGACAAACTGGCCAGCGGCGCGCGCAAGGCGCAGTTGAATATGGTACGTGAAGCCGTGCTGGCTTTTAATGGCGATGTGCAGGTAGAAGCGTTTTCCTCGCTGAAAAAGCAGGGCGTGGATAAGTTACGTCAGAAGCTGGATAGCTGGTTTAGCGAACTGGCACCGGTCGAAGAGATTCAGGACGGGGAATAATCACCCGCTATGCCGGATGGCGCCGCTGCGCGTCTTATCCGGCCTACGGTGTGAGCGAAACTTTTCTTACGCCCAATAAAAAACGCCCCAGTCATAAACTGACTGGGGCGGCTAAAATATTCAGCCAAATCCGATTACGTGAAGTAAAAGGTCTGAAAGATAGAACATCTTACCTCTGTACCCTACGCGAATAACTTTACTCTTTTTTGAGCAACACAGAAAGACCTTTTCGTAATTTTTTTTCATTCTTTACATAGGGAATTCTAATACCCATCACAAAACCCCCGTGCTTATGTTGCTTAATTACGAAAAAAGCGCGTTATTCCTTAAATGCTTAGTGCGCTTGATCCCAATTTTCCCCGCTACCGACTTCTACCAGCAACGGCACATCAATACGCGTGCAGTTTTCCATCAACTGATGGATACGTTTTGCTACCGCATCTAAGTCGTCTTTATGCACCTCGAACACTAATTCATCGTGTACCTGCATAATCATCCGCACGCGTGGCTGCTCGGCCTGTAGCCAGGCATCGACGGCAATCATGGCGCGCTTGATGATATCGGCAGCCGTTCCTTGCATGGGAGCATTGATCGCCGCGCGTTCCGCCCCCGCGCGCCGCGCCGCGTTGCTGGATTTAATATCCGGCAGATAAAGGCGGCGTCCCTCCAGCGTTTCCACATAGCCTTGTTCTTTTGCCTGAGCGCGGGTGCGCTCCATATATTCCAGCACGCCAGGGTAGCGTTCGAAGTAGAGATCCATATACTTCTGCGCCTCTTTACGCGGAATATTAAGCTGGCGAGAAAGACCGAAGGCGCTCATCCCGTAAATCAGGCCAAAGTTAATGGCTTTCGCACTTCGGCGCTGTTCCCCGGTCACGCTATCCAGCGGCAAGCCAAAGACTTCCGCCGCCGTTGCACGGTGAATATCTTTCCCTTCGGCGAACGCCGTGAGCAGCCCTTTATCACGGGAAAGATGCGCCATAATACGCAGCTCAATCTGTGAATAGTCCGCAGATACGATGAGATAATCCTCAGGCGCAATAAATGCCTGACGAATGCGGCGGCCCTCTTCATTGCGCACCGGAATATTTTGCAGGTTCGGATCGGTGGACGATAAACGTCCCGTCGCCGTTACCGCCTGATGATAGGACGTATGGACGCGCCCGGTTTTCGGGTTAATCATCAGCGGCAGCTTATCGGTATAGGTGGATTTTAGCTTCGCCAGACCACGATACTCCAGAATCACTTTCGGCAGCGGATAGTCCAGCGCCAGCTCTTCCAGCACCTCTTCCGACGTTGACGGCGCGCCGCCAGGCGTTTTCTTCAACGGCTTAATACCCTGCTTTTCAAACAGGATAGTCTGCAACTGCTTCGTTGAGGACAGGTTGAACGCCTCGCCCGCAATGTCATGCGCTTTCTTTTCCAGTTCCGCCAGACGTAGTGTGATTTCTTCCGAATGTTTGTGCAGGACGGCAGGATCGATTTTTACGCCATTGCGCTCAACGCGTGACAGTACCGGCACCAGCGGCATTTCGATGTTTTCGAAAACATTCAGCGGGCCTTTGTGCTGCTGGAGCTCAGGCCACATTTTGAGATGCAACTGTAACGTGACATCCGCATCTTCTGCCGCATAGCGCCCCGCTTCCTCCAGTGCGATCTGGTTAAAGGTGAGCTGGTTTTTACCTTTACCGGCAATGTCTTCAAAGGTGATAGTTTTGTGCTTCAGCCAACGATCGGACAAACTGTCCATATCATGGCGTCCGGCGACGCTGTTCAGAATGTAAGACTCAAGCATGGTATCGAAGGCGATACCGCGCAGCTCAATACCGTAATTTTGCAAGACGCCGCGATCGTACTTGAGGTTTTGCCCCACTTTGCGCACTTTTTCATCTTCCAGCAGCGGCTTCAGCAGTTCCAGAGCACGCTGGCGGGAGATTTGATCCGGAGCGTCCAGATAATCATGCGCGACAGGTACATACGCGGCAACGCCAGGTTCGATAGCAAACGAGAGGCCCACCAGGTTGGCGGCGATATTATCCAGACTGTCGGTCTCCGTGTCGAAAGCAAAAACTGGCGCTTTTTTCAGCTTTTCAATCCAGCTTTCCAGCGTAACGTCGTCCAGAATCGTGACATAATTTTCATAAGAGAGCGCCGCTGCCGGTTCGCTGGGCGATTCATCAATAACGACCGTTTCCTGCGGTTTGGCCGCCGGTTTCGCGCCCTTTGCCTGTAGCCACTTGCCTGACTCGACGTCCGCCGTCCAGCGCTTAAACTCATATTTTTTAAACAGGCCCAGCAGTTCATCCGCAATCGGCTGCTGCACTTCAAGCTGTTCGCAGGTCAGCTCCAGTTCAACATCCGTTTTAATGGTGGCGAGTTTATAAGACAGGTACGCTACGTCTTTATTCTGCGCTAATTTACCGGCCATCGTTTTGGCGCCGCGGAAAGTGAGGCCGGCAATTTTTTCCGGCTCGGCGTACAGCGTATCCAGGCCGCCCAATCCCTGAAGCAAGGCTTGCGCCGTCTTCTCACCCACGCCTGGTACGCCTGGAATATTATCCGAGGAGTCCCCCATCAGCGCCAGAAAGTCGATAATCAGCTCAGGCGGCACACCGTACTTATTAACGACTTCATCCGGGCCGAGGATGGTGTTAGTCATGGTGTTGATCAGCGTAATATTCGGCGTCACCAACTGTGCCATATCTTTATCGCCGGTGCTGATTAATACCGGACGCCCCACCTTCTCCGCTTCCCGCGCCAGTGTACCGATAACGTCATCCGCTTCTACGCCAGAGACCGCCAGCAGAGGTAACCCCATGGCTTTAACCATGGCATGTAACGGCTCTATTTGCGCACGAAGATCATCCGGCATCGGAGGACGATGCGATTTGTAATGTTCAAAGAGCTCATCACGGAAGGTTTTTCCTTTGGCGTCAAACACCACCGCAGCATGCGTCGGCTGATACTGCATGATCAGGCTGCGCAACATGTTGAGGACACCATACATTGCGCCCGTAGGTTCTCCCGCGCTGTTGGTTAACGGCGGAAACGCATGATAGGCGCGATAGAGATAGGATGAGCCATCTACGAGAATAAGTGGGTTTTCTGGGATCTGAACCATAATGTCCGTGCCTGTTTAACAGATTATGGTTAAAGGATGCCACATACAGGAGGAAAACTTGAGTTTTTCGCCGCATTTGCGGAAAAGTTTTGTCGATCTTCAGGATCGCTCGCAAAATAACCTGTGGATAACTTTGTGTGTAAATTCTTACCATTACTTTAAAATCAGCGCGATAGCCTTCTCGTCTTAATAATTACCCATTATTTTCAATGAGTTGTTAACATCACGTTTTTCTGATTATCTGATTCATGCCGTTATCATAATGTGGATAGTTGTTACGAGTGTTTCTATTTCACTCAGCGCCATCATTAGCATCGTTTTCTGATAGAATCAGCCCCTTGCGCCCTTTTCGCGCACCGTTTATGGCTAACTTTTGAATAATTTATTATGACGAGAATACTCGCGGCTATCACGCTCCCATTAAGTATCGTATTGACCATCCTGGTCACTATTGTTTGCTCAGTACCGATCATCGTTGCCGGTATGGTAAAGCTCCTTTTGCCTGTTCCCTGTATCTGGCGCAAGGTCTCCATTTTCTGCAATTTCATGATGTATTGCTGGTGTGCTGGTCTTGCAGCGCTGTTACGCCTTAATCCGCACTTGCAATGGGATGTAGAAGGGTTAGAAGGGCTGAGCAAGAAAAATTGGTATTTACTGATTTGTAATCATCGCAGCTGGGCCGATATCGTTGTGCTTTGCGTTCTGTTCCGCAAGCATATCCCAATGAATAAGTACTTTCTTAAACAGCAATTGGCCTGGGTACCGTTCATTGGCTTGGCGTGCTGGGCATTAGATATGCCGTTTATGAAGCGCTACTCCCGTAGCTACCTGCTCCGCCACCCCGATCGACGCGGCAAAGATGTTGAAACAACTCGTCGCTCTTGCGAAAAGTTTCGTCGGTATCCCACCACTATCGTTAACTTTGTTGAAGGCTCGCGATTTACGCATGAGAAACGTCAGCAAACGCATTCACCTTATCAACATCTGTTGCCGCCAAAAGCAGCCGGTATTGCAATGGCGATTAACGTTTTAGGCTCACAGTTCGATAAGCTGCTTAATATTACGTTGTGTTACCCAAACAACGATCGCCACCCTTTCTACGATATGCTAAGCGGTAGGCTGACGCGTATTGTTGTTCGGGTGCAACTGGAACCCATAAATGAAGAACTGCACGGCGATTACGTGAACGACAAAACATTCAAACGCCGTTTTCAACGTTGGCTTAATACGCTGTGGGATAAGAAAGATATACAGATAGAAGAGATTAAAACATCTTATAAAAACGCCGGTCAGTGACCGGCGTTCTTTTTATTTTTTATCAACCAAATATTTCACAGTATCAGCATACTGCTGAACAAAAACATCCATGCTGCTGGTATCCATGCCTTGTGGGTTAATCTGGTATTTGCCATTGACGAACATCGCCGGAACGCCCTGCAGTTGCAGGTCAGCCGCGGCTTTCTCCTGTTGCGCAACCAGTGATTTCACCACGAAGCTGTTCCATGCCGCATCGTAATCTTCGCCTTTGACGCCCGCATCTACGAACACTTTACGGATATCCGCGGCAGATTGTACTGTCTGGGTTTTCTGTACGGCTTCAAACAGCGGGACCGTGACTTTATCTTCTACACCCAACGCCATCGCCACCGCCCATGCCTGGGTGAGCTCCTTGCCCAACGGCCCCAGGAACTCAACGTGGTACTTGGTCATTTTGGTGCCTTCCGGCAGCTTTTTCTTCACATTGTCAGACACATGAAGCACTTCTTCAAACTGATAACAATGTGGGCAGTAGAAGGAGAAAAACTCCAGTACCTGGGGTTCGCCAGCGACCGGTTTATCCAGCGTGATATACTGTTTACCGTCGCTGATCTGTGCTGCCGAGGCGCTAAAAGCTAAAACCATACCAGCCAGCGCCAGCCAAATCTTTTTCATGATCAACTCTCTCCGATTAATACATTGGCGTTAATTGTAAAGGGGGTTCGTGCAAAATTTTAGTCTGCTCAATAAAAGCCGTTGTCTGTCGCTGCCAGTAATCTTCCCCTGTTAACCAGGGAAAGTTTTTTGGAAACGCAGGATCGCCCCAACGACGAATCAACCAGGCAAGATAATAAACTAAACGCATGGCGCGTAAAGGTTCAATGAGACCAATTTCAGCCGTATCGAACTCACTAACTTCTTCATAAGCTTCAATAATGGTTTCAAGCTGCATTCGCTGTTCGGCTTTGTCGCCGTTCAGCAGCATCCATAAATCCTGTATCGCCGGACCGTTACGGGCATCATCTAAATCGACAAACAGCGGTCCATCACGCCATAGAATGTTGCCGGCATGACAATCGCCGTGCAATCGCAGCGTGGCGAAATCGGTGCGCCAGCATTCGGTAACTGCAGACAGTAGAGTATCAGTGGCTTTCAGGAAAGCCGCTTTTTGCCCGGAGGGAATCAGTGCGGCATCTTCGAATACCTGGCGAGGTTCAAAAAGATACTCTGCAAGCCCAATGTCAGGCCGGAAAGTGAAAGGACGTTTTCGCCCCGTCTGATGCAATCGGCCAAGATAACGCCCTACCGCCTCCATCTGATCGATATTGTCTGCTTCAAACTGACGACCGCCTACGCTGGGGAAAATGGCATAATGATAGCCCTGATGCGCTAACAGTGTCTGGCCATTAAACGCGAGCGGAGCAGCAACCGGAACCTCATCCTTCACCAGTTCAAGCGCGAATTGGTGTTCTTCCCGAATTTGATCAACAGACCAGCGTTCAGGACGATAAAACTTAACGACAAAACGTCGACGGTCTTCATCCTGAAACTGATAGACGCGGTTTTCATAACTGTTTAGTGGAGTCAGCCCGGAATCCACCCTGATCCCCTGTTCAAACAGCGCATCCATGATGGTTTCCGGGTGTAGCGTCTGGAAAGTAAAAGCGTTGTCGTTCATCCCACCATCATCCGGAAAATACTACGAATGATTCAGGATATCATTTCGTGGCGATTTCGGTGGCGCCGCTTACAAGGTTTTACTCTTTAATAACGCCGCGGGCGCGTAAAAGCGCCGTTTTAAAGTCCTCTTCATAGTCTTTTTGAATCCCTGGAATGGCGGCGTCTTTGGCGGAATCGCGCATTTTCAGATGGTAGATCAGGATATCATCAGTTAAATCTTCCAGTTTGCCGTCAAAACCTGACTCTTTCGCCAGTTTCTGCAAAAATTGCGTCAGATTAAGATCAGGCTCTTTCTGCCAGGCTGGCTGGAGGAGTTCAATGACTTCATTCAGGCGTTTACATTTCATAGCTGTGCTCCTTATTCTTGATACAGACACGGTAGCAGGGTCAATCCCACAATAAAAGAGGCGATATCGGTGAATCTGGATGAAGTAATAACCGGCGTGGTGCTGGCAGGCGGTAAAGCCCGGCGGATGGGAGGTGTGGATAAAGGTCTGCTTGAACTGAACGGTAAACCGCTCTGGCGACACGTTGCCGACGCGCTCGCGCCGCAACTGGCTACGGTCGTCATTAGTGCTAATCGCCATCTGGATATCTACCAGGCCAGCGCCCTGAAAGTCATTCCGGATTCAATTGCTGACTTTCCCGGTCCGCTGGCGGGTATGCTTTCCGTTTTTCAGCAGGTAGCAGGCGACTGGTTTCTGTTTTGTCCCTGTGACAATCCCTGTATCCCCCACACCCTGGTCGATCGTTTAGCAGCGCAGCGTCATGGCGCACCCGTGGTTTGGGTTGATGATGGAGAGCGCGATCATCCAACGATCGCGTTGATTAATCGTGCCGTTGAGCCCCAGTTGACAGCTTATTTGCAAGCAGGCGAGCGGCGGGTAATGATTTTTATGCGCCAGGTAGGCGGACACGCCGTTGATTTCAGCGATTGTAAGGAGGCATTTGTGAACGTCAACACGCCGGAGGAACTCGCGCAATGGCAAAAGAGACCATGATACCGCTACTCGCCATTGCCGCGTGGAGCGGCACGGGAAAAACAACACTGCTGAAAAAACTGATCCCAGCACTTTGTGCGCACGGTATTCGGCCAGGGCTGATTAAGCATACCCATCATGATATGGATGTTGATAAACCGGGTAAAGATAGCTACGAATTACGTAAGGCCGGGGCGGCACAGACGCTGGTTGCCAGTCAGCAGCGCTGGGCGTTAATGACTGAAACGCCGGGGCAAGAAGAGTTGGATCTGGCATGGCTGGTGAGCCGGATGGATGCATCAAAGCTGGATATGGTGCTGGTAGAAGGGTTTAAACACGAGGCAGTTGCGAAGATCTTACTTTTTCGTCAGGGATGTGGGCACAGCGAGGAAGAATTAATTCTTGATGAGCATGTTATTGCGGTTGCCAGTGATATTCCACTTGCCGTAGCGGTACCCGTTTTGGATCTTAATGATGTATCGCAGATTTCTGCCTTCATTTTGCGGTGGTTAGAGAAAGCACGTTCCTTGTAGGCCGGATAAGGCGAAGCTGCCATCCGGCGGTGCCGGTTGCCTGATGGCGCTGCGCTTATCAGGCCTACATTTTTACAGTTACCACACACGCAAAAAAGCCCGTCCAGACGGACGGGTTTCTTCACTTGTCTGATGCCTGGCAGTTTATGGCGGGCGTCCTGCCCGCCACCCTACGGGCCGTTGCTGCGCAACGTTCAAATCCGCTCCCGGCGGATTTGTCCTCCTCAGGAAAGTGCTCACCGGCAGACCACAGATAAAACAAAAGGCCCTGTCTTCCGACAGGGCCCTTCGTTTTATTTGATGCCTGG
>NZ_JBGDUQ010000010.1:0-161527 GCF_046552175.1 Salmonella sp. SAL00672 | reverse complement strand
AAACGCTAACGCGTTTTGGCGAGCACTGCCCAGGTCCAAAATGGCAAGTAAAATAGCCCTAATGGGATAGGCTCTAAATTAGCTCCCGCGATAGGTTGAATAACCATACTGACTTAATAACAGCGGCACATGATAGTGCTCATTCGTTTTGCTGATATGAAACTCGACGGGAATCTCCGGGAAAAACGTATCCAGTTTTTTACTTTCAAAATACTGGCCGGTTTTAAAAATAACGCGATAATCCCCCGGCGCGGCAGCTTTTTCGGGCCACAGTGCTTTAATACGTCCGTCCTGGTCGGTATGCCCGGTGTTTAATTGCGTCCATCCGTTATCCTTTTTCTGCTCCAGTACCACCTCCACGCCGGGCGCCGGTTTGCCTGTTTGCTGATCGAGAATATGTACGCTGAGAATATTGTTGCCAGCGGCCAGCGCCATTGCCGGGGCTGCAACAAGAGACGCTATCGCGGTAGCCAGTATATATCGTTTCATGCTTCACTCCTTTACGGTATTGATGCAGGAAAATATATCTGGCGCGTCCAGGATTAACCTTACACGGACATGACAATTATGTCATCTTGTTGGAGATTTACGGATTCGCTAACAAGCCTATGGCATACTGCGTCGATGAAGATTTTATTGATTGAAGATAACCAGAAAACCATTGAGTGGGTACGTCAGGGACTCACGGAAGCAGGCTATGTGGTTGATTATGCCTGTGATGGACGAGACGGATTACACCTCGCCCTTCAGGAACATTATTCATTGATTATTCTTGATATTATGCTGCCGGGGCTTGATGGATGGCAGGTTTTACGCGCGTTACGCACTGCGCATCAGTCCCCTGTTATTTGCCTGACGGCGCGCGACTCGGTTGAGGATCGCGTCAAAGGTCTTGAGGCGGGCGCTAATGATTACCTTGTTAAGCCTTTTTCCTTCGCCGAACTGCTGGCCCGGGTGAGAGCTCAACTCAGACAGCATGTCCCGGTCTTTACCCGACTGACGATCAATGGTCTGGACATGGATGCCACAAAGCAATCGGTGTCACGAAATGGCAAACCGATTTCCCTGACCCGCAAAGAATTCCTGCTCCTCTGGTTACTGGCGTCCCGGGCAGGAGAAATCGTGCCCCGAACCGCGATCGCCAGCGAAGTTTGGGGAATTAACTTTGATAGTGAAACCAACACCGTTGATGTCGCGATTCGTCGGCTGCGCGCCAAAGTAGACGATCCATTTGAAAAGAAGCTCATTATGACCGTCCGGGGGATGGGTTATCGATTACAGGCGGAAACGTCGCAGAATGGTTAAGTTATCAATGACGCTGCGCCTGACAATTTCTTTTATCGCCATCCTTATCCTCGCCTGTACCGGCATTAGCTGGACGCTCTATAACGCGCTGAGCAAAGAATTAACGTATCGGGATGATATGACGCTAATAAATCGGGCGGCGCAAATGCAGCAACTGTTACTGGATGGCGCCAGGCCGGAAAATCTGCCGCTCTATTTCAATCGGATGGTGGATACGAAGCAGGACATCTTATTGATCCATTCAGCAACAGGCCACAATGTTGCGATTAATCATAGCGGCATCCCCGACCAACGCTTTAACGAGATTCCGCTGGCTAAAAACATCACCCGCGAAACCTTATTTCGCCAGGCGGTGCAAGGCACGGAGCTGACCGCGGTACGAGTAAACGCCAGAAGCGGCGATGACCCGCTGACCCTTACTATTGCCAGGCTGGCGACGGAAAGGCGGCAAATGCTGGCGCAATATCGCCGTAACAGTTTGCTGATTAGCCTTATCGCGATCCTCGTCTGTTCGGCGCTCAGTCCATTAGTCATCAGAAACGGGCTGCGGGCCATTACGTCGCTCAGCCGACTCACCGCGGCGACAGATAGCGGCACACTTCGCCAGCCGTTGGCGGAACAGGCGTTACCCGTCGAGCTCAGGCCGCTTGGACAAGCGCTAAATACTATGCGCCAGAAGCTTTCCGACGATTTTGAACGCCTGAACCAATTTGCCGACGATCTGGCGCATGAGCTGCGCACGCCGGTTAATATTTTACTGGGGAAGAATCAGGTGATGCTGAGTCAGGAACGCAGCGCCGAAGAGTATCAACAAGCCCTTGTCGATAATATTGAAGAGCTGGAGGGACTGTCGCGACTGACAGAAAATATTCTCTTTCTGGCACGCGCGGAGCACCAGAATATAGCGGTAAAAAAACAGCCTGTTTCGCTCAATGCGCTGGTCGAAAATATGCTGGATTATCTTAGCCCCCTTGCCGAGGAGAAGCGCATCTGTTTTATAAATCAATGTCAGGGAACGGTATGGGCTGACGAAATATTATTACAAAGAGTGCTCTCAAACCTGCTGACGAATGCCATCCGTTATTCTGATGAAAACGCCGTGATACGTATTGAAAGCGCTTATGATGATAACGTTGCAGAAATTCGGGTCGCTAATCCGGGCAGCCACCCCGCCGATGCGGATAAGCTTTTCCGGCGTTTTTGGCGAGGAGATAATGCCCGCCACACTGCCGGTTTCGGCCTGGGGCTATCGTTGGTTAACGCGATTGCTCTATTGCACGGTGGCTCGGCATCTTACCGCTATGCCGATGAACATAATATCTTTTCGGTTCGTCTGCCTGATAGCGGTGATAGCTAAGGTCAGTACAGGTTCTGTTCCCCTTGCCTGCCACAGGGCTGTGGTTATCAATACAACCTCAATAAAGAGAAAATAAAGGATGCCGGCAAAGAATATTGCTGGCTCGATCACTTTCTCGGTTTCCAATCCAGGGTCAATTCATCCCATAACGCGTTATTCAGTGGGAACCTTTATGAAAAAGTATCTTGCATTCGCCGTTACGCTGCTGGGTATGGGTAAAGTCATCGCCTGTACTACCCTTTTGGTAGGCAATCAGGCTTCGGCTGACGGCTCCTTCATTATCGCGCGCAACGAGGATGGCTCGGCAAATAACGCCAAGCATAAGGTTATTCATCCCGTCGCGTTTCATCAACAAGGCGAGTATAAAGCGCATCGCAACAATTTTAGCTGGCCGCTTCCGGAGACAGCGATGCGCTATACGGCGATTCATGACTTTGATACTAACGATAACGCCATGGGTGAAGCCGGTTTCAATTCGGCGGGCGTCGGAATGAGCGCAACGGAAACCATTTATAACGGCAGAGCGGCGCTGGCTGCCGATCCTTACGTGACAAAAACGGGAATCACGGAAGACGCCATTGAGTCCGTGATCCTGCCAGTGGCGCAATCGGCGCGTCAGGGCGCCAAATTACTGGGAGATATTATTGAACAAAAAGGCGCGGGCGAAGGTTTCGGCGTCGCGTTTATTGATAGCAAAGAGATATGGTATCTGGAGACGGGAAGCGGTCATCAATGGCTGGCAGTACGACTTCCGGCAGATAGCTATTTCGTTTCCGCCAATCAGGGACGTTTACGCCATTACGATCCGAATGATAACGCGAATTATATGGCGTCACCAACGTTAGTAAGCTTTGCGAAAAAGCAGGGATTATATGATCCGGCCCGCGGCGAATTCGACTTTCATCAAGCCTATTCGCAGGATAACAAAAACGATACCACCTATAATTATCCGCGCGTCTGGACGCTACAACACCAGTTTAATCCGCATCTGGATACGGTCGTTAGCGAAGGGGAAACATTTCCTGTTTTTTTAACGCCAATAACGAAGATCAGCGTGGCGGCAGTAAAAAACGCGTTACGCAATCACTATCAGGGAACGTCGCACGACCCTTATGCCAGTCATAATCCACAAGAACCATGGCGACCTATATCCGTTTTTCGTACCCAGGAGTCGCATATTTTACAGGTCAGACCGAAATTACCGCAGGCTATCGGCAACGTAGAATACATCGCCTATGGAATGCCATCTCTTAGCGTCTATCTCCCCTATTATCAGGGGATGCGTCATTATCAACCCGGAGATGATAAAGGAACCGATCGGGCGAGCAACGACTCTACCTACTGGACATTCCGCACGCTGCAAACGCTGGTTATGCAGGACTACAATGCGTTTGCGCCAGATGTGCAACACGCCTGGAAAACATTTGAACAGCAAACAGCTAAGCAGCAGTATAAGATGGAGCAGAGCTATCTGAGACTATATGCGTCACATCCGAAAGAAGCGCAACGCTTACTGCAAAATTTTGAAGATAAAACGATGCAAAATGCGCAGACGCTCGCCCGTCGCCTGACCAATAATATTATTACGACAATGACTTACCGCACAGATATGAAATATCACTTTTCAAGTACGCAACCATAAATTTAATGACAATCTATTAGCCACTCATACACAATAAGATAAAGCGGCACCAGAATTAGCCAGATATAAAAGACAATAATTATTATGGATTCATAGAGAGGATAGTTTATGACACTCCAGGCAAATATCAGCAGAGAGACAAAAGCGGCAAAAACCCAGGAGGTATATAAGCACGTTCTTCTTTTCAAAATGGCCGCCCCCTCTCACATAAGACGATAACTACAGCTTATGTCCCGTGTTACATAACTTTTCCCGACAGGCCTCTTTTACCCATGCGGAAAAATTCCGCGTCTTTTCAGATTTCAACGCGAATTCTATCTGTTCAAGCATGGAATAGGAAAAACGAATATTCTTCGTCACGGTCTTACTTGTCCGGGGCTTTGCTGGCATACACACACCTGTATAACATTTGATGTAACGCCGTTACTTTACGCAGGAGTAAATCGGTGAATTTGATCTGAGTCAAGAAGGTGGGTTTTCAATAAAACTTGTGCCCTAAATTGTGAAGTTTGTAGATTTTATGAACATTTGATGTACCGATCTCCCCCCATGATCGCCACTACGTATGGACGTCAGGACACCACCCCGCCTGATCAGAAGCGTTTTCTCACTAAAAAGGACATTTTTTTAAAGTTCCTGGCGCATAAAAGTCACATCCTTTTAAAGGGTTGTTAACCCTGTTGAATGTTCCCACTCCCCTATTCAGGAATATTAAAAACGCTATGCAAATACAGAGCTTCTATCACTCAGCTTCACTAAAAACCCAGGAGGCTTTTAAAAGCCTACAAAAAACCTTATACAACGGAATGCAGATTCTCTCAGGCCAGGGCAAAGCGCCGGCTAAAGCGCCCGACGCTCGCCCGGAAATTATTGTCCTGCGAGAACCTGGCGCGACATGGGGGAATTATCTACAGCATCAGAAGACGTCTAACCACTCGCTGCATAACCTCTATAACTTACAGCGCGATCTTCTTACCGTCGCGGCAACCGTTCTGGGTAAACAAGACCCGGTTCTAACGTCAATGGCAAACCAAATGGAGTTAGCCAAAGTTAAAGCGGACCGGCCAGCAACAAAACAAGAAGAAGCCGCGGCAAAAGCATTGAAGAAAAATCTTATCGAACTTATTGCAGCACGCACTCAGCAGCAGGATGGCTTACCTGCAAAAGAAGCTCATCGCTTTGCGGCAGTAGCGTTTAGAGATGCTCAGGTCAAGCAGCTTAATAACCAGCCCTGGCAAACCATAAAAAATACACTCACGCATAACGGGCATCACTATACCAACACGCAGCTCCCTGCAGCAGAGATGAAAATCGGCGCAAAAGATATCTTTCCCAGTGCTTATGAGGGAAAGGGCGTATGCAGTTGGGATACCAAGAATATTCATCACGCCAATAATTTGTGGATGTCCACGGTGAGTGTGCATGAGGACGGTAAAGATAAAACGCTTTTTTGCGGGATACGTCATGGCGTGCTTTCCCCCTATCATGAAAAAGATCCGCTTCTGCGTCACGTCGGCGCTGAAAACAAAGCCAAAGAAGTATTAACTGCGGCACTTTTTAGTAAACCTGAGTTGCTTAACAAAGCCTTAGCGGGCGAGGCGGTAAGCCTGAAACTGGTATCCGTCGGGTTACTCACCGCGTCGAATATTTTCGGCAAAGAGGGAACGATGGTCGAGGACCAAATGCGCGCATGGCAATCGTTGACCCAGCCGGGAAAAATGATTCATTTAAAAATCCGCAATAAAGATGGCGATCTACAGACGGTAAAAATAAAACCGGACGTCGCCGCATTTAATGTGGGTGTTAATGAGCTGGCGCTCAAGCTCGGCTTTGGCCTTAAGGCATCGGATAGCTATAATGCCGAGGCGCTACATCAGTTATTAGGCAATGATTTACGCCCTGAAGCCAGACCAGGTGGCTGGGTTGGCGAATGGCTGGCGCAATACCCGGATAATTATGAGGTCGTCAATACATTAGCGCGCCAGATTAAGGATATATGGAAAAATAACCAACATCATAAAGATGGCGGCGAACCCTATAAACTCGCACAACGCCTTGCCATGTTAGCCCATGAAATTGACGCGGTACCCGCCTGGAATTGTAAAAGCGGCAAAGATCGTACAGGAATGATGGATTCAGAAATCAAGCGAGAGCACATTTCTTTACATCAGACCCATATGTTAAGTGCGCCTGGTAGTCTTCCGGATAGCGGTGGACAGAAAATTTTCCAAAAAGTATTACTGAATAGCGGTAACCTGGAGATTCAGAAACAAAATACGGGCGGGGCGGGAAACAAAGTAATGAAAAATTTATCGCCAGAGGTGCTCAATCTTTCCTATCAAAAACGAGTTGGGGATGAAAATATTTGGCAGTCAGTAAAAGGCATTTCTTCATTAATCACATCTTGAGTCTTGAGGTAACTATATGGAAAGTCTATTAAATCGTTTATATGACGCGTTAGGCCTGGATGCGCCAGAAGATGAGCCACTGCTTATCATTGATGATGGGATACAGGTTTATTTTAATGAATCCGATCATACACTGGAAATGTGCTGTCCCTTTATGCCATTGCCTGACGACATCCTGACTTTGCAGCATTTTTTACGTCTGAACTACACCAGCGCCGTCACTATCGGCGCTGACGCAGACAATACTGCTTTAGTGGCGCTTTATCGCTTGCCGCAAACCAGTACCGAAGAAGAGGCGCTCACTGGTTTTGAATTATTCATTTCAAACGTGAAGCAATTGAAAGAGCATTATGCATAATTTAATACGTCAACATACTTTCTTAATGAGATAAAACGCGATACGTATGCCCTTTACAAGAGACAAGACCAGAATCTTTGGTGGAAATGTAAGGGGCAAACGTTCATCTCTCTCATTTTGCTCTGTTTGCGGGAGCATTTTTAGTGTGTAAGTATTCCTGCTCATCAGGTTTTTACGCCATCTACGCACATTTATTCTGCTATAAGTTGAAATACTGCAAAAAATATTAGTGCTTATTATTTTTTCTTTAAGTAAATTTTCGCTCAACAAACTTAATTGTTTATTCAATGATAATGAAGCGTGAGTTATGCTGAAAATGAGGGAAACTAACAGCAAGGATAATCTTATTATTCACGGGTGATATTACTTCTGCTTCACCGTTATGGCAGATATCATCGCCTCTTGTCAGATGCCAGACACCTACTCATACTCAACCAAAGCTCTAAATACAAAAATCACCTTATATCTTTTTTTATTATTCCTTGTATAAATGTGACTTGACTCACACCTATAAGGAGTCGACTCACTTCCATAAGAAGGAATCAAAATGCCAATAACTAACGCGTCCCCAGAAAATATATTAAGATATTTGCATGCGGCCGGTACCGGTACGAAAGAAGCAATGAAAAGTGCAACTTCACCACGCGGTATACTGGAATGGTTTGTCAATTTTTTTACCTGTGGTGGAGTAAGAAGAAGCAATGAAAGATGGTTTCGGGAGGTAATTGGAAAACTGACCACATCATTATTATATGTAAATAAAAATGCTTTCTTCGATGGTAATAAAATATTTCTGGAGGATGTCAACGGGTGTACTATATGTCTGTCATGTGGAGCAGCATCCGAAAATACGGATCCCATGGTCATTATTGAAGTGAACAAAAATGGAAAAACTGTAACGGATAAAGTTGATAGTGAGAGATTTTGGAATGTATGTCGAATGTTAAAACTGATGAGTAAACATAATATACAACAGCCTGATTCACTTATAACCGAGGATGGTTTTCTGAACCTGCGCGGAGTAAACCTGGCTCATAAAGATTTCCAGGGGGAAGATTTGTCAGACATAGATGCTTCTGATGCAGATTTCCGTGAAACAAATCTATCTAATGTAAATTTAGTCGGTGCAAATTTGTGTTGTGCAAATCTACACGCTGTAAATCTAATGGGTTCAAACATGACTAAAGCAAACCTGACTCACGCAGACCTGACTTGCGCTAACATGTCCGGTGTAAACTTAACCGCTGCAATTCTATTCGGCTCAGACTTAACTGACACCAAACTAAATGGTGCGAAATTAGATAAGATAGCTCTAACTTTAGCGAAATCATTAACAGGAGCCGATCTGACAGGTAGTCAACATACCCCTACTCCACTCCCGGATTACAATGATAGAACTCTTTTCCCCCATCCGATATTTTAGTCGAGATAAAGGGATTTTATAAACAAGAAGTATTCAAACAGAGGTCCCCTTGTTTTATTAAATAAACCCCGCCCCTAAGTTTCATTATAAATAACATTTTCAGCGTATTACTTGTTGGCTTTGTCTGAATCATAGCGTTACCTGTATGTGGCACATTAACTAAAAACACTATTATTGTTTAATTTAAATAATTCATAATTGTAGTCAGGAAATAAGAAGTTATGCTTCCGGTCACCTACAGATTAATACCTCAAAGCGGAGTATCCACATATGGATTAAATACCGCAGATACACCTGTTTTCCCCGATATTCCCGAACATGCACCAAACCCCTCACGGCTACGCCTTGCTCATGACAGCCTTGCCATAAACAGGGAATTCCGTCTGGAGCCAGAGTGTGTGGTGGAGTACCTTATCTCAGGCGCGGGTGGAATAGACCCTGATACAGAAATTGATGACGACATTTATGACGAATGCTACGATGAACTATCCTCCGTACTTCAAAATGCGTACACCCAAAGCGAAACATTCCGCAGACTGATGAATTACGCATATGAAAAAGAACTACATGATGTGGAGCAGCGCTGGCTACTGGGGGCCGGCGAAGCCTTTGAAACTACCGTGGCTCAGGAACACTTCAAACTTTCAGAAGGCAGGAAAGTTATTTGTCTCAATCTGGACGATTCTGATGATTCATATACCGAACATTATGAAAGTAACGAAGGAAGACAACTTTTTGACACAAAACGTTCATTTATTCATGAAGTTGTACATGCACTGACCCATCTTCAGGATAAAGAAGAAAATCATCCAAGAGGCCCTGTTGTCGAATATACCAACATTATTCTGAAAGAGATGGGGCATCCTTCACCTCCCAGAATGGTCTACATCTTCAATAAATAGACACATCAGGAAACGAAAAGAAACTAAAAACCCACGTAGTCCCTTTTTTCGGGAAATATTCTAGCAGTATTTTCTAACTATATTCTAAGCGCCCAAAAAACAAAGGGGCTACCTTTCGGTAACCCCTTGTTTAATCTGGCGGAAGCGCAGAGATTCGAACTCTGGAACCCTTTCGGGTCGCCGGTTTTCAAGACCGGTGCCTTCAACCGCTCGGCCACACTTCCGGAATGAGGCGCACTATAAACATCCCGGTGCGTCATGTAAAGACCGAATGTGTTCGTTTGCGTGAAAAACAGGCAAAACTTTGTTAATTGCCTGAAATAGCAGCACATTGACCATTTCTTCAACACAAAACTGGCTGAATACGTATTGATCGCCTCCACTGTTTCACCGCTGTGATTATCAATTTTTTATCGGTAACGCGTGGTTGGCGCTGCCGCCTGTTTTATGGCGTAGCGCCAGGCATGAGCAGACCGTTTTAACGACGGTAATCACCTGAAATCTCTTAAGGAAACTAAACGTAAACGAATGCGTAAAGATGGGTAAAACCACTGGGTGACAGTGACTGTTTTTATTATTCTCCTTTATTAATTACATCTGTCATAAGAGAGTGACTAATGGATCGTATCATTACATCATCGCGTGATCGTAGCTCGCTACTGAGTACGCACAAAGTACTGCGCAACACCTATTTTCTGTTGAGCCTGACGCTGGCTTTCTCCGCAATTACCGCGACAGCCAGTACGGTACTGATGCTGCCCTCCCCCGGCCTGATTCTGACGCTGGTCGGTATGTATGGGCTGATGTTCCTGACCTATAAAACCGCCAATAAGCCGGTCGGTATCCTGTCTGCTTTTGCGTTTACCGGCTTCCTCGGCTATATCCTGGGCCCGATTCTTAACGTCTATCTGTCAGCAGGCATGGGCGATGTCATTGGTCTGGCGCTGGGTGGTACCGCGTTAGTATTTTTCTGCTGCTCCGCTTACGTTCTGACCACCCGTAAGGATATGTCTTTCCTGGGCGGTATGTTAATGGCCGGGATCGTCGTCGTGCTGATTGGTATGGTGGCGAATATTTTCCTGCAACTACCTGCATTGCACCTGGCGATTAGCGCGGTGTTTATCCTGATTTCCTCGGGCGCTATCCTGTATGAAACCAGTAACATCATTCACGGCGGTGAAACCAACTATATTCGTGCGACCGTCAGCCTGTACGTTTCGCTGTACAACATCTTTGTCAGCCTGCTCAGCATTCTGGGCTTCGCCAGCCGCGACTAATCGACATTCCCCTCTTCCAGCCCTGCTTATGCAGGGCTTTATTTTTTGCTACACTGCCGTCCGTGTTGATTACGCAGTGAAACGTTATGTTGATCTTTGAAGGTAAAGAAATCAGTACTGATAGCGAAGGCTATCTGAAAGAGACGACGCAGTGGAGTGAAACGCTGGCAGTCGCTATCGCCGCCAATGAAGGCATTGAGCTCTCTGCGGAACACTGGGAAGTCGTGCGCTTCGTGCGCGAATTTTACCTGGAGTTTAATACCTCTCCCGCCATCCGAATGCTGGTAAAAGCGATGGCGATTAAGTTCGGCGAAGAAAAAGGCAACAGCCGCTATCTATATCGTCTGTTCCCGAAAGGCCCGGCAAAGCAAGCGACCAAAATCGCCGGTCTGCCCAAGCCGGTAAAATGTATTTAATACCGAATACTAAAGCCTGTTAGCGTCTCGCGAGGGCTGTGCGGTTCAGTGAGGATTTTGTCCACACGAGCAGAACGCGGCCCGCCCTCTTTCAGCCACTTGATGAGTTTTTCCACCTGCGCCGCGTCGCCACAGGCCACTACTTCTACGCTTCCGTCATCCATATTCTTCGCATAGCCGGTTAACCCCAGCCGCTGCGCCTCATGCTGCGTGGTATAGCGAAACCCGACTCCCTGAACGCGACCATAAACCCAGGCGATAATGCAGACGTTCGACATGATGGTTCTCCTTTCATAATCAGTGGTGGAGGCTCATACAGGACATACTTAACGTACCTGACTGGGCAGACACCCATAATGTTGGCGGAATCTGGCCGTAAACCGCGACCCCGACAGGTAGCCGCACCGTAGCGCTATTTCGCCGATCGGCAGCGTCGTCGATTGCAGTTGAGAAAGCGCGCAGGACATGCGCACCTCTTCAACAATTTGTCGATAACTCTGCGATTCGCGCTGCAAACGCCGACGCAGCGTCGATGTTCCCATAGCAAGACGGCGGGCTATCTCCTGGGCTGTCCATAGCTTAGCAGGCGAGAGCATAATCAGTTGCCGCACCTGCTCCGTGAGGGTGTAACGCCGTTCAATAAGCAGCGGTCCCGCCGCGCCATCATGTAAAAGCGCTAACAGTAACCCCATCGCCTGATGTTCCTGTAGCCCAACGGGCAACCCCTGGCGCACAGCATCCAACACGTTCTCCCACATAAATGTCAGGCTACGGCTCATCGGCGTACACAGCGATGTCAGGTTTGCCGGTGGATAATCCTGAACGTACATCGTTTTAAAGCGAGCAATAATCTCCGGTGAAAGTAACAACAGGTCGGAGCGAAAACCGTTCTGCGCAGGCTGATTAATAATCTCCAGCGGCGTGTTCGCCGGAATAATAATCAACTCGCCCGGCCCGGCGACAAGGCGGCTATCATCCTGAATGATGACTTTACTGCCCTGCGTAATATGGCAGATAGCGGCGGAAAAAAGCGTAACACGATGCAAACGGTGCAGATGACTGGAACGCACCTCTGCCGTCGTAAGATCCTGATGTCGAATATGCATCTCCTGCACCGTGCCGTCCTCTGTTTTATCTTCCGTATGTGGCCGTGAATTTTGCTTTCGCAATCACATGCGCGTTAAGCATAAACCCTACCAACGCGCCACTTGACTCACTGTCGAGCGGCAGTGTTGCCGTATTCAGCGCCCACACAGTAAACTGATAGCGATGAGGCTTATCGCCCGGCGGCGGACAGGCGCCGCCAAAGCCAGCATAACCGAAATCATTACGTCCCTGCACCACTCCGGCGGGTAACGTTTTTTTATCAGCCCCCGTGGGCAGGTCGTGAATCTGCGCAGGAATATTCACCATCGTCCAGTGCCACCAGCCGCTTCCGGTGGGCGCATCAGGATCGAAGACGGTAATAGCGTAGCTTTTGGTTCCGGCAGGCGGATTGCGCCAGCTCAGCTGCGGCGAAATATTTTCTCCGCTACAACCAAATCCTTTAAAGACGTGCTGTTGCGTTAAACGAAAATCCGCCGGAATATCCGCGCTACTGAGGCTAAACGCCGACGCGGCAGATACGCCGCCACTCAATGCCATCATTGCGGCTGCGGTCAAAGAGAAGACTGTTTTCATTGTATTTCCTTCTTCATGTAAAGAAATAACACTATAAAAAGCGTCCGCTGAAGAAACTGTGCCTTTACGATTCTATTTTGTGCAGAAACGCTCACCACCATACGCTGGTGATTGCCCCTCTCATCTGTGCTACCCTACGCGCCATTTCGTTTTCACGGTCCCAGGCTGGAACTATCATCCGGCCCGCGTCACTGTTTGTGAGAGGTTACTCCGCATGACTGAATCTACATTTCCGCAATATCCCCGTTTAGTCCTCAGCAAAGGGCGAGAAAAATCTTTACTCCGCCGCCACCCATGGGTCTTTTCCGGCGCCGTATCCCGTCTGGAAGGCAAAGCCAACCTCGGTGAAACTATCGATATCGTCGACCATCAGGGAAAGTGGTTAGCACGCGGCGCCTGGTCGCCAGCCTCCCAGATCCGCGCGCGCGTCTGGACATTTGATAAAGCAGAATCCATTGATATTGCGTTTTTCACCCGCCGCCTGCGCCAGGCGCAGCAGTGGCGCGACTGGCTGGCGAAAAAAGACGGCCTGGATAGCTATCGTCTGATCGCCGGTGAGTCCGATGGCCTGCCTGGCGTCACTATCGATCGTTTTGGTCATTTTTTGGTGCTGCAACTGCTCAGCGCCGGGGCCGAATATCAACGCGCCGCATTAATTAGCGCGCTGCAAACATGCTATCCGGATTGCGCTATTTACGATCGCAGCGACGTCGCCGTGCGGAAAAAAGAAGGGATGGCGCTGACGCAAGGTCCGGTCACTGGCGAACTGCCGCCTGCGCTTTTGCCAATTGAAGAACACGGTATGAAATTGCTGGTCGATATCCAGGGCGGCCACAAAACCGGTTATTATCTTGATCAGCGCGACAGTCGTCTGGCGACGCGCCGCTACGTGGAAAATCAGCGGGTACTGAACTGCTTCTCTTATACCGGCGGTTTTGCCGTGTCGGCGTTAATGGGCGGTTGTCGCCAGGTTGTCAGCGTGGATACCTCACAGGATGCGCTGGATATCGCCAGGCAAAACGTTGAACTGAACCAACTGGACTTGAGCAAAGCCGAATTCGTGCGCGATGACGTGTTTAAGTTGCTGCGCGCTTACCGTGAACACGGCGAAAAATTCGACGTCATCATCATGGACCCGCCCAAATTCGTCGAAAATAAAAGCCAGTTAATGGGTGCCTGTCGGGGCTATAAAGACATTAACATGTTAGCGATTCAACTGCTCAATCCGGGCGGCATACTGCTGACATTCTCTTGCTCCGGACTGATGACCAGCGATTTATTTCAGAAAATCATTGCCGATGCCGCAATAGATGCCGGTCGTGATGTACAATTTATAGAGCAGTTCCGTCAGGCCGCCGATCACCCGGTGATCGCCACCTACCCGGAAGGGCTGTATCTGAAAGGGTTTGCCTGTCGCGTCATGTAACTTGAAAAGTGGAATAGTATCCTCATATAAAGGGTATCTATTTCCCGGGAGGTGACTATGATAGCCAGCAAATTCGGTATCGGCCAACAGGTCCGCCATTCCCTGTTAGGTTACCTCGGAGTGGTCGTCGATATCGACCCGGAATATTCGCTTGATGAGCCGTCGCCTGATGAACTGGCGGTTAACGACGAACTTCGCGCCGCTCCGTGGTACCACGTGGTAATGGAAGATGATGATGGTCAGCCAGTGCATACTTATCTGGCCGAGGCCCAGTTGCGAAGCGAAATGCGGGACGAGCATCCAGAACAGCCATCGATGGATGAACTGGCGCGTACCATTCGCAAGCAGCTTCAGGCGCCGCGACTACGTAACTGATTGTATTTAATAGGCCGGAAAGCGATATCCGGCCATTTAAACTTTTATTTCGCCAGCCCCAGGCGAGGGATCTCAATCGCCGGGCAGCGATCCATCACCACGGTCATGCCTGCATCCCGCGCCAGTACCGCCGCCTGTTCATTGATCACGCCAAGCTGTAGCCATAGCGTTTTTGCGCCGATGGCGATAGCTTCCTGCGCGACGCCCCATGCAGCTTCAGAGTTGCGAAAAACATCCACCATATCGACTTTTTCGGGAATGTCCGCCAGCGTGGCATACCCCTGTTGCCCCAGCAATGTCTTACCCGCGACTTTTGGCGCAACCGGAATCACATGGTAGCCCTGTTCAAGCAGGTATTTCATTACCCGATAACTTGGACGATCGGGTTTATCGCTCGCACCTACCAGCGCGATAGTGCGAGTGGACGTCAAAACATCAGCAATATCGGTCTCTTTCATCATCTTTCTCCTGGCTGTTTTGCAAAGTGTACGACAAACCTGACATAGCAACCATTCATCCCATACCGATGTATGAGAGCAAAACGCCAAAATATGTCTATATGTTAGTAAACATGATCTAAGAAAAATTTCGATACATTATTAGCCAGACGGCCTTTGGACAGGAGAACCTTATGAAAACCGGCGCGCTAACCACCTTCCTTGCTCTCTGTTTGCCGGTGACTGTTTTTGCTACAACGCTCCGTTTGTCGAATGAGGTTGATCTGCTGGTGCTGGACGGCAAAAAGGTGTCCAGCTCTTTATTACGCGGCGCAGAGAGCATCGAACTAGAAAACGGGCCGCATCAACTCGTTTTCCGGGTGGAAAAAACCATCCGCCTGCCCGGTAATGAAGAGCGGCTTTATATTTCTCCGCCGCTGGTGATAAGCTTCGATACCCAGCTGATAAGTCAGGTCAATTTTCAGCTCCCGCGGCTGGAAAACGAGCGCGAAGCCTCGCATTTTAACGCGGCGCCGCGTCTGGCACTTTTGGACGGCGACGCCATGCCCATTCCGGTAAAACTCGATATTCTGGCCATTACTTCTACGGCTAAAGTGGTCGATTATGAAATAGAGACCGAGCGTTATAATAAATCGGCGAAACGCGCCTCGCTTCCTCAGTTCGCCACGATGATGGCAGACGACAGCACATTACTTTCCGACGTCTCAGAGCTTGATACCGTACCGCCGCAATCACAAACTCTGACAGAACAGCGGCTGAAATATTGGTTCCGACTGGCCGACCCGCAGACACGCCATCATTTTCTGCAATAGGCGGAAAAACAGCCGCCCTCTTGATATGAGTTGTCCCAGCGCGCAATTTTTTTGTCTTTCTCTTGCAGCATCAAGCGCTTCCAGTAATCTGTAGACAGGTTAACTACGGAATCGAATTATGGAACTGACGACTCGCACCTTGCCGACGCGCAAACATATCGCGTTGGTTGCTCACGACCACTGCAAACAGATGTTAATGAACTGGGTGGAACGCCATCAGCCGTTGCTGGAAAAACACGTTCTTTATGCAACCGGCACCACGGGGAATCTGATCCAGCGCGCAACCGGTATGGACGTTAATGCGATGCTGAGCGGCCCGATGGGCGGCGACCAGCAGGTTGGCGCACTCATTTCAGAAGGGAAAATCGACGTGTTGATTTTCTTCTGGGACCCGCTTAACGCGGTACCGCACGACCCCGATGTCAAAGCGCTACTGCGTCTGGCCACCGTATGGAATATCCCTGTCGCCACTAACGTCTCAACGGCGGACTTTATCATCCAGTCCCCGCATTTTAATGACGCTGTAGATATTCTTATTCCGGATTATGCGCGTTATCTGGCCGAGCGCCTGAAATAACCGCTACGCGGGCGGGATGCTGTACCGCCCGCGCTTTAGGGCTTCCTCGCCACCGGCACATCCAGCTGTTTAAGCGCCTCCACAAAGCGCGAGGGATTATCTTTATTGAAAAGCAGCCAGACCCGCGCACGCGCGCGCGTCAACGCCACATATAACAAACGCCGCTCTTCAGCGTCCGGAAAATCCTCAACCTGAGGAAGAAGCGCACTTTCCATAATGGATTCTCGCGCCGGGGCGGGGAAACCGTCGTTACCCTCCTGCAATCCGACAAGAATCACGTAATCGGCCTGTTGGCCTTTGCTGGCATGGATAGTCATGAAGTCTATCTGTAACTTCGGCCAGCGAGTCGCCGCTTTTTGTAGACTCGCGGGTTTCAGATGGTGATAGCGCGCCAGCACCAGGATACGTTCATCCTCCTTCGCATAGCCGGATAATTTATCCAGTAACGCGTCCAACTGGCTTTCATCCAATAACGTCACCGCTTTTTTATCGCCTGGGGTCAGACTATTTAACGGTTTTTTAAGCTGGTGCGGATTCTGCTGTATAAAGCGATTGGCAATATCGCCAATCCGACTGTTAAAACGGTACGTGGTGTCCAGGTGGCAATGCTCGCCCTCGCCGAACGTCTGATGAAACGCCGTCGTTAAGGAGAGCTGCGCCCCGCTAAAACGGTAAATCGCCTGCCAGTCATCGCCAACGGCAAACAGCGTAGTCTGGCTATTCTGCTTGCGTAGCGCCTCTAACAGCGCCGCCCGTTGCGGGGAAATATCCTGAAATTCATCGACCAGAATATGCTTCCACGGGCTAATAAAACGCCCTTTTTCGAGGATCACCATTGCCTGATGGATCAGCCCGGAGAAATCAACGGCATTTTCCGCTTTCAACGCGCTTTTCCAGGCCTTTAGCAGCGGCGCCATCAGCTTAATGCGTTTGCCAAACAGCTCGCGGCACTCCTCTGGCGCGCCAGCGATCATTTCTGCCTGCGCGCCGCCGTGCATACGCATCAAACTGACCCAACGATCCAGGCGAGGGGCCAGACGCCGCTGTAATGTCTCATCGTCCCAGAAATTACCTTCCGGCACTACCCACTGCATCTCCTCTTCCAGCCACTGACGCCAGCCTTTGGCCTGCGCTTTTTTCTCGCTACACTGCTGACGCCAGGTGTGCAGAAATAGCTGATGCCGCGCGGTGGCGTCACTTTCCAGCTTACTGACAACCGGCGCTTTTTTACTGCCTTGCTGAATAATATACAGCGCCAGCGAATGGAACGTACGGGCAGTAATCTCTTCCGTATGTAAGCGCTCGCGGATACGCTCATCCATCTCCTCTGCCGCCTTGCGACCAAACGCCAGTAAAAGAATTTGCCCCGCATCTGCTTGTCCGCGCGCCAACAGCCAACCCGCGCGCGCCACCAGCACCGAGGTCTTACCGCTTCCCGCGCCCGCCAGTACCAGTAACGATGATTCGCCGTTAACCACCGCCCTGGCCTGGGAAGGATTAAGCGGAGAAGATTCTATCTGCGTAAAAAAGTCGGCATGCGCTTCCAGCATGGCATCAGCATACGCCTGATTATGCTGCTGCCGACTTCCCTCGCTATCCTGTAACCAGGCCAGACACTTACGCCATATCTCGCGACAGTGAGCAAACTCCTCCAGACGTGAGACCGGCAGCGGCAAAGCGGCAAACGTCTGGCGAATTTCGTGTTCCAGCCCCCGAACGCGTTCACGGGTAAGCCATTGGTTTTCGCCCGTTCGCTCACTAATACGCGCCCATTGCTCTTGTAATGCCTGCGCGGCGACATCACTCATCTCCTGGCTCCAGCGACGCCAGTGCGCGTCCAGATAGCGATGGAATTGCTGGGTTTCCGACCACTCGGTACCGTGCAAACGCACGACTTTATCCTCCGGGAGGACAAACTCCAGCTCGCCCCATACCAGCCCACGCTTACAGTGAATCGCCAATAACTGATTGAATGGAATAAGATATTCATGCCTGTCGCCAGACACTTTCACCCCAGCGTTGAGGATCACGGCACGATCATACGGGTGTTGCGCCAGACGTTTTCCAAGAGAAGTTGCTTTCAGTTCCATGACTCAGCGAATCCAGACGTAAAGATGTGCTTATCAGTGTAACCGCCAGAGAAAACGTGCTCCAGTCTAAAAAAACGTTACAATTGCCCGCAGTGATAGAAAACCGGAATGAACTGAGGGTTTATGCGTACCGTTCTGAATATTTTAAACTTTGTACTGGGCGGCTTTGCCACTACGCTGGCCTGGCTGCTGGCGACGCTGGTCAGTATTGTGCTTATTTTTACCCTGCCGTTGACCCGCTCCTGCTGGGAGATAACCAAACTGTCCCTGTTCCCTTACGGTAATGAAGCCATTCACGTTGACGAACTTAATCCGGTGGCGAAAAGCGTATTAATGAATACTGGCGGTACCTTGCTGAATATTTTCTGGTTACTTTTTTTCGGCTGGTGGCTATGCCTGATGCACATTGCCTCCGGTATCGCGCAGTGTGTCACTATCATCGGGATACCTGTCGGTATTGCGAACTTTAAAATTGCCGCGATTGCGCTTTGGCCTGTCGGTCGCCGCGTCGTCTCTGTAGAAACCGCTCGCGCCGCGCGAGAAGCTAACGCGCGCCGCCGTTTTGAATGATCGGGACAAATAGCCTTTATGTTAAGTCCGTTGATTCGCCGTTATACCTGGAACAGTACCTGGCTGTATTACATCCGCATTTTTATCGCTCTGTGCGGCACCACCGCCCTGCCCTGGTGGCTGGGCGACGTCAAACTGACCATCCCGCTCACGCTCGGTATGGTTGCCGCGGCGCTAACCGATCTTGACGACCGCCTTGCCGGACGCTTGCGTAATTTAATCATTACCTTAATTTGCTTTTTTATCGCGTCGGCTTCTGTTGAGCTGCTCTTTCCCTGGCCGTGGCTATTTGCGTTGGGCTTAACGTTATCCACCAGCGGGTTTATTCTGTTGGGAGGATTAGGGCAACGCTATGCCACCATCGCGTTCGGCGCGTTACTCATTGCCATCTATACGATGCTGGGTACCTCTCTATACGATCACTGGTATCAGCAACCACTGCTCCTGCTGGCAGGCGCAGTATGGTATAACCTACTGACGCTAACCGGGCATCTGCTATTTCCGATCCGTCCGTTGCAGGATAATCTGGCACGCAGTTACGAACAGTTGGCGCACTATCTGGAACTGAAATCACGTCTGTTTGATCCTGATATTGAAGATGAAAGCCAGGCGCCGCTCTATGATTTAGCGTTAGCGAACGGGCAGTTAATGGCGACGCTGAACCAAACGAAAGTGTCGTTATTGAGTCGCCTGCGCGGCGATCGCGGTCAACGCGGTACGCGCCGCACCCTCCATTACTATTTTGTGGCGCAGGATATTCATGAACGCGCCAGTTCTTCGCATATTCAATACCAGACGCTGCGCGATTATTTTCGCCATAGCGACGTTATGTTCCGCTTTCAGCGTCTGATGTCGATGCAGGCGCAGGCCTGTACGCAGTTGGCGCGCTGTATCTTACTGCGTACGCCGTACCAGCATGATCCGCGCTTTGAACGCGTCTTTACCCACATTGACGCCGCGCTTGAGCGTATGCGCGCCAGCGGCGCTTCCTTGGAACTGCTGAATACGCTTGGATTCTTATTAACCAACCTACGCGCTATTGATGCGCAACTGGCGACGATCGAGTCGGAGCAGGCCCAGGCAATGCCGCGCAATGAGTCAGAAAACCAGTTGGCTGACGATAGCCTGCACGGGTTTAGCGACATCTGGCTGCATCTGAGCCGTAATTTTACCCCGGAGTCCGCTCTCTTTCGCCATGCGGTACGCATGTCGCTGGTATTGTGCATCGGTTATGCTCTCATCCAAATTACCGGGATGCGCCACGGGTACTGGATATTGCTCACCAGCCTGTTTGTTTGCCAGCCTAACTATAACGCGACCCGCCATCGCCTTGCGCTCAGGATTATCGGTACGTTGGTAGGCGTTGCGATCGGCCTGCCGATTTTATGGTTTGTCCCTTCGCTTGAAGGACAGTTAGTTCTGCTGGTGATTACCGGCGTGCTTTTCTTCGCATTCCGTAATGTGCAGTATGCCCATGCGACGATGTTCATCACCCTGCTGGTATTACTCTGCTTTAACCTCCTGGGCGAAGGCTTTGAGGTAGCGTTACCGCGCGTCGTCGACACGTTAATTGGCTGCGCTATCGCCTGGGCTGCGGTCAGCTTTATTTGGCCGGACTGGCGCTTTCGCAACCTTCCCCGGGTACTCCAGCGCGCCACCGATGCTAATTGCCGCTACCTTGATGCGATCCTTGAGCAATATCACCAGGGACGGGATAACCGCCTGGCCTATCGCATTGCCAGACGCGACGCGCACAACCGCGATGCAGAACTGGCATCCGTGGTTTCTAATATGTCGAGCGAACCCGACGTCACGGCTGAAACCCGGGAGGCGGCGTTCAGGCTGCTTTGCCTCAATCACACTTTTACCAGCTATATCTCCGCCCTCGGCGCGCACCGCGAAAAGCTCAGTAATCCGGACGTGTTGGGGCTTCTGGATGACGCGGTCTGCTACGTTGATGATGCGCTTCATCATCAACCTGAAGACGAACAGCGCGTACACCAGGCGCTGGAGGGTTTAAAGCAGCGAGTTCAGTCACTGGAAACACGTCCGGACAGCAAAGAACCTCTGGTTGTTCAACAAATTGGTTTGCTCATTGCCTTACTGCCCGAGATTGGACGCTTGCAACGGCAAATTTCACCGCCGACTTCTACATTAATTACCCAGCCGTAAGCGAATGAGCCCAGTCGGCAAGCTCCTGGCGACGACTCGCCGGGAGCGCCGCTTCATGTACGCCGACAATTGCGCCTTCCAGGGCATACAAAACTTTCACCGTCAGCAAGGGATTGCTTTGTCGCAACCTTAGCCAGCACATTTTCGCGCCCAGTATGCGTAACATATTTTCGTCCTTTATCCCTGACTCATTGAGCAATGTTTCCAGATGGAAGGTCATATTGGGGAGATCTTTGAGTCTGTGCTGTAAAATACGGCTGTGTTTTTCCTTCATTGCCGCGTCAAGAGAATACTTCGATAAACGCACCAGCTGCTGCTGATCGCGCCACAGGCTTTCATCCACCCGGTAATAGTTGAGCATAACGGGACGTCCACACTTCATAAACATGAGCCAGGCGGGAGGATGCTTCACACAGTAGGGTACGCTTTCTTCACAGGCGCGGAGATAAAGCTCGCCATTAGCCACCATCGCAAAGACGGTATCCTCCACGGTCAGACTATAGCTACCGAATAAAGATCGATACTGGATCGTCCCCAAAGAGGCCAAATATTCTTGCGATTTATAGATCCTGTCATAAGAGAGTGCTCTCATAAAATTCCTTTTAAATCATAAAGTAAAAGAATGATTTGCAGTAACGGATCCGTTAATGACGAAAATAGGCAACTTATACTCCGCGAGCAAGATGATTTTTATTTTTGACGCCACTAAGAATAAAAATTGCGAGACAGTTTCCGAAAATAGAGTTGATCTTTCATCGCCACAGGGGTACTGTATGAATATACAGTAACTCACAGGGCTGGATTGATTATGTACACTTCAGGTTATGCAAATCGTTCTTCGTCATTTCCTACCACTACCCACAACGCTGCGCGCACCGCTACGGAAAATGCCGCGGCAGGACTGGTCAGTGAAGTTGTCTACCACGAAGACCAGCCCATGATGGCGCAACTCCTGCTTTTGCCTTTACTCCGTCAGTTAGGCCAACAATCACGCTGGCAGCTCTGGCTCACGCCGCAGCAAAAGCTCAGCCGTGAATGGGTACAGTCTTCAGGTTTGCCATTAACGAAAGTGATGCAAATTAGCCAGCTTGCGCCTCGTCATACGCTGGAGTCGATGATCCGCGCTTTGCGTACAGGAAATTACAGCGTGGTAATTGGTTGGATGACTGAAGAACTGACAGAAGAAGAACATGCCAGCCTGGTTGAAGCAGCGAAGGTAGGTAATGCGGTAGGGTTTATCATGCGCCCTGTACGTGCGCACGCTTTACCCAGGAGACAGCATTCCGGGCTAAAAATTCACTCTAATTTGTATCATTAAGTAAAATTAGGATTTATCCTGGACTTTTTTTTACGCGAACGTATCTCCTTTGAGTGCTAACGTTTTTTTTGCGAGAACGCTTGCCAGAAGCGGTTTCCGCAATTTTTGCTGTACGATTTATCATCTGAAACTGTTAAATGATGTGTATATCCGTCATGTTTTTTTCACATGTCTGACGGAGTTCACACTTGTAAGTTTCCAACTACGTTGTAGACTTTACATCGCCAGGGGTGCTCAGCATAAGCCGTAGATATCGGTAGAGTAACTATTGAGCAGATCCCCCGGTGAAGGATTTAACCGTGTTATCTCGTTGGAGATATTCATGGCGTATTTTGGATGATAACGAGGCGCAAAAAATGAAAAAGACAGCTATCGCGATTGCAGTGGCACTGGCTGGTTTCGCTACCGTAGCGCAGGCCGCTCCGAAAGATAACACCTGGTACGCTGGTGCTAAACTGGGCTGGTCTCAGTACCATGACACCGGCTTCATTAACAATGATGGCCCAACTCATGAAAACCAACTGGGCGCAGGTGCTTTTGGTGGTTACCAGGTTAACCCGTACGTTGGCTTTGAAATGGGCTACGACTGGTTAGGCCGTATGCCGTACAAAGGCGACAACATCAATGGCGCTTATAAAGCTCAGGGCGTTCAGTTGACCGCTAAACTGGGTTATCCAATCACTGACGATCTGGACGTTTATACCCGTCTGGGTGGTATGGTATGGCGTGCAGACACCAAGTCTAACGTCCCTGGCGGCCCGTCTACTAAAGACCACGACACCGGCGTTTCCCCGGTATTCGCGGGCGGTATCGAGTATGCTATCACCCCTGAAATCGCAACCCGTCTGGAATACCAGTGGACTAACAACATCGGTGATGCCAACACCATCGGCACCCGTCCGGACAACGGCCTGCTGAGCGTAGGTGTTTCCTACCGTTTCGGCCAGCAAGAAGCTGCTCCGGTAGTAGCTCCGGCACCGGCACCGGCTCCGGAAGTACAGACCAAGCACTTCACTCTGAAGTCTGACGTACTGTTCAACTTCAACAAATCTACCCTGAAGCCGGAAGGCCAGCAGGCTCTGGATCAGCTGTACAGCCAGCTGAGCAACCTGGATCCGAAAGACGGTTCCGTTGTCGTTCTGGGCTTCACTGACCGTATCGGTTCTGACGCTTACAACCAGGGTCTGTCCGAGAAACGTGCTCAGTCTGTTGTTGATTACCTGATCTCCAAAGGTATTCCGTCTGACAAAATCTCCGCACGTGGTATGGGCGAATCTAACCCGGTTACCGGCAACACCTGTGACAACGTGAAACCTCGCGCTGCCCTGATCGATTGCCTGGCTCCGGATCGTCGCGTAGAGATCGAAGTTAAAGGCGTTAAAGACGTGGTAACTCAGCCGCAGGCTTAAGTTTCCGTCTGATAAAAAACCCCGCGTCGCGGGGTTTTTTGCTCTGGTCTGGGTGACAACGCCTTTCAGCGTTACTTCTTGCCTAATAACGCCTGTAAATCCTGCTTTAACGTGGTCATTTGCGTGGCATATTTCTCTTTATGCTCCGCGTCTTCTATCAGTTGCACTATCGTTTCGGATAATGTTTTACCGCGTCGCTGCGCAAGGCCCGCCAGACGCTGCCAGACCATAAACTCTAAATCGATAGATTTTTTGCGCGTATGCTGATGTTCCGCATTGAAGTGTCGTTTGCGTCTTGCCCGAATGGTTTGTTTCATCCGATTAAGCAAGGCAGGATTCATATGCCTGTCTATCCAGACATTTACCCGCACCGGTTCATTTTCGAGGGCCAACAACAAATTGACGGCTTCCTGGGCAGCACTGGCTTCCACGTAGCGGGTGATCAGCTCCCCTTCGCGGTGCTTTTTCACCAGATATTTCCATTTCCAACCGCTTTCAAGATTTTCAAGTTGTTGATATTTCATTGTGATCCCAATGTTACCGTGTAACTGTTATCAGAATATCAGTTTTTTAGCCATCTGAAGAAAAGAATCTCGAACCTGTGAATGGTTACACGTCTTCATATTACTTTGCATTCGCTTTCCGCGTGTGCAGCGTGACGGGTTAGGCTATAATCCCCCCTTTTACAACAGACTAAAAAACCTCAACTTTGACCATTACGAAACTTGCATGGCGTGATCTGGTTCCTGATAGCGAAAGCTATCAGGAGATATTTGCACAGCCACACGCGACTGACGAAAACGACACCTTACTCAGTGATACTCAGCCACGACTGCAATTTGCGCTTGAGCAACTTATACAGCCGTGGGCATCATCCTCTTTTATGCTGACTAAAGCGCCTGAAGAGCAAGAGTATCTCACTTTACTTTCAGATGCCGTCCGCGCTCTGCAAACCGATGCCGGACAATTAACCGGCGGACATTATGACGTTTCCGGGCATACTGTTCATTACCGCGCCGCGCAGAATGCGCAAGACAACTTTGCCACCGTCACACAAGTCGTCAGCGCGGACTGGGTCGAAGCCGAACAGCTCTTTGGTTGCCTGCGGCAGTATAACGGCGACATTATCCTGCAGCCGGGACTGGTTCATCAGGCGAACGGCGGCGTGCTGATTATTTCCTTACGAACCCTTCTGGCGCAGCCGTTACTGTGGATGCGTCTGAAAGCCATCGTTAGCCGCGAGCGTTTTGACTGGGTGGCCTTTGACGAGTCGCGTCCATTACCGGTCTCCGTGCCATCCATGCCGCTCAAACTGAAGGTGATTCTGGTTGGCGAACGTGAATCACTGGCTGATTTTCAGGAGATGGAACCGGAGCTCGCGGAACAGGCTATCTACAGTGAATTTGAAGACAATTTACAGATAGCGGACGCAGAAGCTATGACCCTGTGGTGTCAATGGGTGACGCGTATCGCTTTACGCGATAATTTGCCCCCTCCGGCACCGGACGCCTGGCCCGTCCTGATACGCGAGGCTGTGCGCTATACCGGCGAACAGGATACGTTGCCTCTTTGCCCACTGTGGATAGCCCGCCAGTTTAAGGAGGCGTCGCCTTTATGCGAAGGCGATACCTGCGGCGCAGAAGCGCTCAGTCTGATGCTTGCCCGACGCGAATGGCGAGAAGGCTTTCTGGCGGAGCGGATGCAGGATGAGATTCTGCAAGAGCAGATCCTGATTGAAACCGAAGGCGAACGCGTTGGACAAATCAATGCGCTTTCCGTCATTGAGTTTCCCGGGCATCCTCGCGCCTTTGGCGAACCGTCGCGAATTAGCTGTGTTGTGCATATCGGCGATGGCGAATTTAACGATATTGAGCGCAAGGCCGAACTTGGCGGGAATATCCACGCTAAGGGAATGATGATTATGCAGGCCTTCCTGATGTCGGAGTTGCAGCTGGAGCAACAAATTCCCTTCTCTGCCTCGTTAACCTTTGAGCAGTCCTACAGCGAAGTGGATGGTGATAGTGCCTCAATGGCGGAATTATGTGCGCTCATCAGCGCGCTGGCCAATGTGCCAGTGAATCAAAATATTGCGATTACCGGCTCGGTCGATCAGTTTGGTCGCGCACAACCGGTGGGCGGGCTAAACGAAAAAATTGAAGGTTTCTTCGCCATCTGCGAGCAGCGGGAATTAAACGGTAAACAGGGCGTGATTATCCCTGCCGCCAATGTCCGCCATCTCAGTCTTAAATCTGAACTGCTGCAAGCGGTTAAAGAAGAGAAGTTCACTATCTGGGCGGTAGACGACGTGACCGACGCCTTACCGCTACTGTTAAATCTGGTGTGGGATGGCGAAGGTCAAACGACGTTGATGCAGACTATCCAGGAGCGTATCGCGCAGGCGACGCAACAGGAAGGCCGTCATCGTTTCCCGTGGCCATTACGTTGGCTGAACGCTTTTATTCCGAACTGATCGGACTTGTTCAGCGTACACGTGTTAGCTATCCTGCGTGCTTCAATAAAATAAGGTTTACATAAAACATGGTAGATAAACGCGAATCCTATACAAAAGAAGACCTTCTTGCCTCTGGTCGTGGTGAACTGTTTGGCGCTAAAGGGCCGCAACTCCCTGCGCCGAACATGCTGATGATGGACCGCGTCGTTAAGATGACCGAAACGGGCGGCAATTTCGACAAAGGCTATGTCGAAGCCGAGCTGGATATCAATCCGGATCTATGGTTCTTCGGATGCCACTTTATCGGCGATCCGGTGATGCCCGGTTGTCTGGGTCTGGATGCTATGTGGCAATTGGTGGGATTCTACCTGGGCTGGTTGGGCGGCGAAGGCAAAGGCCGCGCTCTGGGCGTGGGCGAAGTGAAATTTACCGGCCAGGTTCTGCCGACAGCCAGGAAAGTCACCTATCGCATTCATTTCAAACGTATCGTAAACCGTCGCCTGATCATGGGCCTGGCGGACGGTGAGGTTCTGGTGGATGGTCGTCTGATCTATACCGCACACGATTTGAAAGTCGGTTTGTTCCAGGATACTTCCGCGTTCTAAGTGTTGAATTGATATTCCGCGCTATCGGTATCATGCTTGCAAAGCCCATAAAGGCGAAACCTCCGCACTGCGGAGGTTTCTTTTTCTAAAGAGACAGAATCAGGCCATTACCGCCCTGTCCTCCATGGCTTGTCGCCAACCTCCCAACCAGTATGACCGTTGATTCAGCGTCTGATAGGGACACATTTCTTTTGATCGTCCGGCGATGCCGGCCTGATATCCACGTTGATGTGCCCGTTCCAGGCGATCTCGTTTTTGTCTCTTCATGCCTCGTTTCCCTCATATTTGTATCTGGTGGAAAAGAAAACAGTGATTACAAAATGTGCAATCACACTACACGAATACCTCTAAATGGATCGCCCGTCAATGCGCAAAATTCACACCAATGTCATATTTGTGAGCTATACGGTAAATCATTTGTACAAAAAATGTGAGCCATAACAACTATTTTTCCGGCGTCAAAAATAAAAAAACCGCCTCAGGCGCACGACCTGAAGCGGTTAAATTTACATTACTTTTATCTCAGGGAAGGCGCTTTATCTCATCTGCGATAGCGGCTGCTTCCTGACTCCAGGCGCTTGCCAGTACTTTGACCATCTCATCATAGCCATCTTTCTGCTGGCTGGCTTCGATATGGAAAGGCCGCTTAATCAGTTGTCCATTGTGGTTTAATAACCACTCCCCGCTGACGATAACCTTACCATCGTAGCGTCCATGGAATCCGGTTACGGTAACGTTTAACGTATCCTGGGTGGTTCCCAACGGCTGGGAAGCGACGACCCAGCCAGGAAGCCGGGCGCTAAGATTCGCCACCAGCGTGTTACGTAATTGCTGATCCAACGGGCTGGCCCACAGATTGTTATTGGCAATCACATACTGAACATCACTGGTTTGATACACCACGCCGTTACCTGCCAGATAGTCAGGTACGGAAACCTGCTCTACCCATAAGAGACGGTTGCCCTGGCTTGCGGTGCTTTGCACACCGCTTTGCGCTATCGGGAGCTGATAATAGCTTTTATTTTCTCCGCCGGAACTACATGACGCCAGCCAGAACGCCATTATCACGACTAGCCATTTTTTCATTGTTTCGCCCTCTTAGGCTCAGGATCTTTTTTATCCTTCGCTTCAAATACCAGCGCGTTGCTCTTCTCGTTCAGAGTTTTCAACACCGGTTGTAACTCACGAAGCACCTGATCGAGACGCTGCATATCCGCCACCATTTTGTTATACGCCGCCGATCCAGGCTGGAAGCCCTGCATACTGCGGTTAAGTTCGCGTAACGTCGTTTGCATATCCGCCGGAAGCTGCTGCATCGACTGACTGGAGGTAATCTTGTTCATATTATCCAGCGTGGTTTGCAGCCGACGCATAGTACGCTGGCTTTCAGACAGCGTATTGGTCGCTTGTTCAATCATCGGATTCAACGGCAGGTTGTTGATCTTATCCAACGTTTCCACCAGTCGCTGTTGAATTTGCGCCAGACCGCTGCTGACGGTGGGAATAATTTCATAACCATCAAATTCGCGTAGCCCGGTAATCGGCGGCTCCTTAGGATAAAAGTCCAGATCGACATACAGCGCCCCGGTCACCAGGTTACCGGTTTTAAGCGAAGCGCGTAAACCGCGCTTAAGCAGTTCCGTCAAATGCGCGCCAACATCCGCATTTTCTCCCAATTGCGCTTTCAGACGCTCCGGTTCAATGCGCACCAGCACAGGAATACGGTAATCGTCGTTAAATACCTGGCGCATTTTAGACGCAAAGAAAGGCACTTTGCTTACCGTCCCCAGACGAATACCGCGGAACTCCAGCGGCGCGCCGGGTTGTAATCCGCGCACCGAATCTTTAAAGAACATCAGGTAATCGATATGATCGGTATACAGCGAATCCTGAATACTTTTTTGATCGTCGTAGAGGTTAAACGCCGTTTTTTCGGCGACGGGTTGCCCCTGCTCAAGTCCTTCCGGCACATCAAAACTCACGCCGCCGCCAAACAACGTCGTCAACGATCCCATTTCCACGCGCATTCCCGCCGATGTCAGATCCACAGCGATACCGCTATCTTTCCAGAATCGGACATTACTGGTGACCAATCGATCGTTTGGCGCCTTAATGAACAACTGATAACTCATTGTCCGTTTTTGCGGATCGAAAGAGCTGGTTTCAACGGATCCTACCCGATAACCCCGGAACAGAACGGGATCGCCAGGACTGAGCTGACCGGCCTTTTTGCTGTCCAGAATCACACGAATACCTTTGGCATCGGGCGGCGCCAACGGCGGTGAGTCAAGAAGCTGATAGCTTTCCGGCTGGCTGCCCTTACTTCCTGGTTGTAGTTCAATATACGCGCCTGATAGCAGCGTCCCAAGCCCGCTGATGCCTTCACGCCCCACCTGCGGTTTTACGACCCAAAATACCGAGTCTTTATGCAGCAACTTTTCCATACCGGAATGAAGCCGCGCTTTGATTTGTACATGGGTCAGATCGTCAGTCAGCGTCGCGCTTTCAACCACGCCGACATCCACGCTGCGACTTTTGATCGTCGTTTTTCCGCCTTCAATGCCTTCCGCATTGGTGGTGATTAAGGTAACTTCCGGTCCCTGGTGGCTGTAGTGATAAAACAGAATCCAGGCTCCGATAAGCGCAGTAACAATCGGGAATATCCAGACAGGCGACCAATTTTTCACCTTTTGTACTTTGGCTTCCCCTTTTTTAGGTTCCATGCTATCAGGACTCCTCATGGCCTGGTTCGTACTCACGATCCCACGACAGACGCGGATCAAAGGTCATCGCAGAAAACATTGTCATTATGACGACTAAAGCAAACATCAACGCACCCATCGCAGGATAAATATTCATTAACCCTCCCATACGCACCAGCGCAGAGAGTACGGCAATGACAAAGACATCAATCATTGACCAGCGCCCCACAAACTCCACTACTTCATAAATAAAATGCATCCGTTCACTGTCGCGCTTACCGTGGCCTTTCGCATCCCAACAAAGCCAGGCAATGGCGATCATTTTTAGCGTCGGCACCATAATACTGGCGAGAAAGATAACCGCCGCCACCGGATAAGACCCCTCGCTCCACAGCAAAATCACGCCAGCCAGAATGGTCGACGGCATTTTCGAGCCCAGTAAGTCGGTAATCATAATCGGCAAAATATTGGCGGGCAGATAAAGCATGATCGAGGTAAATAATAACGCCAGCGTCCACTGCAAACTGTTTTTACGCCGGACATAGCCTTTCGTATGGCAACGCGGACAGACGAGACTCTCCGCAGGCAGGATCGCCGTACAGCAGGCGCAAGAACGCAAAGACTGCCGGATACCGGTAACCCCCGGCGTTAACGGCTGCGCCAGTACAGGCTGCGGGGCGATATCATCCCACAACCAGCGGCGATCGACACACTGGAACGCCCGCAGTTGAACGAGACAAAATAAGCACCAGGGAATAAAGCTGCTGCCGATGCCGATATCGCCGTAGGCCATCAGCTTAACAAAACTGACCAACACCCCGGCGAGAAATATTTCTGCCATTCCCCACGATTTGAGGAGGAAAAAGATCCTTGCCAGCGTTTTTTTTACCGACAACGGCAGACTGGCGCGGTTGACAAGTAATAGAATAGTCACCAGGCAAAATGCCGGCACCAGTTGGACAAATAATAAAAAGAACGTGCCGAGGCTGGCGTAATCTTCAGAAAACATGACGCCGGGGATTTCCAGAAGCGTGACTTCGCTGGTGACGCCCGCGACATTCATATTCACGAAGGGAAAAAGGTTAGAAAGCAGCAACATAAATAGTGCCGCTAACGCATAGGCGGTAGGACGCTGCCGGGGCGCGTCCCACTCGGTCGTTAACGTTGCGCCGCATCGTGGACATGCTGCTTTTTGCCCATGCGAGAGGCGGGGTAAAGCCACCAGCATGTCACATTGCGGGCACAATATGTGCTTCGCAGCATGGTGATGTTCACACATAGGCGCTCCTTTCGTTATGCCCCGTTTTTCAGGCCTTCAAGATACTCCCAACGTTCGAAGGCTTGCTCAAGTTCTTGCTCCGCCTGACTTAAATCGGCCAGAACTTTCTGCGTTTGCTCATGGGGTTGGCTAAAAAAGGCCGCATCCGCAACCTGCGCCTGTAGCGCTTCCAGCTTCGCTTCCAGGTCTTCAAGCTGACCGGGTAACTGCTCCAGCTCGCGCTGCAGTTTATAGCTTAGTTTGCTACTGCCACGTTTTACAATTTCTGCTTTAGAGGCAATAACTTCCTCATTTTTTTTCGCCACTGGCTGTTTCGTCGCCAGATGCTGCTCTTGCTGCGCACGCGCATCATGGTAGCCGCCAATATAACGTCCGATTTTGCCGCCGCCCTCGAAAATCCAGCATTCCGTCACGGTATTATCGACAAATTGCCGATCGTGGCTGACCAGTAGTACCGTGCCCTGATAGCCATCAATTAATTCTTCTAATAGTTCCAGCGTTTCGACGTCAAGATCGTTCGTTGGTTCATCGAGAATTAAAAGATTGCTCGGCTTGAGGAACAGTCGCGCCAGCAGCAGACGGTTACGTTCGCCGCCGGAAAGCGCGCGGACGGGCGTCATCGCCCGTTTGGGGTGAAACAGGAAGTCCTGCAAATAGCCCAGTACATGGCGCGGCTTACCGTTTACCATCACCTCCTGCTTGCCTTCCGCCAGGTTATCCATCACGGTTTTTTCCGGGTCCAGTTCGGCGCGATGCTGATCGAAGTAGGCGACTTCCAGCTTCGTTCCTACGTGGATGCGCCCGCTGTCAGCCTGAAGCTGTCCCAGCATCAGTTTCAGTAGCGTGGTTTTACCGCAGCCGTTCGGGCCAATTAACGCAATCTTGTCACCGCGCTGTACCTGAGCGGAGAAATCTTTTACCAGTTGTTTTCCTTCTACCTGGTAATCGACATTTTCCATCTCAAAAACGATTTTACCGGAGCGCGTCGCTTCTTCGACCTGCATCTTCGCCGTGCCCATCACTTCCCGGCGCTCGCTGCGTTCACGACGCATCGCTTTTAACGCCCGCACGCGCCCTTCATTACGGGTGCGGCGCGCCTTGATACCCTGGCGAATCCAGACTTCTTCCTGCGCCAGTTTGCGATCAAATTCCGCGTTTTGTAATTCTTCTACGCGCAGCGCTTCTTCTTTCTCCAGCAGGTATTGATCGTAATTTCCCGGATAGGTGACCAGTTTGCCACGATCGAGATCGACAATGCGGGTTGCCATATTGCGAATAAACGAACGATCGTGAGAGATAAAAATAATCGTTCCGTTAAAGGTTTTCAGAAACCCTTCCAGCCAGTCGATAGTTTCGATATCCAGATGGTTAGTCGGTTCATCCAGTAACAATACGCGCGGATTGCTGACCAGCGCCCGACCCAGCGCGGCTTTACGCAGCCAGCCGCCGGAGAGCGACGACAGCGCGGCGTTAGGATCGAGTCCAAGCTGCTCCAGCACTTCATTAATACGGTTTTCCAGCTGCCACAGATTATGATGATCGAGCTGTTCCTGTACGCGCGCCATTTCATTGAGGTTTTTCTCGCTGGGATCGGTCATCACCAGACGGGAAATCTCATGATAGCGCTTGAGGTATTCCGCTTGTTCTTCGATACCTTCGGCGACAAAGTCATAGACGCTGCCCGCAATATTACGGGGCGGATCCTGTTGCAGACGCGCGACGATCAGATCCTGCTCATAAATAATACGCCCATCGTCCAGACCCTGTTCGCGGTTGAGGATCTTCATCAAGGTGGATTTCCCGGCGCCGTTACGCCCCACCAGACAGACGCGTTCGTTATCTTCGATATGCAACTCTGCGTTATCGAGAAGCGGCGCGTCGCTGAACGACAGCCATGCGCCATGCATACTGATTAATGACATTTACTTTTCCTTTCAGGCGGCGCGGATCAGCCAGCAGTTATGAATCTGACGGTTACGGGCAAAATCCGGGGAAAGCGTTTTTTGCGTAATTTCTTGTGCGGTAAGCCCCAGTTCCGCCAGCCCTTCCAGATCCATACGGAATCCGCGCTTATTATTTGAGAACATGATGGTGCCGCCTTTACGCAGCAGGCGTTTTAAATCTTTCATTAACGCGACATGATCGCGCTGAACATCAAACGACTCTTCCATACGTTTTGAGTTAGAGAACGTCGGCGGATCGATAAAGATCAAATCGAACTGTTCATTCGCCTCGCGCAGCCAGCCCAGGCAGTCGGCCTGAATCAGGCGATGCGCGCGGCCGCTCAGTCCGTTCAGACGCAAATTACGTTCGGCCCACTCCAGATAGGTACGGGACATATCCACCGTTGTGGTGCTGCGCGCGCCGCCCAGACCCGCATGTACGCTGGCGCTGCCGGTATAAGAAAAGAGATTCAGGAAATCTTTGCCTTTGCTCATTTCTCCCAGCATTCTGCGGGCAATACGGTGATCGAGGAACAGACCGGTGTCGAGATAATCCGTCAGATTTACCCATAAGCGCGCATTATATTCGCTGACCTCAAGGAACTCGCCCTTCTCGCTCATTTTCTGATACTGGTTTTTTCCTTTTTGCCGTTCACGGGTTTTTAACACCAGTTTATTCGGCGGAATACCGAGCACTGACAAGGTTGCCGCAATAATATCGAACAGACGTTGCCGCGCTTTTTGCGCATCCACCGTTTTCGGCGGCGCATATTCCTGAATCACCGCCCAGTCGCCGTAACGGTCTACCGCCACGTTATATTCCGGCAGGTCGGCATCATACAAGCGATAGCATTCAATCCCTTCCTGGCGCGCCCATTTCTCCAGCTTTTTAAGATTTTTACGCAGGCGATTAGCGTAATCTTCCGCCACCGTCGCCGGCTTACTGTCCGCCGTGGTTTCCGCAATATGATAGTTTTTCTGCACGCAGTCCAGCGGGCCATTCTTGGCTTTAAACTGTTTGTCGGCACGTAATTGCAGGCTGCCCAGCAGATCGGGCGAAGCGCTGAACAGCGACAGGTTCCAGCCGCCAAACTGATTTTTCATGGTACGGCCCAGCAGGCTGTGCAACGCAATCAGCGCCGGTTCGCTGTCCAGACGTTCGCCGTAAGGCGGGTTACTGATCACCGTACCATACGGGCCTTTCGGCAATGGATTACTCAGTTGCGCCACATCTTTCACTTCAAAGGTGATAAGCTCCCCGATACCGGCGCGACGGGCGTTGCTGCGCGCCCGCTCAATGACACGCGCATCGCTGTCGGAACCGTAGAAATGAGAGGAATACTCCGCCAGTCCCTTACGCGCCCGGGTCTGCGCTTCGGCTTTCACTTCCTGCCAGATAGTTTCGTCATGCTGTGCCCAGCCGCTAAATCCCCAGTGACCACGGTGCAGTCCCGGCGCGCGATCGGTCGCCCACATCGCGGCTTCAATCAACAGTGTCCCCGAACCACACATAGGGTCGAGCAGCGGCGTACCGGGTTGCCAGCCGGAACGCATAACAATCGCTGCCGCCAGCGTCTCTTTAATTGGCGCCAGCCCGGTGCGATCGCGATAACCGCGCAGGTGCAGGCCATCACCACTGAGATCCAGCGCAATGCTGGCAGTTTCTTTATTCAGCCAGACGTTAATACGGAGGTCCGGCGATTCGCGGTCCACATTTGGACGCGGAAGATTTTTCCGCGTAAACGCATCGACAATCGCGTCTTTAACTTTCATCGCTCCATACTGACTATTACGGATGGTGTCGTTCAGGCCGCTGAAATGCACCGCAAACGTCGCGCCAGGATTAAAAATCTCTGTCCAGTTTATCGCCTGAACGCCGAGGTAAAGATCGAGATCGCTGTAGACCTTGCACTCACCCATCGGCAGGATAATACGCGAGGCCAGGCGGCTCCACATCAGGCTCTGGTAAATAAGCCGCGTGTCGCCCTGAAAATGGACCCCACCCTGAACAACCTGACACCCTACGGCGCCCAGTTTTTCCAGTTCAGTTTTTAACAGCTCTTCCAGCCCGCGGGCCGTACTGGCAAACAGAGAATTCATATTGTCACTTTTACGCTAAGAAAATTGTTGCGCATTATAGCTAATCTCACGCCCATGTCATAAAGTTGAAGGCTTATTTTCATTTGAGGGACTGTACGGTGGCGACGTTATCACGGCTCTTTATTCATCCGGTCAAATCCATGCGCGGCATTGGCCTCACTCATGCGCTGGCAGATATCAGCGGCCTGGCTTTTGATCGCATCTTCATGGTGACCGAGCCTGACGGCACATTTATTACCGCCCGCCAGTTTCCACAAATGGTACGTTTTACCCCCTCTCCCTTACACGACGGCCTCCATTTGACCGCGCCAGACGGCAGTAGCGCGCTGGTTCGCTTTACGGATTTCACCCCGCAGGATGCGCCGACCGAGGTCTGGGGAAACCATTTTACCGCTCGCGTCGCCCCGACGGCGATTAATCAATGGTTGAGCGGCTTTTTCTCCCGCGATGTCCAGTTGCGCTGGGTTGGGCCGCAGTTGACGCGCCGGGTCAAACGACATAACGCGGTGCCGCTGGGATTTGCCGATGGCTACCCGTATTTATTGACCAACGAAGCCTCGCTGCGCGATCTGCAACAGCGTTGTCCGGCAGGCGTACAAATGGAACAATTTCGCCCAAACTTAGTGGTTTCCGGCGTAGCGGCCTGGGAGGAAGATAGCTGGAAAGTGCTTCGCATTGGCGATGTGATTTTTGACGTCGTGAAGCCCTGTAGCCGCTGTATTTTTACGACCGTCAGCCCTGAAAAGGGTCAAAAACATCCTTCCGGAGAACCGCTGGCGACACTGCAAGCTTTTCGTACCGCCCAGGACAATGGCGATGTGGATTTCGGTCAGAATCTGATTGCCCGCAATAGCGGCGTCATTCGCGTCGGCGATGAAGTGGAGATTCTGGCGACAGCTCCGGCAAAAGCTTATGGCGCCACAACGGTCGACGACAGCGTTACGCCAGATAAACACCCGGACGCGAGTGTAACCATCGACTGGCAGGGGCAAACCTTCTGCGGGAATAATCAACAGGTACTACTTGAACAGTTGGAGAATAAGGGGATTCGTATTCCGTATTCTTGCCGGGCTGGTATCTGTGGTTGCTGCCGGATACGTTTGCTGGAAGGCGAAGTAAGTCCGCTGAAAAAATCGGCTATGGGTGACGATGGTACGATTCTGAGCTGTAGCTGCGTGCCTAAGACCGCGTTACGACTGGAAAATTAAACCGCTTGTTCAAGGCTGAAACTGTGACAGTGAACCTGCGGTTTCAGCCTGTCGTTCATAATTTTAATCGCATCGCCAAGCTGCATGGTTCGGCCTGCTATCACCACGCCCGGCTGGGCCAGCAGACACAACGCGGCATTTTCTCCCGGCTCAACGACCAGCAAATTAACCTGTTCCGCCGTATCGCTTAACCAGACGCTTGCGGCATCGCCCGTTCCTGGGGTCCACATTTCGCCATGCGCTACAAAATGCCAGCTTTTTGGCATCTGCGGTTTGAGATAGCGAATCGCCACCAGCGCATTCAATACCAACTCCGCGCGTTGCTCTTTGGTTAATTCGAAATCCCGGCATTTTTCTTCAAAGGAAAAATAGAGCGCGGCATCATCCACACAAAAACCGGTCGGGCAAAACGCGTCCGGCGTAAGCATTTTACGAGAGAAGCGCGAGCGAAAAAGCATACCATTGGCGAGATCGAGCATCATACGATCGTGCTCTTCATCATAATACCAGCGCCAGTTATCGTCAGGTTTAATTCGCATTACCTCTCTCCCGCTTTTAAGCAACTCGTAACAGCATTGTCCTTTTGCCGCTTCGTTTATTACCCCAATAATAAAAGCCTAAAATGTCTAAATAAGCAACAGTGGAGAAATATAAAACAACCAGCGCCGGAAATAAAGCCCTGGTTGTCTGATAAAGGCTAAAGTTTAGATGTGCGTTACGATTTCTTTAATCAATGGCGGGCCTTTAAAAATAAAGCCGGAATAAATTTGTACCAGCGTAGCTCCTGCCGCTATCTTCTCGCGCGCGGCGATAACTGAGTCAATGCCGCCGACGCCGATAATAGGCAATTGTCCCTTTAACTCCTGGGATAAACGGCGAATAATTTCTGTGCTTTTTAATTGTAATGGTCGGCCACTTAATCCCCCCGTTTGCTGGCAATTTTTCATTCCTTGTACCAGAGAACGATCGAGGGTGGTATTTGTCGCAATCACCCCATCAATATTATGACGAAGCAGGCTATCGGCAACCTGGATCAATTCTTCTTCACAAAGATCCGGCGCGATCTTTACTGCCACCGGCACATATTTATGGTGGATCGCCTGAAGATCGTTTTGCTTATTTTTAATGGCAGTTAACAGATCGTCCAGCGCATCGCCATACTGGAGCGTACGTAGCCCTGGCGTATTCGGCGAAGAAATATTAATGGCGATATAACCCGCATAAGCATAGACTTTTTCCATACAAATCAGGTAGTCATCTTTGCCATTTTCGACAGGCGTATCTTTATTTTTACCGATGTTAATTCCCAGAATACCATCAAAATGGGCTTTTTTAACATTCTCGACCAGGTTATCGACGCCCAGATTATTAAAGCCCATCCGATTGATCAGACCTTCAGCATCCACCAGACGAAAAAGACGCGGCTTATCGTTACCCGGCTGTGGGCGCGGCGTCACGGTGCCGATTTCCAGGGAGCCAAACCCCATCGCGCCTAACGCGTCGATGCACTCCCCGTCTTTATCCAGACCGGCAGCCAGCCCCAGTGGATTTTTAAAGGTAAGTCCCATGCAGGTAACCGGCTTTGTCGGTACTTTCTGGCGCACCAGCGCTTCCAGCGGCGTACCTGTAATGCGGCGTAATTGTTGAAATGTAAATTCATGAGCGCGCTCTGGATCGAGCTGGAAAAGGGCTTTACGAACGAAGGGATAGTACATGAACTCTCCTGGATTCCCGGTGTGCAAACCGGGGGCATATTATGGGCGATAACAAAGCAAAAGGGAATTGACCTACGGCAATAAATAGCAATCGTTTTCCTTCATTCTCACTTCACGTTTCGCCAGCGAGCGTCATCGTCCGGCAAAAAAATGCCCGGCAGCGCTAACGCTTACCGGGCATGTCTTACCTCTTTATAACGGATACTGTCAGGCTAACGCTTTAGTTATCTTCTCGTACAGATCGCCGGAAAGATTCTCCAGTCCTTTTAACTGCTCCAGCGCCGCGCGCATTTTCTCCTGACGCTTATCATCATAACGTTTCAGACGAATCAGCGGTTCAATGAGGCGAGATGCTACCTGCGGGTTACGGCTATTCAGATCGGTCAGCATCTCGACCAGGAACTGGTATCCGCTACCGTCTTGCGCATGGAACGCCGCCGGGTTGCTGCCAGCAAACGCGCCAATTAATGAACGGATGCGGTTCGGGTTGCTCATACTGAAAGAACGGTGTTTGAGCAGGCCGCGTACGGTTTCCAGTACATTTTCCGCCGGGCTTGTGGATTGCAGGATAAACCATTTATCCATCACCAGGCCGTCCTGATGCCACTTATCGTCATACTCCTGCATCAGCATATCGCGGCACGGCAACTGCGCCGCCACTGCAGCAGACAGGGCCGCCAGCGCATCGGTCATATTATTGGCGTCGCGATACTGTTTGCTGACCAGCGTATTAGCCAGCTCCGTCTCGCCGAACGCCAGGAAGCGCAGGCAAGCATTGCGCAGCGTGCGCTTACCGATATCGCCGTGATCAACACGATACTCATCCACATGATTGACGTTATAGATAGCCAGGAACTCATCCGCCAGTTCTGCCGCCAGCGTACGCGTTAGCGCTTCACGAACTTGCGCAATGGCGATCGGGTCAATGACCTCAAACAGCTCCGCAATTTCATTGGCCGAAGGCAGCGTTAAAATTTCTGCGGCCAACGCCGGATCGATTTTCTCATCCAACAGTACTGCGCGGAACGCATCAGCGACATGCACCGGAAGCGATAGCGGTTGCCCCTGCTGATGACGCGCCACATTCAGTTTAATGTATGTGGCCAGCAGGCTTTGCGCCGCATCCCAACGGGAGAAATCATTGCGCGCATGGCGCATCAGGAACGTCAACTGCTGATCGCTCCATTTATATTCCAGTTTCACCGGCGCTGAAAACTCGCACAGCAAGGCCGGAACAGGCTGGAAGTAAACATTATCGAAGGTAAATGTCTGCTCCGCCTGCGTGACGTTCAGCACGGCGTTGACCGGGTGACCGCCTTTTTGCAACGGAATGACGTTGCCTTCGTTATCGTACAGTTCGATGGCGAATGGAATATGCAGCGGCTGCTTCTCCGCCTGATCCGCCGTCGCCGGAGTGCGCTGGCTGATGGTCAACGAGTACTGCTCGGTTTCCGGATTATAATCATCTTTTACCGTTACAATCGGCGTGCCGGACTGACTGTACCAGCGGCGGAAATGGGACAAATCGACATTAGAAGCATCTTCCATCGCCTGTACGAAGTCATCACACGTCGCGGCGCTGCCGTCATGGCGCTCAAAATAAAGCTGCATCCCCTTCTGGAAATTTTCCTCACCCAGCAACGTGTGGATCATGCGAATGACTTCCGCACCCTTTTCATAAACGGTGAGGGTGTAGAAGTTATTCATTTCGATTACTTTATCCGGGCGGATAGGATGCGCCATCGGGCTGGCGTCTTCCGCGAATTGTAAACCGCGCATGGTACGCACGTTACTGATGCGGTTCACCGCGCGTGACCCCAAATCAGAGCTAAACTCCTGATCGCGGAACACGGTTAGCCCCTCTTTCAGGCTCAACTGGAACCAGTCGCGGCAGGTGACGCGGTTGCCGGTCCAGTTGTGGAAATACTCATGACCTATCACGCGCTCAATATCGAGATAATCTTTATCCGTCGCGGTATCGGTTCGCGCCAGCACGTATTTGGAGTTAAAGATATTGAGACCTTTATTCTCCATCGCGCCCATATTAAAGAAATCCACCGCGACAATCATATAGATGTCGAGGTCATATTCGAGCCCAAAACGCGTTTCATCCCATTTCATGGAATTTTTCAGCGAAGTCATTGCCCACGGCGCGCGATCCAGATTGCCACGGTCAACGTACAGTTCTAATGCGACTTCACGCCCGGAGCGGGTGGTAAAGGTATCGCGCAGCACGTCAAAATCACCGGCCACCAGCGCAAACAGATAACACGGTTTCGGGAACGGATCTTGCCACTGAACCCAGTGACGGCCATTCTCCAGTTCACCCTGCGCAACACGGTTGCCATTGGAAAGCAGGAACGGATATTTGCTTTTATCGGCAATAATTTTGGTGGTAAATCGCGCCAGTACGTCCGGGCGGTCAAGATACCAGGTAATATGGCGGAAGCCCTCCGCTTCACACTGGGTACAGAGCGCATCGCCGGACTGGTACAATCCTTCCAGCGCCGTATTCGCCGCCGGACTTATCTCGTTGACAATGCGTAACGTAAAACGCTCTGGCAGGTCGCTGATGATAAGCGCGCCCTCTTCTTCCTTATATGCTGTCCACGGCGCATCGTTGACGTGGATAGATACCAGCGTTAAATCTTCCCCATCAAGGCGAAGAGGCGCATCAGGCGCGCTATGACGAACAGCCTGGCTTATTGCGGTGACCACGGTTTTTTCGGCATCGAGGTCAAAGGTCAAGTCAATATCAGTAATCTGGTAATCCGGCGCGCGATAGTCATGGCGGTATTTGGCTTGTGGCTGTTGTGTCATAAAAAACCTTTCGCATCTTTGTGTAGAGTGTCGACTCCAGTCTATTCCTGTTGCGCAAATCGCGCTACGCAGAATGTTCATCTTTTCAGGCACAAACGGCCTATTTGCTACATTTTTATAATATGTACTCATAGTTTTTAAAATCGATAAAGATCGTCCAGGAGCGCTTTAAACAAGGGATGAGCGAGATCGAGATGAAGCTTGATTAACGAACTTTAACGAACTTCACAGACCACTTTTGCCCCATCCATGCCCCACACATAATTTTAGTCAACGCCAGACCCCATCAGCCCTGCAGGGAAAATCGATAACAAACACGCCCGCAGTATGTTCCCCAAAATTTAAAAACAAGTGGTTCATGCCTTGACAGACAAAACCGCCAAAGCAAAAATACTGTATATACAAACAGTTATTAGCGAAACACGTATGTTCGTAGAACTGGTTTATGACAAGCGTAATGTTGAAGGACTCGAAGGGGCCAGCGAGATCATTCTGGCCGAACTGACGAAGCAGGTGCACCAGATTTTCCCTGATGCCGAAGTGAGGGTGAAGCCGATGCAGGCAAACTGCTTGAATAGTGATGCCAACAAAAGCGATCACGAAAAGTTGAACAGATGCCTGGTTTCAGATTAAACACATTGATTAGACATTCTTAACCAGTAGAATCCGCCGCGACTGGCAACCATTCAATATTCGCACTATCGAACGATCGCCAGTTTGCCGCAGGCCGTTCCTGCATACGACGTGGCTGCGGCACCGATCATACCGGGCAGTCGTCAAACCTCCAGGATCGCGCATCGTCAACGATGCAGGTGATCGTGAACAAGATATAGTTTTCCACAGTTCGTACAGGATAGGCCTCCTTATTGCTGCCTTCGCAGTGACAGTAACTGTCCCTGTGTTTTCACATCCTAACCTACCATGTCCCCGATAAGTTAAGTATATGAGCGTAGAGGAGCTTTTCGACCATGGGCACAACCTCTAAATCTGAAGGGAGTTCATCAATAGATACAATAATGAACGTTTCTTTAAAGATCTTTGTAGTCAGTCCCTGTTAGGTTGTCGTGACATAAGAATATCGCTTAATTTTGAATACAGGGAAATGTAATTGATTATAAATGTTGGACATGTAGCTACAGAAAAATTCGACACAACTGGAGTGAGCGCCTGTAACAACCAACAGAGTACTTCAGTTGATTTATCCTCCTGTATTATTAATGCTGCTTCAGAATGTACCGTTTTTGTCAGAACAATAATAAAGAAATCGGACAGTTATGATGCTATGCAAATTGACAGGCTTAAAATTGATACGCAGGAAAAATACGACGCTCTTAATTTACAAAGAGAACATCACAAGAAATTTCTGCAAACTATAAAAGCAAACTCTTTTGACAGAGCTATGGCTGAAAGACCAGAAAACCCAATATCTCTGAGTCTAATATATTCTTCCATTGATTCAATAAAATATAACACAGGGAACTGTGCTGATATGTCGCTAATTTTAGGTGCGATTATTGCAAAATATATACCACAAAGACTAACCGGAATAGGATTTTCGAAAAATAATGTATTTGATGCCAGAATAAGCACATCCCTTATGTATAATAGCGCGTCAGGAGGGAATCATGTGGTCGTTTTTTTGACTTTTACTGATTCAAAAGGAATATCGGAATATATACTTGACCCTTGGCTGGATGCGCGCATTTTCAAAAAGGAAGAGTCATATGAAATTTATAAAAACAATAGCAGTGAATATATCAATGAAAATCATTGCTTCGAAGCATACGATAAATACACTGCTATAATGAATAGCGCAGAATATATAGACGCCATAACAAAGACAATAAATCTTTTATATAGAGTTAATCTTGATGAAATTCAATTAACAAATCCATTTAAGTTTATATAATTAACTCTTATGGCTGATTAAAGGAGTGTTATTTTCCCATGAATGGCATCAAAGGCATGTTACTCGCCGGAAATTTTCTGTACAACGTCGAAACGCCAACATCATAAATAATCGCTACCTGCTGTCGCGGTACTCCCGCCCCAATCAGGCGCCCGGCCTGCGCCCATTGTTCCTGTGATTATTATTTAATAACGATTACGAAAACAAAAACTCAACTAACTGAATTAAATAGAATTAAAAAAAGTGACATATAAAAATGTACTTAATTATGTACTTTTGAAATCGTCAGCATACGATCTGCTGATCAACATACGACGTTACATCACAATAGTGAACTGTACGACCTATAAACACGATTACAGTCAGTCCTGACTAAACAGCAGGTAGCCTACCAAGGCATGCTCTTGCAAACAACGTGACTGAGGTAATCCATCACATCAGAAATGTGAAAAATCAGGGTGAAAATTTAATTGAAGCTGTCACTTAACCCGAAGCAGGTCTTCATAGCGGATGGTATATCGTGGCGAGAGGATCTCCCGTTTAATATACCACTATTATTGGATTCCCTGTCCGGTAAAGGTTACCGGCGCAATAGAGAGAAGACAATCTCATCTGTAGTCTACTGATCAAACATTAGGGTAAGAGTAATGAAAAAAGTATATTTTATGTTTGTTATCTTGTTGTCACTTTCAGGTATTCATTCCGCGATGGCAAAACCCTGGCAGGAGATTAAAGAAAGCAAAGAGTTACGTGTGGGGGTGCCTGGTGACTATGCTCCCCTCGCATTTCACAACAGACAAAATAAATTAATCGGTTTTGATATTGATATGGCATATTCACTGGGCAAAGCTCTGCACCTGAATATCCTGTTTGTACCTAGCAGTTGGCCTACGCTGTCAACTGACCTGGCAGCAGACAAATTTGATATTGCAATGGGAGGGATTACAGAAACTCCCGGCAGAAGAAAACAGTTCGCACTTTCTTCTCCGGTACTTAAAAATGGGAAAATAGCGCTGACGCAATGTAACAGGATTAATGACTTCAAATCTCTTGAAGATATTGACCGTAAGGGCGTGCGGATTGTTGTTAATCCAGGTGGTACAAATCAGGACTATGTTGACAAGCATATCAGGTATGCAGATGTTATTCGCGAAAAAGATAATGATGCCACTCTGCAGAGGATTCGTGAACGCAGCGCTGATGTCATGTTTACCGACTTGCTCGAAGGTAATTATTACCAGAACAAAGAGCCAGGTGTCTTCTGCGTATCAACCAGGAGTATCCTCCCCGACACTGCCGGTAATAAAGTCTATATGATGGCGAAGGATAATCAGTATCTTCTTGACGCTGTAAATAGCTGGTTATCTGATGAAAACAGAATCATACTTGCCAGAAAGTGGCAGATAAATCCAGAGTAGCCGCCACAAAGTTTTGACAAGCACCATTGCCGACTGACGAACAGAACTGGCGCGGGGTGAAAGATGTGACGATGATAAAGCCAGCCAGGCTAAATGGATGGCTTATATCAGGGAGCTTAAAACGCTGGATTTAACAGGCGTTTCAGATGAGGCCACCTTCACAGCAATCAGATGGTCTGCATTATCACAGGAGCGATTACTGGTTGTCGGTATTCTTGGTCACCAGATTTTTAGCACATTTATTCTGGTATAAGTTGAAATATTGCAAAAATATTGATGCTTATTATTTTTTCTGTAAGTAAATTCTCGCTCAACAAACTTAATTATTTATTCCACGATGATGAAGTGTGAACTATGCTGGAAATGAAGGAAGTCAACAGTAAGGATAGTCTGAATATTCACGGGTGATATTATGAGACATCGTATATTTTCCCCATTGCTTCTGGTGTTGTCGGCTACAGCCTTTTCGGCATCGGCGATGGCCGCTAGTGATACAAAACCCCCCACCAGATAATACAAAATCCGCCTCCAGTGGACTGCCGCCAATACCCGCCCCATTTATTCGTCCCCCCTGGTGTGACAACTGGCCACCAGATATAGAAAAACCACCGGAGTGGTGTCAGATTTGTGGTTGTTAATTTTTACAGAAGGCTGTAACAACCATATCAGTACTGATGGTATATCTGGTTATTATGCTTCATCAGTTCCTCCTGAACTGAATATTACTTCAGGCTGGTGTATTTTATTAACGCCAGCCTGTTTTTTCACAACGTCATATTACTGACTTACTGGCCCATGCCTCCTGAGAAACCAGCCAGCCAGTAGTTATTACTGTGGTAATGCAGGCCACCTGATTGCTGTGAAGGTGGCCTCATCTTTCACATCGCTCAAATCCAGCATTTTCAGCGCCCTGATATAGACCATCCATTTAGTCAGGCTTGCCCTATCATCGTCGCTGATATCCCCCAACGCCAGTTCGGTTCGCCAGTCGACAATGGTGCTGTTAGCATCGGTAAGTAGCTTCTGACGTGTGGTTTCGGCTTTTGCATGATAATCAACGGGAACAGCGACAACAGCGCCGTTCGAATATTTCCAGTCGCCATAGATATTAAATCCTGCAGGTAACTTGTTAACCTCAACAACTGAAAAACCAGCCGGATAAAGACGAGAGACATCTTCTGATACGGAACGGATTATATTTTCGGAGTCAATACACAACTTATATTTTTTCGTGAATTTACTCAGCGACTCATAAAAATCCTGACCATCTTCACTACGAAAATACAGAAAGTTGTTATCATAATCCGGGTCATCAGGAGTGTATCTGGTTACGTTTTTTAATTCCATTATAGTTTCCTTAATCATCCATTAATTGTACGCCAGCCATTACCCACCCACATTTGCAACGGTCGATACGCAAATGTCACACCGTATGCTGTTGTTGGGTCATGTCTGGCTTGTGTTAAAAAGCAACCAGCAGGCGCTTCTGCAGGTCCATATTCATCTACTTTGCCCGGCCATACTGGGGCGCCACGCTGGATATTCTGGACATAACGATTATCTGATTCGCCTTTTGTATATACGTTTCCTGATGTTAAATAACGGGCGTCGAAATTACCGTAATTATCCGGAATAACTTGTCCATTAACAACAAACTGAATACTGCCATCGGTATTACGCTGGCTGTATAAATGCCATCCCTGGTCGTCATCCAGCTCAATAACTGTTGGTCGATTTCCGTCACCCCACAAATTAAATTGAGCATTCAGCACGGAGTTATTTGAGCTAGTCATGGTCATTCGTTTGGCATTGCCTGCGCGAATGGCCCCCAGAACCTGCATTTCACCGGGAGCGACACGAACGGTGTGCTGGCTATTCGCAAACGTATCCAGTATCCCGTCGCCATTCTGTTTAAACCCGGTATCGTTATCGCCAAATACAATTGAGCTTCCACCCAGCACATTATCAGTACCAATGCCTAACGCACCGTTTAGCCGTCCTCCATTAACTGACAGAGCCTCAACGTCACCGGCTGTGGGTTTCATCAGACTATTAAACAGTGCATATGTCTGACCGCTGGTTGAGTTTCCCGGCTGTACTGATGAATATTCAGGTGTACTGTGCAGCGTGACATTTGCATTACCGGAATAATCGTACTGTGCAATTAACCAATACGCATACTGGTTGATCCTGACATAAATGTCGTAATTGTCGCCTGATGTGTTAATCCAGGCGCACTCAAGAACACCGTTAGGTGAGCGTTTCCATAATGTGGCAGTAATTCCGACAGGCGAACCATTGCCGGCGCGCAGAACCAGTTCGCTGATAGCCGCTTGCTCAAATGATCCAACGTTAAACCCCGAACCTCCATAAAGCTTAATTACCGCTGTTGACGTTTCCTGTGGCATTACAACCGTAGCAATTTTGAACCAGCCTGATTCGCCAAGTGAAATTGTAGTTGAAGTCACAGCGCCGATAGTTCTCGCAAATTGTTTTTTGTCCTGAATATCTCCGCCGTTCTGCGATTTTAGTAATGCATCGGCGGCGTGATTTATGGTTTCCCGTAAACCAACGTATTCGATAAGACCGTCAACGCTTTTTCCTGACAGCGCCGTCAGTGTATCGTCCAGCGGCTGCTTGCCCGCCAGTTTATTCAGTACAGTGGTGGCAAAGCTCGGATCGTTACCCAGCGCGTCCGCCAGTTCCTGCAGGGTGTCCAGTGACTCCGGTACGGAACCAACCAGCGCGGCAATCAGTTTGCGGACAAACTCCGCGTTTGCTGTCTGAAGCCCTTTAGCATCGTCTGGCGGCGTCGGTGTGGTCGGCGTTCCAGTGAATGCCGGGCTGTCCAGCGGCGCTTTGGTCTGCACCTCACCCATAACGGTTTTTACCGCCTTTGGTGTGGCTGCCAGCGCTTCGCTGTCACTGTCCGTGGCACTGCTTAACTTAACGATACCTTTTTTCGTCAGGCTGGCATCTTCCAGGGAAATCACGTCCGCGATGTCTTCTGCCCGTTTTGCGGCATCTTCTGCTCTGGTGGCTGCTGCTCCGGCAGCAGTACTGCTTTGCGCCGCCAGTGATGCGCTGGTATCAGATGCGGCGGCGTGATTGGATGCCTCCGATGCTGATGACGAGGCGGCTGTTGCGCTGGCTGCTGCTGTACTTGCTGACGTTGCTGCGTTTGTCTCAGATATTTTTGCTGCGGCTGCCGATGCGGCTGCCGCCTTTTCCGACGCTGCCGCCGCAGTGGCTGACGCACCTGCATCACCGGCACTGGAGGCCGCCTGCGTTTCTGACATCTTCGCGGCGGTTTCGGATGCTCCGGCGCGCGCTGCTGATGTCTGCGCCGCCGTCGCGCTGGCGGCTGCGGCAGCAGCTGAATCGCCGGCGGCAGTACGGGAGGCATCTGCATTCGCTTCAGATGTTTTCGCTGCGGCTGCCGATGCGGCTGCTGCCGTTCTGGCTGTGTCAGCCGACGCCGCGCTGGCTGATGCCTCCCCGGCTTTTGTGGTCGCCGTACCTGCGCTGCTCTCCGCAGATGCTGCGGATGAGGCTGCCTGTGTGGCTGATGCTTCTGCCGCTCCGGCTGCATTCACTGCTGCCGTGGCGCTTTCCGCTGCCTGACCTGCTGATGTCTGCGCCTGTTCAGATGCCTGCCCTGCGGAGGTGGCATTCCGCGATGCCTCCGATGCCTGGCGGGCAACTTCTTCCACCATCGCCTCAAAACGCCGCAGCGCCTCCGGGCGGACGTCGTCTTCCGTCATGGCCCCCAGAAAATCATTCAGGGTGCCCGGCTTTGAATCATCGTAAACCGTAATAACTCCGGCATGTGACGGGGGATACCCTTCCACCAGGAGCGTGACAGTGTACTGCCCCTGCTCCACATCCATGCTGTAGCGCCCGGCGTCATCCGGATTTTCCGATGCCACCGTATTCACGACCACCGTCGTACTGGTCCGGCAGGCCTTCAGCTGAATGGTGCAGTTCTGTACCGGCGTTCCCGTGGCATCTTTCAGTACGCCGGAAATAAGTACTGGCATATTACCTCCATAAAAAAGCCCGCCCGCAGGCAGGCTTCAGATTCATTCACATCTCAGCACTGATTATCCGGGTCACGTAAATATGCCGGCAGAGAACACTGGACGCTCCGCGTGATTGTTTTTCCCTTTGCCTCGCGGTGCTGTTTCTGCCCACGGTCGGTGCCGGTATAAATCCGGGTCTGGTTTTCAATATTGCTGTTGCCGCTTCCTCTTCCGTTATCGGCAACGGCAGCAGTGGAAAATAAAACGGACAGGGAAAGCCCTGCCGCCAGAGAAATTACGCGCGACATAGTCATATCTGTTCCTCGTTAAACGAAAGGGACCGAAAATCCGGTCAGTTTGTGAAGTTACTCCCCGACCGGGAAACCATCACCAGCGGCCAGACGGAAGCAGACGTGGTGTACTGCCCACGAACCCTCAGAGAAACGCTGATATCCACGACAGGTGAAGTGGTGTAGACCGAAAAGACAACGGTCTGATACATGGCCGGAAGCCCTGCGGTATACGGGATAACCTCCGCCGTTTTCACCTGGCCGTTAATATTTATCGTGACGGTGATGGCACCGGAGCCACCGTTACGCTCACAGTTAGCCATCACCGTGATGGTTTTCCCTATCTGATAGGTGGCGCTGTCGGTATACCGTGTTGAGGTGCTGCGTTCGTCGTTCGTCGCCCTGATGTTCACGCCCTGCATGACTTTTGAGCCGCAGATATCACCGACAAACTCTCTTGCTTCTATCACGCCAGAAAACTTACCGGAGGTGGCATTGATTTCTCCCGTAAACGAGCCAGATACAGCGTTGATATGCCCGCTGATATCCGCATTTTTCGCAGTCAGCTTTCCATCCGGCGTCAGGGAAAATGCTGGAGGATTCCCGCCACTGGTAATGGTCGGCGCGCTCAGATATTTCAGGAACGCCTCATTCATGATTATCTGGTCGCCCTGCATGACGAATCCGGGCGTCTCGTTTCCGTTTGCCGGGTTAATATAAGCAATGCGATCCGCCGCCACCAGGAACTGGCTTATCTTCCCGTCAGGCGTGTCTTCCATGCTCAGTCCAAGTCCGGCCACATAATATTTGCCGTCTTTGGTCTGCTCTATTTTGACGCCCCACATGGCGTTCCATTTATCGTTAGCATCCTGCCACTCCTTCGAAAACTGCTGCAGTTTGCTGGCGTTATCCTCCGTCAGTTCCACCTTCTCCAGCAGTTCCTTACCCAGGTGACTTTCAGTTATCTGCCCTTTGAAAAAATCCAGATAGCCTGCGGCATCGTTGCTGGCCTGCCCGGTCGCCTCCACGAATGCGGATTTACCGACCTGATTTACCGCCCGGATATAAAAATAGTAATCCCTGCCGGGCCTGATATTCACACTGGCCGCTATCCAGTACAGCGCCGTTCCCAGATATCGTGCGGCGTTTTCCACCTGATGGATATCCGTAATCTGCGCGTCTGAAAACCAGAACTCATACTGCACCGTCGGGTCGTATACCGCCTGACGCGGTGTGGCTGTAATCTGGAAATAGCCAGGGGTGAGTTCGATAAATGATGGTGCCGCCGGCGCGGAGATGCTGAACTGTATGCTGGCCGGGTATCCCTGTTGTCCCTGGCTGTTCACCGCCCTGACGGACAGGGTATAGCGCCCCGGCGTCAGCCCCCGGAACCGGTACTGCGTATCCGGCGTTCCTGCGCTGCTTACCAGCCGGTCACTGCCATCTTCCGCCGCCACGTTCAGGCGCAAAGAAAACGAGACGCCCTTAACGACTCGCGGTGTGTCCCAGCGCGCCAGTACCTGATACTGTCCCTCCTCCGCCAGAATTTCTGTGGTCAGATGTTGTATCGCCGGGGGAACGGTGCCGTGAATCGTTCCGGGTTGCGGATCGAATGATGCCCCGTTGTCCACGATGGACTCTTTTTCCGGCACATGCTGTACGGCGGTGATGGCATACGTTCCGTCGTCGTTTTCCCGGACAGCCACACACCGGAAGAGACGCTGGCGCAGCGACGGCAGTTTCAGCCCCCAGACGCTGTATTCCGCCACGCCGTCCGGTATCCGGCTGACCTGAACCTGCACACCGTCGGTAACAGACTGCACGTCCACGCTGACCGGCAAGCCTTCGCCATCCACCAGGCTTATCAGCGTGGTGCCGGACGACGGCAGGGTAATCTCCCTGTCAAGGGTCAGAATGCGGCGGGCGCGGTCAACGGACAGAATCCGCCCGCCCAGGCTGATGCCGGCATAATCCTCGTCGCAAACCTCAATCACATCACCGGGAACGTGGCGCAGCCCCTCCGCCCCCACACTAAAATCAACCGTCTGAGTTTCCAGCAGCTCCGTTTTTATCAGCCACAGCCCGGCGCGGTGTGCCTGCCCGCGACTGGTACAGCCAAACGCATCCATTTTTACCAGATTGCGTCCGTAGTGACTGATGGCGACCGTGTCTTCCACCAGTTCCGTGGATGTCTGCCAGCCATTATCAGGGTCGATCCAGTTCACCTCTACCGCATTATGGCGGTCCTTCCGCGTACTGAAGCTGTAACGGAACGGTGTACCCTCATCCGGCATTACCACATTGCTGCGGGTATAGGTCCAGACTGTATCCGAGGGCCTGTCCTGCACGAAGGTCAGCCTCTGCCCGTTCCACACCGGCATACAACGCATGGCGGAGCAGAAGTCGGTCAGCACATCCCACGCCTTACGCTGCTGTGCCAGATACGCATTAAAGGTCATACGCGGCTCTGTCCCGCCGAATCCGTCAGGGACCATCTGGTCGCAGTACTGGCCTATTGCATACAGCGCCCACCTGTCCACGTCCGCCGCGCCGATTCGCTGTCCCATGCCATAACGGGGATGAGTCAGCATATCCCAGAGACACCACGCCGGATTATTGCTGTATGCAGGCTTGAACGTGCCGTCCCAGATGCCGCTGTAGGTTCGCGCTACCGGATCGTAATTCGACGGCACCTGAATAATCCGCCCGAAAAAATGGTAATTTCGCGTCACCTGCTGGCTGCCGAACTGCTCAGACGCCACCTGCAGGCCAATTACGGCGGTGTTGGGATAGCGCTGCCGGACATCAATAATCTCGGTATACGACGACCAGACCGTGTTGTTCTGTAACTGGTCAGTGGTACTGTCTGCCGTCACACGTACCATCCGGATACCGAATGGCCGGGGAGGGAGATTATCCACTATCACCGAGGCCAGATACTGTGTGGTTGTTTTCCCGGTAATCGTAATTTCTTTTTCCACCACCCACTGACCATAGCGCTCAAGATGGATTTGCAGCCTGACCGATGTCGGATTGCGGTCGCCCTTGCTGTTGGCCTCCACCAGTGACTGCACGCCGAACGTAAAACGCAGGCGGTCAATATTTGCAGCCGTGATGGTTTTGGTCACCGGATTGTCGTATTTGACCTGTACACCAAGCACCGTCTCGGCGCCGGACGATTCAAATCCCTCCAGCGGGGTCTGTTCCTGCTCACCGACGCGGTATACCACCTTCACGCCGTGGATATTCGTGTTACCGTCGCGGTCCACCACCGGCGTCTGGTTTACCAGAACACTTTGCAGACCGTTCACCGGGCCTTCTATCGGTCCCTCGCTGATGGCATCGATGACGCTCAGCAGCTGCGTGGATTTAAGGTTATCCGGTGCCTCGCGGGGCGTATGCCCTTTTCCGCCGCCCTTTCCCATTTATTACCCCGTAAAACGACAAAACCGCCCGGAGGCGGTTCTGTCTGAATCTGTTCTGTTGTCAGCGGCCAATCACCACAACCTGACCACCATCTCCTTCATCAGCGGTACTGACTTCCTGGGAAATCACGCGTGACCCCACCTGCATCTCGCCGTACAGCACCGGCAACGTGTTACCGTTGGCAACCATATTATCCAGCGACGAGAAATACGTGTTCTGCCTGCCGTTATCGGTCTGCCTCATTTCGGACATTTTAGGTTTTGGTGCCAGCATCTGCGCCACACCGCCCAGAACCATCGACGCCCCGGTCATATACATACCGGATACCGCCGCCGCTCCCAGCCAGCCTGCCGGGTTCCACCAGGCAACGGCAATCAGCGCCGCACCAAGCACCGCCTGAAACACCCCGCCAGATTTGGCCCCGGCCAGACGCGGCACAATATGAATCACCGCGCCAGGCGGCAGCGGGTCATGCAGGCTGGTTGTCAGGGTATCAGCCGTAACATCGTCTCCGGCTATGCGTACCTGATACCAGCCGTCGTTCAGTTTCTGCCGGAGACCGGGCAACTGTACCGCCAGTGCCCGGACAGCTTCAGCACCACTGGCTACCTGCAGGCTGACGCGGCGGCAAAATCGTTGCAGATCCCCGTAAAGGCAGATGCGCGCCATGCCCGGTGTCGCCAGATGGAGTGCGTGCGTCGTTGCCATTTGTCGGTATACCTCTCACGTTTACTCAGTTGTTCAGGAATATGGTGCAGCAGCTCTCCGTCGCCGCAGTAAATCGCTGCGTGGTTCGGAACGGAGGAGCCAAAGCAGCAAATCAACACGTCGCCGGGCTGCGCACTGGCTGCGCTGACACGGTAAAACCCCGTCGTCTCCAGATTATCCAGATAGAGATTGTCACCATGCCGCCACCAGTCGTCGTCCCGGTGAAAATCCGGCATATCAATCCCCGCCAGATGATAGGCATCACGGAACAGCGTGTAACAGTCAAAAACCCCATGTTTAAAATGCCGTCCGGTCAGGTGTGGCACACAGCGGAATTTATGTACCTGGCCGGCGCATACCAGCCACCACGGCAGGTCGCTTTGAACCTGCAGCCTGCGGTCCACATCGCTCAGATACGGCTGGCCGCCAGGATGGCTGTGAACCAGCGTCACAATATCCCCCTGCGTTTCAGCCCTCAGCCAGTCCTCCGGCGCCATACGGAAATAATCCTCCGGCGCGGCAGAAATATTCACACAGGGGAGATACCGTTCTCCCGCCTGTGTTCTCACCACGAAGCCGCACGACTCCGCAGGCGCACACCGTCGGGCGTGCGCCAGAATATCCTGTTCTTTCATGATGATTTACTGTGAAAGTTTATTAATGGAGAGGAAACCGCCAAAGTTTCCGGTATTGTTACGCAGGGCGCATCCCCGGGCGCAGCGGCTGCAGGCATCTTTTGCCGGATCGGCGGTAGGGTTATCAAATTCATCTGCGACAGCTGGTCCCGTATAACCGCATTCGTCAGAGCGGTATATCCATGTACAGGTATTGGCCAGCATAATTCGCCCGGGGAAGACACATCCGTCCGTTTCAGTCGGTGTTGCCAGGACAAATGTCGCACTTACCGCCGTCAGATCACTGCACTGCTCGATCACCCATCGGCTTACGGATTCCTGCTCCGGGTCAGCCTCCTGGTTGCCGTTTTGAAAATTCACGGCATCGAGAAACCGGGCATATACTATCCTGCGGATGACCGTCGCCCCAACCAGGCTATGCAAATCCTCCACCATTCCGGTCACCATACCGTAAAGATTGGATACCTTCAGTGACGGGCGCGCAGCTGCGCCTTTGCCGTTCATTTCAAATCCGCAACCGTCTACAGGATAAACGTCATATTTCCGTCCCTGCCAGGTAACCGCCTCCCCCTTTTCATTTGCCTCGTTACAAAAAAAATAACGATCACCGCCAGACTGTGTCAGATCGATTTCCCACAAAGTGATCCTGGCGGACTGCGCCAGTTTAGCGGATTCGTTCAGCGTATCCTGCGAAATGTCCTGCATCACTCCTCCTCAGATAACAACCTGTTCAAAAGTCGTGGTCACAGTCACCCAAAGAGAGCCAACGTTAATCGACCATTTGCGGCAAATCACCCGAATTTGTGTCCAGGTATAAGGCGGCGTCCAGAGAAAGGATTTCACTCCACCGTGGCGGGATAAAAATGCCTCAAGGTTCTGATGTTCTCCCTTACGAATCCGGACCGTTACGTTATACTTCGCCAGATGGTTGTTCAGCCCGGCTGGACGCCGTTGTTCATACCCGTCACCCAGTTTTATGGAGGTGACTTTTGGTTCTGATTCCACTGTCATATCAGGGCGGATCTTCCAGTTAAATGTTTCCATTGTTATCGCCCTCCTCCAGCAATACCCCCGTCACGCGACTGCTGTTGCCAGAAATCAATGGCGGCTTTTTTTCCAATGTTATATACGGCCTGTAATGCCTGCGGACCAATCTGTCCGTTGCCGGCGTCGTTGTGGATTTCAATGTTGTACTCAGGCGCAAACATCGCCATCCCTCCTGAACCGGCTGCCACGACACCCAGCTTACCGTCAGCACCACGACGAAGTGGTAATATTGCCTCCGGTCCTGCCTCGCCCATCACCCCGGCACCTTTGGCAAAAGCAAAAAATGTCGGGCGATTAACAATGCTGCCGCTGTACTGGCTGAGTCCTGCCGAACGGTACACGCCGCCGTCCGCATTCGGAATAACCGACAGCGCCGCAGAACTGTATGCCCCTGATGGTGTACTGCCGCCTGCCGATGTGCCAAAGCCGAACATTGCCAGCACTGAACCCAACAGTTTAGAAGCCGCAATACGTGCCTCCATTTTTGCAAGGTCAGCCAGGATGGAGACCGTCAGGCTCCGGAAACTGCCCTTTCCGGTCACGGCAAAATTCGCGATACTGTCCGCCATGCCGTTAAATGCGTTTGTGAAAACGTTCTCCGTCATGCCTGCCACATTGCCGCCCTGCGCCAGAAAGTTATCCAGCGCCCGCGACGCCCCCAGCGTCCAGTCTCCCTGCGCAGCGTCAACTTTCGCATTGTAATCCGCCCACTCAGCCAGCCGGCGATCGAGACTGCCCTTCAGCGCCTGCTCCGCCTGACGATATTCGTCAGAACCGTATGTCCCTTTTGCCTTGCTGTCGCGTTTAAGCTGCTCCAGTTGTTCCTGGTAGTGCTGCTGAATTTTCAGACGCTCTTCGTATCGGCCACGTTGCTGATCGCCCATACCCATTGTGGCCAGCGCCATTGCGTGCTGTTGCCTGACGCGGGATTCTTCGTCAGCGAGCTGGCTGGTCAATGTGAGCGTCTTTTTCTTCAGTTCATTAAGGGCATTCTGGTGTTGCAAATCCTGTTGTGAGATATCCAGCTTCTGTAGCGCAAGCGCGATTTCATCCTTATGTGCCAGTACGCTTTGTTCATCCGCCGTCAGTTTTTTACCGGACAAATCAGCGATGCGCTGCTGAAATGACAAAAGCTGCTTATGCGCTTCCGTCATTTTTTCGGTCGTGGAAAGCTTCGCGGCGGCAAGCTGCCCTTCAGTCTGCGCCTGTTGCTGGCTGTACTGCAAAAGCAGTCGCCTGGCCTCGTCGTTGTGGTAAGTCTTTGGCTTTTTCGCCTGTTGTGACAACGCCTTTTTATGACGTTCATTTTCGCGCTCCAGTGCGGCATTGCGTACAGCAGCATCGGCATACTGCATGGCGGTAATGCGCGCCACCTCCCGTTGGTGCCGCAGGGATTCAGTTTCATTATCCCGGTTCAGCGCGGCATTCTGCTCGTTCCGACGTTTCTGCGTTTCCTGATAATTACGCTCTGCCTGCGCCTTCGCATCCAGCAGGTCCTTCTGGCGTTTCTGTTCCTTAAGTTCGTTCAGCTGCTGCTGATCGTATTCAGTCTGGGAGGAAGACACCGTCCAGGGCGTTTTTCTGCCGCGCGCGATTTTTTCCTGCAGTGTCGCGATCTTTTCATCGAGCGTATCTTCCCGCCCGATATCCAGCATCCGATCCCATGCCCACTTCGCCGCATCACCGACAGCATTCCATGCTCTTTCAATCCAGCCCAGATTGTCGTGTACGTCTCCCATCCGCTTATTCATTTCTTCCGAATACGCGGACATGGCAATTTTCGCGGCATCAGCCACTCTTCCCTGCTCGCCCAGTACCCTGATTTGTTCAAGCTGGGTGGAGGTCAGAAAATGCAGTGTCCTGTCCAGTTCTTTCGCCGCATTCACCGGATCATCCCGCAGGCGTTTAAACTGGCGGATGGTTTCATCCACTGATTGTCCAACGTTTTCCTGCATTCTGGTCGCGGTACGGGATACCATTGCCACTGCCTGCCCGGTAAACGCTCCGCTACCGACCACCTGTGCCAGCACGCCTGCAGCGTCGTGCTGCGTGACGCCATTTCCGGCGAGCGACTTCGCCATCGCATTAAGCTGGCCTGTGGTTTTTCCGGCATAACTCCCGGTCAGAATAAGCTGTTTATTGAACGTCTCGCTTTCCTTAGCGCCTTCATAGTAGGCCTTGCCCAGCCCGTAAACAGCAGCAGCCACGCCGCCAGCCAGCCCGCCGAGCATCATGCCCTTCGGAGACATCAGTTGCTCGATCCACCCGGCGCGGTTAGCGAGCGTAATACCACTTCCCCGCAGTGCCCCGAAATTCCCACGGGCCAGCTCACCAGCCAGCACGCCCAGTTCACGACGGGCAGCAGCGCTTTTCAGTCCTAGCGTATGGGTGGCAGTTCCGGTACGCTCCAGTTTACGGATATAAATATCTGCGGCGCTGCTGACACCCAGTTCAGCCGCCTTCACCCGCAGCAGCTCGGTACGGGAGAGGCCCTGTACCGTCGTCTGCTCTTTCAGGCGGCGTATAAACTGTGCTTTTTTCTGCGTGGCCAGCGCTTCGGCATCGGTAAGCTCACGGGTCTTCCTGGCGGTTTCAGACACCAGCGCCAGATAATCGCCCTGTGAGATATCTCCGCGTCCTTTCGCCTGTCGTACCTGCGCCTGGATACGCTGCAGCTCCTGCAGACCACCGCTTAACTGTTTTACACTGTCAATCTGGCGGTAAAAAGCAGCACTTGTCCTGTCCTGTGCTGCCGCCACAGCCGCTGACTGCGCCTGTTCCTCACGCAGTTTCCTTCCCAGTGCCTCCACCCGCTGTCGCGTCTGATCCACATCCGCCGCCAGACGCGTACTGGCCGCTGCGCTTTTCTCCACAGCGGAACTGTACGCGGTACTGCTGGCAGTCACTTGCTCCAGACTGGCGGACGTCCGGCGCGTCGCCTCCGTCTGCTTATCCAGAAAACGCTGCATCCGGGCCGCTGAACGTTCTGAGTCACCAGCCGCATCGTTCAGCAATTTTTTAATGCGCGGAACTTCGTTTCGGAACTCTGCGCTGTCGATACTTAAATCAATGACCAGGTTCGCTATCTGGTCCATAGCGGACACCTCCGGTAATACCTTCGCCCAGGATCATCAGTTCATCATCCGTTTTTTCGTGCAACGACTCAGGATCAGTGATCAGGCTGAACATTTCTGCATCGTGATGCGTGCCTGTAACCAGTCCGGAAATCAGCGATTTCAGCGTTGCAAACTCCGCATCCAGCAACATGTCACTGAAGCTGTTCTTCCCGAAATGCTCCGCCCACTCACCCAGCTCTGTCGCACTCATTTCCGCCAGCATCTGCCGCCAGTCTGGTCGCCGGAACTCACGCGCGAGCCGCATCACAAACGCCAGCTCCCGGTTCAGGACTTTTCCGGCGTGGTCGTGTCCTTTTCACTCCCGCTGTCGTCTTCCTGCGATGCCGGAAGACGCATACCACTCAGGGACAGAACCATATCAGCGCCACGTCCCAGCGCCTCATAAGACCATTCCAGTCTGACGGACTCATACAGGGCGCGGGCCTCCTCCTCTTTTTTGCTTTCACACAGGGAGCGGGATACCAGCCATGCATTAATATCCCCCCCCATCTGCATAAATTCTGTCTGACGCTCTGCTTCCGTCAGGGTTTCAGGCTGTGCGTCATAGTCTGCCGTCCGCTGCTGAATAAACTTCAGATAATCCACACGTTGCAGGGCAGAAAGCTCACTGAGCACGATGGAATGCCCACCGTAGTTAAAGGTGTCTGTATTGAGAAACATGATGATTTTCCATAGAAGCCCCGGAACCGGGGCGGACTGATAAGAGAGGGTTATGACGCCGTCACTGTCACTGCTGCCACCGCGACAAGACTGCCGTCACTGCTGATACCAACAATATTCACGCTGCCCGCCTTCACGCCTTTAACCGTGGCCACATTATCCTTCAGCGTGACGGTGGCGATCAGCGGATCGGCGGTCGCAACCTGCAGCGTTTTATCTGACGCGTTATCAGGTTTTACCGTAAATGTCAGCGTGGTGGTGGCTCCGGCAGCCACCGTGGCACTGGCCGGCGCAACGGTCACGCCGGATACGCTGACTACGTCAGGTGTATCCTCCTCCGCAAGAGAAGGACGCCCGACGCCGGTGATTTTTACGCTGCGTGTCATCACCTCTTTGGACGTCACGGTTTTACCCAGTGAACTCAGCCAGCCGCGGAACACATCAACCGTCCCGTTAGGATACCTGATACGGAAGGCGCGAACTTCGCCGGTGTCAAACAGCTCAACCAGTTTTTTCTGTCCGGCCTCACCGGGTTTCCAGGCCAGCGTGGCCGTGGTGTCACCGACGCTTTTCTGCCCCTGCGTAGTGCTTTTCCAGTCGGCATTTTCATCATCAAGATAGTCATCGTCTTCCGCATCTGCACTCATTTCTCCGGGCTGCAGATCCTTAATACCTGCCAGTCGCAGCCAGTCATCATCAGCCAGTGGATTTTTAAACGCATCGCCGCTGCCGGTATACAGCCAGAATGTGGTTCCGGCGCCTTTCGTTTTTACCAGTGGGTTTGGTGTTCCCATCATATCCTCCTCAGTTGGTATAGGTGATCCGGTAAGTAATTTCTGCCATCCCCCACGTTGCCATTTCGCTGTCACGCTGGTAGTCATAACCCAGCGGGGTCATGGTATCGATAAGGCGCTCCAGACCACTAACCTCTTCCAGCGCAGGAAAGATTTTTTCTTCCATCCAGATATCAAGCTCTGTATCAGGAGCCTGAGCCCTCAGAAAAACTGCCGTATGGAGAGTAGCCTGCCAGTCATCCTCATCGGTCATAAGGCCTGTATACTGTGCGTCTGTCAGCCAGACAGCTATTGCGGGTAAATCTTCCTGTTCTACGAAAGCAGGAAGTCCATCAAAAAGAGTGACAGGTGCGCCAGTCACGGATTCCAGCTTTTCCAGAACGGCCCGGCGGATTAATGTGTGTTTGCTCATCGTGAAAGATAAAGCCTCAGTTGTTGTTTCAGGGCATACCCCAGTTGCTTCGGTATTTCCTCGTCAATCAAGCTTTGTGTGGCGCTTTCGAATGCCTGAGTCAATGGTCCGGAAAGAGGAATTTTCACTACATCAATTGGATAACGGTTTTTCCCGTTAACGCGTCGCATAACATGCCAGCGTCCGTTAGCCAGTTGCTGAATAAAGGCATCCCGGAACAGATATGGCCCGATTTTCAGCACACTTCCACGATACAGCAGTTTTCCCCTCCGTTTGCTCATCCTGACCTGTGCAGCGCCCAACTTTATGGCGGGAAGGTTTCCCCGGTTAATCCGTATCCGGGCAGAGCGTTTACCGTCTGTACCGGCTTTAAATAACCTCACCCTCTGGCGAACCAGCTTCAGCGGAAGTCCTCTTACCTGGTTATCTCCGGCGACAGTCTCCCGCGCCACCTTACGGGTTGCCACTGAAACAGCTTTCTGCGCCACGCGATTCACAGCCCAGATACTGGCCCGGGGAACCATCTGCCGGTCAAGGCTGTTCAGATTCCGGATCGCATTTTCAAGCCCTTTCAAACATTCCTCCCGTCCTGCGCCGGTTATCCGTCGGCGGCTCCCCCCTGCCCAGCAGAATAATACTGCTGTCTCCACCAGCCGGAGTGATGCGATCCACCCAGAAGGTGTCACCGAGAATGGTTAGTGTGTCCGGGCGCTTCAGATGGACTGTCAGGGATGTTTTGACAAAAAATGTAGGCTTGTCCCCCTCAATCCGGACACCTCCGGCGGCATACGACACACTTTCAGGATCGTCAAATACGCCCGTAAGCGTGGCCCCTGCCAGAACGCCGGAGGTTATTGTTGCTACCGTTCCCATCACCCGGAGGATGGCATCATCAGCCTGAGAAATCGCGGTATCAAACAGGTTTTCGGACTGCGACATATCGCCACCCTTACAGTTCAATAATAAGTCCTGCAGCAATCAGCTCGTCCACATCGTGTTGCGAAATACGCGCCGGGTTTCCCGCCATAACCATATCCAGTTCCCGGTTACTGTCCGGATCGATGGCGCAGATGTGTAGTGTACGAAGCGCCCTGATAAGTACCCGTTCGGATCTTTGCCCGATCCCGGGCGGCACTATGGATTCATCACTGTCATTTTCCACAGCAGGCAAATGCTCCGCCTCCGCCTCCGCTTCCTCTTCCCATTCCATGACACGCTGGCTGAGTTCAGCGGCGCTCCCGGACACATCCGGATCACGACCAAGCCGCGTCGCAAGCTCCCGCAGACGCTGTATATTCTCTTCTTTTGTTGCCATAAAAGATCCTCCCGCAATTTGTAACAATAAAGGCCTGAATCAGGCCTTTTGGGATGCTTAACCGACAGTGACAATGACAAACTCATCCGGGTCCGGCAGGACCATCAGCGGCGCAGACTGCGTCATGGTATATTCATTCGCCGGGTCCCCCACCGTCAGCCAGTGTTTGGGATAACGGGTGGCGGCAACAATACCCTCCGCGAGCGCCTGTGAATCCTGAATGGCACCATAGCAGCGGATACCTTCTGCCGCCGTATTTCCCAGAACCAGAGTCCCTTCAGGCAGGTAACGCTTTTCGGTCCCGTTATCAGCAACATAGGATGTTTTAGCCACCACAATGGCCAAATCTCCGTAATACCCCTTGAACGACACCACAGCCCCAAGGTCCTTCACCGCCGTTTCCAGCTGAGAATTTGAACCGCGGCGTGTATCCAGTTTTTCACGGAACAGCTTAAAACCGTTCAGCAGACGCCAGACTTTCCCGTCCATCACGGCAATATTGATCAGACCGGATGCCTGGTCGCAGTACATATCCAGATCATAAGTCGGGTCAAAGGTTTCCCTGTCCTGCTCTGACCATTTTTTACCTGTGGCCTGAATAATGTTATTCCCGGCTGAGCGACCAAAATCCACCTCCACGGTGTCAAACTGCTCGCCCTGCATGGTGTATTTCCCGTTCAGCACCGCACTGACGGCCTGCATCTCCTCCACCTGGACGATGGCCTTCTCTTCCTGCTTCAGGTTATCGGTCAGAATGCGCAGACGACGGTAGGCCGGATCGTTAAGCCTGGCCGGGTCTTCACCCGGCAGACGCTCAACAACCTGCGCATAGTTAACTTCATGCTTCGGTTTGACATACCCCGGACGCAGTACGCGCGTTTCCCCGCCGCGGTTACGCAGAACCTTCCCTCCTACCACCGGAGATACATAAGCGGCAATCGGTGTTTTTCCGGTAATTTTGTCCAGCATGACTTCCTGGGTAGGAAATGTCACAGTACGGCGAAAAAACAGGCTCAGGAAGAGTGGGTTAAATTTAACTTTCTGCTCGGTATAACCCAGCAACTGGCGGGTGGTAAACAATCCCATAAATGGTGTCCTCCGGACGTTAAATACGATAAAGGCCGCTTCGCGGCCTTCTTATTACGGTAAAGCGGCGTGACTGACGGCGCTTCCGGCGAATGCATTTGCCTGCTTAATGGCATCCACACTCTTCGGCCATGCCAGTGATTCTGTGGCAAAGGTGCCGCTCTTCCAGTACGTCAGCAGGTTTTCCGACCCGTCCAGCTCAAGGGCCAGAACCCCGACTGCCGTTCCGGCCTTCTGCCCGTCCCAGGCCACCAGTTTCCCGGTGGTATCATCCAGCATCAGGGGCGTCAGCATCGGTGTGGCCGCCGTTATACCGCTGACTCCCGTTGCGGTATGTGCCGGATCGTTACCGGCGAAAATGCGGTTATCCGCACGTTTCTCAATAGTGGTGGTAAATGACATACTGTCTCCTTATCAGGTGGCTGAAGTACCGGGAATACTCATCAACAACGTCGTTTCGGTATCATTACTGTGGCCTTTGCCGCCGGATATGGGGCCCGGGGAATGAGACTGCATGAAAGCATCAAATGCGTTGTTCATGCTCAGCCCCGCATTACCGGATTTGTCCGGCGCGGCAGCCAGCAGGTCACGGGCCTGATCTGTGGTCATACCAGGCATGACAGCCAGTTTTTCCGCCAACTCTTCACGGCCTTTCGCCTCATCAAGCGCCATCACGGCATCATGAAGTGACGTTGCCGCAGCGATCGGCGATGCTGCCAGAATGGTTCTGGCCTGTTCCACCGTCATCTCTGGCATGGCCGCCAGTGTCTGTGCGAGTGTTTCCCGACCACCAGCTTCTTCCAGGGCAAGGATACGGTCAGCGGTGCTGGTCGTGTCCGTCGGCGCGGCGGCAGCCAGAATAGACTTCGCCTGAGCAACGCTCATTCCCGGCTGCCCGGCCAGCATCTGTGCCAGTGCCTCATGCCCCCTGGCCTCCGGGCAACCCAGAATTCCCATTACGCGCTGGTTTTCCTGCGTGACAGCGTCAGCTGCACTTAATTCAGGCATAGTGCCTCCTGTCTTGTTACTGTTGATAGCTTCTGCCATCACGCCGATGGCGTCAGCAGCATTCACCATTCCATCTGCCAGTCCGGTAGTGATAATGGCCTGCCCGTCATACACTGCCGCCTCCGTCGCCATTACCGCATCGACAGACAACCCCGTGTACCGGGCCACTTTTTCTGCAAACATCTTTCTGGCCTCGTCCATTCGCTGCTGGTAGTCGGCATGGACGCTTTCCGGTAATTTCTGGCTGGGCGTCAGATCAGCCTTGTGTGCGCCAGAATAGATAAGGGTGATATCGATCCCTTCCTGTTTCAGTTTTTCGGCGTAGCTGGTATGCGCCATCACCACACCAATTGATCCCATTCTGGACGTCTGGGTCACAAGGCGGTGCGAACAGGCTGCCGCCAGCAACATGGCCGCCGAACAGGCTGTTTCATTTGCCAGTGCCCAGACAGGTTTCTGTTCGCGCATCCGGTAAATCATGTCAGCACAGTCAAACGCCCCGGCAGCCTGACCGCCGGGACTGTCAATATCCAGCAGAATGCCTTTTACCTCCGGATCTGAAACCGCCTGTTGTAGCCGGGCAGTGACACCGTCATATCCGGTCATCCCTGAAAAGGGACGCATTCCGCCGAGTTTATGAACCAGTGTTCCGGTCACGGGTAATACCGCAATACCGTTCACTACCTGATAAAAACGTGCCTGCGGCTTTCCGGTCGCCATAAAATCGCCTGTGACCAGTGCCATATCCGACTGATCCAGACTTTCGTTATTACCGGGAATGTGCAGGCTGTTAATGCCTGACTCCCTGCCCAGCGCGCAAAAGAAAACCCGCGCATAGGCGGGTTCAAGCAGCAACGGAGCACTGGTTGCCTGGCTGATGATGTGCGGGAGATTACGTTGCACGCTTTTCCTCCTCCGTCTGACGGCTCGCCGCGATCTGTTGTTGATAGGTATCAGTGATCCATACCGGACGCGAAAGTCCGGCTGCCCGCCGTTCTTCGGATTCCCTGACCTGCTGGCGGAATATCTCCTGGTAATCCTCGCCCATAATGGCGAGTTCTTTTTCATAGGTACTCAGCCCGGCCTCAATACGCATCACGGATTCCTGAACCTCCTTGAGTCCGTCAATCGCCATACGTCCGGCACCAATCCACTCCGAGCGGCTCCAGCTGGATCGGGCCTCCCAGAAGGAAAACCTGGCCCGGGGTGCCCGGATAACTCCCCGTATCAGCGCCTCCTCCAGCCAGCAGGAAAACATTTGTGTCGCCAGCCGTCCGGCAATGAACCGGCGCCGCCCCAGGAAATAGCGCCAGGACTCATTGGCAGATGCGCGGGCGCTGGAATAGCTGACCTGAGAATAATCACGCGAAAGCTGCTCATAAGAGACCCCCAGCCCGGCGGCAATATACCGGAGCAGCGCCTGCTCCAGCGCTGAAAAGCCATTATCGGAATCCTGCGCAGTCTGCAGATTCAGCTCATCACCCGGGTACAGGTGGGGAATTTTTACACCGCCCAGTTTGATACTGTTGGTACTGTAATAGCGGGCATAATTTGCCAGCATGTTAACAAGGGGCGTATCTTTGTTATCTGCCGCCGTGATGTATTCAAAGGCTTTCTCGGAATCGAGTTCGCTTTCGATCGTGGCGGCGTACATGGCTTTGACAATCGCGGACTGAAGCTGCGTTGCCTGCAGGGTATCAAGCATCTTCAGCCGCTCCATCACACTGTAAAACTGATTGGCACCGCGCGTCTGTCCGTCCTCAACCGGCTCGAAAATATGTAACATCGCGGGTCGTCCGGACGGCAGAAAACGAGGAATACGGGTCCAGCGTTCCCCACCAGCCACCGGCCAGTCATCATCACAGACATGATAGGCGAGGGCTTTTCCATTCCGGTCCGTTTCCACTCCTGCGCGAAGCTGGCGGTTTCCGCGGGCATACCCCGGCGTGTCCACCCGTTTCGGACTGACAGCCTTGAATCGGGTACGGAAAACCTGCGTGGTTTCAGCGTCCCAGACAGGCTGGAGAAAAATTTCACCATTAAAGGCGTGAACGCCCACGCCTTCACGGATGAACTCTGTAAAAGTACGCTTCCCCTCGGCATCCATTTCGCCAAAAATACCATCGCAATATTCTGTCCATGCAGCTTCAACCTCATCCACAAAACTCTTCGCTGCGCTCTCACGCATACCAAGATAGCGCCAGTTTGGACGATAGCTGATAAGAAACAGGTGTCCGACAATATGATCCTTGTGCAGCGCCACCGCATTTGCTGCAATACCATTATTACGGACCAGATCATCAGCCCGCGCATTGCCGAGGCGCAACGAAGGCAGCAGCGCGGCATCCACGCTTTCCGCCGGGGGCATCCAGTCAGCCATCTGTCCGCCGAAACCGATCCCCCCGCCGGTGTATCCCAGACTTTCCCGCAGCGGCGTGCCGTGAACATCCACCAGAACCGGGGTGCGCTTCACAGTCTCACCCCCACAGGTGCCCGGCGGCGACCATTGCACAGTGACGCCTCAAGTTCCGCGACATATTTTTTCAGATCCCCTACCGATGTCGCGGTAAATTCAACCCGTCGCCCGTCTTTCTGAACCGTCGCCACCCGTTTTCCCGTCATCAGGTCATGCAGCGCGACGCGGGCTTCCTGTAGCTCAGTGATTGTTGCCATTAACTCCTCCTGCCAGCATTGCGGCCAGTTGTTCAAGTGTCGGGGTATCCTGCTCTTCGCTTTTCCTTGATGTCGCCAGCGCCTCCAGATCCAGTTGCCAGCGCTGCACAGACACCCGTAACGCTGCACTGGCATAGACAAGACAATCCAGCGCTTCGTTACGACGTCCTTTGGCATCCCATAACAGCCGGAATTTTCCGTTAACCAGTTTCTCCACCAGCTCTTCGGCTACCAGTTGCTTCGCTTCCACCTCCGTAAAAACATCCGGATTATCCGGAAAGCGGATCGCATAAGGCGTGGCTTCGTCGGCAGGCGCAGTAACCGCCCCCATTCTGGCGTAAAGCATTTCTTTGGCAGTATCAGTACCGATTTCGCACAGGAATACCCCGCTCTGGTTGCGTTTTTTAGGCATGGTAATAACGGGTTTTCCGTAAACGGAGGCCCCTTTGACAGGCAGCACGCGGAAAATGCCGTGTTTTTTTGAGCGTTTATAGACGATTTCTGCATCGATACCGCCGATATCCCAGCAGATACGGGAAATGGAAATATCCGTCCCGTCAGCATGACGATATTTTTTATTAATGACGGCATCCACACGCTGCAGGGTATCTTCATCATCATGCCGTCCCATGATAATTTGCTTATCAATAAGGAAAGCCTCTTCGCCCGGCGCCCAGCCCCAGACATACATTTCATAACGGTTACGCTGGGAGTCGATACCAGCGGTCAGATACACCACCCGCTCCGGAACCGGCGCCGCATAATGAATCACTTTTTCCAGCAAAAGCTCATGGCTGAGTTTTTCGGCCACCGCCTCTTCATAAGGCTCGCCCAACGTGGTGTTTATAAAGGTTTTCACACCATTTGGATCTTTCAGCGCATCCAGCCAGTCATAAATAATCTGTATCCAGGTGGTAAAGGGACTGTAAGCCGTCCAGATATGAAAGGTAATGGATCGTGGCGGCGGAACCTCCTCACCGGACGCGCTGAAATAAGCCAGTCCATCGCGTGTCCACATGCCTGTGTTATCGCAAATCCAGCGGCCTGCTTTCTGATCAAGTTCCGATTGACGGATCACGCATCCATTATGTTCACAAAGGTAATACACCGTCTCCGGCTTGCTTTTCTCCCATTTCAGACCGAACGGCGTACTGCCATCACCGAATTTAAGGTACTGTTCTTCGCCACAGTGCGGACACGGTACATGAAAACGCATAAAATGCGCCGATTCATTTGCCGCCTTTTCAATCTGGCATGACCCTTTGACTTTTGGTGTGGAGCCCCGAATGGATTTAGGCCAGACAGAACCTTCAATACGTTTATCCCCCAGCAGCGTCGGCGAACCTTCTTTCTCGACATCCGGCTCAAAAGATGACAATTCGTCATAGCAGACCACATCCACCGATTTTTCACGGTAGTTTTTGGCTGCTGCACCGCCGAGGCACCAGAACCCGACACCGGAAGAAAAGCGTTTCAGGGTGAGCGTGTTATCACGATGTTTACGCCCGAACCAGGGGGCCAGCTCCAGCAATACAGGAACATCCCTGATAGTCGGCTCCACGTGGGATTTCATAAAATCCTCAGCGGATGAGTCGGTCGGCTGGAACAGCAGGCTGTTGCGCGACTTGTGCTCTATGAAATAGCCTTCCACCCCCAGCAACATTTTGGTATAGCCCACGCGGGCAGACTTAATGAGGTTTACAACGCGGATCAGTTCATACCCCATCGCGTTCATTATCGCTACCTGAAACGGCAGCGTTTCCCATTTGCCGGGGGTGTAGGAGGACTCTTTTGGCAGATAGTAATACTTATCAGCCCACTGCACGGTGGTAAGCGGTACGGGAATATGAAGCGCTATCAGCCCGTTAGTTATGGCTCTGTTGGCATTATTCGCCCTGCGCTCTCCGGAAATCATCGGTCCACTTCTCCACATCCGCTATCGTGGCGGCCCTGCCTGACGCCCTGGCGATTTCCGTTCTGACCACATCGATGTGCGACTGGCACAGATCAGGATATTTGCGCTGTAATACCAGCGGTACCCTTGACAGTATCCCTGCTATTTCCTGAGCCACCCGTTGCAGGATGTAGGTGAACAGTTCGGTCTCAAGAACCAGCCCTTCGCGCTCAGCATTTTTAAGTTCCTGCGCATCCGCCTGGGCTTTTGTCAGGCGGTAGCGCTCATAGTCGATGGTGCCGGGATTAAGATCTGATTCCGCAGCGGCACGTAAATCATCAACCTCTTTACGCAGCTTTTCATTTTCAATAGACGCATCACGCTCCGCGTACCATGAAATCGCTGCCGCGGTGTCGAACACTGCTTCGTTACCTTTTCCTCCTCCGGAAACAAGTGGCAGCCCCTGGCTTTGCCAGGCTGTGACAGTTCTGACGTCACAACCAAAAATTTCAGCCAGTTTTTTTTTGTTCACGTTCATGGAAAAGTCTCCCGGAAACAGGAAAGGATCTGCGATCTTCGTTTTTAACTAAAAACGTTATCCAGCAGATCCTTTCTTTTTTCTAAAAAAACCTTTAAAAACAGGAAATAAACGATAAGAAGAACGGATCTGGCTTTTCCCTGAAAATTTTCATAAGGAGTGAAATCCTGCGACGCTGCCGCCCCGTAACAGGCAGAATTCCCGGAAAGGACCCTGGAAAAAACCGAACAGTTATTATTACAATATAACAATTAATCATTTTAACGCTGACTGAGGGTCTTACATATGAAATTCAAGAGTATCGCTAAAACTGTTTTTCTTTTTGCACTGCTAACCTCAGCTGGCTTTGCAACTGGTAAAAACGTGAATGTCGAATTCGATAAAGGACAAAATAGCGCCCGCTATTCCGGCGTAATAAAGGGATACGATTACGATACATATAACTTCCAGGCCAGAAAGGGGCAGAAAGTACATGTAAGTATTTCGAATGAAGGCGCAGATACCTACCTGTTCGGGCCAGGAATTAGCGATTCCGTTGACCTGTCCAGATATTCATCTGAACTGGATGGCAATGGCCAGTACACGCTACCGGCGTCCGGAAAATACGAACTGAGAGTACTTCAGACACGTAATGAAGCCCGTAAAAACAAAGCGAAAAAATACAGCGTCAATATTCAGATAAAATAAATGCCAGCCTGGTCAGGGGATTCGTTCCAACACCAAACTTTTCAGCCACTGGGTTATTTCATGAGGTGTACCAGTTTTTAGCGTCTGGTTACGTTTTTGAGGTGTACGAAAACTGGCTTACGTCAGTACTATAAAAGCGCGATGTGGTAGTACGAAGACCCAGAGACATTATCATGTTTATGCATTTCTGAAACTCCCCCGCAGGTAAGCTCCTTTTCCCTCCTGCGGGGATTTTTTATTTACGAAGTTTCTCAGACTACTTACGTAGCCGTTCCTGCAAATCTTTTTCAAATATCCCGGTACTTTTACACTCCACCGGCTTCACCTTATCGTTACCGTCGGCAGTATCCAGTCCGGCAGTGCCTGTCACCATTACCGAAACATTACTGCCTTCACCGGCACTCCAGACCTGCGCGACGATACGGTAATGCTCCTGGATATTTTGTGTCTGCGGTAACAGTGAACAGTCCAGATACAACGAACTCAGTTCCGGGTCATCCCCGGTACCGGCGATAATTCCTGTGGTCTGGTCGTTAACACTGGCTGTGATGGCTTTCTCCCTGAAATACAGCGCCACGGCATTCAGCAACTCATCCGGTTTACGGTTACCGATGAATGAGGTTGATATCTGTTCGCTCATCCCTGGCTGCTGCCCGGACTGGCTGTCCTGCTGTTGCTGCCCGCCCGTTTTAACCGGACCATACACAGTAATGCAGCCGCCAAGACAAAGTGCGGCAGCGGTGGCTAATATACGGCGCATAGTCATTACCGATAATAAAGCGTTGTACAACCGGCGAGGGACACACATACCAGGGCCAGTACGAATAATTTTGCCTTCATTAATTTTCCTTGTTATCAGGTTTCAGTTCTGTCCGCTCATTTTGTCCGGGGCTCGTTGACAGATGTAAAAAAGCCAGTGGTCAGACTGGCTAATGTTTTGTTATGTTATATCATCAATTATCTGGGGATTATTTCACTGGTTATAGTCTCCAGAAACAACTAAATAAGATTTCATGGCGTGCTTTTAATGACGATTCTGAACATGTTTGTCTTCCGCCCGGAGATGCAGGTGTCCATCTCCGGGTCTTTTATTTCAGACATTGCGTCCGGATGTACTCCTGCAAATACTTCAGTTTTTCCTGGTCGCTGATGATTCCGGCGCGGATATTGAGAACGTTTTGTCCAGCACCTGGAGAGAGTTCGACGGTGGCAGCATTGCCCACGCGGCTGGTGCTGGCGGTTTCGGTCCGGGTGGGCACTGAACATCGCCCTTCGACGCGCACCCGGCTACCAGCAGCAAGGCGGCGCTGCAAATCAGTATTCCTGTTTTGTGCATCAGCTAGTTCCTTTGTGTATTTTGCATCGAGGGCGGCAACGTCACGCTGGCGCTTCGTCATGTCGGTAATTGTCTCGTTCGCCAGCTTCAGGTTGTGAGTAGCAGTATCACGCTGGTACTTGTAAGTGATAGCGTTATTGCGGTAGTGATTTGCCAGCCGACCGGCAACAATTAGCGAGACGAGCAACAGGCCAACAAACATCGTTTTCCAGTTGAACATCATGACAGGAACAGAGCACGCTCCGCCTCACGCCGACGGGTAAGCCCGTTCAGTACTTTGCCACCAGCCTTATTCCAGCGCAGGAACTCATCAGCGGCGCCGGCGTAATCACCAGCGTTTAGCTTCCGCAGCAGAGTTGATGAGGATAATGTCCGGGCGCCGAGGTTGTACGCGAACGACACCAGCGCATCAAACTGGCCTTGCGTCAACTTGACCTTAACCAGTTTGGACACATCATTTTCATAACCGACTAAACCAGTTTTAAGCAAGCGCTCGGCAGTAGCCTCGTCAATCATCATTCCGGGCTTAACTGGCTTACCGTCAACAGAGTGGGTCCAGCCATAACCAATCGTCCAGGGATCTCCCCCCGTTCCCGGGTCCGGATAAGCTGTCAGGCTACAACCTTCAAACTCTTTGATTAGGGTAATGCCTTTTTCACTGATTCTCATCATTAACCCCTGCACGTTTTTTGAGTGCGCTAATTGCGATTTCGCGCAGCTTGTCCACACCGACAAAGCCAATAATTCCGCCAACGAAAGGCGAAATGGAAACCGGCAGGCCTACCACATCAAGCGCACTGGTGACACATAAGGAAAGAGCGCCACACAGGACGCCCTCAAGCCATTTATTTTTACGGGTGGCGCCGTCGTATATCAGTCGGCCGTAGGCAATGAGTCCGGCCATTAACGCCCCAAGTATCTGGGGCCACGCATTTTTGAGTCCGGTCAAAACCGCAGCCCAGAATTCAGGAGTCTTGTCATTCATTTTCATAAGCCTCACCTCCGATGATTTCGGATGGTAACTAGAGTGAGTGAAATGGTTGGGTTGCAGGGTTTAATATCTTGTAAAACAGGATTGCCTGTGGTTGCAGAATCTGAAAGTAAAATCACGCAGAGTACAATTTTAATGGAGGTGAGGCACAAATACTGCAAATTTAGCTTTTAGCTTAATTGATTGCGTGCTGAGTGAATTCTGTTTGACAAAAACATGCTATTTATAGAATGTTAATTCCATGTAATAAAAAGGATGTGTAACTCATCATGCCAACGGGAATTAAACCAATATTTATCAATAATATGATGTCAACATATGGATTATCCCATCCTCATGACAGCAAGGTATTTCCAGACCTTCCAGAACACCAAGATAATCCTTCTCAATTACGCCTCCAACATGATGGTCTTGCTACCGATGATAAAGCCAGGCTGGAACCAATGTGTCTTGCTGAATACCTTATCTCTGGACCAGGAGGAATGGATCCTGATATCGAAATTGATGATGATACCTATGATGAATGCCGTGAGGTGCTATCACGCATACTTGAAGATGCATACACTCAAAGCGGGACATTCCGCAGACTGATGAATTATGCCTACGACCAGGAATTGCATGATGTAGAATAACGCTGGTTGCTGGGAGCCGGAGAAAACTTTGGTACTACCGTAACTGATGAGGACCAGGAGAGTTCAGAAGGCAGAAAAGTGATTGCCCTCAACCTGGATGATACAGACGATGATTCAATACCAGAGTACTATGAAAGTAATGATGGCCCACAACAATTTGATACAACACGCTCATTTATTCATGAAGTTGTACACGCGTTGACTCACCTTCAGGACAAAGAAGACAGTAATCCAAGAGGCCCGGTAGTCGAGTATACCAATATCATTTTAAAAGAGATGGGTCACACATCACCACCAAGAATCGCCTACGAATTTAGTAATTGACACTCATCAAAAAATGCAAAATCCCACGATGCTACAACACAGTAACCAGTTCAGGTCTGAGCTAATACAGGTCAGCAGTCCATAGACACTGGCTCCTGTCAGGATGCCACCTGCTAACCCAGTACCAGAAATCGATTCGGACATTCATCCCCCTCTGGTTGTGTGGGGCCTCTCAGTTATGAGGGGAAATAATAAATATCCTCCGGCATAGCCGGAGGATATTTATTCATAAAGAACACAATTAAGAATAATACCGATTTAATTAAAATAACTTGATCTCACAGTTGAAGAATGAATAATAGCGAGCCCTGCCAAGGCAGGGCATAGAAATAACCAACGAGAAGAAATAGGTAGGAACTAATGAAAAACACCGCTCTGGGTAAGTTCATTTTTATCGTCGGCACCGCGTTACTGCTCGGTGGCTGTAGTGGCATGGTCATGCCTCCCTATGCCACCCACGGTACATCGGTCGGAATCATTGCGCCGGCGGGAGGCTATAGCGAGTGGCACACGGATAGCCGCAACCACACCACAGGAGACAGTCACAGCCAGTCACAGGGAAACTGCACCCAAAGTGAAGATAGCCAGCTCAACGAAAATGGTCTCACACGGACACACCAAAGCAACTGTAACACCCGTAGTCAAACCCACAGCAGTAGCACCAGCAAAACCCGCTCCAGCAGCGTCGGTTTCAGCGTCGGGGGGCCTGTTGGTGCTAGCATAGGGTTGATTAAGCAGATGGAGTCGATGAACCGTGCGCCAGCCAACGATATGAGTAGTAATGAGATGTTCAAGAATTTCGGTTTCTAGCACATAACGCCACCTGGTACCGTTGTGGTGTCTGGCCCGGCGGCTATCTGTAACGACTCACAATCGAAAAAAGTCAGACTCGCAATCAGCGCAAATTTTGGCTCACAATAACTGCAACTGAAATCGGACGTGGACTCACGCTAAGTGAGAGCGAAATCCGACGCTCAGAGCCAAATGAGAAGTTTTTTCCATTGGCAGTAATTGTGAGCCAGCAAAAATAGATTGTGAGTCCATTGAATGGGGATCGTTGTGCATTTTCATAAGCCTCACCTCCGATAGCTCGGATGGCGCAGTGTGAAGTAGGAAGGCCGCCCGGTGGATTAACGACAAAACTCAGAGGGATTATTCCGGACGGCACAAACAGAAAAGCCCCGGCAATCACCGAGGCTTAAATTGTTGCCGGTTACCGCTCCGGCGCGATCAGCAAAAGCTATCGCGGTATCAGATTGTGGTCCTGCCTGTGTGAGCTTTGCGGTCGGCTGGAACATGTAGACTCCGCATCACTCCCCGCACTTTGTCTTATTGGCGTCGGGAATCCATAAAAGAAAACCCCGCCGAGGCGAGGTTCTTAATTCTTGTAACATCACAGGCATAATAACCCATCGTTGGAATCAGGTTAGCCATTTTCCGTTAAGTTTGCAATAGCTAAATTATTTTGGTCATCGAGTCACGTTTCCCAGAACCTTTTCTGCATACGATTCCTCAATATGGCAATGCTCCACCAGCCGATCGAAAAACAGTTTATAGTTGTACCGCCATACCATTTCCGTTACTCCTAGTGCTTTAAAAATCTCGGTATCTTTGAGACGTGGGTAGCCTCTTCCCTTGCATCTTGGGCATTTTTTATAAACCGGCACGCCCTGCAACTCAGATTTTTTCTTATCGAGAATTTCTCCGCGTCCCCGGCAACGACATTCATTTTTCACATGGCCTTTGCCATCACACGCCTTACACACTACGCGCACCTGCTCACGAACTGATTTCCACACCTCCCAGTCGGACGGAGAAATACCTTTCGTATCTTTTACCCATTTTGGTGGCTTACCATCCGGGTAGGTAACCTTGTTCGTGAAAACCTCAGCATCAATTAATTTAGCACCATGACAGCTACTGCACGTCACCAGGCTGGCCGCGCTGAGGGAATAATCGCGAAATACATAACGCGCCATAGTGTCGAGAAATTTTGAACGCTTACCCTCTTCCATTTTCCGTAATGCCCCATGCCGTTCTGCACGCTGCTCTGCTAATAGCCTGATATAGGCGATGATATTTTCAGAAGATAAAACCCCAGCTTTTGCAAGATACAATTCAATACCCACTGCGGCTTTTGCAGTAAGTAGCCCGAGGGATGCCATTACGTCAGTAATAGTCAGCGTATCAGACGTTATTCCGCATGGTACTGCGCCGGGCATCATGGATTTAGGTGAAAAATATTTCGGTAAGGACTCAAGATTCATTTCGATGCTCCCGTTTTGCTTCAATGCGGACGTAATTACGAAGAATGCGGTATGCCACAGGAAAAGATCCCCGGTATCGATAAATTCGGAGACGCAACCAGCGCATGCGGAGTATCTCGATCAGTTCTGGTTTCATGCGGCCTCCAGCTTTTTTAGCGCACGCAGATCCGCCAGAGCCGCGAGCCTGATTTCCTTCAGCTCCTCGACCGTCCAGCGGTGCGGGGTGTTATTGTTCTCGAGTGCCAGCACCGCAGCCTCACCGTAACGCTCAACCAGCGCGGCACGATATGCTTCGATGTTCCCTGATTTGTAGACGTTGCAGACATCACACTGAAGATGGATGTTGAAGCGAGTAAAGCGCAGATGCCCGGCGGCGGCCGTACTCCTGTAATGGCCTGCATGCCATGCGAATGCCGTCTTCGTTCCACAGGAGATGCAACCGAGTCCTTCTGCCAGTTCGGTTTCGCGGCAAATGTCATTTACGGCGCGCTGCGTCAAGTCAATCCAGTGTTTCAGCGGCTTAACCGCGGCTTTCCGCTGGCGCCAGGCGGCGCGTTCTTTTTTCTCAGCGGCGCGCTGAAGGGATTGCGCCTTACGTTGCGCGGCTTCGCGAGCTTTTCTGGTCTGTTCTTTGCCGACGGCGCTGGCGCACTGGTACGAGCAAACGATCTGCCCCTCGCGTATCGGGTGAAACCACTGGCGGCATTCTTTGTTTGCGCACTTACGGCGCGGTAATTTAGCCATGTTCACCCCCAGACCTTTTGGCGTAAGGATTTTGGCGTCCGCACCCGGTGTGCATATTCAGGTAATTTCGCGCTGACAGTCCAGGTAATGAAGTCAGGGTTCAGGCTCTTTTCTGTCCTTATGCCCCGCTTCTGATAATCCGATATCAGAGTGTCGGCCTGCTCGGTTGTACAGTCGTGATGATGGAACCAGGAGTATTTCATCGCCATCACCCCGCAAAGCTCATGAGCTGGGCGGCGGCGTTCTCGGCCTCGCGCTGAGTACGGAATGTACGTGATAAAATCCAGCGCCAGAGAACATCAAGCGCGGATTTATACAACTGCTGAAATTCGACCTCATCCATGCTGGAAAAAGCGATGCTGCGGGGATGTTTGCGAAGGGTGCCGTCCGGTAACTGGATGGCGTCATAGTGACCAGCCTCAACCGTCACCCATGCGCGGTAGGCATCGAATGATTTACACAGGCTAATCCCGTTTGTTACCCGGCGGTTTGCAATCTGTTCCAGATACTGTTCAGCCGCATCCAGTAATGCGCTTTCATTCCCGCCATATGCAGCGAGAAACTTTGCATAACCGTTTACCAGTTTGCGCTCATTGGCAGAAATGGCGCCGCCGGTGGGTTCCCAGTATTCAAACCCAAGATTAAGCAACGCGAAAAAGCGGCGATGGAATGCAGGATTCCTCACCTGACGGAACTCAGCCACCAGCACGGCGCCGAGTTTGATTTTTGATTGCAGAATATCACTGGTCTCCGGCGTTGCGGGGATCAGAATTCCAGATGACTGCTTGATGAGTTGTAATTCGTGCGCCATGGTATTCTCCGTGGCGCAGTAGATTGGGAGTTCAGCCCGCAAGCGAGTATAACAAAGGATGATTATTCATGATAACCGGCTCTGATAGTTAGCTCATTAATCAGGGTATCGCTCCCCATGATGTCATTTTGCAACAACGGCAGAAACCGGACATAGCGGCCATCCCGATACATCAATGACCTGTTGCAGTCAGGAAAAAAATCCATTTCAGCAATTACTGTCATGTCATCACGGCGAATAACAGCATATTTACAAGTGAATGTTTTATTTAAATTTTTCACGGTGTCTCCATAGATAACGAACTTGAGCATTTTTAAAGCATCTTCATGCTCACCATGAATATATAGGAGACTATTAATTATCATCATCAATAAATATGGTTATTTTTTGACCATGTGCAATGACATTTTCTCTGTGTTCTATTTATAATCTTATAACTGGTTATTTTTTGACATGCTCATTTCCCGGACATTAAAAAAACCGCCGGCGCAGGTATTAAGTACGGGTACATTGAGGTTGTCTGACACATCACAGGTGACGGAGATTCATCCCCCAAGGTCTCTTACTTAGCAATGAAGACAACTACCTCCTCTCTGTCTGGCCGGTTCGATCGCAGTCTCTCCTCGTTACTGGTGCAGTCACTGTGACAGTGATGCAGATGATAATCAGGACGATTAACATCGCTGCGGTTGACTTATCCGGCAAAATTATGCTGCCATGATGCCAGTTAACCATACTGGCATCATGGCCAACCGGCATCGAAAAGCATGTTGACCAGACTCGCAGGCCATTGAATCACGCAACAACCAGTTACTATCATCTGATGAAAAAGGCTGTGCATAACAGAATCAGAACTGACTGGTATCAGGGCCATGTTCTTCAGCAGCAAATACATAAGATGAAGCAAGATATAAAGAATGAAGGAAAAATCGAGTATAAAAAACGTACAGAATTGTCTGAAGTAACTTCCCTGCAGCATTGACGCCGCAGGGAATCTATTTATGGTGTAACTATATTGAACCAGAACTCAAACTTGTCCATATAGCCCAGCATCTCATCCAGTTTCGCAGCATTACCGGTAACGTTGACTTCTCCTTTATCTTGAGCCTGCTTCAGAGTTTCTTCCTTCAGGATAATTTTATTCAGCGTGTCACGGTTCAGAGTAATCGTGGCATCAGCATCTTTCGCTTCAGCATTAGCCGTGTGGTTCAGCACGCCATTTTCCAGCTCAAGCTTGTACTTTCCGCCGTCGCTGCCAAGGTCAATATTAAATACCGCCCGGGCATTACCCGCTTTTTCACCGTTGATATGTACAGCCAGGAAGTCGAAGAACATTTCAGGGGTCATCGCCCGAACGGTATCCGGACTTGCTGTATTTGGCGTCGGACCTTTAACCACACCGTTACGCAGCTCCTGCGCACCGGTCAGGTAGAAGTTACGCCATGGACCAGATTCAGCCTGATACCCCAATTGCTCCAGCGCATCGGCTTCAAGGTTACGTGCATTCTGGTTATTTGGATCGGCAAACACGACCTTACTCACCACCTGAGCAACCCAACGGTAGTTCCCCTGGTCAAAGTCTGCTTTAGCTTTCTGAAGAATCGCATCGGCACCGCCCATGTATTCAACAAATTTCTTGGCCGCTTCTTCGGGTGGCAGCTCATCAAGGGTTGCCGGATTGCCATCGAACCAACCGAGATACAGCACATACGTTGCTTTTACGTCATGGCTGATGGAGCCGTAATAGCCGCGGTTGGCCCAGGTTTTTGCCAGGCTATCCGGTAGTTTGAAGTTGGCCGCTATTTCGTCGCGAGTCAGACCTTCATTGGCCATGCGCAGAGTCTGGTCATTGATATAACGATACAGGTCTCGCTGGCTTTTCAGCAGACCAACAACATTCTCGTTACCCCAGGTCGGCCAGTGGTGCTGGGCCATAATAATTTCAGCTTTGTCACCCCAACGCACTATAGCTTCGTTGATATATTTCGACCACGGCAACGGCTCACGAATTTTTGCGCCACGTAGCGAGTAAGTGTTATGCAGGGTGTGAGTGACGTCCTCTGCGGCTTCGATGAGTTTCTTCTCTTCGATGAACCACAGCATTTCCGAAGGGGCTTCCGAACCAGGGGCCAGCATAAAGTCGTAAGTCAGGCCATCAATCACTTCTTTCTGGCCGTCTTTATCGATGATATTAGTGGGCGCAATCAGTGTCACCGTCCCCGCAGAGGTGGTCGTCCCCAGTCCGGCGCCAACCTGGCCGGAGGCATCTGGTTTCAGGAGGTTGCCATACATATAGCTGGCACGGCGGCTCATCACGTTGCCGGCCATAATATTCTCGGCTACTGCTGCCTCCATAAAGCCAGCAGGCGCATACACTTTCACCTTGCCGGATTTCACGTCCGCTTCATCGACAACGCCACGCACACCGCCATAGTGGTCAACATGGCTATGAGTATAAATGATGGCGACAACAGGCTTATTGCCACGGTTTTTGAAATACAAATCCATACCGGCTTTGGCTGTTTCCGCAGAAACCAGCGGATCGACAACCGTAATCCCCTCTTTACCTTCGATAATCGTCATGTTGGATAAATCAAGGTTACGAATCTGGTAGACGCCGTCTGTGACTTCAAACAAGCCACTGATATTGATTAGCTGGGACTGACGCCACAGACTAGGGTTAACAGTGTCAGGAGATTTTTCCCCTTCTTTTATGAAAGCGTACTGCTGTGGATTCCAGATGACATTCCCTTGCTCTCCCTTAATCACCTCTTCAGGTAAACCAGCGATAAAGCCTTTATGGGCATTCGTGAAATCGGTGTTATCAGAGAAAGGAAGTTGGTTATAAAGCGCATCGTTAGCTTGCTTGGTTGAAGCAGTGGCACCTTTTGGGGCTTCCTGTGCAAATAAAGGTGTCAGCGCAGTGGAAGAGAGTAGCCCCGCCAGCGCAAAACTTTTAACGATCAACTTAAGTCTCATTTGTACCCCTCATGTGAGAATGTCCTAATCATTCAGCTTCGTCGATTAATCATCTGTTAATTCAAATAATTAAAATTTTTGCTGACCATTTTAGCTCTTTTAAATATAACCAAAACGTTACATTTCGCCATTTACGGATACAAATAAATCATGTTTTACGTCTGCCAGTTCCATCCTCTTTTAGTCAGTGGGGTAAGCTCGCTTCCCGTTACCGGGAGACAACTATAATTATTCCCCTACTACAGAAGCGTTGACGATAAGTTCGTCACTGTGGGACAAAAATCATCTCATCAGCCAAAAATGCAGCCTGGCCTGATAGCTTTTCCATTTTTCACCGTGAAGTATCTCCGCACTACACTGGATAGTAATTATTCATTATATGAGGCGATTAAGGATGGGGCAGGATTCGGACGACAGGCGCCGTACCTCCAGTGCAGGAAGGGTATGGCAGGATCATAAAGATATGGTCAGGCAAGCGCTACGTGTAAGTATTCCGTGGTTCACATTTGTGAATATCAGCTTTGCGCTTATCATTTTATTTCGCCACATACTCATCAGTGACTTTGACAAGTCGATCAGTGCACAGACTGGGGTACTGCCGTTAATAGACGATATTATGGGCAGTATTATTGTTTTTTCGTTCCTGATACCCCTTTTCATTTACCGCCTTCCGACCAGATTTACTCCTCTTTGTCTGGTGATGCTGCTGATTCTCAGTCTGATGTGGAGCTATTGTAGCTACTGTTTTATTGTCTGGTGGCAGCTGCCTTTTGCCTGGCCTCTCAGTGTCATCCTTATGCTTACCGCGCTGGCTGCGCTTTATTATCATCTGCCAGCGTTGCTACTTTTCATCGTCCCGTTATGGCTGACCGCCCTGCTGGCCAGTGTGCAGCTTAACCAGTATGTGAATATCCGGTTTTTATTAGTCTGGCTTACTCTTACCGCCATACTCATTTATGGTCGCTTTATCCTGCAACGCTGGTTTGATGAAGCCTGGTTGCGTTACCAGGAAAACCGGATGCTTATCGCGCGTCTCGACGTTATGGCTCACCAGGATGCACTGACCGGGACCGCTAATCGACGTTCAATGGAAAGTTTTCTTGGGGATGCTCTCCGCCAGACGGAGCCGTTTGCACTGATCATGCTCGATGTGGACTATTTCAAAAACTATAACGACCATTATGGTCACCAGGCTGGCGATGCCTGTCTGGCAAAGGTGGCCTGTGTAGTGAAGAGGTCGATTCGTACTCCGGCAGACCTGGTGGCACGTTACGGGGGCGAGGAGTTTGTCGTTGTGCTGCCTTCGTCGTCGCTGAATGAAGCTGCACTGGTTGCTGAACGTATTCAGACAAACCTGCGTGAAACCGCACTGCCGCATGCAGCATCTGCGGTTAGCGAAACGGTCACCGTCAGCATGGGCATCACCCTTTCCACAGCCGGTGACACTGTTACCGGCATTATTGCCAGAGCGGATGAGGCCCTTTATCGGGCTAAACAACAGGGACGTAATCGATGGGTAAAGTAAAACCAGTTGCCCGGTGTTTGATACAGATGATCACCTTGCCATACTCAGATAATTAAAACTGAATATTTGGAAGCAAAAAAGACAGTCGGACTCACGGAACCTTGGCGCTGGTACAGCCTGAATATCAGATAAAATTATGTCCAGCTGCAGACACCAGTTGATAGTGGAATATTCCTGGTGTTGTGAACAAGGCGACATTCACAACACCACTGTGCTCACGGAATTCAAATGCCGAACGGGTGATTACGATATTCGCTACCTCTGCAAAGTTACATTATTCAATTTTCATGCAGATTTCGCCTCCCGGTAATTTCCCCGATAAAATGCCAGTACCCTTTGCATCGTCACGCTGTTCCGGCACTCCGTACAGATAACGTTTCTGGTCCGGTCGTAGGAACTCACGACACCTTCCGGTGTTTTCAGAAAGCGGTTAATCCTGGCATCTTCACGTTTCTGCTTCCAAAGCCGGAAAGCCTGTTCCGAAGGGAAAATACCGTTTCTCCCGGCCTGATACAGATCCCCACAACTTTCCGCCTTTTCCAGGTAGTGACGGGCTGTAAAAATAGTTAACCCTGTTATCTTCCGCAGCTCTCCAAACGTCATCCGACCGTGTGTTCGTATCAGTTCCGTCAGGCGCTTCTGTATTTCAGCTTTCTGCGCCGGTGTGTAATTTCTGCTCATAAGTCCCCCCCTGTTAAAGCCTTCCCGCCGCCTTACGCCGTCTGAATTCTTCCATCATCAGTTGTGCCGGGGTTGGCCCTGCCGGATGGCGCGGCGCTGCCAGTTGACGGCGTACCGGCGGTATGCTGAAACCATTACCGACGTGTTTTGTCCACTTCGCCAGTAACCGTTCTGCAAGTCGTTTCAGTTCGCCTTCCGTCATCTGGTGCTCAACGCCCGTTCTGCGCATCTCGGTGCAGATGTGATACAGAACCGGCTGAGGCCACGGATATTTATCACTGCCGGAGTAGCGCCAGGACTCGTTACGCCAGTGACGATATTCCGCCAGCACCGCATCGGCTGTGAGACCAAACGCATTAGCTCCGCTTTCAGAAACCAGCGAAATAAACTCAGCCAGGTCCGGCGGCCATGTCTCAGCCGCCCGGCATCGCTCCATACACTGCTGACAAATCAGCCGGATTTGGCGCTCAGTCATCGCCCCAATCTGGGCCACCCACAGCTTCGAAGGTGCCGCGCCGTTCTTCTGCGTCCATCGGTTCGAATAAATTTCCCCCATGACTTCCCAGAGTCGCCAGGCCGTCTCCGTCGCTGACGATCCCGTTTTCGCGTTCCCACTGCACGCGGGCTGCCCTGATTTGCTGTACTGCCCGCGATGCGATGCTGTCTGGCTGGATTTCTGCATGGCTTTCTCCCCTGCTGGCTGGTTTCGCCTTTGCCCTGACGTGGTTTACGTGACGGGCGAATTTTTGTTCCCACTGGATTTGTGTGAACACCTTTCCCTCCGACGTCCAGTAATCCCTGAACGCGACAAGCTCCGTAGGTAAATACTCCGGCTCTGGTAACGCAACGCCCCACTGGGCGGCCCGTTGTCGGAAATCCAGCGAGGGATGCCAGTCATCCATCATTGAGAATTTCCCGATCGGCTCGTTCAGGCCTTCCCGGTATTCCGGTTCAGTCACGACAGGCTGTTGCATAATTCCAGGCTGACTAACCGGAGCACTCGCGCGCGCACGCGCGTTATGTGTGGGGTTTAATTCTTTTAGATCTATATCTTTATTAGTTCCCTTTTTGTTGGCTTCCTGTTTAAACACCGAACCAACACCTGTTGAACATGTGTTACTTCCACTGGCGGCCTGCGTTTTCTTCCTGTTCCTTCTGGACTGAACAGATGCTTTCCCTGCTGCCGACTTTTTCGCCAGAACATCCCTGACCGCAGCGAGATCATTCTCGATACGCTCATGAATCCATTCAGTGCCGTTATCAATGAAAAATTCTCTCAGGGACTCTTCCACAGCCCCCCAGCGTTCACTGCTAATCCGAGCAATTTTTGCCAGCCTGCTTTTCGGGATAGCTCTTCCGGTCTGCCAGTAATTGAACATCAACAACAAATAGGCTCCATGCTCCTCGGCAGAAAGGTGCATGGTGTCCGCCAGATAATCAGCGATGTAAAGCTGCATGTATGGAAGTGTGGCCATAAAGCCTCTCTACGCTCTTTTCCGGGCGATCTGAAAACATAAAAAATTACTCACTGGTCATGTCTCTGGTACTGCTGGCGATAACCGCTACGTAACGCCTGTAATGCATATATGGCCTCGTCACACTTTCGCTCAAAATCCGCCAGCGGCGCGCCAAGAAGTACCGCGCTTGCCACTGCGGTTTTTTTAAAAGCTGTGAAAGCAGGTACTCAATGCTCTGCCCTGCCGTTATTCGTTTATGCAGTTCCGGCGCACTTTTGCGGATCGCCTCCAGAATAGCGGGGATCAGCGCAGAGAATTTCTCGCAGTGCTCCGCCGTTTCCCGTTTCCGCCAGCGCTGAAAAATGTTTATCCGGTTACGGCGCCATGCGTCGTAATCCACCGTTCCGTCGTCACGCTCGATACGGTGAACCGCTATTTCCGGTCGCGCCGGCTGCTCCAGGAATGCGCGGGTGATCAGTTGCGTGGCGGTTTCCTGGGTTATCTGTAGATATGCCAGCCATGACGATAACGCCTGACTGGCTGTTTCAGGGGTGATCATGGTTGTTCACCTTCGCTAATATGGTTCTGCTATCGTTCACATGAGGCGGGAAAACATCATCAAGAACACAGCGAGATCCCAGATGGTTAAGTGTGGCAACAATTTTTCGGCACTCCTCCAGTCCGGGTGTGCGAAAATTTGCTTCGTAGTTCGCCAGACGGCTCTGTATCCATCCCAAATGAGTCGCAAGCTGCCTTTGAGATAGCCCCAGTTGCTTTCTGTATGTTGAAATTTTGTTCATTTAAAACCTCCGAATTTTATTATTCACAATTCGTGAGCATAGTCAACTACACATACGTGAGTATCATCAATTTCACGTAGCGTGATAAAATTCCAAACATGAAAACGATTGCAGAACAAATTGGCGAACGTCTTAAAACTATCCGCCAAAACAGAGGATTAAGCATGGGACGACTGGCTAAGCTATGTGGCTGGTCGGGGTCGTCACGCATTGCAAATTACGAGGCTGGAACGCGGAGTATTGGAGCTGAGGATGCCATTACGCTTGGTCAAGTGCTTGGCATTTCCCCCGCAGAACTAATGTTCGGTAAGCAGGAAAATGCCAACTCATGGCTGAGTGATAACCAACAAAAGCTACTCGAATTGTTTAATCAACTGCCAGCATCAGAGCAAACACGTATGCTTGATCTGTTTGAAATCAGATTAAAAGAAATTGATGAGTATGTAGAACAATACCTTAGAAGCAGACAGCATAAAAAAGATACTCCATCCTCTTGAGCTAACCTCCCCTCTTAGTAATCCCGCAAATGCGGGATTTTTTTTGCTTATCCATATCCCACCAAGAAAATAATGCTCACAATTCATATTGACAAATAACTCACGATATGTGAGCATTTAATGTATCAAGACAACGCCAGACCAGATAACAGCCGGACAATACCAAGAGTTATCCCGCTGCTGAGTCGGGCTAAGTAGCCAGCCTGAGGCATACGAACATGACGGCAGTTGTTGTTAAGTAACAAGCGCAGTAGATAAAACGTTCCGCTGGCCGGCGATAAGGCAAACGAGGGTGAGAATGATTGATTTCGCACGTAAACCAGCTCGACAGCAGGCCGTCCCGCTCAACCGGATTGAGGTTTTAATCCGCCGCCTCTGCTACCTGCTGGCGCAGAAAGGAGATCCGGATGCTTAAACAATGCGGTTACTGCCGCAAATCCATTGATGAAGGCAAAGAAGTAAAAAACATCCTTCTCTATCGCAACGGCTCGCAACTGGCGCGCAAAGAAAAGGAATATTGTTCCAGGCAGTGCGCTTAATACGACCAGATGGCGCACGAAAGTTAAATAGTAGTTCCGAAATATGAAATGAAAGATTCGCCATTAATTTGGCGTGGCTTCCTACACCCTGAATTTAAGACTGGAGAACTTATGGAAATCGTAAAAATCGAAATGAACCTGAAAGCAGTTAATAAGAGCATTGCTTTATTCAATTGCGAAAAGAAAGTCTCAGGCGTTATTCACTCAAATTCAACTGGCGAAACTACTGTGATTCTCGACGGTGGATATGTACTCGGAAAGTTCGACTGTCCTCATTGTGCTGTAGAAGCCATTTCGCTGCTCACAGTCAAGGTAAGTGATGGAGAACAAGCAGGGTTTGGTAATTACCGAAGTTACAAGATTGATTACTCAGAAAAATTTTATCAGACCATCCATTAAGAAAACGCCCACCGAAGCGGGCGTGCCCTGTCCGGTCCAACCGACCAAAGCGAACCGGACCTAACAACCAGATATATCGGGGTGCTGTTAAGGCACCTCCATTCTACACGAATTGAGGACAAAACAATGAGTGGAACTAATCCTGTATTTTTAGTCCGCAAAGCAAAGAAATCATCAGGCCAGAAAGACGCTGTACTCTGGTGCAGTGATGATTTTGAAGCGGCAAATGCAACACTGGATTATCTTCTGATTAAATCCGGTGCGAAGCTGAAAGATTATTTCAAAGCTGTCGCTACTAATTTCCCTGTCGTTAACGAGCTGCCGCCGGAAGGCGAACTGAGCCTCACTTTCTGCGATTACTATCAACTCGCTAAAGACAATATGACCTGGACGCAAATCCCCAGCGTCACCCTGCCATCATCTGAAGCCGCCGCCGCGGCGCGCCAGCATATCGTCGACGGTGTTGATACCGAAACAGGCGAAGTGCTGGAAGACCACAACGAAAATTTTGGTAACGAAAGCAACAGCCCTTCCCCGGCAAAAGCCCCAGCCCCCGAGCTGACTGTTGTCGCAACTATGCCCCTCCGTCACCGCGTTCTTGCTCAGCACATAGGTGAAGGTGAGTATCTTTATCACGTCGACGCCTCCCAGAAAAAAGAAATTCTACGTCTCGAAATGGACACCGATAATTCATATGTCCAGAACCTGATACTCGCCGCAGAAAATGTAGAGCCGTTCAAAAAAGCTATCGAGCACGATATTCACAAAGCAGTGAATGCGTATAAACAGGTATTTCCTGTCGATGGAAAAGTGCCTGAGTTATGCACCACTATTAAGTTTTTTAAGGAATGGTTCAGTGCTGAACACATTAACCGCGGCCTGCTGGTTAAGGAATGGGCTGAACGCCTGAAGAATAAACCTGCACCCGTTAAAAAAACCGGGCCACATAAAGTAATTGTCGACGACGTAAATAAGCCAGAGCGTCCACGCCGTAGCGAAAAACCGACACACAGAACGATTAACTATGAGCTCGCCTGTGGTTTCTGTGAGGAGCTGGATCTGAATAACCTGCGTCCTGCAATGGATTTTGCAAAACGTATCATCGCCGAAGACCGGGAAGACTGGAAGCGAATGTCGATGACAGTGGGCATTATCCCCGACATCAAAGGCTACGACCGACAGACCATTATTGACCTGGTACGCAAAGCGCCAAAGGCCGTACATAACGGTAATCCTGATCTTCGCCGGACGTGGTGCGAAAGCTTTCTTGCCGTTCATGGTGTTCGCGATCCGGACTGGTACGAATATGCGCCTGATAACCCCCCAACAACCCATGAAGAAAATGCGGCAAGGCTTCGTCAGGCGGGTAAATGTCTGCGGGATATTGAGGCAGGGAGATTTCAGTGTGATGAAGAAAAACCACAACCGGCAGGCGAACTGGCAGATGAACCAGCAACGCCTGAAGCAGTGGAACAGGACACAACTGAACATCATCCGGACCCGCAGCCGCTGGAGAATGAGCCACCTGTAAGCCAGACAGAAGCAGGCTACCAGAAAATACGGGCAGAACTGTACGAAGCACGTAAAAACATTCCACCCAAAAGCCCGGTTGATGTTGGTAAACAACTGGCAGCCGCACGCGGTGAATACGTCGAGGGCATCAGCGACCCGAACGACCCAAAATGGGTGAAGACCGGGACAAGCCAGCCGACCACCGAACCTGAACTGGTTAAAAATGTTGGCAACGGTATTTTCGACGTGTCCGCTTTAATGCAGAACTCATCAACTCATGGCACAGAAACGAATCCGGAGATCACCAGCAATGTGCAGGTTCAAGAAGCTGACAGTGATGAAAAACAGGCTGGTGATGCGGTGCAGGCAGGCGAAGGCGATCTGGGTACTGGTAAAGAAGCAGTTACCGTAGAGAACCAGAATCAGGCTGAGACGCACCAGAACAACGATTCTGTGAGCCAATCTGAACCTGAGGCGCAACAAAACGTACCGGAATCGCAACAAGAAGAGCCAGAAGCAGCCTGGCCGGAATACTTCGAGCCGGGCCGCTATGAAGGTGTACCAAACGAGGTTTACCACGCCGCCAACGGGATCAGCTCAACTCAGGTGAAAGATGCTCGCGTGTCGCTGATGTACTTTAACGCGCGTCACGTAGAGAAGACTATCGTCAAAGAGCGCTCTCCAGTGCTTGATATGGGCAACCTGGTACATGTTCTGGCTCTACAGCCGGAAAACCTCGAAGCAGAGTTCAGCGTAGAGCCGGAGATCCCTGAGGGTGCTTTCACCACCACCGCCACCCTGCGCGAGTTCATCGACGCGCACAACGCCAGCCTGCCAGCGCTGCTGAGTGCTGACGATATCAAAGCGCTGCTGGAAGAGTACAACGCCACCCTGCCGTCGCAGATGCCGCTTGGAGCTTCGGTAGATGAAACCTATGCATCGTATGAGCAGCTTCCCGAAGAATTCCAGCGCATTGAAAACGGCACCAAACATACAGCCACGGCGATGAAAGCCTGCATCAAAGAGTACAACGCCACCCTGCCCGCGCCGGTTAAAACCAGCGGCAGCCGTGACGCGCTGCTGGAGCAACTGGCAATAATCAACCCTGACCTGGTCGCTCAGGAAGCGCAAAAATCGTCGCCGTTGAAAGTCTCTGGCACGAAGGCCGATCTGATTCAGGCCGTGAAATCAGTCAACCCGGCAGCGGTATTCGCCGACGAATTGCTGGATGCGTGGCGGGAGAACACCGAAGGGAAAGTGCTGGTCACCCGCCAACAGCTCAGCACCGCGCTGAACATTCAGAAAGCCCTGCTGGAGCACCCGACCGCCGGCAAATTGCTGACTCACCCAAGCCGCGCTGTCGAGGTTAGCTATTTTGGGATTGATGAGGAAACCGGGTTGGAAGTTCGGGTACGCCCTGACCTTGAGCTCGATATGGGCGGCCTGCGCATTGGCGCCGACCTGAAAACTATTAGCATGTGGAACATCAAGCAGGAAGGCCTGCGTGCGAAGTTGCACCGGGAAATCATCGATCGGGGCTATCACCTGAGCGCGGCCATGTACTGCGAAACTGCGGCGCTGGACCAGTTTTTCTGGATTTTCGTCAACAAAGACGAGAACTACCACTGGGTCGCCATCATTGAGGCGTCTACCGAGTTGCTGGAACTTGGCATGCTGGAATACCGCAAAACAATGCGAGAGATAGCAAACGGCTTCGACACTGGTGAATGGTCAGCGCCTATCACAGAAGACTACACCGACGAACTGAACGATTTTGATGTGCGCCGCCTTGAAGCGTTGCGCGTACAGGCATAAGGGGAAAATCATGGAAAACACAAATATTGTTACCACTGAGCAGCAGGCACCAAACACCATTTCTGCCAGTAACGCAATTTTTAACGTTCAGGCACTGGGTCAGTTAACAGCTTTCGCTAACCTGATGGCAGACTCACAGGTGACGGTACCGGCACACCTTGCAGGGAAACCAGCCGACTGTATGGCAATCGTCATGCAGGCTATGCAATGGGGCATGAACCCTTACGCTGTGGCGCAGAAAACACACCTGGTTAACGGTGTTCTTGGTTACGAGGCACAACTGGTCAACGCAGTAATCGCAAGCTCCAGTGCCATTCATGGCCGTTTTCATTACCGCTATGGGGGTGACTGGGAGCGCTGCACCAGGACACAGGAAATCACACGCGATAAAAACGGTAAAAATGGGAAGTACACCGTCACTGAGCGCGTTCGTGGCTGGACAGATGAGGACGAGATCGGCCTGTTCGTTCAGGTTGGTGCCATTCTGCGAGGTGAATCTGAAATCACCTGGGGAGAACCTCTTTACCTCTCCGGCGTTGTTACCCGCAATTCTCCGCTATGGGTTTCAAACCCTAAACAGCAAATTGCCTATCTGGGCGTTAAATATTGGGCTCGCCTGTACTGCCCGGAAGTGATCCTCGGCGTGTACAGCCCTGATGAGGTTGAGCAACGAGAAGAACGCGAGATTAACCCTGCTCCAGTCCAGCGCATGAGCGTACAGGAAATCACCAGCGAGGTTAGCACCAGGACCAGCGCGCAGGAGTCGGCAGCTAACGTTGATGCTGTTGCCGACGATCTTCGCGAACGCATTGATACAGCAAGTTCCGTTGATCAGGCAAAAGCAATCCGTGCGGATATCGAATCACAGAAAGCGTTGCTGGGTACTGCGCTGTTCACCGAATTAAAAAACAAAGCAGTGAAGCGCTATTACCAGGTCGATGCACAGAACAAAGTCGAGGCAGTGATCAACTCAATTCCAAACCCTGGCGAACCGGAAGCCGCAGAGATGTTTGCTAAAGCTGAAAGCACGCTTGGCGCTGCTAAACGTCATCTTGGCGACGAACTGCACGATAAGTACCGCGTCACCCTGGACGATATGAAACCGGAATACATCGGCTAATTGCATCGGGAGGGGTTACGCCCTCCCGCCTGAGGAGGTTTTATGCGCCTTATAAATCGCAGTAAGCAATCGCCATTGGGCCGTCGCGCATGTGATGTTGCACTGGCGGCGCATCATGAAAAGTTCGGCGATTACGGCAGACAAAAGCACGTTACCAATTACACCGTTGTAGTGGATGGCGTAAAGGTGCCTGTTGAAGTAGTTAACCGGGCCACCAGCTACGTAGCCACCGCAATGATCGGCGTCCGGAAACTTAGAAATCTGCCAGCACAGGCAAACTGAATATTAGCGATGGCCCGCTGCGGGGCCACTGGAGAAAACGATGAGCAACATTATCCAACTGACGCCAAACAAGTGGGTTAGCGAAAAAGTTCTGATTGCGGTTACCGGGCTTAAGCCCGGAACCATTACCCGCGCCAGAAAAGAATCCTGGATGCTGGGCCGCGAGTACCTGCACATTTCACCAGACGGAAATCCGAAGCCTTCGAGCGAATGCATATACAACAGAGAAGCCGTTGATCAGTGGATCGAGGCGCAGAAAAAAAATCAACCAGGTGCGAAGACAACATGAAAAGCAGTACACTCGTCAATGCTCCTGGACGTCAGGAGGGATTAATGGCTAATGCATCATACCCGACAGGCGTCGAAAACCACGGCGGTTCGCTCCGCATCTGGTTTCTGTATAAAGGTAAACGTGTCAGGGAAAACCTTGGTATCCCTGACACTGCAAAAAATCGCAAGATAGCTGGCGAACTGCGTTCTTCGGTTTGTTTTGCGATAAGGATGGGGAATTTTAACTATGTGGAAAAATTCCCAAACTCACCGAACCTTGCCCGGTTCGGTCAGGATAGAAAGGAAATTACTGTGCTGGAGCTTACCGAAAGATGGTCCGAGCTGAAGAGAATGGAGATCAGCTCTAATACCATGAGTAGGTACGAATCTATCATAAAAAACATGCTTCCACTCATCGGCGAAAACAAAATGGTTTCTGCGGTGACTACTGAGGATTTGCTGTATGTCAGGAAGGAGTTGCTGACGGGCTTTCAGGTAATGAAGAAGGATCACCGGACTCAGGTTAAAGGCCGGAAATCGTCCACAGTGAATAATTACATGATGCTGATGGCCGAGATCTTCCAGTTTGGAACAGATAACGGCTATGCAAAGGAAAACCCGTTTAGCGGAATTAACCGTCTCAAGAAAGCGAAAGGGGAACCAGATCCACTCACGACAGACGAGTTCATCAGGTTTATCCAGGCATGCGGACACCAGCAGATGAGAAATCTCTGGTCACTGGCAGTCTATACCGGAATGAGGCATGGGGAGTTGTGCGGTCTGGCCTGGGAAGATATCGATCTGCATGCCGGGACGATCATTGTGAAGCGCAACCTTACCCAGACGGATGAGTTCACCCTGCCAAAAACCGACGCAGGTACTGACAGGGTGATATATCTCATTCAACCAGCTATTGATGCCCTGAGGAATCAGGCCCAGTTGACACGCCTTGGCCGGCAGTTTGAGGTTGAAGTGAAGTTGCGGGAATATGGACAATCTGTCATTCAGCCCTGCACGTTCGTATTCAGCCCTCAATGCGTCAAACGTGGACCTCGCACAGGATATCACTACGCGGTTAATTCCATTAATAAAATTTGGGCCCCGATAATCAAGCGTGCCGGCATTCGTTACCGTAACGCGTATCAGTCACGACATACCTATGCATGCTGGTCATTATCAGCTGGTGCTAACCCAAACTTTATAGCAACGCAGATGGGGCATACCGATGCACAGATGGTTTACAAGGTGTATGGAAAGTGGATGTCAGAGAAGAGCGCAGAACAGGTTTCTCTGCTCAACCAGGCACTTTCCCGCTATGCCCCATCACTGCCCCAAAGCATGGTAGCAGCGCAGTAGAAATCCTTAAATTCAAGGGGTTAGCAGTCGCATCGCTACATTTTTATAACATGGGGCACGAAATGCGCTCGACCCTAAAGACAGCTTATGGTGTGATCGGGGTTCAATAAATCGCTAAACAAGGTATACTCCAGCGGTTTTCTTAGTTGTTTATTGTACTAAACGCTCCCGTGAGAGGACGCAACAGCGCACCTATGACACAATTCGCTTCTCCTGTTCTGCACTCGTTGCTGGATACAGATGCTTATAAGTTGCATATGCAGCAAGCCGTTTTTCACCACTACTATGATGTGCAGGTAGCGGCTGAGTTTCGTTGCCGTGGCGACGACCTGCTGGGTATTTATGCCGATGCTATTCGCGAGCAGGTGGACGCGATGCAGCACCTGCGCCTCCAGGAGGACGAGTTCCAGTGGCTCTCCGGCCTGCCCTTTTTTAAACCGGATTATCTGAACTGGTTACGCGAGTTTCGCTATAACCCAGATCAAGTCTGTGTCACCAACGATAACGGCAAGCTGCATATTCGCTTAACCGGCCCGTGGCGTGAAGTCATTATGTGGGAAGTGCCGCTGCTGGCCGTGATCAGTGAGCTGGTTCATCACTACCGCTCGCCAAACGCGGGTGTTGATCAGGCGCTCGACGCGCTGGAAAGTAAGCTGGTTGATTTCACTGCGTTAACCGCCAATCTCGATATGTCCCGCTTCCACCTGATGGACTTCGGCACCCGCCGCCGTTTCTCTCGTGAAGTGCAGCAGGCGATAGTTAAACGTCTCCAGCAGGAGTCATGGTTCGTCGGCACCAGCAACTATGATCTCGCGCGTCGCCTGGCGCTGACGCCGATGGGCACTCAGGCGCACGAATGGTTCCAGGCGCATCAACAAATCAGTCCGGACCTGGCGACCAGCCAGCGTGCCGCGTTGGCCGCCTGGCTTAACGAATATCCGGACCAGCTTGGTATCGCCTTGACAGATTGCATTACAATGGATGCGTTTTTACGCGATTTCGGCATTGAATTCGCCAGCCGTTATCAGGGGTTACGCCACGACTCAGGAGACCCTGTCGCATGGGGCGAAAAGGCGATTGCCCATTATGAAAAGCTGGGGATTGATCCGCTGACAAAAACGCTGGTCTTTTCAGATAACCTTGATCTGCCAAAGGCGGTCGAGCTCTATCGCCATTTCGCCTCTCGCGTGCAGTTAAGCTTCGGCATCGGTACCCGCCTGACCTGCGATATCCCTCAGGTAAAACCGCTCAATATCGTGATTAAACTCGTGGAATGTAACGGAAAGCCGGTGGCTAAACTTTCCGACAGCCCCGGTAAAACGATCTGTCATGATAAAGCGTTTGTGCGCGCGCTGCGTAAAGCGTTCGATCTCCCACAGGTGCGTAAAGCAAGTTAACCATGCCTGTGCGAAGCGCCCGGAAAGTGGGCGCTTTGTTACTCTTCTGACCATCTTACCTGTTCTGGCCGCGATGGTGACTATTCTTCCCCTTCACTCTTCGACATATTTACGTGCGTAATTTGCGTTGTTTTTTCAGAATTAGTGTCCCGCTGTGTACGCGTTCTGAATAAATTGAATTCGCTAATAAATTCTTTACGCAGCAAGAACAGAGCAATTACGTTGGGGATAACCAGAAAACCGACAGCAATATCAGCCATTAACCAGATTACCGGGATTTCCATATTAACGGCAATCAGTGGCGGCAAAAAATATAGCCATTTAATGATGCGTTCTAGCTTATCGCCAAAAATATAGTTTATCGAAGTGCGAAATTTAATATATGAACCAAGATAAGAAGTAAACAGAATCAACGCCACACCGAGACAGAGAACCTGAACAATAATCGGATGCCATGTTTCTTTTAAGGCGGCAAAGATAATCTGAATACCTTGATAACTGGCGTCTGTCCACATACCAGAAGCAAGTACAGCAAATGCGGTAAAGTTACAGGTAATCATTGAGACAAAAAATACTTCCACTGCCCCCCACATTCCCTGACGGAAAGCATAATCCACGTTGGCAGTAGCATGTACTGTGGCCGAGGTACCCATGCCGGCTTCGTTAGTGAATATTCCGCGACTGGCTCCTTTACTGATGGCCATCATGATGGTTGACCCGACAAAGCCACCGGCTGCTGGCGCAGGGGCAAAGGCATAATAGAAAATACTTTTTATAACCTGTGGGATAGCCTCGATATTCAATACCACTACACCAGCGGCACCAATGAAATAGGCAATGGTGATCGGTGGAAGTGCAATCGTACAGAATTTACCAAGACTGGAGAGTCCTTTTAAAATAACCAACGCGCCTACGATGACAATAAATCCCCCAATGACGCTTGTTGGGATGTCAAACGTATAGTGAATGACCGCCGCCATCGTATTAGTTTGCACAAAACAGGCATCCGTAATAACCAGAATCATTAATGCAAACGCATATAATCCTGCCAGGGGATGCCATTTTTTATTGAGCCCTTTCTTAATATAATGCATTGGGCCGCCATAATATTCGCCATTCTCACCTTTACTTCGGTATTTCACCGCCAGCGTCACTTCAACCATTTTGGTCATCATACCCACGACCGCAATGATCCACATCCAGAAAATTGCCCCAGGTCCGCCAACCGCAATAGCCGCAGCAACACCTGCGATCGTTCCCGCGCCTAATGAGCCGGATAGCACAGTGGCAGCCACCTCTATTGATTTTAAGGATTTTTTAGACGCTGCCTCGCCAGTAGTGTTTTGTTTATTTTTTCCGGCAAGTGTACCAATTGTATTACGGTAAATTTCTTTTAAATTGATAATCTGGAAAAATTTGAGGCGTACTGTAAAATAAAAGCCAATGCCGATGACACACAAAAATAATGGGCCACCCCATAGAAATTCAAAGAGTTGTGAAAGTTGCTCTAACATAATGACCTCGGATTTAAATTAATTCGTTCAGTCTCAGAAATAATCTTTCCAGTTCAGCGTAATCCTGAATTTTGCCAACAACACTAAACTGGAAAGTCAGCGGGTAGGAGCATCCCTTACTTACTAAATGCCGTTTTAATGGTATATTGTTATGAAGTTTTGCTTCCTGCATTAGGTTTATTATGCGTATAAAAAACGCGTTTTTTACATGCTGCCTTTATTATCTAATTTTTTAGTCGTAATGTTTAAGCACTGCGTCCGTTCCAGACTATATCTTCATAAATATCTGGGGACGTATCGCCTTCGGTACTAATAAGCAGAACATGAGCACTGGCATCAAGCTGTAAGCGATTAGCAAGATCCTGATAATGCATATTGTTCATCAACTCATAAAGTAATCCTACGCCAATAGCTCCGGACTCGCCGGAAATAAAAGGCGTATCCGTACCTGGACGCGGCGCGGCAGAAATACGCATACCCTTAGCCGCCAGACAGTCATCAGCGGAAATAAAACAACTGGTGTTGTCCCGAATAATAGGCCAACTGATAATATTCGGCTCCCCACACGCAAGCCCGGCCATTATCGTCGCCATATCGCCAGTGACGCAGTGAGGTTGACCATCATCCATAACTGCGGATTGATAAAGACAGTTGGCCTGATGCGGCTCAACCACAATAATATTAGGGATATTTTCCTGCATTTTTTCAACAAAATAACCCATAACACTGCCAGCAAACGATCCCACCCCCGCTTGTAAAATAAGATGGGTTGGCAACGGACTGTTTGTTTCTGCGAGCTGCTCATAAGCTTCAACCGCTAGTGTCATATAGCCTTGCATAATCCACGTTGGGATCTCTTCATACCCTGTCCAGGCTGTATCCTGCAAAAGCACCCAGCCTTTTGTTTGCGCCATTCTATGGGCCAGTCGCACTGCATCATCGTAGTTCAGATCGGTGATGGTGCATTCAGCTCCATGATGACGAATATTCTCTGCCCGGATTAACGATGATCCCTTAGGCATATAAACGACGGCTTTTAGACCTAATTGCTCCGCCGCCCACGCCACACCACGGCCATGATTGCCATCCGTCGCGGTAACAAAAACACAATCTTTAATTTTTTCTTTAATCTCAGGAGTATTAAGGGCAGCAAAACTTAACGAGTTAATATCACATTGCAATTTATCAGCGAGATATTTTCCTACAGCATAAGAGCCGCCCAGACCTTTAAAAGCATTCAGGCCAAAACGCCAGGACTCATCTTTAATATGGATGGACCCTAGTCCAAGCCGCCGGCTTAGATGCGCCAGATTATGTAACGGCGTGACGGCATAATTGGGTAATTTTTTATGAAATGCTAACACCTCATGCCCAACATTTCCGTTAAGCAAACTTAAGGCCGCTCCTGTACCATATTTTTTCCGACGTGTATTAAACTGATATTTAATAAGCTCATGCATAATGATACCTTTTGTTAAAGTTTATTTATTGAAATAATATATTTTTGTCAATTATTGAGTAGAAACAAGCAAAGAACTCGCGTTTTGTGGCTGTAGTAGTGGTTATCCTCACTTTAATAAACGTACTGATAAAAGAGTCGCACAATATCTATTACGTCCTTTTCTTTATTCCACTGATTATGATAGTACTATGCTTATTGCTGTTAAATGGCGCGAAAATGCCCATCGTCGTGCAATTTTCACCTTTTTTTAACGGCCTGGACGCGGCAAAATTGCGCACAGTGATAGTCATCACATTAAAGAGGTTATTTGCGATATGAAGCTTGACGCCTGGGATAAAAACATTCTGACATTATTGCAGCGCGATAATCGTCTTTCTCAGCGGGAAATCGCCGAACAGGTCAATCTTTCACCTTCGGCAGTGAATCGTCGTATCGCGGCACTGGAGGAGGCGGGCATAATTAAAGGCAATGTCAGCCTTATTGATGCTGGCAAAGTGGGACGCCCGGTCATGATTGTGGTGCAGGTGGTGATCGAAAACGAGCGATTCAATTTACTGGAAGAGGCTCGTCAACGGTTTGTCAGTTGCCCGCAGGTGCAGCAGGTCTACTACGTAACGGGCGATTTCGACTTTTTACTGGTGCTCAATGTTCGTGACATGGCGGAATATGAAGCGCTTACCCGTGAGCTTTTCTTTTCCTCAGGCAATATAAAGTCTTTTAAAACGATTGTCGTGATGCAAAACGCCAAGCAAGAGATGCGCGTCCTGATCGAGTAACGTGCGCAAAGCTTGCAAAACCAGCCTAAATTCTCAATGGTTCGCGAGCAGGTGCGAACTTTTTACAGGTTTCTTTCTGAAAACCTGCTTCCAGATGCGATTTCTGCTTGTCTGATTGCAGATGCCAGGTAACATAGGAATACCCCCATTTCGGGTGGACAAGTGTTTATTTTTTCCGACTATTAACTAGAGAGAATATTATGAGCGTTGTGCCTGTAGCCGACGTACTCCAGGGCCGCGTAGCCGTTGACCAAGAAGTCACCGTGCGCGGATGGGTGCGTACCCGCCGAGATTCAAAAGCTGGCATCTCCTTCCTCGCCGTTTATGACGGCTCCTGCTTTGATCCTGTACAGGCTGTCATCAATAATTCTCTGCCCAATTATAATGAAGAAGTATTACACCTGACGACAGGCTGCTCCGTGGTAGTAACAGGTAAGGTTGTCGCGTCGCCGGGACAGGGGCAAAGTTTCGAAATCCAGGCCACGAAAGTAGAAGTCGCAGGCTGGGTGGAAGATCCGGATACCTACCCGATGGCGGCAAAACGCCATAGCATTGAGTATCTGCGTGAAGTTGCGCATCTGCGCCCGCGCACCAACCTGATTGGCGCGGTAGCGCGCGTCCGCCATACTCTGGCGCAGGCGCTGCATCGCTTCTTCGATGAGCAGGGTTTCTTTTGGGTCTCCACCCCGCTGATTACCGCTTCCGATACCGAAGGCGCTGGCGAAATGTTCCGCGTCTCAACGTTGGATCTGGAAAACCTGCCGCGTAACGACCAGGGCAGAGTAGATTTTGACAAAGACTTTTTTGGCAAAGAATCATTCCTGACCGTCTCCGGCCAGCTCAACGGTGAAACCTATGCCTGCGCGCTGTCCAAAATCTATACTTTTGGGCCGACCTTCCGCGCGGAAAATTCCAACACCAGCCGCCACCTGGCGGAGTTCTGGATGCTGGAGCCGGAAGTGGCATTCGCCGATCTGGAAGACAACGCCCGTCTGGCGGAAGCCATGCTGAAATATGTCTTCAACGCGGTTCTGGAAGAGCGTGCGGATGACATGAAGTTCTTTGCCGAACGCGTGGATAAAGACGCTATCGCTCGTCTGGAGCGTTTTGTCTCTACCGACTTCGCTCAGGTGGATTACACCGATGCGGTCGCCATTCTGGAACGCTGTGGTAAGACATTTGAAAACCCGGTGTTCTGGGGCGTCGACCTCTCTTCCGAACACGAACGTTATCTGGCGGAAGAGCATTTCAAAGCGCCGGTAGTGGTGAAAAACTATCCGAAAGAAATTAAAGCGTTTTACATGCGCCTTAACGAAGATGGCAAAACCGTGGCGGCCATGGATGTGCTGGCGCCGGGAATCGGCGAAATCATCGGTGGTTCCCAGCGTGAAGAGCGTCTGGATGTGCTGGATGCCCGTATGGCCGAAATGGGGCTGAATAAAGAGGATTACTGGTGGTATCGCGACTTGCGTCGCTACGGTACTGTACCGCATTCCGGCTTTGGCCTGGGCTTTGAACGCCTTATCGCTTACGTCACGGGTGTGCAAAACGTGCGCGATGTTATTCCGTTCCCACGGACCCCACGCAACGCCAGCTTCTGATTTTTACGTCACACTCAAGGCCAGCTATGCTGGCCTTTTTTTTCGCCTGAATGTCAGTTTTATTCTCAATAAGTAAATAAATTTAATTACAACCCTCTGAATTACAACATCTTGTTACTGTATATTTCACGAAAATATTTACACATAAAAATTAATCCTTAATTTTATTGCGGATTAGATTTTTCTGCTCTAATAGCACAATTTTTCACCACAATTACGGACATCAAGACTTCTAAATGGCTATTTTTATGAAATAGCTCGTCTGCTGCTTTTTCAGGCACAACGGTGCCACAAGCCAATAATTACAATAAAATCATAGTGATAAAATAAAAACGATCAAATCAAAGCGAGAACTCAAGGGAAGTTTGACGTTGTTCACAAAGTTCCGCAAAAATAACATTTGTTTACATATTTTTTCCTTTTGAAACTAAATCTTTATATTTGTAGCACTTTCACGGTAGCGAAACGTTAGTTTGAATGGAAAGATGCCTGTCAGACACATAAAGACACCAAACTCTCATCAATATTTCTGTAAAGTTTTATTGACGAAATTTATTGACGGCAGTGGCAGGTGTCATATAAAAAAACCAATGAGGGTAATAAATAATGATGAAGCGCAAAATCCTGGCAGCGGTGATCCCTGCCCTGCTGGCTGCTGCAACCGCAAACGCAGCAGAAATTTATAATAAAGATGGTAATAAGCTGGATCTGTACGGTAAAGCCGTGGGTCGTCACGTATGGACAACGACCGGCGATAGCAAAAATGCCGACCAGACTTATGCCCAGATTGGTTTTAAAGGGGAAACGCAGATTAACACCGATCTGACCGGTTTCGGTCAGTGGGAATACCGTACTAAAGCAGACCGCGCTGAAGGCGAACAGCAGAACTCGAATCTGGTCCGTCTGGCTTTCGCGGGTTTGAAATACGCGGAAGTGGGTTCAATCGATTATGGTCGTAACTACGGTATCGTTTACGATGTTGAATCCTATACCGATATGGCCCCCTACTTCTCCGGCGAAACTTGGGGCGGCGCCTATACTGATAACTACATGACCAGCCGTGCTGGCGGTTTGTTGACCTACCGTAACTCTGACTTCTTTGGTCTGGTGGACGGTCTCTCTTTCGGTATCCAGTATCAGGGTAAAAATCAGGACAACCACAGCATTAACTCTCAGAATGGCGATGGCGTAGGTTACACCATGGCATATGAGTTCGACGGCTTTGGCGTCACCGCAGCGTACAGCAACAGCAAGCGTACTAACGATCAGCAGGATCGCGATGGTAATGGCGATCGCGCAGAATCGTGGGCCGTTGGCGCGAAATATGATGCAAACAACGTCTACCTGGCTGCCGTATATGCTGAAACCCGCAATATGAGCATTGTTGAAAATACGGTTACCGATACCGTGGAAATGGCAAACAAAACGCAGAACCTGGAAGTGGTCGCTCAGTACCAGTTTGACTTCGGCCTGCGTCCGGCAATCTCGTATGTGCAGAGTAAAGGTAAGCAGTTGAACGGCGCCGACGGCTCGGCCGATCTGGCGAAATATATTCAGGCGGGCGCGACTTACTACTTCAACAAAAACATGAACGTATGGGTTGACTACCGTTTCAACCTGCTGGACGAAAACGACTACAGCTCCAGCTACGTTGGCACCGACGATCAGGCGGCTGTCGGTATTACTTACCAGTTCTGATCAGCAGACCCCTTTGTTTTATGCCTCAAAAACAGGACTTCGGTCCTGTTTTTTTATCTCTCTTAGAGAAAATGTGCGTCTTTCAAAAACAGGCGGGCTTTTTAGCGCTAACGGTTGGCATTTTGTAAATCTGCCGTTAACCTGATAGCGGATTTCCCTTCTGTAACTATAATGGAACCTCGTCATGTTTGAGAACATAACCGCCGCTCCTGCCGACCCGATTTTGGGCCTGGCCGATCTGTTTCGCGCCGATGACCGTCCAGGGAAAATTAACCTTGGCATTGGCGTATATAAAGATGAAACCGGCAAAACACCGGTGCTCACCAGCGTTAAAAAAGCCGAGCAGTATTTACTGGAAAATGAAACGACGAAAAACTATCTCGGCATTGACGGGATTCCGGAATTTGCTCGCTGCACTCAGGAACTGCTGTTCGGCAAAGGCAGCGCGCTGATTAACGATAAGCGCGCACGCACGGCGCAAACGCCGGGCGGTACCGGCGCGTTACGCATTGCCGCCGACTTTTTAGCAAAAAATACTCCGGTAAAACGGGTGTGGGTGAGCAACCCCAGCTGGCCGAACCACAAAAGCGTGTTTAACGCTGCCGGCCTGGAAGTTCGGGAGTACGCTTACTACGATGCGGAAAATCACACGCTGGATTTTGAAGCGCTACAAGCCAGCCTGAGCGAAGCACAGGCCGGCGATGTGGTTCTGTTCCACGGTTGCTGTCATAACCCAACCGGCATTGACCCTACTCTGGAACAGTGGCAGGTTCTGGCTGAGCTTTCCGTTGAAAAAGGGTGGCTGCCGCTATTCGATTTCGCTTACCAGGGCTTTGCCCGCGGCCTGGAAGAAGATGCGGAAGGTCTGCGCGCCTTTGCCGCGCTGCATAAAGAGCTCATTGTCGCCAGCTCCTACTCCAAAAACTTCGGCTTATATAATGAGCGCGTCGGCGCCTGCACCCTCGTGGCTGCCGATGCGGAAACCGTGGATCGCGCTTTTAGCCAGATGAAATCCGCCATTCGCGCTAACTACTCCAACCCACCAGCGCACGGCGCGTCCATCGTCGCGACTATCCTGAGTAATGACGCCCTGCGCGCTATCTGGGAACAGGAACTGACGGACATGCGCCAGCGTATTCAGCGTATGCGTCAACTGTTCGTGAATACCTTGCAGGAAAAAGGCGCGAACCGTGACTTCAGCTTTATTATCAAGCAGAACGGGATGTTCTCATTCAGCGGTCTGACCAAAGATCAGGTGCTGCGTCTGCGTGAAGAGTTTGGCGTTTATGCCGTGGCTTCTGGTCGCGTGAACGTGGCGGGCATGACCCCGGATAATATGGCGCCGCTGTGCGAAGCCATTGTCGCGGTACTGTAAAAAGCTGCCGACTGGCGTGACCGATAAAAAAGCCTGCACATTGCAGGCTTTTTCATTCTGCTTACCAGACCGGCATCTCATCTTGCAGGAAGGGATTATGCAGACGCTCGTACCCGAGCGTAGAGAGCGGGCCGTGGCCAGGAATAAAGGTCACATCATCGCCAAGCGGCAATAATTTACGCTTAATGGCGTCAATCAACTGGGTGTGATCGCCGCGAGGAAAATCGCTGCGCCCGACGCCACCTTTGAAAATCACATCGCCGGAGATCAGCAGTTGCGACTGTTCATCAAAGAAAACCACGTGTCCCGGCGTGTGTCCCGGACAATGTAACACCTGTAACGTCACATTCCCCACGCTGACGCGATCGCCGTCGTTCAGCCAGCGATCAGGCGTCAGCGGCTGACACTCATCCAGACCAAACATGCGGCTTTGCGCCGGCAGTCCTTGCAGCCAGAACTCATCTTCTTTTTCCGGACCGATAACAGGAACGCCGTAATGCTGCGCCAGTTCACTCGCCGCGCCGACATGATCGAGATGCCCATGCGTGAGTAAAATTTGCATCAACGTCACGCCGCTGGCGTCCACTTCCTGTTTAATTTTTTCCGCGTCGCCGCCCGGATCGACCAGCGCCGCCAGCCGGGTTTGTTCGCACCAGATTAATGAACAGTTCTGGGAGAACGCGGTGACCGGAATAATACGATAGTTCATACTGCTCCTTTGATTAAGCCTCACTGATTACCAGTGCCGCGCCGGCCCGGTATCAATATGCACAAAGTTACTACGTGGGTAATATCCTACACCACCTGCGCGCATAGATAACGCCGCTTTGCGAATATTGCTCAGTGCCACGCCCTCAATATGAAAATCCATCGCCTGCCCTTTTGTATGGTAGCTTTTTTTCGCTACGCCGCTGCTACGGGCGCGTAATTCATTATTGGTATCAAGAGAACGGTAGCCTGAGATGAGCTGCACAGGTTTACGCGTCCCTAACAGCCCCTGAAGTCGGTAAAGTTGGTCAAACAGGCGGGGATCGATTGATCGGACTTTATTCGCGCGATAATCACGGAAAAAATGGTTTAACTTTGCTAATTCATCCTGAATGTAGGCTCTTCCATCGAAAAACTCCGCCTTGATTGACTCTCCGGTATGGAGATTGTTTAACGTCAAAATGCGCGGGCGTGGGGTCGAGAGTGTGGCAAACGCTGGCGCGGGCAGGATGGCGGCGCCGAGAGCGACACCACCAAGCGCCAGCAGCTTGCGGCGATTAGCGTCAAATTTGTCCATGATAATCAGGTCTACAGGTCAATGTTATCGTTAATACACTTCTACCTTTAAGCAGACATGATACCGGCTGGCACAGACTTCTGAACGGCCCGGTCGACTTAAAGGTTGTTGTATATGCACTTCTGGCGCACGAAAGGCACCTTAACTGCCGATAAAGCCCGCGTCAAGATGGCCCTCCCCCAGCCACAACGGGGGTCTACAGCGAAACGCCCCGTTGAAGCCAAACATTAGGACAACATATTTACCAGAACTTCTTCATTTACCTGATTAATTGTTCAACCTTTGGCACAATTTGTGCGCTGGATCGCGCTGTGAGATCGTAATTGTAAATATCTGTACGATATTGCATACGTCCATCTGCGCCGACAAACGCGGTCAGATAGTAAAGATTTACTGGAATGTTCTGCCGGATATTGACATACCGCGTGTCGCCTTGCTTCAGGGCGCCAGAGATCCGCGCATCGTTCCAGCCAGCATCCTGCAAGAGCATATTCGCCAGTTCAGAGGCCTTATTGACCCGCACGCAGCCGGAACTTAACGCCCTGGCGTCACGCTGAAAGAGAGTATGGTTAGGCGTATCGTGCAGATAGATCGCATCTGAACTCGGCATATTAAATTTATAACGCCCCAGCGAATTGTGCGCGCCTGGCGCCTGCTGGAAACGGAACGGAAGATTCGATGGCGTAATGGTGGCCCAGTCAACCTGCCACGGATCGATCGCTTCTTTGCTGTTCCAGCCGCGCATCACGGTGTAGCCATGGCGCTCCAGATAGCCTGGGTCATTCCACACCTTCGGTAAAATGTCTTTACGCGCAAGCGTGGGCGGAACGTTCCACGGCGGGTTCACCACCACATTATTCAGCGCGCTGCTCATCATCGGCGTTTTACGATCGGGACGCCCGACGATCACCCTTGAAGCCAGCACCTGGTTGCCATTCTGATAGTAGACCAGCGAATAAGCGGGAATGTTTACCATAATACCGGTAGAGAGTTCCGCCGGCAGCAGGCGTAAACGTTGGATATTCAGTGCCAGTACGCCTGCGCGTTGCGCGGGGGTCATATTAAGCCAGTTACGCGTCGCCGGGCCAATAACGCCATCCGCCCCCAGCCCTTGCCATGCCTGAAAACGCTTTACCGCCTCGACCAGCTCACGATCGTAGGCGCGTGCCGCCGGAGCCGACTTACTACGGCGGGCCGTTGGTTCGTCGACCGGCTGCGCCACCGATGTTTCGTCGACCACGGCGGAGGGGCTGACGACGGCGCTATCAGCAGTGTTATCGCCGGGTAAGGCTATCTTTGGACCGCCATCCAGCATCCCCGTACGCTGTAATATTTCGCGCAGCGCAGGCACATCGTTACTCCATTGCCCCGGGCGCAGCGTCGCGGTATTGGTCAACTGCGGCCACGGGCGAGAGTCCGCCACCAGCTTCAGCAGTGCGTCATGCATGGGCGCATACTGTGGGTGCTGCGGCGCCAGGCTGGCGACAAACATCGGCAACTGGCCCTCTTCCAGCGCGATTTGCCACTGGTTAATCACCGAGACTGGCGGCGTCGCCAATGCGTAAGGTTTGTTGCTATATAACCAGCGCTGGCCTTTGACGGGGATATTCGCAATGAAATGGAGATAGCCCATCATGGCGTCTGACAACACAACATCGCGCGCCATACCGTTTACGGCGGGATCGGTCAACAATGCCACCCAGGCGGTAAACTGCGGCTGGAATCCGGCAATCGCCACCTCCGCCAACTGTTGCTGGAAGGCTTTCACCGCATCGCGATTATCCCACATGGGCTTCATGTCGCGCGCGGCATACAGCAATGTCAGCTGGCTCATATAGACCGGCGTATAGCCGGAAGGAAGCTGCGACTGTAAATCAGCCCGGACTTTCTCGGCTGAAACGCCCTCCGGCAGCGGCTGAATCCCGGCCATAATCGCCGTCGCGGCTGATTGTTTCTGCGGCCCAGCCTGATCCGTCGCGGCAACGGCGCTATCGCCAGGTATCATTTCAGGCTCATCGGCCTGCGCATTGAACAGTGGAGCGAATGTTACGGCCAGGCATAAACTGATTGCCGACAGACAACGACCACACATCTTATTAAGCAACATCCCTTGCCCCCTGTTTTCGTTATCATACTCCGCATGACTGCGCTGCCCGCAGCGCGGGTCAACCGCAACCAATGCTTTTGTTTAGTATGACGAGTCAGCCTGCTCACTCGTCAGGCTTAACTCCAGTATATAAAGTTCGTTACGTTTTTGCCTAACCTAATGTAAAGAAGTTTAAAGAAAATGCACTACCCGGAGAGATTTTTCAGATAAAGAAAAAGGCGGCTTTCGCCGCCCCAGGCTAATGATAAAACAGAACTTGTTGTACCGGATGGCGGCGTAACCGATTTATCCGGCCTTGCCTGATAAGCGAGGCGCCATCGGGCACTTCATCGTTTCTGCCGTGTTTAACTCGCTTCTGAAGGCGTATCTTCCGTTTGCGTACCGGGAAGCGTTTCCGGAAGCTGCGGCGCAAAGCCACGCAGCCCGACAACATGAACATGCTCAGTATTCTGAAACACTTTACGCACCAGTTTATACGTCGTGCCCTTCTCCGGACTGATGTTTTCCGGCGCAGCGATGATGAGCTGCATCTGCAAACGTTCGCATAGTTCAAACAGCGTGGCGATAGAGCGCGCATCCAGACGCGCCGCTTCATCGAGGAACAGCAGGCGACATGGCGAAATATCTTTCCCGCGCAGTCTGCGCGCTTCGTCTTCCCAGCTTTGCACCACCATCACCAGAATTGACATCCCGGTCCCGATAGCTTCCCCCGTTGATAGCGCGCCGGATTCCGCACGCAGCCAGCCGTCGGACCCACGGTTAACTTCAACTTCCATTTCCAGATAGTTACGGTAGTCCAGCAGCTCCTCGCCGATGGTCTGCGGCGTGCGTTGCCCCATATCGATCTGCGGATTCAGACGCTGGTACAGTTTCGCCAGCGCTTCGGAGAAGGTCAGACGATTGCTGTTAAACAGATCCTGGTGCTGCTCCTGCTGTTCTGAAAGCACATCCAGCAAGGTGGCATGCGTTTCACGCACGTTGACGTTTAACCGCACGCTATTCACCTGTCCAAACGAGACGCTTTGCAAACCCTGGTTCAGCATACGGATACGGTTCTGCTCACGCTGGATAGTCTTGCGGATAATGTTTGCCACGCTGCGGGAACTGATCGCTAGCTTTTGCTCACGCGATGTCAGCTCTTCCGTCAGACGGCTCAGCTCAATCTCCATTTGTTCAATGGCTTCAACCGGATCGTCGGTACGAATAATATCCTGACGAATACGCTCGCGCAGATGCTGGTAAACGGCCACAAAGAACTGGATTTTACGTTCCGGGCGTTTCGGATCTTCCGACAGACGCAATACGTCGCGCAGATGTTCGTTATCCGCGACGGCCAGGCGCAGCGCGCCCAACGCCTTATCCGACATGGAGCGCAGTTCATCCGCCGACAGATAAGCCAGCTCACGACGGTGCAGACGGCGTTCCACGCCATTGTCTTTCACCATCCGCATGACTGCGCACCAGCCGGCTTTCGCGGTCACAACCTGCTCGCGCATTTCATGATAATCGCGCTCCAGCTTGCGCAGCTTACGGGTCAGGTTCTCCATCTCCGCTTCGCAGAAGGTGAGCGCTTTCTCAAGCTGATTGCGACGCGAACGGTTATTGCTCAACTGAGCGTGCAGTTCATCGCGACGCTGGCGGGCGCGCTCTTCCGCCCCGCTGTCGGCGCGAACGCCAATATCCTGTAATTCGCGCTGCAAATCGTTAAGCAGCTCTTTTTTCGTGTCGTAAGAGCTTTTTAGCGAGGCCAGGACCTGGCTGTACTGACTTAACTGCGCGGCATGGCTGCGCAGCGCTTCGCGGGCGCGGGTACGCTCGGCTTCCGCCTGCTCCAGCCGCTGGCGCAGCTTTTCATTGAGATCGCTGTTGCCGCTCAGCATTTCCGCCGAGTCGGAATAGCTGAAATGCGCCCGACGTTCGACGACTTCAGCCAGCGCAAAAGCCTGCTGGCGCGCGTCACGCTGCATTTGCTGCGACCAGGCATAGTCTTCTTTTAACTGCTCAAACTGTTCCGGATCGCTTTGCAGAACGGAAACCACCGGCTCCAGTTTGGCTAACTGGTTGCCATATTGCTGCACAAATCGCGCCGCTTCCTGCGCCTCATCCAACCGTTCCTGAATTTCATCGACCCGATCGGCCAGCGTTTCATCGGCCAATAAATTCAGCCGCGGCAGCAAACGGTTAAGCGCGGAAACGCCCTCTTTCGCCTGCTCAAACTGAAGGCGCTGCTGCTGGTTGTCGCTTTCATGCGTCGCCAACGCGCGTTCCAGCTCGACGCGACGCCCGTTCAGTCGGCGAATTTCCGCTTCCGGATCGTCCTCAAAGGCAACGGAAAGGTGGCTACCGATAAAACGGCTGAACGCCTGGTGCAAACGCTGGGTTTTCTGCACGTCAAACGAGAGCGTGGCAAAGCGCTCGGAAAGCACTTCCCGTTCCGCATGGAGACTTTCAATACGGTTCTCGCGCGCCGCACGGCCAAAAATAGGCAGCGACGGGAAACGCGAATAACGCCACTGACGGTCGGCAATTTTCACGACCACCGCCTTTTCCAGCTCGTCAACGCTGAATACGCTGTCATCAAAAGACTGCGGATCGCCTTCGATCAGGTACAGATCTTCCGGGCAGTCGGTCAGACCTTCAAGCTGTTCGGCTATTTGCGATAAATCCGGTACGACGATCGCATGGCGCGACGGGCCATACAGTGCGGAAAAGTACGGCGCATCTTCAAGGCTGACATCATCGTAGATTTCCGACAGCAGTACCCCGCCAAAACGCTCCGCCAGCGCATTCAAACGCTGATCTTCCGCACCGCCCGGCTGGCTTAAACGTTCGATCTCTTCATCAACCGCATTTTTACGCGCGCCCACTTCGTCGCGTTCGACAATGGCTTCGCGCTCACGCTCCAGCAGCTGTTGCAGGTATTCGGTCACTTCCTGGCTGGACGTAAACTCCTCGCCGCACTGTTCGCTAAGCTGGTTCAGGCTATTCTGCGCCGCCAGCCAGACGGGCGCACGCCGCATCAGATGTTGAATACGCGACTGAAGCTGTTCCTGTTCCTGACGCAAGGCCATACGCTGTTCGCTGGCTGACGACACGCTATCAGACAAGGACGCGATGCGGGCTTCCAGCTCCTGATGCAGCGCTTCCAGTTCGTCAATATCAAAATTTTTGCCCTGTCGCTTACAGAACTCCGCCAGCAGACGTTCCGCCTCTTGCTGCTCGCGCAGCCGCTGTTCCAGTTCGCTCAGGCGCATCCGCAGCGGCTGTACCTGTTCCGCCAGATGACGCTGGTTCACGCCGTCCCGTAACAGCTCGCGCGCCACGTCCCAGGCTTCGCTACGCGCCAGCGGGCCGTTGATCGCCGCTACCAGCTGATAAGCCTGCTCAAACTGACTGTGCGCGGTTTGCGCCACGCTCATTTTTTGTTCCAACGACAGCAGTTTTTCCGTAGCTTCCTGTTCTTTTGCCTGGAAAGTATCCAGCCATTCGGCGGCGCTTTCCGGCGTTAGATCCGGTAGATGGCAAAGTTCTTTAGCGCGGGAAAGCGCTGATATCGCCTGGTTATACTGAATCGCGCGCGTTTGCTGTACATCCAGCGCCTGCTGGTAATCCGCAAGCTGGCTTTTGAGTTCATCGACTTCCAGCTCGGCGGCTTCGGCACGCGCTTCATTTTCGTCCTGCATTTCGGCGGCTTCCGCCACCACTTCGTTTTGCTCTTCGAGTCGAATCTGCAGCTCTTCAAGATCCGCTTCATAGCGTTCAATTTTTTCCTGCTGACGCAGCGCGGTTTGCACCAGATTCAGGTGATCGCTCGCCGCCTGGTAATCCGCCTCAAGAGAACCTTCGGCACCGTTATGTTCGCCCAACTCACGGGCCATATCGACGTGCTTGTACTGCTCCGCCGCCAGCTGCTTGCGCGATGTGTACAGTTCGCGTCGAAACGCCAACGCCTGATCAAGGTGAACCCGACGCTCATTGGCGTGGCGCATATAATCTGCCGCCACATAATCGGTGGCTTCGCTGATCAAATGCTTAAACAGATCGCGATCGGATTGGGTAACACGAATCGCTTCCAGCGTGAGTCGGTTCTCGCGCAGCGCCGCTTCCATATCCTGGAATGCCTTGCGCACGCCGCTGTTTTCCGGCAATAAATAATCGCGTAGCGATCGGGTAATGGCGCTGGAGATCCCGCCGTACAGCGAGGCCTCTATCAAACGATAGAATTTACTACGATCGGAAGCGGAGCGCAGACGACGGGCGATAATCCCTAAGTCAAACATCAGCGAATGATAATCGGTGATGGAGTTAAACTGCTTAAACTGCACGCCTTCCATCTCGTCAAGCTTGTCTTTCAGCTCAGCAAGCGACAGTACGCGCGCCTGACGTTCGTTTAATGTCTCCGTCACCAGTTGTGTCGGCTGTACCGACATCGGCAGCCCCTGAATAGCGAACGGTTTGATGTCCACTTTGCGATCGCGCCCAGCGACCTGCTGCAGACGCACGCCGACCACCACCCGCTGATGACGGGAATTAATGGTGTCGAGCATGGAGTAACAGACACCCGCCTTCAGCTTACCGTGCAGACCTTTATCGCGCGAACCGCTGGTGGCGCCGGCTTCCGTGGTGTTACGAAAGTGCAGTAATGTGAGATCCGGGATCAGCGCCGTGACGAACGCCGCCATCGTCGTGGATTTCCCGGCGCCGTTGCCCCCGGATAACGTCGTGACCAGTTCATCCAGGTCAAAAGTGCGGGCAAAAAAACCGTTCCAGTTAATCAGCGTTAGCGAGCGAAATTTACCGCGTTCAATCATTATTCTTCCTCTCCACTGTCCGGCTGACTCTCTTCGGTCTCATCATTAAGTTGCAGATGGTTTTCAATGGGCATCGCTTCCCCGTCGCGGATGAGACGACGCTGCGCCTCGCGAGGATCGTCGCCGGCACGGACATCCGCGCCAAAGCGGAAGACCGATTCGGTAATGCGGAATTTGCTGCTGTCGTGGCCCATAAACCATACCATGCCCAAACGACGCAGGCGGTTTAAAGAAGAACGCACCTTTTCCTGCAGTTTCTGACGATCAACGTCAGATCCCGTCGAGCGGTTATTCACCAGCTTTAGCAGTTTGGCTTCGTCCGCAAGGGTAAGCAGCTCGTCGTACAACTCCTGCTGAGTAAAGATCCCTTCGTTGGCCAGACGCTCCGGGCTAAGATAGAGGTAGCAGAGAATTTTACCGACCATCATATCCAGTTCGGATAACACCGAGCGCGGAATAAGCGTGGTAGAACGCGGACGCAGGTAGAAGAACCCCTCCGGCGCGCGAATCAACTCCACGTTATAACGCGCGTAAAACTCTTCCAGGTATTCCTGAAAATCCATCAGAAAGGCATGATTATCCAGTTCGTCCAGCCCGATGTGGCGGCCCGAACGTAATGCGCTATCCAGCGCCGGAAATAACGGATTCGCCAGCGCCTGCGCCAGCTTAACCGGCATCACTTGTTCAATATTTGTCAATGACATGCGCCTGTACCTTGGCTCCGTAATCATTAATCGGCTGCCATTTGGCTGGCAGTCCGGTGAAATCTGCTTGCGCTACGCCAAGACGTACCGCTTGATCGATAACAATACGCGCCACGTCGAAATGACGCGCGCGCGGGTATTGCGCCAGATACTCGCGCACCACCAGCCCAAGATCCAGTGGCGTTTGTCTGGTTTTGTAGATAGCCAGCTGTTCTTCAATGATGGCCGCTAACTGCTCGCGGATCTCGTTAAACTCTTCATATTCCAGATCCGGCGGCAACTCCCCGGTGACTTCATCGTCACGCAACGCCATCTCTTCATCGCGCATATCCAGCAGACGATCGGCATTCGCGTAGGTTAGCGCCCAGGGATCGTCAAAATAAGTCTGCACGGACTGGCGTAACCGCTGGGCGAAGACACGGTTTTTATCCATATCGATCGCGGTACGGATAAATTTATGCACGTGACGATCGTAGCCGATCCATAAATCAATAGACTGCTGACCCCAACTGATAATGCGGTCGAGTTTACTTTGTAAGTCAAACACCAGCCTGTCGACAAAATGCAGATCGTCGTGCGTCATCGTGGCATCCTGAATGCGCAGCAGGTTAGCCTGCAGCTTATCGCCCGCCGCCTCCAGCGTATCCTGCAACTCGCGCAGCGTACCGGACGTTTCGGAAAGCAGCAGTTCACAGCTGGAAATCGCCGCCCGCCAGTCTTTATTCAGCAGTTGTGCGATATCGTCTTTCACCTGCTGCTGCTGTTCATCCATGATGCGCTGGGTGAGATCGATACTGTCGAAAATCTCCGCTACCGAATATTTCAATGGCGCGTAAACATTGCGATGCCAGTGGAACTCATCGCCACCCTCCGCTGCCGCATCCGCCGCGCGCTTCAATTCGCCGGCCACAATCGACAACTGCATAGAAAGACGCAGCGTAGAGAATTCGCGTTGACGAATGTAGTAATCGGTGATGCCAATCCCGAGCGGGGTTAATCGGTAAATCGCATTGCCTTCCGCCTGCTCGCTGGTAAAGCGGTTCAGCAGACGTTGACGCACCATATCGTTAATCGCGTTGTTCGCGCGCACGCCGATGGTTTCGCTGGTTTGCTCAAACGCATCACTCACATGGCGGAATGCATCCACCAGCTCGCCTTCACTCATCTCGCCGTCAAGGCGTTCGCCGTTCAACGTGGCGACCGCCAGCAGAAAGGAAAGTCTGTCTACCGGCAGCGAGATGGAAAAGTCGTTTTTTCTGGCCCAGGCAACCAGTTCGGGGACTGTCTGGGAAAATTCACTCATAGGTTATCCTTGCATCTGCGGCTAGCGCCGGGCTTTTAATCGCGGTGACATGAATGTAGCGCCCAAGGCTAATATACGGCTCCTGGCGGCAATAACGCGTTTCCAGTTCGACCAGGGTCTCATAACAGTCACGCTGCTGGTGTTTTTCACGCAGATAATCATGAAACACACGCACGCCGGTTTTACCGGTAATCTGCCAGCCAATCGCCTCCAGCCACTGGTACACCTGCGCGGGGTCGCGCGGGTAGTCAGGCGACAGCGTGCGCTTCTTGCGTTTAGGCATCCCCGCCTGCACGTAGTCAAAATTACCCGCCACCATATTGTGCATCAGCAAACCGTTAGCGTTATAGAACATCAACGACAGCGCGCCGCCAGGGCGCAATACTGACCAGAGCGTTTCTAATACGCCGACAGGATCGGCTACCCACTCCAGCACAGCATGAAACAATATCAGATCAACCGGGCTTTCCAAATGCGAAGCGACGTCCTGAGCCGGGCATTGTATAAAATGCATGTCTTTGCTCACACCTTTTGCCTCGGCCGCCTGCCGCGCGCGGGCGATCATTTCGCCAGACAGATCGCATAATGTTACCTGATGGCCGCGTTCCGCCATCTTAATCGCCGTTTGCCCTTCGCCGCCGCCGGCATCCAGCACCCGCAGTTTCCGCCCGCCAATCTCCTCCAGCACGCGATCCAGGTCTTGCCACAGAATGGCTTGCCGCAGTTGTCCTTTGGTCGTGCCGTAAATGTTACGGGAAAACTTTTCAGCAATGTCATCAAAATTGCGATCCTGCATCGGACTCTCCACAGGCTGGCTCAGGCGTTATCTGATAAAACCGCTATTTTGTCACAGCCGCGGCCAGAATGAACCTGTCTGGTGTAATATCACCGTTAATCCTCCGCTATATGGTTAAAAAAGGAACCAAAAAGGATGCTTTTTACGCTAAAGAAAGTGATTGGCGGTATGTTATTGCCGCTTCCGCTGATGTTGCTGATGATTGGCGTCGGCCTGGCGCTGCTCTGGTTTAGCCGCTTTCAGAAGACCGGAAAAGTATTTATCAGCGTAGGTTGGCTGGCGCTATTGCTATTAAGCCTGCAACCCGTCTCTGACCATCTGCTGCGTCCGATAGAAAACCGCTACCCTACCTGGCAGGGTCCGCAAAAGGTGGAATATATTGTGGTTCTCGGCGGCGGCTATACCTGGAACCCGCAGTGGGCGCCGAGCTCTAATTTAATTAACAACAGCTTGCCGCGGCTGGCGGAAGGCATTCGGCTGTGGCGCGCGAATCCGGGAGCCAGGCTGATTTTTACCGGCGGCGTAGCAAAAACCAATACGGTAAGCACGGCGGAAGTCGGTGCGCGGGTGGCGCAGTCACTGGGCGTACCGCGTAGCGATATTATTACGCTGGATAAGCCAAAAGATACGGAAGAAGAAGCCGCCGCCGTTAAGCAGGCCATCGGCGACGCCCCTTTCCTGTTGGTAACCTCCGCCTCGCATTTGCCGCGTGCGATGATTTTCTTTCAGCATGCCGGGCTGAATCCGCTTCCCGCGCCGGCGAATCAGTTGGCGATCGATTCGCCGCTCAATCCCTGGGAGCGGGCAATTCCGTCCCCGGTCTGGCTGATGCACAGCGATCGCGCTGGGTATGAAACATTAGGGCGACTTTGGCAATGGCTGAAAGGCATATCAGGCAAGCCAGGGGAGTAATGATTTCGCCGCCAGATCAAAATTGGTACGGTTAAAACGTCCGGTATTGACCAATTGCGCAACCTCGTCCCACAGCACATAGAGCCAACGCCGCCAGATGAAGGACTCCGCCACTGGCGCGCGTTGCAGATAATGCCAAAGCAATCCCTCCGCCAATGGATTATCCATCAGGCGAAACAGTTCGAACTCTCTCGGCGCCCACAGCATCAGCCCGGGGCCGACCATCGCCAGAAGCTGATCGCTACGGGCGTCTTTAAGCATACTGCGCAGGCAGAAGTTGCCATGCACCAGTACGCAGTTGTCGTTAAACCCTTCAAATAACGAAGGAAGACATTCTCTGGTACGAAACAGAATGCGTCTGTCCTGCATCGTCAGGCCGGTATTGCTGAACTGATTTAGCGTCGTCCACAGCACCTCCACCCGCTGACGATACCAGGAAGGCCAGATATTCTCCTGAGTATGGTCTACGGCGCCAACGCAACCGCGGCTATCCTGCCGATGCCAGGCTAACAGCCCTTCGACAATCTGATCTTTTAGCTGTTCCCAGCGTTCCGGAGTGCGCGCCGGCGCCTCGACCGGCACACCGCGCAGTCGTTCCAGTAGCAGCACATCCGGACCAGGATGCTCTTCATGCGTCAATACGCCATAGATTACCGGCATCCTCACCGTACCGCTACGCGCCAGCATTGAGGTTTTCCATGCCAGTTGCTGCGCAACGCCGGGAGTGGTAAAACTTCGCGCCATCAGCGGCATCGGAATGCCCTGGCTGTCATATAATGACCACAATGCGGAATCCGCTTTCTCATTCACGCACTCTATACGGCTAAGTTTTTCACCCAACAAATGACTGAGTTCGGCCCGCAACTGTTCCATTCCAGATTACCCCCATTAGTGCTACTGCTTTAATAATGAGCGTCGTATGGACAGATGTCACCCGTATCAGATCAAGGGAAGAAAAGAAAAATGAGGAAAATCGTAACGGTACGAGAAAGCCGCCACTGATGAGCAGACGTGAGTATTCATCTTTGCGCTATCATACCGCGCTGTTCATGACCGTCTAAGACGATCATGAACAGGATCATGTTAACGCATTTCAGCGCGCACGCGCTCCAGGTCGTCGGCGGTGTCTACGCCCGTGCCGGGCACCGCTTTGGCGACGGCGACATGAATTTTTTCGCCGTACCACAGCACACGGAGTTGCTCCAGCATTTCAATATGTTCCAGCGGGCTGGGTTGCCAGCTCACGTAACGGCGGATAAAACCCGCGCGATAGCCGTAAATGCCCAGATGGCGCAGGCAAGTATCCCCTACCGTTTCCAGACTTTTTGCAAAGCGGTCGCGATCCCAGGGAATCGTCGCCCGGGAAAAGTAAAGCGCATAGCCTTCGGCATCCAACACGACTTTTACCGCATTCGGGTTAAACGCTTCTTCGGCGCTGTGAATCGGCACCGCCAGCGTCGCCATGCCAACCTGGCGCTGCGCCAGATTTTCCGCGACCTGGCGAATAATAACCGCCGGGATCATCGGCTCATCGCCCTGAACGTTCACAATAACGGTATCGTCGCTGAATCCGCACTTCTCTACCACTTCCGCCAACCGTTCGGTGCCGGACTGGTGATCGGCGCGCGTCATGCACACTTCGCCGCCAGCCGCTTCTACCGCACGAGCCACGTCTTCATGATCGGTCGCGACAATAATGCGTTCCGCGCCAGATTCGCGCGCCCGCTCCAGGACATGAACAATCATGGGCTTACCATTAATATCCACTAATGGTTTGCCTGGCAGTCGGGTAGATGAAAAACGGGCCGGAATGATGACGACGAAACTCATGATTTACTCTCATCAGATGTCAGGGCGCGAGCTTCATTTTCCAGCAATACAGGAATGCCGTCGCGTAACGGGAAAGCGAGATTGTCCAGTTTGCAAATTAATTCTTGCTGTTCCTGGTTATACCAGAGTTTGCCGTTACATACCGGGCAGGCGATGATTTCAAGCAGACGATGATCCATAGTTCCTCCAGATGGACCGGATTGTGAATCCTTCAATATTAACATAATCGGTTAGGGTGCAGGGTCTATTTCCCAGCCATGACGCATGGCGCTAAACAGGCCTGGCGGACATTGTCCCAGCGTCACGCGCGATGCCCGTTGCCAGGCAGCAAACGCACTAATGGCCTGCCAGATTCCTTTTTGCAGACTAACGCCAGGGCGAATATCGTCCTCCAGATACAGCGAGATAACCTCAAGTACCCCCGTTTTACGGTGCATTTTGGCGTCCATTCGCCCGACTAAACGGCCCTGGTATAATAGCGGCAGCACAAAATAACCGTACTGGCGCTTCGCCGCAGGCGTATAACATTCCAGCCGATAGTTAAATCCGAAAAGCTGCGCTGCCCGCTTGCGATCCCATATCACAGGATCGAAAGGCGACAGCACTGCGCTATGGGTCGCCTTTAAGGCGTTATTCAGCGCCGGTTCCAGTTGCGAAAGAAGATCGGCATGAAGCCACATCCGCCCCAACGTTTCCACCTCGACCGGAATAATCTGCTGCTGTTCCGCCCGGCTCTCCCGCCATCCCTTCAGGTCAGGACGTTTCAGGCGGTAGTAATCCGCCAGCCACTGTTCACGGAAAATCCCCAGACTGCGCGCGCTATTATCCAGCATCAGGTTTTCCGCCTGCGACTGTGACAGTCCATCGCGTTCATCATCCCAGTGCGGCATCACACGGGGCGTTAAATCATATACACGTTGAAAATTACGCCGCTCAACAACCATGACTTTTCCGGCGGTAAATAAACCCTCAAGGTGGCGTTTATGTGGTTTCCATTCCCACCAGCCGCTGACGCCTTTCCGCGCATGTTCAAAATCGGCAGAACGCACCGGACCGTGCTCCTGAATATGCCGCACTAGCTGTTCTATTTCTTCCGCGTGCTCATGCATCCATGCCGCGCGATATTTCCAGCCCATCTTTTCCGGCGACAGCATACGATGGCGGATAAGTTTAAAGTCGCGGCGTGGTAAGAAACAGGCCTCATGCGCCCAGTATTCCATTAACTCGCCGCGTCGCAGCGCCTCATCCAGCCAGGCCTGCGGGTACGAACCGAGACGGCTAAACAGCACCAGATAGGGGCTACGTGCGACAACATTGATGGTATCAATTTGCAGCAACGCCATGCGTGAGATGGCGGCAAGAACATCGCCAGGCAGCGCGTTACGGCGCGGCTTTTTCAATAGCCCCTGCGCAGCAAGGTGAAGACACCGGGCCTGGGAAAGAGAAAGGTACGGCAATGACATTCATGACTCCATAAATTCATCACTGCCGCTGCATTGGGGGACGCTAGCGAACCAGCGAGGTGATATGTTCAAGCAACTTATCAGGCTGCTCACCGGACAAACGCGCATCAACCGGTAAGAACCACCAGTTATCTTCGGCAAAAGCACGGCATTTCACCGCGTCTTTTTCCGTCATTACCAGGGTCTGTCCTTCACCGACCAACGCCTGAACGTCAGCAGGGGCGAGCGTTTGATGATCCGCCAGCGGGACACACTTTTGCGGATGCGCGCCACAGGCTTCCAGCGTGGCGAAAAAGCGCGGCGGATGACCGATGCCCGCCATCGCCACAATATTGCTCAGCTGCGCTACATCGCAACGCGCTCCCGTACGTAAGTTCACCGCCAGTCCAGGCGCTAGCTGCATGGGTATTTCGCCTGCCCGGGCGACGCCGCCATTGACGATAGCGGCGTCCACGGTTTTCAGGCGACTGGCGCGTTCGCGCATAGGGCCGGCAGGAAGCCACCAGCCGTTGCCAAAACGGCGCACCCCGTCAATCACCACAATTTCAATATCTCGCGCGAGTCGGTAATGCTGCAACCCATCGTCGGTGATAATAATCTGCAGATTATGCGCCGCCAGAATCGCTTTCACCGCCGCGGCGCGTTCAGGCGCCACCGCGACAGGCGCGCCGGTCCGCTGATAAATCAATACCGGTTCATCTCCCGCTTCTGCGGTTGTCGTCTCAGGCGTCAGGAGCAGCGGATAAGCGGCAGCTTTCCCGCCGTAGCCGCGGGAAACGACCCCCACGCGCACGCCACGCTGTTGCAGCTTTTCCACCAGCCAAATGACTACGGGGGTTTTACCGTTACCGCCAGCCGTAAGATTCCCTACCACAACCACCGGTACCGGCGCTCGCCAGGCGCGTTTAAAACCAAGCTTATAGCTCAGACGAATCGCCCCGCTCACCAGGCCATACAGCCAGGAGAGCGGCAGCAGTAACCGCCATAGCGGGGATTCACCCGACCAGATACGCGCAATCATTGGCCAAATTGCATCTTATGTAGCTGGGCGTAAACGCCGTGTTGCGCCAGCAGCTCGCTATGAGTGCCGCGCTCAACGATAATACCGTCTTCGACTACAACGATCTCATCCGCCTGTTCGATGGTGGAGAGACGGTGCGCAATCACCAGAGAGGTACGGTTTTTCTGCAGCTCATCCAACGCTGCCTGAATCGCACGTTCAGATTCGGTATCCAGCGCGGACGTAGCTTCATCAAGGATCAGAATCGGGCTGTCGCGCAGTAAGGCGCGGGCGATCGCGATACGCTGGCGCTGACCGCCGGAAAGCAGTACGCCGTTTTCGCCGATGATGGTATCCAGGCCATTATCCATCTTATTGATAAAGTCCATGGCATAGGCCATGCGCGCCGCCTCTTCAATCTGCTCGCGGCTGTATTCTTCCGTCCGGGCATAAGCAATGTTATTAGCGACCGTGTCGTTAAACAGATGCACGTTTTGCGAAACCAGCGCCACCTGATTACGTAGAGAGGCCAGAGTGTATTCGCGTAGATCGTGACCATCCATCAGGATGTGCCCTTCATCAATATCGTAGAAACGGGTGATCAGACTGGCGATAGTTGATTTACCCGATCCGGAACGCCCCACCAGCGCCACGGTTTTCCCGGCAGGAATTTTCAAATTGATGTTACGCAATGCCGGCACTTCACGGCCCGGGTAAGTAAACGTCACATTGCGGAATTCGAGATCGCCGGTCGCGCGGTCAATGACACGTTTACCTTCATCTTTCTCCTGTTCGCTATCCAGAATCGCAAACAACGTTTGACAAGCCGCCATCCCACGCTGGAACTGCGCGTTAACGTTTGTCAGCGATTTTAATGGACGCATCAGCGCGATCATGGAGGAGAACACCACGGTGATGGTCCCTGCCGTCAGGCTATCCATTACGCTTGGGAAGCTCGCAGCATAGAGGACAAACGCCAGCGCCAGCGAGGCAATGAGCTGAATGATAGGATCGGAAATTGACGAGGCAGAGACCATTTTCATGCCTTGCAGTCGCATCTTATTGCTGACTTTATCAAAGCGTTTAGTTTCGACTTCCTGACCGCCAAAAATCAGTACCTCTTTGTGTCCTTTCAGCATTTGTTCAGCGCTGGTAGTCACTTGTCCCATCGTGTTCTGCATATTTTTACTGATGCTGCGGAACCGCTTTGAGACAACGCGAATCGCAATCGACACAATCGGCGCTAAAACAACCAGGATGATCGACAACTGCCAGCTGTAATAGAACATCATGATAAACAATCCGATGATCGATGCCCCTTCACGCACCACGGTAATCAGTGCGCCAGATGAAGAAGAGGCAACCTGTTCTGAATCGTAAGTAATACGCGACAGCAGCGTACCGGTAGACTGTTTATCAAAGAAGGCGACGGGCATTCCCATCATATGGCCAAACAGGCGACGGCGCATGGTCATTACCACCTTGCCTGACACCCATGAAATACAGTAGCTGGAGATATAGCTAGTGATGCCTCGTAATATCATCAGCCCAATAACCACCAGCGGCATCCACAGCAACACTGAGCGATCCGTTTTACCGAAACCATCATCCAGTAATGGCTTGAGGAGCGATAGCATGAAGGTATCGCTGGCTGCGTTGAGAATTAACGCTATGCCCGCCACGATCAGACCTGCTTTAAAAGGCGCTATGGTTGGCCACAGTCGGCGGAAGGTCTGCCACGTAGAGAGATCTTTATCGTTATGCATTCAAAAAACCAGCATTTGTTGAAATAGCCGCATATTCTACCCGTTATCCTCGGACACGCCAAACCACTGATGATACCAGCGAGGTAAAATTTGATCCCGTAAGCCTTGTATGCGCCAGCCCTGCGGAGAAAACAGCAGCGAAATTTGCCCCTGGTGGGGTGTATCAAACCACTGATACGCCTGCTGTCGGTAGCGCTGTTTTACCTTGCGGGACGGCAGCCGCCATGCGTTATAGCGCGATGCGGACGCCAGCGCCGCTTCACCATGTACGCGCTGAATAAATGGTAGCGACGACGACGTATTACTACCATGATGCGGCACCTGGATAAACGTCGCCGCAAGATGTCGCCAGTAACGACTTAGCATTTTTTGTTCAGCGCCCGCTTCAATATCGCCCGTGAGCAGGATGCTATGTACGCCGTCATCCACTTTGACCACACAGGAGCGGTTATTTCCTCGATCGGCACTTTCGCGTAACGGCCAGTGCGCCTGAAACGTTAGCCCCTGCCATTGCCACTGCTCGCCGCGAAAACAGGGCAAATGTCCCTGCCAGCCTAACGGGCTGCGAATCCACATTGACGGCCAGACCTGCTGTAGCGAACGCAGCCCGCCCCGATGATCCAGATGCTCATGACTCAAAATAACGCCCTCCGGCGTCAGATTATGCCAGCGCAACCAGGGAATAATAACCTGTTGCCCGCTGTCGCCCTCCGGCCATGCCCGACCGGTATCGTAGAGTATTACTTTATCGCCCCTGACGATCGCTATCGCCAGCCCCTGACCAACATCCAGCATATGCACCTGCCATCCACTGGCGTTTATCGGCCGCCAGAGTGGCCAGCTCATCAACAATAACCCGCATAAACAGACCGCCGGCCAGGTACGCCAGACGTTTAATCGCCACGCGATAAGCATTAGCCAGGGCAAAAACGTCAGCCACTGCCAACGGTTATCAATATTCACCCAGCCCTGCGGTAAAGCATTCAACAGGTAAAATAGCGCGGCTAACGCGCGATCGGTCAGGTACCATACCCACTCTTCAAGAAAAAACGGCCCGGTTAAATGCAGAATCATTCCCGCCAGGATGAGCGGAACCGTCACAAATGTGACCCAGGGTACGGCAAAAAGATTCGCCAGCATTGCGGTAACGCTTATGCCATGAAAAAGCGCCACCTGGAGAGGCAAAAGCAGAAGTGTAATGCCTGCCTGTAGGTGAAGCAGGTTAAGCAACCAGCGTAAGCCTCGTGGAAAATTTCCGTTTGGCGCAGGAAACCACTGATACCAGAATAACAGGCCGGCAACCGCAAATGCTGACAGCCAAAGACTTTGTGATATAACCGCCACAGGATCGGCGAAAATAATCGCGGCCAGACAGCAGCACCAGACTTGCCAGCCGCTCCACTGTCGTCCGCTTAATTTTAATCCTCCCCAGACGCTCAGCGCCGCCACCGTGCGCAGCGCAGGCGGTTGTAAGCCGGTAAGCCAGGCATAACATATCGCGCAAAGAATGCCGCCCAGCAATGGCGTCTGCCAACGAATCCATCTGACCGGCAAAAAGAATTGTCCGCCACGGATTAATCCGGCAGCCAATAACGCGGCAAAAGCGATATGCAGGCCGGAAATCGCCATCAAATGGGCCGTCCCCGTATCGCGCATAACGGCCTTCACCTCCTGCGACACCGCTCCCCGCTCCCCCATTCCCAACGCCAGAATAACCTGCTGCCACGGATAAGGCGCAAGCGTAGCGCGAAGCGAAGCAAGATAGCGCCCACGCAAGCTACACTCAGGGTTAATCGCTTTAGCCTGTAGAAAACGCCCGGTCAACGGTTGGTGCTGCGCCAGCGCGTAACGTTGGCTATCAAAACCGCCTTCGTTAAGCTGTCCGTGTACCGCTCTGACCTTCAGCGTCATCGCCCACTGTTGCCCGGCACACACTTCCGTGGGTAAGTACTGGCCATGCAGGACAATCCCTACAGCAGGAAAGAGCGGCTTTCCGCGCAAATGGGTGATTCGCCCATAATGAGTGGTCATATGATCGGTGGCAGTAATGACGACTGTCGCCTCCTGCGTCGCGGCGGGCAGGACGTTTCCCGCCCAGATGGCCTGCCTGGCGGCAAATATCCCCCACATGAAAAAGAGCAAAGTTAATGCCGCGTAGCGCGCATAGTGATGGGGTATGAGGCAAAGCAAACATGCCAGACAAAACAGCACCGCGAGAATCCACGTGTCAGGTAATACTGGCAATATCATGAGCGGAAGTATGCCGCATACTACGCATACGCTGACCGTCGTTATCTTCATAGACACCTCCCTGTGCGGGAAAGTGTGCAGGTTCAGGACGCCATTGTCTGGAGGGGATTTTGTGCTATACGGCGCGGATTCCAGGTTTTTTACCTGATAAATGTAAGACGCAGCAAAAAATGCGAAACGTTTTCCAGTTTTCGGTCGAATAGCGTTTACGCCTGACGGCGTATAAATGAAAAAAGCACCCTGACGGTGCTTTTTTCGGGTTCAAGTTTTGCGTTAAAACTTAACCGTAAATATTGGCGCGATCGCGCAGTTCTTTACCCGGTTTAAAGTGAGGAACGTATTTTCCTTCCAGTTCCACTTTATCGCCGGTCTTGGGGTTACGTCCGGTACGAGGCGCGCGGTAATGCAAAGAAAAACTGCCGAAACCGCGGATTTCAATACGCTCGCCCTGCGCAAGAGTCGAGGCCATATGCTCCAGCATCTCTTTTACCGCGTCTTCAACCGCCTTAGCGGGAATGTGAGATTGCTGGGTTGCAAGTCTTTCAATCAATTCTGACTTGGTCATAATTCCTCCGGTTCCTTAAAGGCAAATTGGCTGCAGCCGTGAGATTGATTAAGGGCGGCCGTAGCCGCCCTTAGTGCTTGATTACAGGCCGAAACCTGCAATCTGTCAAGTAATCTCGTTATACTTCGGACTAAAAGACCCGAAGTTTCAGAGGATTACTCGCCTTTAGCTGCTTTGAATGCTTCAGCCATTGCGTTGTTAGAGAAGTTTGCATCTTCCTGTTTGTTAACAGTTGCGATGGCATCTTTCTCGTCAGCTTCGTCTTTCGCACGAACAGACAGGCTGATTGCGCGGTTTTTACGATCAACGCCGGTGAATTTAGCTTCAACGTCGTCGCCAACGCTCAGAACCAGAGTCGCATCTTCAACGCGGTCACGGGATGCTTCAGAAGCACGCAGGTAACCTTCAACGCCGTCAGCCAGTTCTACGGTTGCGCCTTTCGCGTCAACTGCAGTGACTTTACCGGTTACGATAGCGCCTTTCTTGTTCAGAGCAACCCAGTTGTTGAACGGATCTTCTGCGAGCTGTTTAACGCCCAGGGAGATACGTTCACGTTCTGCGTCAACCTGCAGAACAACTGCAGCGATTTCGTCGCCTTTTTTGTATTCACGAACTGCTTCTTCGCCTGCAACGTTCCAGGAGATGTCAGACAGGTGAACCAGGCCGTCGATGCCGCCGTCCAGGCCGATGAAGATACCGAAGTCAGTGATAGACTTGATTTTACCTTCAACGCGGTCGCCCTTGTTGTGGGTTTCTGCGAACTGCTGCCACGGGTTAGATTTGCACTGCTTCAGACCCAGGGAGATACGACGACGTTCTTCGTCGATATCCAGAACCATCACTTCCACTACGTCGCCAACGTTAACCACTTTGGACGGGTGGATGTTTTTGTTGGTCCAGTCCATTTCGGAAACGTGAACCAGGCCTTCAACGCCTTCTTCGATTTCAACGAAGCAGCCGTAGTCGGTCAGGTTGGTCACGCGACCGGTCAGTTTGGTACCTTCCGGATAACGTTTAGCGATAGCAACCCACGGATCTTCGCCCAGCTGTTTCAGGCCCAGGGATACACGGGTACGCTCGCGGTCGAATTTCAGCACTTTCACGTTGATTTCGTCGCCAACGTTCACGATTTCGCTCGGATGCTTAACGCGTTTCCATGCCATATCAGTGATGTGCAGCAGGCCGTCAACGCCGCCCAGATCAACGAATGCACCGTAGTCAGTGAGGTTCTTAACGATACCTTTAACTTCCATGCCTTCCTGCAGGTTTTCCAGCAGCTGATCGCGTTCTGCGCTGTTTTCGGATTCGATAACGGCACGACGAGAAACCACAACGTTGTTACGTTTCTGGTCCAGCTTGATTACTTTGAATTCAAGCTCTTTGCCTTCCAGGTGCAGAGTGTCACGCACCGGACGAACGTCTACCAGAGAACCTGGCAGGAACGCGCGAATACCGTTCAGCTCAACAGTGAAGCCACCCTTAACTTTGCCGTTGATAACACCGGTAACAGTTTCAGCATCTTCGTAAGCTTTTTCCAGCGTGATCCATGCTTCGTGACGTTTAGCTTTCTCACGAGAGAGCAGAGTTTCACCGAAGCCGTCTTCTACTGCATCCAGAGCAACGTCAACTTCGTCACCAACCTGGATTTCCAGTTCGCCCTGGGCGTTTTTGAACTGCTCAGCCGGAATGGCAGACTCAGATTTCAGACCGGCGTCAACCAGTACTACGTCTTTGTCGATAGCAACAACAACACCACGAACGATGGAACCCGGGCGGGTTTCGATTTCTTTTAAGGATTCTTCAAAGAGTTGAGCAAAAGATTCAGTCATGTTTAATCTTCAGGTTTCATATTTAACGTCCACCTGGCTCCGTGCCGGATGGGGTTGTTTAACATACCCGCTGTCAATCCTTTGCAACGGGGGTACTACAAATTCGGTCGCATTTAAGCGAGAGCCAATTTTTGGCGCGCATATTGTAACGCTTTTTCAATCACTTGCTCAATGCTTAATCGGGTAGAATCCAAAACTAATGCATCAGCAGCAGGAACTAACGGCGCTACAGCGCGATTACGATCGCGATCGTCGCGTTCCTTGATCTCGGCCAAAAGGCGTTCAAAGTTAACACTAAAGCCATTCTCCTGCAACTGTAGCATACGTCGATGCGCACGTTCCTCCGAGGAGGCGTCAAGGAAAATTTTTACCGGCGCATCCGGGAAGACCACGGTCCCCATATCGCGTCCATCGGCGATTAAACCAGGCGCTTCGCGGAATGCGCGTTGGCGGCGAAGAAGCGCTTCACGCACGCGTGGGAATGCCGCCACCTGGGATGCCGCGTTCGCGACTTCCTGCGTACGGATTTCGCCGCTAACGTCCTCGCCTTCCAGGATAACTTCCAGGTTGCCGTCCGTTGAGACGAAACGCACGTCCAGATGGGACGCCAGCGGCACCAGCGCATCTTCAGAGGCGAGATCGACATGGTGATGCAATGCCGCCAGCGCCAGTACGCGGTATATCGCGCCGGAATCCAGCAGATGCCATTGCAATGCTTCCGCCATTGCTTTGCACAAGGTGCCTTTACCTGCACCGCTTGGGCCATCAATGGTTATTACCGGGGCAATTGCCGTCATCTTTATCTCCTTAAACAGGCGTACCGTTAACGTAAACGCCGCGCATTATACGCGCCAACGCTCGCGACCGTTAACGTTGCGTGCAAAAACCAGTTTTGTCTGTAATCAGATGCGGAATAATTGCGCAATTATAGCGGGCCGGCGAGAAACCAGCCCGAAAGATGACAATGATTTACTTTTTATCTTCGGCAATTCTGTCGCGCATATGCTGCGCGCGATCGGCTGAAGCCGGGTGGGAGTCCATCAATGATTTTGCATGACCTGCGTCCATTGTGGCGAATTTATCGAATGCCGTGACTAAGCCCTGGGTGTTAATCCCGCGTTTTTTCAGCAGATCGTAAGAGAAGTCATCCGCATCCGACTCCTGACTGCGAGAAAACGCCGAATTGATGACGCCTTCCGCCAGATCGCCCAATTGAGACTGGGAAAGCTGCGCTGCGACGCCGCTGGTGGCGGAAATCGCATCGCGAGCCGCCAGCGTGGCATAAGCGGTCTGCATTGCCTTGCGAGAGTGCCCTAAAGAGACATGGCCCAGTTCATGGCCCAGTACGCCTTCAATTTCATTATCGGTCATCAGATCCATCAGGCCGGAGTATACGCGAACGCAACCGTTCGCCATCGCCCATGCGTTGATATCGCTGGTCATATAGACTTTATAGCTAACCGGCGTACCGTCAATGTTGTTACCCAGCGCTTTGGCGATTTTGCTCAGACGTTTGGTGTATTTGCTTTTCGAACCTGCCAGTTGATTCTCGCTGTCCATTTGTTTACAGGCATTATTAGATAATGCCTTAACATCCGCATCGGACAGTGTGGCGGCTTTGTAGGCTGACATGCCTGAACTGGCGATTAAATTGCCATTCACGCCATTTTTACATCCTGCCAGTAGCGTGGCGGAAATCGCCACCGCCAGTAGTAATGATTTATTTTTCATACTAATCTTCCGTTGATAACTATTATAAAAAACACATAAATCAATGTGTTAAATCATCAACAAATTAGCATTAGTCATAATTATAAAAATAGTGCGAATACGGACTCGGCGCGCCAGCCCGTCGACTGGCGCAACAGAAGACTTAGGCAGGCGTACTCATTCGCGCCAGTTGTTCGAAATAATCAGGGAACGTTTTTGCGGTACATTTAGGGTCCAGGATCGTAACTGGCGTATCGGACAGTGCGACCAGTGAGAAGCACATCGCCATACGGTGGTCGTTGTACGTGCCAATATCCGCGTGTTGGAGCTTCGCCGGCGGCGTGATACGAATATAGTCGTGCCCTTCTTCGACTTCAGCGCCCACTTTACGTAGCTCGGTCGCCATCGCGAACAGGCGATCGGTTTCTTTCACTCGCCAGTTATAAATATTGCGCAACGTCGTGGTTCCTTTCGCAAACAGCGCCGTGGTGGCAATCGTCATCGCCGCATCCGGAATATGGTTCATATCCATATCTATGGCGTGCAATTCACCGCGCGTGCAGGCAATAAAATCATCGCCCCAGGTAATGGTCGCGCCCATTTTCTCCAGCACATCGGCAAAACGAATATCGCCCTGCATACTTTTGCGGCCAATTCCGGTCACTTTTACCGTGCCGCCTTTTATCGCCCCGGCGGCGAGAAAATAGGACGCTGACGAGGCATCGCCCTCGACCAGATAGCGACCTGGAGAGTGATACTGTTGACCTCCCTTCACGACAAATTGTTGGTAGTGGTGGTTCGCTATCTCCACGCCAAAGGTTTTCATTAAATTTAGCGTGATATCGATGTAAGGTTTTGATACCAGTTCGCCTTTAACGCGAATAATTGTGTCTTTAGGGGCCAGCGGCGCCGTCATCAGCAGAGCGGTCAGGAACTGGCTGGAAACGCTACCATCAACCTCAATGTCGCCGCCGGTAAAACCGCCGCGCAGACGCAGGGGCGGATAGTTTTCCTGCTCCAGGTAATCAATATTCGCCCCGCCCTGACGCAGCGAATCGACCAGATGGCCTATCGGACGCTCTTTCATACGCGGTTCGCCGGTTAACACTATCTCATTTTGCCCCAGACATAGCGCTGCCGCTAACGGACGCATCGCGGTTCCGGCATTACCGAGAAACAGTTCCAGAGCGCCTGGCGCACGTAATGCGCCGCCATTACCCGTGATATCACAGCGGGTGCGATCGGCAGAAAGGGTGTAATTGATCCCCAACGCGCTCAGGGCATTGAGCATATGGCGGACGTCATCGCTATCCAGCAGATTCGTCAGAACGGTTTTACCACAAGCTAAAGCCGCCAGGAGCAAAGCACGGTTTGAAACACTTTTGGAGCCAGGTAAATTAATGGCGCCATCGACCCGCGCGATGGGTTGTAACGTCAGGGATTCCATGAAACTCAACTCTCAAAAAACAGAAATAAAAACCCCACAGACTGGCCATGGGGATGAAAAAAGAAACGTATTAGCCGTGGCGACGCTCAAAATCGATCATGAAATCGGTCAGCGCTTTTACCCCTTCAATCGGCATGGCGTTATAGATAGAGGCGCGCATACCGCCAACAACACGGTGCCCTTTTAAGGCGTGCAGACCGGCGGCGAAAGACTCTTCCAGAAAGACCTTGTCCAGCGTATTGTCCGCTAACTGGAACGGAACATTCATCCGCGAACGGTTGGCCTGTGCGACATCGTTACGGTAGAAATCGCTGTTATCAATCACACCGTACAGCAACTCCGCTTTTTGCTGATTGATTTTGTGCATCGCCGCCACGCCGCCCTGCGCTTTCAACCATTTGAACACCAGACCGGAAAGATACCAGGCGAAAGTCGGCGGCGTATTAAACATCGAGTCGTTATCACTCAGGACGGTGTAGTCGAGGATGGACGGGCAGCTCTCATGCGCCTTGCCTAACAGATCCTCCCGGACGATAACCAGCGTCAGTCCTGCCGGACCGATATTCTTCTGCGCGCCAGCATAAATTACGCCATAGCGAGAGACGTCCAGCGGCGCAGACAGGATGGTAGAAGAAAAGTCCGCCGTGACGACCACCTCCGGGCCAAAATCCGGCGTTTCATCGATGGCGATGCCGTCAATGGTCTCATTCGGGCAATAGTGTAAATAAGCGGCGTTATCGGAAAGCTGCCACTCGCGCATCGGTTTCACGGCACGTTTGCCGTCCACGGTGATTTTGGCGTCGATAATCTGCGGAACACAGTATTTTTTGGCTTCTTTGATGGCGCTCGCCGCCCAGTAACCAGCATCGACATAATCCGCCGTGGTTTTATCGCCCAGCAGATTGAGCGGCACGCCAGCAAACTGCCCGCGACCGCCGCCGTGACAAAATAAAACTTTATAGTTGGAGGGGATATTAAGGAGATCGCGAAAATCCTGCTCCGCCTCTTCAGCGACCTGGATAAACTCTTTGCCTCGATGGCTAATTTCCATTACCGACGTACCAAGACCGTGCCAGTCACGCAGTTCCTGTTGCGCCAGTTTAAGTACTTCCGCCGGTAGCATCGCCGGACCTGAACTAAAATTAAAGACCTGAGCCATTTCCCCTCACCACGCTGCATTGTTTCCTGCCTGACAGACATCAGGCAAACGTTATTCATGTGAATATCGGTTTTATCATTCAGTGACACGCGCCGCAATGGGTAAAACAATGCGAGGAGAAAATGCGGCATTCGTCACACAACAGAATCTTCCGGATTAACCGTATAAATCCGATATTTTCGCTGTTAAACAACGCGTTTAGCCCGGCTTGCCTTCGTCCATTCTGGATTTGCGCAGCGCGGACATAATTGCTTTTCCCCGGCGTTCATGCGTATCACTTCACTGCAACGTACGCAGGCATAGTCGCCAGCCTCCGGCGCCACGATAAAGCGTGGCGTACAGTGCTCAGGAAGAATGCTTAACCCCGGCTTAACGTCTTTATTTTCAAAGAAATAGACGCTGATTTGTCCGTTTGTCTCCAGGATGGCCAGTCTGACCTGCCCCAGTTGCTCAACGCCATTCAAGCGAAGCTCCATAAAAAATTCAAACTCCGTCATGTTCGAGCGCTGCAGTTTTTCCCACGCCAGTTCGCCGTCTTCAACAATGACCACCGACTTGCCTTCCAGCAGATCTTCCAACTTTTCACTATGCGCCATCAGCCACATGACCAGGCGATAGAGCAGCGCCAGGGTGATGAATACCACCAGAACAGGGAGCATCGGAACGTCATCATAAAACGCGACGTCGCCTGCCGCCGATCCCAATGTCAAAATGATCAGCACTTCAAAAAGCGACATTTGCCGTACGCCGCGTCGTCCTGTCACCTTTAAGAAAAGAAACACCAGAACAAAGGTGTAAAAGCTACGCAGCGCCACTTCCCCCAAAAACGCTACCGGCACGTTATCCAGCGCCATTCGTTGCAAATCAAATGCTTTCATTTTTTATGCTCTTCCTGTGAATGCCAGTGTAAAAGCATAGCCAATACTTTTATTTCCGCCGATGTCCCGGCGAGATAGCGCCCGTCACATAAAACCCGTATCATTGCGCGCTTTCCGTACGACAAAAGTGATTTTCATGACGCAAACATTTATTCCCGGCAAAGACGCCGCGCTGGAAGACTCCATCGCCCGCTTCCAGCAAAAGTTACTCGACCTCGGCTTTCACATCGAAGAGGCCTCCTGGCTGAACCCGGTGCCAAACGTCTGGTCAGTGCATATTCGCGATAAAGAGTGCGCGTTATGCTTTACCAACGGAAAAGGCGCGACCAAAAAAGCGGCGCTGGCCTCGGCGCTGGGCGAATACTTCGAGCGTCTGTCAACCAACTACTTTTTTGCTGATTTCTGGCTTGGCGAAACGATCGCCAACGGGCCATTCGTGCATTATCCGAACGAAAAGTGGTTTCCGCTGACTGAAAATGACGACGTACCGGAAGGCTTGCTTGATGCCCGTCTGCGCGCGTTTTACGATCCGGAAAATGAACTCACCGGAAGCCAGTTAATTGATCTTCAGTCCGGCAATGAAGCTCGCGGCGTCTGCGGCCTGCCATTTACCCGTCAGTCCGATAACCAGACCGTGTATATTCCGATGAATATCATCGGCAACCTGTACGTCTCTAACGGAATGTCCGCCGGCAATACGCGTAGTGAAGCCCGCGTTCAGGGACTGTCGGAAGTCTTCGAGCGTTATGTGAAAAATCGCATCATTGCGGAAAGTATCAGTCTGCCGGAGATTCCCGCAGAGGTGATGGCGCGTTATCCGGCGGTAATGGAGTCAATCGCCACGCTGGAAGCCGAGGGTTTCCCGATTTTCGCCTATGACGGCTCGCTGGGCGGTAAGTATCCGGTTATCTGCGTCGTGCTGTTCAACCCGGCTAACGGTACCTGCTTTGCTTCTTTTGGCGCCCATCCTGACTTTGGCGTTGCGCTGGAGCGTACAGTGACCGAGCTACTCCAGGGACGCGGTCTGAAAGATCTTGATGTCTTCACGCCACCAACGTTCGATGATGAAGAAGTCGCGGAGCACACTAATCTGGAGACCCACTTCATCGACTCCAGCGGCCTGATTTCCTGGGATCTGTTCAAACAGGACGCCGATTATCCGTTCACGGACTGGAGTTTTTCCGGCACTACCGAAGAAGAATTCGCCACGCTGATGGCCATCTTTGCTGCTGAAGATAAAGAGGTTTACATTGCCGATTACGAGCATCTCGGCGTATACGCCTGTCGTATTATCGTACCGGGAATGTCTGATATTTATCCTGCCGAAGATCTGTGGCTGGCCAACAACAATATGGGTAGCCATCTTCGTGAGACTCTGCTTTCGCTGCCCGGTAGCGCCTGGAATAAAGAAGATTATCTCAATCTGATTGAACAATTGGATGAAGAAGGTTTTGACGATTTCACCCGCGTGCGTGAACTGTTGGGTCTGGCGACCGGAGCGGACAATGGTTGGTATACACTGCGCGTCGGCGAATTAAAAGCAATGTTAGCGTTAGCGGGCGGCGATTTGGAGCAGGCGCTAATCTGGACAGAATGGACGATGGAGTTCAATTCGTCGGTCTTTAGTCCGGCACGCGCAAACTATTACCGTTGCCTGCAAACTCTGCTGCTCCTGTCGCAAGAAGATGCGCGTCAGCCACTGCAATATCTCAATGCTTTTATAAAAATGTATGGCGCAGAGGCTGTAGAGGCCGCCAGCGCCGCGCTTAGCGGTGAAGCGGCTTTTTATGGACTACCGGCTGTCGACCACGATCTACAAGCGTTCCCGGCGCATCAGTCCTTGTTAAAAGCGTATGATAAATTACAGCGTGCGAAAGCGGCATACTGGTCAAAATAAGGCCATATGAGTGACTTAGGGTAGGTTTACCCTCTCGGCTGCGTTATATTACGGGGCGCCTTTGCGGCCCCGTTTTATTTATTTTCGCTAAACGGCGAAAAATGTAATAACAAGGTTAAATATTGGTTGTTGATATTAAATTAATTGACATAGTGATGTTACTTTATTTGTTGATTACTCCATATTAATTAACCGTGCAGCAGGAGGAGTCAGGAAAAAATTCAACTCTATTTATAATTTTTAAAATTTATTTTTATTAGGATAATCAAAAAGTTACACCGTAATTGCATAAAAGCCATGCGACTTACGGGCCTATAAGCCAGGCGAGATATGATCTATATCAAATTCTCATCTATAATGCTTTGTTAGTATCTCGTCGCCGACTTAATAAAGAGAGAGTTAGTGTGAAAGCTGACAACCCTTTTGACCTTTTACTCCCTGCAGCAATGGCCAAAGTGGCTGAAGAAGCAGGCGTCTATAAAGCAACGAAACATCCGCTTAAGACTTTCTATCTGGCGATTACCGCCGGCGTATTCATTTCAATTGCCTTTGTTTTTTATATTACTGCGACAACCGGTACTGGCGCGATGCCTTATGGCATGGCGAAACTTATCGGGGGTATCTGTTTCTCTTTGGGACTGATTCTCTGTGTTATTTGCGGCGCTGATCTCTTCACCTCTACTGTTCTGATCGTTGTAGCTAAAGCTAGCGGTCGCATCACTTGGGGGCAACTGGCTAAAAACTGGTTAAACGTCTATTTTGGTAACCTGATTGGCGCTCTGCTTTTCGTGTTACTGATGTGGCTTTCCGGCGAGTATATGACTGCCAACGGTCAATGGGGACTTAACGTCCTGCAAACCGCCGACCACAAAATGCACCACACTTTTATTGAAGCTGTCTGCCTCGGTATTCTGGCGAACCTGATGGTTTGTCTGGCCGTGTGGATGAGCTACTCAGGTCGTAGCCTGATGGACAAAGCGTTCATCATGGTACTGCCCGTCGCCATGTTTGTCGCCAGCGGTTTTGAGCACAGTATCGCAAACATGTTTATGATTCCTATGGGTATTGTAATACGCGATTTCGCTACACCGGAGTTTTGGACCGCGGTCGGTTCGTCTCCGGAAAGTTTTTCTCACCTGACCGTGATGAGCTTCATCACTGATAACCTGATTCCGGTCACGATCGGTAATATTATCGGCGGCGGTTTGTTGGTCGGGTTGACATACTGGGTCATTTACCTGCGTGGTAACGAGCATCATTAATCTGTTGATGCCCATTACACGCAGTAAATAAAAAATCCACTTAAGAAGGTAGGTGTTACATGTCCGAGCTTAATGAAAAGTTAGCCACAGCCTGGGAAGGTTTTACCAAAGGTGACTGGCAGAATGAAGTAAACGTCCGTGACTTCATTCAGAAAAACTACACTCCGTATGAGGGTGACGAGTCCTTCCTGGCTGGCGCTACTGACGCGACCACCAAGCTGTGGGACAGCGTAATGGAAGGCGTTAAACAGGAAAACCGCACTCACGCGCCTGTTGACTTTGACACCTCCGTTGCTTCCACCATCACTTCTCACGACGCTGGCTACATCAACAAAGCGCTTGAGAAAATTGTTGGTCTGCAGACTGAAGCTCCGCTGAAGCGTGCGATTATCCCGTTCGGCGGCATCAAAATGGTTGAAGGTTCCTGCAAAGCGTACAATCGCGAGTTGGACCCAATGATCAAAAAAATCTTCACCGAATACCGTAAGACCCACAACCAGGGCGTATTCGACGTTTATACTCCGGACATCCTGCGTTGCCGTAAATCCGGCGTTCTGACCGGTCTGCCGGATGCGTATGGCCGTGGCCGTATCATCGGTGACTACCGTCGCGTAGCGCTGTACGGTATCGACTACCTGATGAAAGACAAATTCGCGCAGTTTACGTCTCTGCAATCCGATCTGGAAAACGGCGTAAATCTGGAAGCGACTATCCGTCTGCGTGAAGAAATCGCTGAACAGCACCGCGCTCTGGGTCAGATCAAAGAAATGGCAGCTAAATACGGCTGCGATATCTCTGGTCCGGCGACTAACGCTCAGGAAGCAATCCAGTGGACTTACTTCGGTTACCTGGCTGCGGTTAAATCTCAGAACGGCGCAGCAATGTCCTTCGGTCGTGTATCCACCTTCCTGGATGCGTACATCGAACGTGACCTGAAAGCAGGCAAAATCACCGAGCAAGACGCACAGGAAATGATTGACCACCTGGTCATGAAACTGCGTATGGTTCGCTTCCTGCGTACTCCTGAATATGATGAACTGTTCTCCGGCGACCCGATTTGGGCAACCGAATCTATCGGCGGTATGGGCGTTGATGGCCGTACTCTGGTCACCAAAAACAGCTTCCGTTTCCTGAACACCCTGTACACCATGGGGCCGTCTCCGGAGCCGAACATCACCGTTCTGTGGTCTGAAAAACTGCCGCTGAACTTCAAGAAATTCGCCGCTAAAGTCTCCATCGACACCTCTTCTCTGCAGTACGAGAACGATGACCTGATGCGTCCGGACTTCAACAACGATGACTACGCTATCGCATGCTGCGTAAGCCCGATGATCGTTGGTAAACAAATGCAGTTCTTCGGTGCGCGTGCAAACCTGGCGAAAACCATGCTGTACGCTATCAACGGCGGCGTTGATGAAAAACTGAAAATGCAGGTTGGTCCGAAATCCGAACCGATCAAAGGCGATGTTCTGAACTTCGACGAAGTGATGGATCGCATGGATCACTTCATGGACTGGCTGGCTAAACAGTATGTCACCGCGCTGAACGTTATCCACTACATGCACGACAAGTACAGCTACGAAGCCTCTCTGATGGCGCTGCACGACCGTGACGTTATCCGCACCATGGCGTGTGGTATCGCAGGTCTGTCCGTTGCTGCTGACTCCCTGTCTGCCATCAAATATGCGAAAGTTAAACCGATTCGTGACGAAGATGGTCTGGCTATCGACTTCGAAATCGAAGGCGAATACCCGCAGTTTGGTAACAACGACGCTCGTGTAGATGACATGGCGGTTGACCTGGTAGAACGTTTCATGAAGAAAATTCAGAAACTGACCACCTACCGTGGCGCTATCCCGACGCAGTCTGTTCTGACCATCACTTCTAACGTTGTGTATGGTAAGAAAACCGGTAACACCCCGGATGGTCGTCGCGCTGGCGCGCCGTTCGGACCAGGTGCTAACCCGATGCACGGTCGTGACCAGAAAGGCGCTGTCGCTTCTCTGACCTCCGTTGCTAAACTGCCGTTTGCTTACGCGAAAGATGGTATTTCTTATACCTTCTCTATCGTTCCGAACGCACTGGGTAAAGACGACGAAGTTCGTAAGACTAACCTGGCAGGTCTGATGGATGGTTACTTCCACCACGAAGCGTCCATCGAAGGCGGTCAGCACCTGAACGTCAACGTCATGAACCGTGAAATGCTGCTGGACGCGATGGAACATCCGGAAAAATATCCGCAGCTGACCATCCGTGTATCTGGTTACGCAGTACGTTTTAACTCCCTGACGAAAGAACAGCAGCAGGACGTTATTACTCGTACCTTCACGCAGACCATGTAATGGGTTTGACTGAAATTACGCCATAAAAAGCGTACAAAAAAGGCTCCATATCAGTGGGGCCTTTTTAATGACTTTTTATATAAGCATATTGCGACAACTCGACTTTTCACTTATAAATAAAGTGTTATTATGTGATCTATATATTTTTCTTAGAATAGCATCAATTTCTCTTTTATTATTTTGATAATCATCATAATCCTTATTTAATACATCAGAAAACAGCATGGTGTTAGTTTCTATTAAATCAGATGACAATGACGGTTTATATGCTTGTAGCAGATAGCTAAGTGTTGGATGAACCATATCAAACAGGACTTCCCCCTCTAATTCCCAGTAACCTATTTTAAAAAATTGGGTAGTAATATTAAAAGACCCCATTTGAAGACAGCGTAGTTTATTCCTCTCCTCTTCAGTAAGAGTACCATTCCATTCAACACATTCCATTTTTCGATCTTCTCCAGATCGCATAAGCTTATAAACTTCATCCTTAACGTCATCATCCTCATTAACTGCATCTTTAAGTTTATTAGCAAATCCTTCTAATAATTCTGGATAGCGAGCAATTTTTTCTCCATACTTAATACATATTTTAAGAAACAACTCTTCTTCATCTTCTTCCATCACTTTAAAAATACAGTTTTCTGAAACATTGAGGAGACGATGCAAATTACATTTATCAATAACCTTGCCATCAATCTCAAATAAAACTTGTGTCTGATTCATATCAAAACGCATAACAAAGCGGTCTTGTTGAGATGGATTAGCATATTCTTTTAATTGTGTAAAGGCATGTATCTTCTCCATGCCGGTTATATCAACATTAAGTTCAGCTTGATTTTCACGTTCACATCCATGGATGAGTGTATATAATACCTCCAGCACCTCTTGTTTTTTGTGTGTTCTGAAGCAGTCCTTAAATCTATCCCATACCCCCATGTATAGCGCTTCTTCTTTATCAGGACTCATCAAACGGGCTAGCCGTGAATGATTAATTTCATAGTTATGACGATTACCAAAACTTAACGTAACTGGCATAATAACTCCCTTGATTATTTACCGCGAAAGCAAGATCCAATCCGTTGCTCTCATTTTTTGATTAAAACCACACTCTATTTAAGAGATTGAATCAGCCTGGGTTTAGAAATGACATCAGATTTACACCTGATTGCGCGTTGAATGCGACGCCAGGCGCTGGACAGCGCATAACGTTCTTTGGACACATCTGAATTATGTTGAGAATTATTTTCGTTCTGACCACAACAAAACGGCGCCAACCATTCGAAAAAAGAGGCGGATCATAAACAGTAAAACCAGGGCGCTATGGATGATACACTTGCAGTATGTATTGCGGTTGAGGCGTTACGAGCTGATGAATGAGCCAGAATTTCTGGCGGTGCGAGTTATGCAGCATAGATTTGCCGTATATTTTATACTGAATAGAGGTAAAATAGCTCCATTGCAGCACATTCTGGAACAGCCACACATTCTGTAGTCCAAAATTTACGCTCGCAGTACCGCTTTTTTACAGGATGCAACCCCCTTACCAGGGTGCTCAACATGCCCGGAATGTGTCCATAAACCCCATGTTATTTAGAGCTAGCCGAAGCGATATGAGTAACTTAACCAATTGTATTACAAATGAAAGTGTTGCAGTAACTGCTGATAAAAAGCCGGTTATTGGTCGCATTCACTCCTTTGAGTCCTGTGGCACCGTTGATGGCCCAGGCATCCGCTTTATTACCTTTTTTCAGGGCTGCCTGATGCGCTGCCTGTATTGCCATAACCGCGACACATGGGATACGCATGGCGGTAAAGAAATCACCGTTGAAGACTTAATGAAAGAGGTGGTGACCTATCGGCATTTTATGAATGCTTCTGGCGGCGGCGTGACGGCATCCGGCGGCGAGGCCATTTTGCAGGCAGAATTTGTACGCGACTGGTTTCGCGCCTGTAAAAAAGAAGGTATCCACACCTGTCTCGACACCAACGGCTTTGTGCGCCGTTATGACCCGGTGATTGATGAACTGTTGGACGTTACCGATCTGGTGATGCTCGATCTCAAGCAGATGAATGATGAGATCCACCAGAATCTGGTCGGTGTCTCTAATCACCGGACGCTGGAATTCGCGCAGTATTTATCAAAGAAAAATGTGAAGGTCTGGATCCGTTACGTTGTCGTTCCCGGCTGGTCTGACGACGATGATTCCGCGCATCGCCTGGGCGAGTTTACCCGCGATATGGGTAATGTCGAAAAAATCGAACTGCTGCCCTATCATGAGCTGGGCAAACATAAATGGGTGGCAATGGGCGAAGAATATAAACTGGATGGCGTGAAGCCGCCTAAAAAAGAGACCATGGAGCGTGTAAAGGGTATTCTTGAGCAGTATGGTCATAAAGTGATGTATTAATCGCCTGCTATCTTATCCGCTTTTAAACGGCTACCCATGACGGTAGCCGTTTTGCTGTCTGGATAACGCTCTTACCGCTAAAATACCCGACCCCGCCATCAGACAGGCCTGGTTAACAATATTGCGCTTACCAGGTATTAAATACAGAGTCGCTTATCTGCTGCTGGGTTGAAGGTCTGACAACTATTGCTGCCCCGGCGCCTGTTAATACCGTGGTCTCCGCCAGGAACCCAGGCACCTGTAACCTTAAAAGGCGCTCGCCTGACAGGAGCGCCGTGGAAAAGAGCGTCGTTATGTGTTTCTACGCGCCAGCAGTGGGAAAATTAATCCCAACCCGACCAGGACAAAAGGCGTCACGATGTTCAACGTCAGCTGGAATGTCCACTCCGGCGTGAACGCCTCCATTTTGGGGAAAATACCGGTAAGGCAGGCAAACGCGGTGAAGGCAAAACACCATATTCCCACAGTTAACGCCAACGCCCGGTTGCGAATAAACACATATTCGGGTTTGTACTTTTGCGCCAGTCGAATGACGGCAATAAAGGCGACAAATACCCACAGATAGCGCAGCGGCATAACAACTGAGTTGAGATTAAGCAGCCATTTGTACAGGTTGTTCATATCGCCGATGCCAAGCGTTGGCAACATAATCAAGATAGCGACCAACACTAATGTCAGCAAATAACCGTTAACAGGCGTACCTGAAGCGTTAGTACGACATAAGCGCTGCGGGATATATTTAGTGTCTGCATCACCCAGTAAAACTTTCAGTGGCGCATCAATAGAAAACACCAGCGCGGCGATTTGCCCCAGAGTATTGGCAATGGCATAAATCACCATTAATGAATTACCCATATGGTAATACTCACCCAATTTCTGGAATGCATAATATTGCCCATTGGTCATTAAATCGTCAGGTATATGCCGGGAATCAAACATCATTCCCATCGCCAACGAACCGAGGATAGCGCAGACCGCAACCATGACGGCTAAAAAGAGCATCCCCTTCGGAAATTCTTTTCCTGGATTCCGCGTCTGGTTGACATAAGGCGAGATCTTCTCTGCCCCACCAACCGCAAAGACCAACATAGAGATGGTGGTGATATAGGTAAAATCGATATGAGGAATAAATGACTGCCAGGTGATGTTAGTGGTCGCAATTTCAACGTTTGTAATTGCTGGCGCGGTCACTGCCATCACAACATATAAAATTGACATGATAAACATGGCAATCCCGGCCACAGACCCAACAACCTTTAGCGATTTCATCCCCCTGGAAGCAACCCACATAAAGAAAACAAACAATGCCAGCGTCAACCCCTGCAAGGCAACGACGGTATATTCTTTTATCAACGAGCCGTCGCCTTTTAAAGCCCATCCCAATGCAATGAGTATCGCCTGCGGCTTTTGCGCCAGGTAGGGAATATGCACGACCCAATAGGTCCATGCCGCAAGGTAAGCCAACCCCGGCCCCATCGTATGCTTAATCCAGGTACTGACGCCCCCTTTTCCCTCTTTGAAGGTTGAGCCCAGTTGCCCCACGATTAAGGCATAAGGAATAAAATAGAGCGCAAAAATAAACACCCAGGAGAAGACAACCACTAACCCCTGGTTAGCATAGTTATTGACAACATTGCCGAATCCCCAAACGGTAATAAACGACATCAGGGCGATGTTGTACCATCGCAACTGTTTTTCCTGCACATTCGGCATAACGCGATCCTTCGTGAACACAATGCTATTACTATAAATGAAGCGGGGGATTATGCGCGGTAAAGACGAAGAGAGAAAATAGAGGAGCGCAAAATTATAACCTTCGGCACATTTTATTTTTCAGTAAAGCAAGAAAATTATGCAGGTCAATTATTTTACGTAAAACATAAACAAAGAGTATGCAAGACTCACGTCCTGCATACGATTCAGAGAACAGTCAGATGTGGGCGACAGGATTAGGCGTCTGGCCGGCGTTACGTAACAGCATCAGCAGATAAATAAACGATACGCTGGCGATCATAATAAACAGCAGATTATCTGAATAATTCTGCATTAACATCGCAGCAAAAGACGGCCCCAACAGGCTCCCTACCGTATAACTTAACAACAGCGCCTGGTTCATTGCCACAAGCTGGTGGTGTTCGACTTTTTCACAGGCCCAGGCCATTGCAACGGGATAAAGCGTAAAACCCGCCGCCCCCAGAATAAACAGAGCTGGCGCCATCGCCGCCTGGGTTAACATGGCAATACTGCCGAGTATGACAACGAATACCTGTACGCGTAACACCAGCAAGCGACCAAATTTGTCCGCCAGACGTCCCATTGGCCATTGCCCCAAAATACCGGCACTCACCAGCACCGCCATCCAGAAACCGATGCTGGCGTTAGCCATCCCCTGATGCTTCAGATATAACGGCATCAGGCCATATAATGAACCAAGAACAATGCCGGAAATAATACAACCATTCACGCCAAGACGCGCCTGGCGTAGCTTCAGCATGGCGCTAATAGAAGAGGAATGACGTGCCTGCGTTTGCTGATTTACAATTCGGGTAAAGAGTAGCGGCAGAATTCCCGCCAGAATCATTCCGGTCACCCAGGGAAGGACGTGCAGCAATTCACCAGATACTTTACTGACCAATAATTGTCCAAGAAAGGTCCCCATGTAATAGACCATCATATAGGCAGCCAGCAGGCGCCCGCGATTATGCGAGGTTCCGCTGCACATCAACGCGCTTTCGACAACCACCCAAATCATGGCGCAGCCGATGCCGGCAATAAAACGCCAGCTCATCCAGCTCCAGAACCCCACCATCACCCCCAATCCGACACAACCCGCGGCGAAGATCAGCGAGGCAAGATAATAGCTACGGTTAAACCCAATGCGTTTAATTAAATACCCGGTAAATAACGTCCCGACCAGATTGCCGGTAAAATAAGACGAGCTGACCATCCCCACCTGCCAGGTCGGAAGGTTTGCCTGAGCAAGCCACAGCGGCACAAGCGTATTCAGTACCGCAATGGCCAGGGTCAACAAAAGTAGCCCGCACAGCAAAAGCATGACGGGACGGGTATAGGTGGACATGAATAAAAACCGTGAGGAAGTTCAAATTTCATGCGCATCATGCCATCGCCAAAAACATTGTCAATCGGCTCCGCATGGGCGATCCGCAAGTTTTGAGACTATCGATTTGATTTACTTATTCTGCGCGTGAATATATTGAAAGGCTAAAAATTCATCCCCTTGTTTTTATTGATCTAACCCGCAAAATCGGCGTTTTGTTCAGTCGAAAAATTTCATGGTTCCTTTAGCTTCGTTTTCTTCTCTATGGATTTATATGCGCCTTCTACGCCCCGGTTATATTCCTTAGATTGATGGGCGGCTAAAGGCGTATTCGGCCTGCACGTTCTGCAGGCCGAATGCGCGTCAACGCGTTAGCTGGCTACCGCCATGCCCACGGTCATATGCAGCCCATAGAATACGCCGCGGCCAATCAATTCCCCCGCCAGCATCAGAATGAAGGCGACAGAGAGCAACGGTACCGCAGGTTGATACCCTTTTAACTGTGGCACAATCCAGCAGCACAACGCCGCCGCAAGCAGCACCATACGCCAGGCCATCAGCGAACCATAATCCGGCACCAGAGCAGACGCCTGCTGAATGGAACTGTGAATCGTCGCCAGTTCCGCGCCCTGCATGGCCACCATAATGGCAATAACCACCAGCGCCAGCACCGAAACCGCAGGCAACAGACGCATCGCCCAACCGTTCACGCCTGCGATGCGCAGCAGCAGATAACCCAGTAGCGGGCCACCCATAAAGAGCGTCAGGAAGAAGCCCAGCGGCGTCCAGACGCTATACCAGGTCGGTACTGTATCGATGCTGTTATAGACGCGTACCATCATCCAGACGAAGACGACGCCCAGTACCATCGTGATAATCAGCCAGAGTGTGCGCAGTGCCGGCGGCAGCTTTTTCAGTACCGCCAGCAGCCAGCCAATCCCGCCGACCGCAAAAAACACCGAGCCGCTGGCAATTTCATTGCTCAGTGCGGAAGCACCCACGCGGTTAAGCGAGTTAAACGCGCGCATCGGCGAGCCCAGATGCAGCATCGAGGCGATAAAGCCAATCCCCATCAGCACCCACAGACCAAACATACAGGCGATCACCCGCTGCTGCGTTTCCGCGCGCAGGTCGCCCTTCATCAGCGCCAGAGCCAGAACAATAAAACCACCGGCCACGCACTGACCAAAGACCGTGAAGATCATCAACGGCCATTCATGCCATCCACTTCCCATCTTATACCTCCTTCGGATTGGCCAGATAACCGGTGGTGTCCCCGGTCGGGCGGCTGTTGGCGTTGGGTTTAATCACAATATTCGGCTTCGTGAAATGCGCGCGCGGCAACGGCGCGACGGCAGCCAGCTCACCGTGTTTTTTGCGCAGTTCGTCTATCGGGCCGAAATCCAGCGCCCGCAGCGGGCAGGATTCGACGCAGATCGGCTTTTTGCCTTCCGCCACCCGGTCATAACAGCCGTCGCACTTGGTCATATGACCTTTGGCCGCGTTGTACTGCGGCGCGCCGTACGGGCAGGCCATGTGGCAGTAGCGGCAGCCGATACAGACCTCTTCGTTCACCACCACAAAACCGTCATCGCGCTTGTGCATCGCGCCGCTCGGACAGACTTTGGTACAGGCCGGGTCTTCGCAGTGGTTACAGGAGATGGAGAGATAGTAGGCAAAGACGTTCTGGTGCCAGACGCCGTTATCCTCCTGCCAGTCGCCACCCGCATACTCATAAATGCGGCGGAAGCTGACATCCGGGGTCAAATCTTTGTAGTCCTTGCAGGCCAGTTCGCAGGTTTTGCAACCGGTGCAACGGCTGGAATCAATAAAAAATCCATACTGGGTTGTCATCGGTTACTCCTTACGCCTTTTCAACCTGAACGAGGTTCGTATGTGACGGGTTCCCCTTCGCCAGCGGAGAAGGACGTTGGGTCGTCAGTACGTTAATACATCCGCCCTGATCCACGCGTTTTGCATCCGGGTCATACCATGCGCCTTCTCCCAGGGCGACCACGCCCGGCATCATGCGCGGCGTCACTTTAGCCTCGATGTGTACTTCGCCGCGATCGTTGAAGATGCGGACTTTATCACCATTGTTGATACCGCGTTTCTGCGCATCCATTGGGTTAATCCACATTTCCTGGCGACAGGCGGCTTTCAGTACGTCTACGTTGCCATAAGTGGAATGCACACGCGCTTTATAGTGGAAACCCGTCAACTGCAGCGGGAATTTATCCGTTAGCGGATCGTTATAGTTTTCAAAACCTGGCGTGTAGATCGGTAATGGATCGATCACGTCGCCTTCCGGCAGCTCCCAGGTAGCGGCGATATCCGCCAACGCCTGTGAATAGATTTCAATCTTGCCCGATGGCGTTGTAAGTGGATTCGCTTGCGGATCTTCGCGGAAGTCTTTATAGGCGACATGGTGGCCTTCGGGGTCGCGCTGTTTGAAGATGCCTTGCTTACGGAACTCCTCAAAGGTGGGCAGATTCGGAATGGATTTACGCGACTGTTCGTACAGATGACGCATCCACTCTTCTTGCGTCCGTCCTTCGGTAAACTGTTGTTCCACGCCAAGACGTTTCGCCAGTTCGCTGGTCATCTCATAAATCGTCTTACACTCGAAGCGCGGTTTAATTGCCTGGTCAGTGAAGATAACGTAAGACATGTTTCCGCAGGAGGCATCCAGCGCAAAGTCCATCTGCTCAGAAGCAGTGCAATCCGGTAACAGAATATCGGCGTATTTTGCCGACGAAGTCATATGACAGTCGATAACGACGATCATTTCGCATTTCTTGTCATCCTGCAGGATTTCGTGGGTGCGGTTAATCTCAGAGTGCTGGTTAATCAAACAGTTGCCAGCATAGTTCCAGATCATTTTGATCGGCACGTCCAGCTTATCTTTACCCCGCACGCCATCACGCAGCGCCGTCATTTCCGGGCCGCGTTCAATGGCATCGGTCCACATAAACATGGAGATGCTGGTTTCAACCGGGTTTTCTAACGTGGGCATACGTTCAAATGGCAGGGCATAAGACCCTTCGCGCGCGCCGCTGTTACCGCCGTTAATCCCAACATTACCCGTCAGGATCGCCAGCATCGAGATGGCGCGCGTGGCGATTTCTCCATTAGCATGACGTTGTGGCCCCCACCCCTGGCAAATATAGGCGGGTTTAGCGCTGCCGATTTCTCGCGCCAGCTTAATAATGCGATCCGCCGGGATACCGGTAATTTGCGCCGCCCACTCCGGCGTCTTCGCGATACCGTCTTTACCCTGGCCCAGAATATAGGCTTTGTAGTGACCGTTTTTCGGCGCGCTGGCAGGCAAGGTTTTTTCGTCATAACCGACGCAATATTTATCCAGGAACGGCTGATCGACCATGTTCTCGGTGATTAAGACATATGCCAGACCATTGACCAGCGCCGCATCGGTACCTGGACGAATCGGAATCCACTCATCTTCGCGACCAGCGCCAGTGTCGGTGTAACGAGGGTCGATAATGATCATCCGCGCGTTTGATTTCTGCCGCGCCTGTTCAAGATAATAGGTTACACCGCCCCCGCTCATGCGGGTTTCGCCAGGGTTATTACCAAACAACACCACCAGCTTACTGTTTTCAATGTCGGATGGACTATTGCCATCCGCCCAGCCGCCATAGGTGTAATTCAGACCCGCTGCGATTTGCGCGGAAGAGTAATCACCGTAGTGGTTCAGATAACCGCCACAGCAGTTCATCAGACGAGCGACCAGCGTTTTTCCTGGCGGCCATGAACGTGTCAAAGTGCCGCCCAGCGTACCCGTGCCATAGTTCAGATAAATGGACTCGTTGCCATACTCTTTGATAAGACGCTGCATATTGGTGGCAATGATATCGTAGGCTTCGTCCCAGCTAATACGCTCAAATTTACCTTCGCCGCGCGCGCCGACGCGCTTCATCGGATACTTGAGCCGATCCGGGTTATAGACGCGACGACGCATAGAACGACCGCGCAGGCAGGCGCGAACCTGATGCAAGCCATCGTAATCATCGTTTCCGGTATTATCCGTTTCTACATATTTGATTTCGCCATCCACAACATGCATACGTAGCGGACAACGGCTGCCACAGTTTACCGTACAGGCGCTCCAGACGACTTTCTCGTCGGTTTTCGTCGGGCTTATCGCCTCTGCGGCGTTAGCGATGCGGGTAAATGGCAGGGTAAATGCGCTACTGGCCATCGCCAGGCCGCCTATCGCGGTGGTTTTGACTAAACCACGACGGCTCACCTCGGCTGCCAGCACGGCATCAGGGATCTTAGTTTTCATAAGGGCTCACTCTGCTGCTCACAATAAAAAAACAATAAAACGATGTATAGAATTTTATATAGCGACAACTTCGCTATAAAGTCTGATATATATCGAAAAAATAGAAAAATAGTGTTAAAAACTGACCTTCATTCGAAATCAGTATTACCCCTAATAGGGTAGGGATTATTGTCCGGTATCAAACTGGCATAAAAAAAGCGCCCGAAGGCGCTTTTTAGAAGAGGAGAAAGCGAGGATTAGCCGATATATTCCAGTCCGTTCATGTACGGACGTAATACTTCCGGCACTTCAATGCGGCCATCAGCCTGCTGATAGTTTTCCATCACAGCCACCAGGGTACGACCTACCGCCAGACCAGAACCATTCAGGGTATGGACCAGACGGGTCTTTTTGTCGGACTTGCTGCGACAACGTGCCTGCATACGACGCGCCTGGAAGTCCCAGACGTTAGAGCAGGAAGAGATCTCGCGGTAGGTATTCTGCGCCGGAACCCAGACTTCGAGGTCATAGGTTTTGCAGGCGCCGAAGCCCATATCGCCAGTGCACAGAATGATTTTACGGTACGGCAGTCCCAGTAGCTGGAGCACTTTTTCCGCGTGGCCGGTCATCTCTTCCAACGCAGCCATAGAATCTTCCGGGCGAACGATCTGCACCATCTCAACTTTGTCAAACTGATGCATACGAATCAGGCCACGGGTATCACGACCATAAGAACCTGCTTCAGAACGGAAACAAGGCGTATGCGCCGTCATTTTAATCGGCAGTTGATCTTCGTCGATGATTTCATCGCGTACCAGATTGGTCAGCGGAACCTCCGCCGTCGGGATCAAAGCATAGTTGCTGCTGTCTGCTTCTTCTTCCAGCGGACGGGTATGGAACAAGTCGCCTGCGAATTTCGGCAGTTGACCGGTGCCATACAGCGTGTCGTGGTTAACCAGATACGGCACGTAGTTTTCGCTATAGCCGTGCTGTTCCGTATGCAGATCCAACATGAACTGCGACAATGCGCGATGCATACGCGCAATCTGTCCTTTCATCACCACAAAACGGGAGCCGGTCAGCTTAACCGCGGCGGCAAAGTCGAGGCCGGAGTGCATTTCCCCTAAGGTGACGTGATCGCGGATTTCAAAATCAAACTCACGCGGGGTACCCCAGCGGCTGACTTCAACGTTGTCGTTTTCATCTTTACCTACCGGCACTTCATCCGCAGGCAGGTTTGGGATGGTCAGTGCGATATCGCGGATCTCCGCCAGCAAGGTATCCAGCTCGGCTTTCGCCGCATCCAGCTCTTCGCCCAGTTTATTCACTTCCAGGCGTAAAGGCTCGATATCTTCCCCGCGCGCTTTCGCCTGGCCGATGGATTTCGATCGAGAATTACGCTCCGCCTGCAGGTTTTCCGTGTTGACCTGCAAAACTTTACGACGCTCTTCAAGAGCGCGCAGCTTATCTACATCCAGCTTAAAGCCCCGGCGTGCCAGTTTTTCAGCGACTGCGTCTGGCTCATTACGCAGCAGATTGGGATCGAGCATGCTTATCCTGTGCTTATCGAATAATAAAAGGAAACGCGATCAATTGATGATCGCCTCTGATTGTATTGATGAACGTAAACCGCGTTTACGTAATAGCGACGTTTTCGCCTTACCTGACCGACGACAGCAACAACGCATCCATTGCGCTATACCCGCGGACCTCATAAGCAACGTGCTATCAGGCATAACGAGATTCATCATCAACGCCATGATACCTGGAGCATCATATTTAGAGATAACCTTACCGCAACGTTTACACTAGCGGTAGCGTTTTGTGGGGCTATTTTGATCCTGTTCAGCCAGCCAGGCGAGCTTTTCGCCAATCTTGCCTTCCAGACCACGATTTGTCGGATGATAATAGCGCGTTTGCGCGATTTCCGGCGGGAAGTACACTTCACCCGCAGCATAGGCATTGGGCTCATCGTGGGCATAGCGGTACTCCTGGCCATAGCCCATCTCTTTCATCAGTTTGGTTGGCGCATTACGCAGATGGACAGGAACGTCATAATCAGGACGTTCGCGCGCGTCGGCCAGCGCAGCCTTAAAGGCGGTATAGACGGCGTTGCTCTTCGGCGCGCAGGCGAGATAAACGATAGCCTGCGCGATCGCCCTTTCGCCTTCAGCCGGGCCAACGCGGGTAAAACAATCCCATGCGGCAATGGCGACCTGCATCGCGCGCGGATCGGCATTACCCACATCTTCCGAGGCAATCGCCAGGCAGCGACGCGCCACGTACAGCGGATCGCCTCCCGCGGTAATGATACGGGCATACCAATAGAGGGCGGCATCCGGCGCGCTGCCGCGCACTGATTTATGTAAGGCGGAAATAAGATCGTAGAAGCGATCGCCTTTGTTATCAAAACGCGCGCTGCGCTCGCCGGCGATCTCGGTCAACAAGGCGGGCAATAAAACGCGTTTGCCGCTGTCATCCGCCTCCGCCATATCAGCCATCATTTCCAGCGTATTTAAGGCGCGCCGCGCGTCGCCATTGACCAACTCAGCAATCGCTCGCCGTGTCTCATCTGGTAACACGATATCCTGATCGCCGTAACCACGCGTTTTGTCCTGCATCGCCTGGTCCAGTACTTGCTCAATATCGTCAGTGGTCAACGATTTCAGCAGATAGACCCGCGCTCGCGACAATAGCGCCGAGTTCAGCTCAAAAGAGGGATTTTCCGTGGTCGCGCCGATAAAGGTGATAGTGCCATCTTCGATATGCGGTAAAAAGGCGTCCTGTTGGCTTTTGTTAAAGCGATGCACTTCATCGACAAACAGGATGGTACGGCGTCCGGCATTACGATTCTGGCGGGCGCGCTCAATAGCTTCGCGAATCTCTTTTACCCCAGAAGTGACGGCGGAAATACGCTCGACATCGGCGCTGGCGTAGCGGGCGATCACTTCAGCGAGCGTGGTTTTCCCCGTCCCTGGCGGCCCCCATAAAATCATGGAGTGCAGATGCCCGGCCTCAATAGCGCGAGGCAACGGTTTACCTGCGGCCAGCAAATGCTGCTGGCCGATATACTGTGCTAAATTTTCCGGCCGCATTCGCGCGGCCAGCGGTTGAAACGTATTATCAGAAAAATCGAGCGACAGATTGCTCACTCATCGCCTCTACTTACGTTGGTCGTCTATCGTTACCCCTTGCGGCGGAGTAAACGTAAATTTTGACGGATCAACCGCGCCGTTTTGCTGGGATTTTAGCTGATAGGCGCTACGCTGATCGTCTTGTTCTACGGCGCTAAACTGGTGGATAGTCCCGTCGCGTCCCACATTGATGGTGAACTGTTTCAGATTGCCGTTGCTGGCTTTCGGCGTCAGCACAAAATTATCGCCATCCTGCTTAATATTATACTGCTGCCAGTCGCTGGCCTGGTTGCGGGCAATCAGCATAAACGGTGTATTTCCGGTGGCATCTTTCAACCACGTGGCGGTAGCCTGTTCTACAAACGGGTTATAGAACCATAACGTTTTGCCGTCAGAAACCAGAATACTCTCGTCAGGTTGCGTCATATGCCAGTTGAATAGATTTGGCCGCTTAACCCATAAATCACCCTGTCCCTCCTGCACCGCGGCACCGCTGCCATCGGTGACTTTTTGAGTAAAGGTGGCATGAAAGCTGCTCACTTTATCCAGACGGCTTTTCAGAGAGCTGGCGGCGTCAGCCCATACGCTGCTGGCTACAACGCTTGAAAGTAATGCACAGGCGATTGCCATTTTTTTCATCATTATTCCTCAGGTTTCGACACTCCCGACCAGGAGCTCCTTTTGCTTTCTATTCCAGGCCAAAAATCAGCATGAGGAAAGAAGAAAATACTGAATTTTGTTGCCGGATGGCAGCCTGCACAGCGCCATCCGGCTTACAGGTTTACTCAAAAGGCGGCGGAGCCAGCACTTCACGATTACCGTTATGCCCCTGAGCGCTGACAATACCCTGCGCTTCCATCTGTTCGATAATACGCGCCGCACGGTTATAGCCGATGCGGAACTGACGCTGAACGCCGGAAATGGACGCTTTACGCTTCTGGGTGACGAAATTAACGGCCTGATCGAATAGCGCATCTAATTCTTCGCCGCCGTCAAAACCGCCACCGCCACCTTCGCTTTCGCTGTCGGAGGTAATGCCATCCACATATTGCGGACGACCGCGCGCTTTCCAGTCCTGCACCACCGCATGGACTTCCTGGTCACGCACAAACGCCCCATGGACACGTACCGGCATGGTGGAGTTTGGTCCGGAGTAGAGCATGTCCCCCATACCTAACAGCGACTCAGCGCCACCCTGATCAAGAATGGTGCGGGAGTCGATCTTGCTGGATACGGTAAAAGCGATACGGGTTGGAATGTTGGCTTTAATTAAACCAGTAATCACATCGACCGACGGACGCTGCGTCGCCAGTACCAGGTGAATCCCCGCAGCGCGCGCTTTCTGCGCCAGACGCGCGATCAACTCTTCAACTTTTTTACCGACGGTCATCATCAGGTCGGCAAATTCATCAACCAGTACCACGATATACGGCAGTTTTTCCAGAACCGGATGCTGAACATCCATACTGTCGCCCGGCTTCCAGTACGGGTCCGGAATCGGGCGTCCCATGCGGGCCGCTTCGGCGATTTTCTCGTTATAACCAGCCAGATTACGCACGCCGAGCGCGGACATCAGCTTATAGCGACGCTCCATCTCATTGACGCTCCAGCGTAACGCGTTAGCCGCGTCTTTCATGTCGGTAACAACTTCCGTCAGCAGATGCGGTATACCTTCATAGACCGAAAGTTCTAACATTTTCGGGTCGATCATGATAAAGCGAACGTCTTCCGGCTGCGCTTTATACAGCATACTGAGGATCATGGCGTTAACCCCGACCGACTTACCGGAACCGGTCGTACCGGCCACCAGCAGGTGAGGCATTTTCGCCAGATCCGCCACTACCGGATCGCCCGCGATATCCTTACCTAACACCACGGTAAGCGGCGACGGATTCTCGCGGAATTTGGCGTTATCCAACACTTCGCGCAGATAAACGGTTTGCCGTTTCTTGTTCGGCAATTCCAACCCTACGTAAGGTTTGCCTGGAATGACTTCCACAACGCGTACGGCTACCGTTGACAATGAGCGCGCCAGATCCCGGGAAAGGTTGGAGATACGCGCCGCTTTAACGCCCGGGGCCAGATTGAGTTCAAAGCGAGTAATGACCGGGCCTGGCGAATAGTTCACCACATCAGCTTTAATGCGGAAATCCGCCAGACGCGCTTCAACCAGACGCGCCATTTGTTCCAGCGCAAAGGTATCTACCGGTTCAACTTCGCTCGGCGGCGGCGTCAGAAGATCTAACGAAGGCAGCGGCGTCGTCGGACGCTGTAATGGACGACTGTCGCCGTTACGCATCAACAGCGGGTGGATCAGGCTGTCTTGCGGCGCTGTCGGCTGTTGCGGCTGCTGATACTGTGGCTGCGGCGCTACCGGCTGCTGCGGCTGCTGATACTGTGGCTGCGGCGCTACCGGCTGTTGCGGCTGCTGATACTGCGGCTGCGGCGCTACCGGCTGTTGCGGCTGCTGATACTGCGGCTGAGGCGCTACCGGCTGTTGCGGCTGCTGATACTGCGGCTGCGGCGCTACCGGCTGCTGCGGCTGCTGGTACTGTGGCTGAGGCTGCGGCGCTACCGGTTGCTGAACAGGCGTTGACTCGGGCATGACACCCGGCGTGAACAGCGGTTCGTGCGGACCTTCATCAACCAATACTTTCATTGGCGAGAAATCCAGATCGTCCAGTGAGAACGGCTGCGCGCCAGAGGGTTGCTCGCCGGAATAGCGCTGCTGTTGCGAAGCGGCAAACTGGCGGGCTAATTCAGCTTCCGCAGCGGTATCGTCATCTTCTGCCTGTTGAGTATCGTGCTGATACGTCTCACCATAACGATGCTGCTGCGACTGCGCAAACTGACGGGCTAACTCGTCCTGATGCATTGCATCTATTTCTTCATCGGTGAGCTGCACGCCCGTCTCGTACTGATTGCGCTCCGCCTCGCGGGCTTTTTCTTCTGCAATCCTCTGTGACGGCAGCTTAATACCGTACGATGCCAGTTCCCGTCGGGTCGGCACGCGAACGCGGTTCGGACGCGGCAGTTGCGGACCAATCCCCTCTTTCACCTGCGGACGCGGCGCGCCGCCGGTAGCCAGACTAAATGCAGGCGCAGCGGCCGCGGCGCCTGCTGCCAGGGCGCCACTCTTAATACCTGCGTCAAGCGACGCGGCGGCGGCTACCGCTTCCACTGGCGGTATGGACGGCGCGACAGATACCGTAGGTTTGACCGGCACGTTCTCTTTTACCGGCTCCGGAATCGGTTGATACCATGCCGCCAGTTGTTCGCGCTCACGGGCGCGTTTCTCTTCCACCTCTTCAAAATAGTAAAGCGGAGGACGGGCGGGTCTGGTCTCTTCTGTGTCAGGTTCAGGCTCGGTGGCAACCGGCTGTTCGATAACCGGCGGCGGCATGTGGGAAGGTTCAGCCGCTATCGGCTCCGGCTGATAAACCGGCTCCGGCTGATGGGTCGGCTCCGGCTGCCAGTGTTGTTCGGCATCCGGCGCCTGCCATTGCGGCTGTGTTTCCTGCGGCGCAAGAGAGTCATATTCTGCTGCGGTCGCTGGCGTCGCGGCGTATTGCGGCGCGGAAGCGACAGGCACAGGTTGCTGCCACGGCGCACTTTGCGCCTCTTGCGGTTGAGCATATTGCGGATGCGGCTGATACCCCTCCGGCGCAGGCGCGATAACCGGTTCGCCGGTTTGCGGCCCCGGTACGGGCTGCCACTCCACGGTCGGTTGCGCGACAACCGGCTCAGCCCCCGGCATGGGCGGCGTTTGCATTATGGGATCGGCGGACGCTGCCCACGTCTGGGTGACGGCGGTTGCAGCCGCAGCGGCGGCGACCGGTTCGGTGACAGAATGGCCGTTTAACAGCGGATCATATTCATCATATTCCGGCTGCGTCGCACGGTTGCCCGAAAACAGAACGTCGTCCGGATCGGCAGCGACGCCGCGCGCGCTATACTGAATGTCCTCGTCATCATCCATCCGTTTGCCGGAAAAGAGCGCGGCATCGGTCTGACGGCCCCGTGGATTGCTGAATTTTTCAGCCAGTCGCTTACGACGCGCCAACGCGCCGCGCAAAATACGCGCCCGGCGAGATTCACGCTGCACGCCGTCGGTTTCTTCATCGTATTCGTCATCATACTCTTCGTCGTCAACCCACGTATCATCACGCCGGGTACGGTTGCTGGCGAAGGTCAGTATATTAAGCAGCCAGCCGCCTAATTTTTCGGCGATACTGACCCAGGACCAGCCGGTAAAGAGCGTCAGCCCGGCAGCCCAAATACAGAGAAGCATTATCGTTCCGCCGCTACTATGCAACAACGGCTGCAGCGTGGTGCTTAACAGGCTGCCAATTACGCCGCCGGAGGCGAAATACCAGATATCGTCGGCATTAATGGCCGCCAGTCCGCAGGAAGTGAGAATCAGCGCCAGCACGCCGATAAGGCGTAGCGACACAGCAAAATAGTCGATGTAATCATCCGTAGACTGATGACGCCACGCAAACCAACACCCGCCGACAATAATGACAGGGATGGTGTAGGCCATTACGCCAAAAATAAAGAACAGTGTATCGGCCAGCCACGCGCCCGGCGCGCCGCCTAAATTATGGATGGGTTCATGCCAGGCGGTTTGCGACCAACTGGGGTCCGAAGGGTTAAAGCTCAACAAGGCCGCCATCAACCAGACGGCAAAAAGGGCAATAAGTATCAACAACGCTTCCAGAAGTCGGCGCCCGCTGCTTAACTTCGTCAATGTGACGTCTTTGTCTTCAGTATATTCCTGGCTCAAAAAAGGCTCTCCAGGTTCCAGGCTTTTCCCGCCCGATGCTAAAACGGACAACAGCACCGGGTTGCCCCGGCACTGTTGCTGTATGGATTAACAGGAGTGTAATCAAACTACGGCGATTTTGCACCTGTTCCGTGTTAGCGTGTCTTAATAACCAGACGATTACTCTGTTTTACCTCTTCCATCACTACGTAAGTTCGGGTGTCGTTCACACCTGGCAAGCGCAGCAACGTCTCTCCCAATAGTTTTCGATACGCTGACATATCCGGTACACGGGTTTTCAACAGGTAGTCGAAATCGCCGGAAACCAAATGACACTCCTGAATCTCTTCAAGCTTTTGCACGGCGGCATTAAACTGTTCAAACACATCCGGCGCGCCGCGATTTAAGGTAATCTCAACGAATACCAGAAGTGACGCATCCAGATAATGCGGGTTCAACAGCGCCGTATAGCCCTGGATAAACCCCTGTCGCTCCAGCCGACGCACACGCTCAAGGCAAGGTGTCGGCGAAAGTCCTACTCGTTTAGAAAGCTCGACGTTGGAAATACGCCCATCCTTTTGCAGTTCATTAAGAATGTTACGATCGATACGGTCGAGATCTTTGCCAGGGCGCTTCTTGCTATCTACCATTATTATTGTCTCTCTGTATTCCTTCCCTACTCCTGCCTGACTCTACTCACATCACTGTTCAGAGTCGCTGCCCATCACAATAGACCGAAACCCAGAGGGATTAACGGCGCGCAATGCCTGGTCTATGGTGAGAAGACCGTTGCCTCACGGCAGCTATCGACATCACGAATGGCGTCTGTCCACGCCATGCGTAGATTTCACTAGCCCGGTAAACATGGTATTTACATGCATGATTATGCAGCACATACATAACACAGTTTTTTTCTTCCTCGAATGTTTTCGCAAAACAGCAGGTGATTGTCAAAGCAAAACATCGATTTTTAGTACAACATGCCAGTTATTCATTAGAGAGGGCGGTAAACTGTCATTTCGTCACCTTATAAGTTACCGATTTTAATTAAAGTTTGTGATGATAACGTCGCTGTCGCGGTCGTTCATCGGTTCATGCTATTACACATATTGTTAACAAAATCGTTATGCTCTTTTTTTACGTCTGTAAATTCCCTACAATTCTGCTCATTGTCTGCCAACAACTATGGGGATCTCATGGGCACGACCAAACACAGTAAGCTGCTTATTCTGGGCTCAGGACCGGCGGGATATACCGCGGCGGTGTATGCCGCGCGCGCAAATTTACAGCCGGTACTTATTACCGGTATGGAAAAAGGCGGTCAACTGACTACCACGACGGAAGTGGAAAACTGGCCCGGCGATCCAAACGATTTGACCGGCCCGCTGCTGATGGAACGCATGCATGAACATGCGGCAAAATTTGAAACCGAGATAATCTTTGATCACATCAACAAAGTGGATCTGCAAAATCGTCCGTTCCGTCTGACAGGTGACAGCGCAGAGTACACTTGTGATGCGTTGATCATTGCGACCGGCGCTTCCGCGCGCTATCTGGGGCTGCCATCGGAAGAAGCCTTTAAAGGGCGCGGCGTTTCCGCCTGCGCAACCTGCGACGGTTTCTTCTACCGCAATCAGAAAGTGGCGGTGATCGGCGGCGGCAACACCGCGGTTGAAGAAGCGCTTTATCTGTCCAACATCGCTTCGGAAGTGCACCTTATCCATCGCCGTGACGGTTTCCGCGCTGAAAAAATTCTCATTAAGCGCCTGATGGATAAAGTCGAAAATGGCAATATCATCCTGCACACCAACCGGACGCTGGAAGAAGTGACCGGCGATCAGATGGGCGTTACTGGTCTGCGTCTTCGCGACACGCAGCAGAGCGATAATATCGAGACTCTGGACATCGCCGGACTTTTCGTAGCCATCGGCCATAGCCCAAACACGGCGCTCTTCGAAGGCCAGCTTGAGCTGGAAAATGGTTATATCAAAGTTCAGTCCGGCACCCATGGCAACGCCACACAAACCAGCATCCCTGGCGTATTCGCGGCGGGTGACGTTATGGATCATATTTACCGTCAGGCGATCACCTCTGCAGGTACGGGCTGTATGGCGGCGCTGGATGCCGAACGCTATCTCGATGGTCTGGCCGACGCGAGCAAATAGTTTTTACAAATCAGTAACAAAAGTAAAAAAGGCGACTATAAGTCGCCTTTATTTTTGCGTCGTTGTAACATTGCCCCTGCCTGAAATTCTAATAACTCACCTGCTAAGCGTGCAATGAATAAAACCCGTCAAAAAGAGCTGACCCGCTGGTTAAAACAGCAAAGCGTAATCTCCCAACGGTGGTTGAATATTTCCCGCCTGTTGGGGTTCATGAGTGGCGTATTAATTGTCGCTCAGGCCTGGATCATGGCGCGTATCCTGCAACATATGATCATGGAGAACATTCCACGGGAAGCGCTGTTGCTCCCTTTTATCCTGCTGATACTGGTCTTTGTCCTTCGCGCCTGGGTGGTGTGGTTGCGCGAGCGCGTCGGTTTTCATGCCGGACAACATATTCGCTTTGAAATCCGCCGTCAGGTGTTGGATCGTCTGCAGCAAGCCGGCCCTGCCTGGATTCAGGGCAAGCCCGCCGGTAGCTGGGCGACGCTGGTGTTGGAGCAGATTGACGATATGCATGACTATTATGCGCGCTATCTGCCGCAAATGGCGCTTGCCGTTTGCGTACCGCTCTTAATCGTGGCGGCGATTTTCCCGTCAAACTGGGCGGCGGCGCTGATTCTGCTGGGCACCGCCCCGCTCATTCCCCTATTTATGGTAATGGTGGGGATGGGCGCGGCTGACGCCAACCGCCGCAATTTCCTGGCGCTTGCCCGGCTAAGCGGCCATTTTCTTGACCGTCTGCGCGGGATGGAAACGCTGCGAATTTTCGGTCGTGGAGAAGCGGAAACCGAAAGCATTCGCGCAGCATCGCAGGATTTTCGTCAGCGCACGATGGAAGTACTGCGCCTCGCCTTTTTATCTTCCGGCGTGCTGGAATTTTTCACCTCGCTTTCTATTGCGCTGGTCGCCGTTTATTTTGGCTTCTCTTACCTGGGCGAACTGAACTTTGGTCATTACGGTACCGGCGTGACGCTCGCCGCCGGGTTCCTCGCCTTGATCCTCGCGCCGGAGTTTTTCCAGCCGTTACGCGACCTCGGCACGTTTTACCATGCTAAGGCGCAGGCGGTTGGCGCGGCGGATAGTCTGAAGACGTTTCTGGAAACACCCCTCGCCCACCCGGCGCGCGGCGAAGTTGAGCTGGCGGAAAACGAACCTGTAACCATTGACGCAGTCAATCTTATTATCACCTCGCCAGAAGGCAAAACGCTTGCCGGGCCGCTGAATTTCTCATTAGCGGCAGGAGAACGCGCCGTCCTGGTAGGACGCAGCGGTTCCGGTAAAAGCTCTCTGTTGAATGTATTATCCGGTTTTCTCTCCTATCAGGGCTCTTTGCGTATTAACGGTGTCGAGCTTCGCGATCTCTCGCCGGAATCCTGGCGCCAGCATCTCTCCTGGGTCGGACAAAACCCGCAATTACCTGCAGCGACGCTACGCGAAAATGTATTACTGGCGCGCCCGGACGCCAGCGAGCAGGAACTTTATGCCGCGCTTGACGCCGCATGGGTAAGCGAGTTTTTACCGCTGCTGCCGCAGGGAGTAGACACCCCGCTCGGCAATCATGCCAGCAGACTTTCCGTCGGCCAGGCACAGCGTGTAGCGGTCGCCCGCGCGCTACTTAATCCCTGTCAACTGCTACTGCTGGATGAACCGGCGGCAAGCCTGGACGCTCACAGCGAGCAACGCGTCATGCAGGCGTTAAAAGCGGCGTCAAAACGCCAGACCACATTAATGGTGACGCATCAGTTGGAAGATCTCGCCGACTGGGACGCTATCTGGGTTATGCAAGATGGCGCGATTGTCGAACAAGGCAGCTATGCCGAACTCAGCGCCGCCAACGGCGCTTTTGCGACGTTATTGGCTCACCGTCAGGAGGATATTTAAATGCGCGCGCTACTCCCTTATCTGACGCTTTATAAACGCCACAAATGGATGCTAACGCTGGGAATTGCGCTGGCAATCCTGACCCTGCTTGCCAGTATCGGGCTGCTGACGCTTTCCGGCTGGTTCCTGTCCGCGTCCGCTATCGCAGGCTTCGCGGGAATTTACAGTTTTAACTATATGCTCCCGGCGGCCGGCGTGCGCGGCGCGGCCATTACCCGTACCGCCGGTCGTTATTTTGAACGTCTGGTAAGTCATGACGCCACGTTCCGCGTGCTGCAACATCTGCGTATTTATACCTTCAGCAAACTTTTACCGCTCTCCCCCGCGGGTCTGGCGCGTTATCAGCAAGGTGAACTGCTGAACCGCATCGTTGCCGACGTCGACACGCTGGACCATCTCTATTTGCGCGTCATCTCCCCGCTGGTCGGCGCTTTTGTAGTGATTATGATTGTCACCCTGGGGCTTAGCGTTCTCGACGTGACGCTGGCGATCACGCTGGGCGGCATTATGCTGTTGACGCTGTTTATTATGCCGCCGGTGTTTTATCGCGCCGGCAAAAATACCGGCCAAAATCTGACGCATCTACGAGGTCAGTATCGCCAGCAGCTCACGTCATGGTTACAGGGCCAGGCGGAACTCACCATTTTTGGCGCCAGCAAACGCTATCGGGCGCAAATGGAAGCCACCGAATTACAATGGCATGAGGCCCAACGCCGACAGTCTGAACTCACCGCCTTATCGCAGGCGTTAATGCTGCTGATTGGTGCGCTGGCGGTGATGTTAATGTTGTGGATGGCCTCCGGCGGCGTTGGCGGCAATACGCAGCCCGGCGCGCTCATCGCGCTGTTTGTCTTCTGCGCGCTGGCGGCTTTCGAGGCGCTTGCGCCCGTTACCGGCGCATTCCAGCATCTGGGGCAGGTTATCGCCTCTGCGCTTCGTATCACTGAATTAACGGAGCAAAAACCGGAGGTGACCTTTCCGCAAGCAGAAACTCCCGCGCCGGAAAAGGTCACACTCACCCTGCGGGACGTTTCGTTTCGTTATCCCGACCAGCCGATTAATGCGCTCAATGCCCTCTCATTACAGGCTAATCCTGGCGAGCATGTCGCTATTCTGGGGCGTACCGGCTGCGGAAAATCAACGCTGTTGCAGCTACTCACCCGCGCCTGGGACCCGCAACAAGGCGAAATTCTGCTCAACGATCTTCCGCTATCCTCGCTGAGCGAATCCGCCTTACGCCGGACTATCAGCGTGGTGCCGCAGCGTGTCCACCTGTTCAGCGCCACGCTGCGTGATAATTTATTACTGGCGGCGCCCAATGCCAGCGACGAAGCCCTTTCCGACATGCTGCGTCGCGTCGGCCTCGAAAATCTGCTCGAAGATAGTGGGCTTAATAGCTGGCTCGGCGAAGGCGGTCGCCTGCTATCCGGCGGCGAACTTCGTCGTCTGGCCATCGCCCGCGCGCTGTTGCATGATGCTCCGTTAATGCTGTTGGATGAGCCCACTGAGGGGCTGGATGCGACCACCGAGAGCGAAATGCTGGAATTACTTGCCGATGTGATGCGCGAAAAAACCGTCCTGATGGTGACTCACCGTTTGCGCGGCCTGGCCCGTTTTGATCAAATCATCGTAATGGACGACGGGCACATCATTGAGCGAGGCACTCATGCAGAATTGTTAGCCGGACAAGGGCGCTATTATCAGTTTAAACAACGTCTGTAAGCTATTATTGAACGATCCGACTTGCGTACTGGAGTTTCGCCGTCATGCGTCTGGTTCAGCTTTCCCGACATTCTATCGCCTTCCCTTCGCCGGAAGGCGCTTTACGCGAGCCTAACGGTTTACTGGCGCTGGGCGGCGATCTCAGCCCTGCCCGGTTGTTAATGGCCTACCAGCACGGGATTTTCCCGTGGTTTTCGCCGGGCGACCCGATTCTGTGGTGGTCGCCCGATCCGCGCGCCGTGCTGTGGCCTGAAAAGTTTCATCTCAGTCGCAGCATGAAGCGCTTTCACAACGCATCCCCTTACCGCGTGACGCTCAATTACGCTTTCGATCGGGTCATTGATGGATGCGCCAATCACCGTGACGAAGGCACCTGGATAACGCGTGGTATTGAGGAAGCCTATCGCCGATTACATGAATTGGGCCACGCGCACTCCATTGAAGTGTGGCGCGATCGGGAACTGGTCGGCGGGATGTATGGCGTCTCGCAGGGGGCGCTATTTTGCGGCGAATCGATGTTTAGCCGCCAGGAGAATGCCTCTAAAACCGCACTGCTGGTTTTTTGCGCTGAATTTACCCGCCACGGCGGTAAACTTATTGATTGTCAGGTACTTAATAGTCATACCGCCTCGCTCGGTGCCATTGAAATTCCACGTCGTGACTACCTCGATCACCTCGCGGCCTTACGCCAACAGCCGCTGGCCTCCCGTTTTTGGGTGCCGCGGACATTATTTTTGCCCCGGAAGTGAATGTTTTCGGCACATTTTTTATTGGGGTGTTATAATTGCTGCCGCAGAATTGGTTTAGCTCATTATCCCGCAGCCCGTTGTCAGGTAACGCCCATCGTTTATTTCACCGTTCCCTTATATGTTGCGCTTATGTCGATACATCAGGCGGTAGTATCAGGGAAAAGGTGTATAACGCGGCGTTGTCGTGTATCGCGGAATCATGTGCTAAACCTGGTTTGCTGTGTTTTAAACGCACAAATCTTTACTTATCAAAAGAAGTTCGGCATTATCTTGCCGGTTCAAATTATGGTAGTGATACCCCAGAGGATTAGATGGCCAAAGAAGACAATATTGAAATGCAAGGTACCGTTCTCGAAACGTTACCTAATACCATGTTCCGCGTAGAGTTAGAAAACGGTCACGTGGTTACTGCACACATCTCCGGTAAAATGCGTAAGAACTACATCCGCATCCTGACGGGCGACAAAGTGACCGTTGAGCTGACCCCGTACGACCTGAGCAAAGGCCGCATTGTCTTCCGTAGTCGCTAATTGTCTCCTCACGCCCTGAAGGGCGGCTGGATAAAAGGTCGGTTTAACCGGCCTTTTTTGCGTCCATTAAGTCGATGAATGACGAGCAGGTTACTCTTCCACCATCCGCGCATACTCTTCCGTCAAAAAATCGACCAACGCACGTACGGAAGGTAATAGCCCTCGCCGGGATGGGAACACAGCATGAATAACCTCCCGCCGGGGCTCCCACTCTTCCAGCACCGCGACCAGTTCACCGGCGGCCAGTTGTTCTTTCACCATTAAGACAGGTAGCTGCACAAGCCCCACGCCCGCCATCGCCGCCTCGCGTAGCGCCAACATGTCTGTAGTAATCATACGCGGGGTAAAATGGACTTCCGCACGTGCGCCCTGCGGGCCATAAAGTTCCCAGCGGTGAATATGCTTGCCGGATGCAAGACTTAGCCCTGGCCAATGGCTCAACTCCGCCGGCGCGGAAGGGATTCCCATCCGTGCGATAAGATCCGGGCTGGCAAACAGGCGATGCCCTCTGTCAGCCAGGACGCGCATCACCAGGTCGCTATCTTCAAACGGGCGCGGCCTGACGCGAATCGCCACATCCACCCCCTCCCCTACGACGTCCACCCGACGATTGGTCGCTTCAAGCTGTAGCGAAACATCAGGATAACGCGCCATAAACTTCGCCAGCATTGGGCCGATGTGTACATGCAGCAGCGTCACCGGGCAGGTCAGCTTCACGATACCGCGAGGCTCTACCTGCAATGCGGCAATGGCATCCTGCGCCGCCTGAGCTTCCACCAGCATCGCTTTACAGTGCTCATAGAATGTTTGTCCCACTTCGGTAACGTTAAACTGCCGGGTGGTTCGCTGAATCAATCGCACGCCCAGCCGTTCCTCCAGTTGCGCAATACGCCGGCTCAGTTTTGATTTTGGTTCATCAAGCGCACGCCCCGCCGCGGCAAACCCACCCTCTTCGACCACATGCACAAACCACGCAAAATCATTGAGATCCGTTTTTATCATTACATTGTCCTATTAATGGAACGGTATGAGCCATTTTAGCCACTACCGAACCTTTTGTCATGAATATAAGCTTATTCACATCAAGACAACGCCACTGAGGAGAACACCATGAAACAGATTACAGGCGTCTATACCGCACCTCGCCCGCACTGGGTTGGCGATGGATTTCCGGTTCGTTCACTCTTTTCTTATCAGTCACATGCGCAGCAGTTGAGTCCCTTCCTGCTGCTGGATTATGCCGGGCCGCACACATTTACGCCGGGTAATGAAAAACGCGGCGTTGGGGAGCATCCACACCGCGGTTTCGAGACCGTGACGATTGTTTATAGTGGCGAAGTCGAGCATCGGGACTCTACCGGTCGCGGCGGCGTTATCGGCCCGGGCGACGTTCAGTGGATGACCGCAGGCGCAGGCATTTTGCATGAAGAGTTCCACTCCGACGCGTTTACCCGTCGGGGCGGCGAACTGGAAATGGTGCAGTTGTGGGTTAACCTTCCCATGAAGGACAAAATGACCACCCCGGGTTATCAAAGCATTACCCACGATGTTATCCCGACCGTTACGTTACCGGATGACGCCGGAGTCGTGCGGGTCATTGCAGGGCGTTATGAAGAGACAAAAGGCCCAGCGCACACTTTCTCGCCGCTCAATGTCTGGGATATGCGCCTGCAACGCAATCGCCAGCTTACATTGGCACAGCCGGAAGGATGGAGCACCGCGCTGGTGGTACTGAAAGGCAATATCACGGTGAACGGCACGACGCCGGTCAACGAAGCGCAACTGGTGGTATTGAGCCAGCAAGGGAAAACGCTGCACCTTGAGGCCAGCAGCGACGCCAGCGTATTGCTGTTATCAGGCGAGCCGCTGAATGAACCGATTGTGGGTTACGGCCCATTTGTTATGAACACGAAACAAGAGATCGCAGAAGCAGTCCGCGATTTCAACTCCGGCCGTTTTGGCCAAATCTGAAAACATGAAGGAGAACACGATGTCAAGTCCTGCTAATTTTAATGGTTTGCGCCCGGTAATTGATGTTAACGATTCCGTGATGCTTTTAATCGATCATCAAAGCGGTCTTTTCCAGACCGTAGGCGATATGCCAATGCCGGAATTACGCGCTCGCGCCGCGGCGTTGGCGAAGATGGCGACGTTAGCGAAAATGCCGGTCATTACCACGGCATCCGTACCGCAAGGTCCGAACGGCCCGCTGATCCCGGAGATCCACGCTAATGCGCCACATGCGCAGTATATTGCACGCAAAGGTGAAATTAACGCCTGGGATAACGAAGATTTCGTGAACGCGGTAAAAGCGACGGGTCGTAAGACGCTGATCATTGCCGGGACGATTACCAGCGTGTGCATGGCATTCCCGGCCATTAGCGCGGTAGCGGAAGGCTATAAGGTATTTGCCGTGATCGACGCATCCGGCACCTACAGTAAGATGGCGCAGGAAATCACTCTGGCGCGTATCGTACAGGCTGGCGTCGTACCGATGGATACTGCCGCAGTCGCCTCTGAGCTGCAAGGCACCTGGAACCGTGAAGACGCCGCCGCGTGGGCCGACGTTTATACTCAGGTATTCCCGGCCTATCAACTGCTGATCGAAAGCTACAGCAAAGCGCAGGATGTGGTGAAAAACAACGAAATGTTGGATTCACAGCGCTAATTTGCCTCCCCGCGCCAGTTTGGGCGGGGATTATGTCTATTGCATGAGCAAACGACAGTGAATATGTAAATTCTGCTTGACCGTTTTAGCGCAACTCCCTATAGTAGCGCCCCGTTGCCCCCCCAAGTGGTCAGGCAGCAATACAATATGGTGAGGTGTCCGAGTGGCTGAAGGAGCACGCCTGGAAAGTGTGTATACGGCAACGTATCGGGGGTTCGAATCCCC
>NZ_JBGDUQ010000009.1:0-164619 GCF_046552175.1 Salmonella sp. SAL00672 | reverse complement strand
GTGGGCGCGAAGCTGGTCGCGGATAAGTTCCTGCAGCCGCAGACGCTGGGCATTCTGCTGCTGGGGGTGATTGCGTTTGGTATCGGGACGGCGGCCGGGGTGTTGATGGCGAAGCTGATGAACCTGTGCAGTAAGAACAAAATCAACCCGCTTATCGGTTCGGCGGGGGTGTCGGCGGTGCCGATGGCGGCACGCGTATCGAACAAAGTGGGGCTGGAGTCGGACGCGCAGAACTTCCTGCTGATGCACGCGATGGGCCCGAACGTAGCAGGGGTGATTGGCTCGGCCATTGCGGCGGGCGTGATGCTGAAGTACGTGCTGGCGATGTAATAGTGGATGGGATACGCATGTCGTATCCCATTTTCATCCAAATTTTTTCTGAAAGAAAAGTAAGTATGAACTGGTTCAGGTTCCGGTGATGCCGAATGCAAGAAAATACCGTAATTAAATATCTAAATACCAATATGTTTATACGGGAAATTACACGCTGGTTTGCCAGACGCTCGTTTCAAAACCGGATATTTCTACTGATCCTGTTTACATCCACCATCGTGATGCTGGCAATCACCTGGTATCTGACCGATATCACGAAAGAGCGCCTGCATTATCAGGTGGGCCAACGTGCGCTTATTCAGGCAATGCAAATATCCGCTATGCCAGAATTAGTTGAAGCCGTAGAGGCGCATGATTTGTCACGCATCAAAGCGCTGATTGACCCAATGCGCTCGTTTTCGGATGCGACTTACATTACCGTTGGCAACGAAAAAGGTCAGCGACTGTATCACGTCAACCCGGATGAGATCGGCAAATATATGGAGGGCGGCGATAGCGACGACGCGCTGTATAACGCTAAAAGCTACGTATCGGTGCGCAAAGGTTCATTAGGCTCTTCCCTACGTGGTAAATCCCCGATTCAGGACAGTACCGGTAAAGTCATCGGTATTGTTTCCGTCGGCTATACTCTGGAACAGTTGGAGAGCTGGCTTAACTTACAAATCAGCTCGTTGCTGTTCCCGATGGCGTTACTGCTGCTGGTACTGTTGTACTGTGCCCGCCGCTTCTCGCTGCATATTAAAAAGCAGATGCTTAACATGGAGCCGCAGCAGCTTTCACAACTATTAATTCAGCAAAGCGTGTTATTTGAGTCGGTATTTGAAGGGTTGATCGCCATTGACTCCCATCACCGTATTACCGCCATTAACCAAACGGCTCGCCGCTTATTGAATCTGAGCCAACCGGAATCTGAACTCATTGGCTATGCAATCCACCATGTCGTGTTGCCGGAGGCCTTCTTTTACGATGCGCCGCAAAAAAACAAAAAAGATGAGATCGTCACCTTTAACCAAATGAAAGTCATCGCCAGTCGCATGGCGGTCATTATTGACAACCAGCCTCAGGGCTGGGTTATTAGCTTTCGCAACAAAGACGATATCAATACACTCAGCCTGCAGTTAAGTCAGGTGCGGCAATACGCCGATAACCTGCGCGCCGTGCAGCATGAGCATCGCAACCTTATTTCCACCATTGCCGGACTGCTGTTCCTGAAGCGCTACGATAATGCGCTGGCGCTGATTCAGCAGCAGTCGGAAAGCCACCAGAAAGTACTCGATTTTATTTCCCATAATTTCCGCGACCACCACCTTGCGGGGCTATTAATCGGTAAATATTATCGGGCAAAAGAGCTGGGGCTGGAGCTGATTTTCGATCCTTCAAGCTTTGTTGAACACCTGCCGTCATCGCTCTCGCATAATGAATGGATTTCGATTGTTGGCAATTTATTGGACAACGCCTATAACGCTACCCTGCTCAATAGTGAAGGCTCGCGACAGATTGAGTGCCTGATCAATAGCGAAGGTAATGAAGTCATTATTGAAGTTGCCGATCAGGGATGTGGTATTGACGAAAATATCCGCCAGCATATTTTCGAGCGTGGAGTGACCACCCACAACAACGGCGATCACGGAATTGGATTATGGTTGGTGCACAGCTACGTCAAGCAGGCCAATGGCGACATTATCGTCGATAACAATAATCCTTTTGGCACCATTTTTACCCTCTATATCCCTTTTACCAGAGAAGAATAACATGGATAGCATTACGACACTCATCGTTGAAGACGAACCGATGCTAGCGGAAATCCTGGTGGACACCATCAAGCTTTTTCCCCAGTTTTCAATCGTCGGCATCGCAGACAAACTGGAAAGTGCAAAGAAGCAAATACGCCTCTATCAACCACAGTTAATTCTATTGGATAATTTTTTACCCGATGGCAAAGGGATCGATTTAATTCGTCATACCATCAGCACCAACTACACGGGGCGAATTATTTTCATTACCGCCGACAATCATATGGATACCATCAGCGATGCCTTACGCATGGGCGTATTCGATTATCTGATTAAGCCGGTACATTATCAGCGCCTGCAGCATACCCTGGAGCGGTTCACCCGTTACCGCAGTTCGTTACGTTCCAGTGAGCAGGCAAACCAGACGCACGTTGATGCCTTATTTAATATCCAGGCCAAAGAACAAACCGCAGAACCGAATAGCGGACTGCGGGGAATTGATGAAAACACCTTCAACCGGGTACGACAAATATTCGCCGACCCGCAGGCAGTACATACAGCAGACACTCTGGCGCAAATTCTGGGCAGCAGTAAAACCACTGCCCGACGCTATCTGGAACAAGGCGTGAAAAATAACTTTCTCGAAGCGGAGATCAGCTACGGGAAAGTGGGCAGGCCGGAGAGACTCTATCGCGGCAAAGTATGAGATTATGGCGCCAACATGTAATTACGGCGCATAGGCAAACACCTCAGCCACCCACTGACGAAAACCGTCCACATCCAGCGCCAGCGCCACCTGCGCGTTGGCGGGCTGCCCCAGACGCCCTTCAATATCAACGACCGTCGTGCCTGCGGTATATTCCCCCTGCGTTTCTACGGCCACAAAACAGGATTGCAGGGTAAAAAGCTCCGGACGCACCAGCCAGGCGATCGCACAGAGATCGTGCATCCGGACGCCAGTGCGCATACTACCGCTGCGATAATGGTTGAACAGGCTGTGCAACATCTTACCGGTGCGATTCAGCGCAGGCAGTTTATTCAGAAAATCTGGCGAGAGCATTGCCTGATTCGTGACATCAAGCCCACACATCACAATCTCCAGACCGCTGCGGAACACCAGCGCCGCGGCCTCCGGATCGACAGCAATGTTAAATTCAGCATTAGGCGTAAAATTGCCGCGCCCTGCGGAACCGCCCATCAACACCAGACGGCGAATGTTACACGCACACTCCGGATAGTGCATCAGTAGCAACGCAATATTGGTCAATGGCCCAATCGCCACTAATGTCATGGGCTCCGGGGCGTTCATCAGCACATCCCGGATAGCGATAAACGCAGGCTTCGCCAACGGTTGGCGCTGATGGTCGACAAAATCATAGCCTTCCATACCGGATTCGCCGTGGACGTATGCCGCATCGCGTAACGGACGCAGCAGCGGCGTCGCGGCCCCCTGGGCAAGTGGGATATCGCTGTTCCAGAAATGCAGAAGCTGCAACGCATTACGGGTCGTTTTTTCAACGGAAACATTGCCTGCGACGGTGGTTATTAGTTGCAGATCAAGCTGGGGGGCGAACAGCGCGGCGGCAATCGCAGCCGCGTCATCAATGCCCGGATCGGTATCAAGAATAATGTGTAGGGATGCTGTCATTAATGCTCTCCTGACCTATTGTTTTATATCTTCATACTCAGCGCGACTGATACAGGCATCAGGCACATCGTCATCCGTCACCAGACGCGGACTTAGCTTATCACCTTCGACAAACGGAACTAATGGGCAAAAACGCCCTGGCGATGCTTTGTTTTCCTGCCACTGAATCTCAAGCGATTCGGGCTCAGCGCCGGGTTTTTCTGCCTGAATTACGGTACGAACATTACCGGTTAGCCAAAAAGATTGACACGTCCCATCAAGGCTAAGAGGCGGCGTCAAATGACCATTTTTACGTACTAGCGGATAAATAATACGCCCATCAGCGTAGGAAGGTGTCATGTAGCAGTTATACATTTTGCCTTTACTGATCACAGGCTGAAAGTAGCTTTCACCGCGATCGATCAGTTCAATCGTTTTTCCTTTCCAACGATACACATTGACGCCATGGCTGCAGCAACCGCCGCGCCAATAGCTGACAATCTGTTTATGTTCAGCATCGATCTCTGGTGAAGTGATTTCCTGATAAGACGCTGGCGCATCAACATAACGCTGTTTGGCGGGGTCATAGAGCCATGTTTGTACTGGAGCATCCGGCCCAGCAAGTAACTCTGTTACAATCGATAGATCCGGGTAGCCATCAAAATTGACATCCCCCCATTGAGGCATAAACGGGCTACAAGTGCCCACCGAGGCGGTATCTAAGGTCTGTATGAGTTTACCATCACGGTATAATTTTATCGCCGAAATGGCCGGCGTATTGCCGCAATCAATCTCTTTGGAAGGGTCGTAACCCCCTGCATCATTCGTGTTCGTGACCAGCACAATATCAGGGGAGTTTTTAGGTTTGTAATAGATAAGGGCAACAGGAAAATGTCGTTTTTTATCTGCGGACGTCCATTCGCCTTTAATCTCACTGCTGGAGATTTCCGCATTCCAGTAACCCGAAAGCGCCTTTACGCGTTCTTCAAGATGCACCTCTTTATCCTGGAGTGAGCCGCGTAGAACAATCACTGCCTTGTGCTGATTGCAAGGTTCATAGCAGTAATACCCATTAAGAGAGTTACCAAATCGCGTGATATTAACGTTTACCGGTTTCCCCGCGATAGTCCCGGTATAGTTTCGCTCCCAGGCAGGTAGCTCCAGCACCGTGGCGCTTGTTGCGTCCATCCAAAAGCCGATGGCGAGTAACGTTGGCAATCCATATTTTATTTTGCCCATTTCCCTTATCCCTGTAGGCATTACAACCAAAAAACCAGCAACGATTGTGCTGGTTTTTCAGATGAATAGCAAAAAGGTGGGGCATTAGCAACGGATGACGACTACGCCTTATTTTTCCTGTCGCACATTGAATATCAAAAGAAATTCTTAAGATCTGGTCAACGTAGCGTCATCAGGCAGATTTCTGAATTATGAAATCTTATTCGACCTCACGAACATCCACACGCAGCTCTTTCGGCACTTCGAAAACAATATTTTCTTCGCGCCCCTCAAGCGTGACGGCTTCGCCGCCGCCAAACTCGCGCAGACGCGCAATAACATTCTGCACCAGAATATCCGGCGCGGAAGCGCCAGCAGTGACGCCGACGCAGGCGGCTTCTTTCACCCACGCCTCCTGGATATCCGCCGCATCGTCGATAAGAAACGCGGTTCTTCCCATCCGTTGGGCCAGTTCCGCCAGCCGGTTAGAGTTAGAAGAGTTTTTCGAGCCGACCACCAGCACCACGTCAGCCTGCTCCGCCAACGCCCGCACCGCTTCCTGACGATTGGTAGTGGCATAGCAAATATCGTCTTTGCGCGGGCCGACGATTTTCGGAAAGCGTTTACGCAGCGCATCAATCACATCGGACGTATCGTCCACGGAAAGCGTGGTTTGCGTCATGAAGGAGAGCTTGCCTTCATTTTTGACATTCAGCGTCCAGACGTCCTCTGGCGACTCCACCAGGTACATCCCCCCTTCCGGGTTGCTGTACTGGCCCATGGTGCCTTCCACTTCCGGGTGCCCGGCGTGGCCGATGAGAATAGATTCTTCACCGCGACGGCTGGCGCGCGCCACTTCCATATGGACTTTCGTCACCAGCGGGCAGGTGGCGTCAAAAACGGTAAGATCGCGGCTTTTCGCCTCGTTACGCACCGCCTGGGAAACCCCATGAGCGGAGAAGATCAGAATGGCGCCATCCGGCACTTCGCTAATTTGCTCTATAAAGATCGCCCCGCGCTTGCGCAGGCTGTCCACTACATAGCGGTTATGCACGACTTCGTGCCGAACGTAAATTGGCGCGCCGTAAATGGCGAGCGCATTTTCAACAATGCTGATAGCGCGGTCTACCCCGGCGCAAAAACCGCGTGGGTTGGCCAACAGGATCTGCATGTTTATGCCTCCAGCGCCGGATCGATTTCCAGCACTTCAATATCAAAGTGAACGGTATGCCCGGCCAGCGGATGGTTAAAATCAACGGTAATCGAGTCACCGTTGATTTCGCGAATCACGCCAGGCATTTCGCTGCCATCCATTGCGGTAAAAAGCATAATCGCCCCGACTTCCGGTTCGCCCGCCGCCATAAACTCACGGCGCGAGAAATACTGGATCAAGTCCGGACTGTGGACGCCAAACGCGGCGTCAGGCTCCAGCGAAAACGCTTTCTTTTCCCCTTCTTTCAACCCCAGAAGCTGCTGCTCCAGACCTTCGGAAAGCGAGGTATCGCCAAGACGGAACAGGGCTGGCTTGCCGTTATTGCGGGTAGATTCCGCCGTTGAGCCATCATCCAGTTTCAGGGTGAAGTGCACCAGCACCGCGCTATTGCTTTGAATCGAGTTAGACATGCAGGGACAGCCTTTTATCTTACGACGTTGGAATGACGATTATTGTTATACGTTTGGCGTAACGATTGCCCGGTGGCGCTACGCTTACCGGGCCTACAACGGATTGTAGGCCGGATAAGCGTAGCGCCATCCGGCATTATCTTACGCCTGCTTTTTCGGCAGGAAACCTTCCAGTACTATCAGCGCCGCGCCGATACAGATCGCGCTATCGGCAAGGTTGAACGTCGCGAAATGCCAGTCGCCGACGTAAAAATCGATCATATCGACAACAAAGCCGTGCCACAGGCGGTCGAACAGGTTACCCAGCGCGCCGCCGATGATTAACGCATAAGCGATATTATTCAGCTTCTGCGTCGCTTTCGAGCGATACATCATCACCAAAAGAATTACGCAGATCCCTATCGCAATCCCGGCAAAGAACCAGCGCTGCCAGCCGCCGCTATCCGCCAGGAAGCTAAAAGCCGCGCCGTAGTTACGCGCATAATGCAGATTAAGCGACGGGAACAGCCCTACCGTATCCCCCAGAGCGAAATTCTGGAGGATCAGGTATTTGCTGCCCAAATCGATAATCAGCACGACTACTACCAGCCATAGCCAGCGTAGTCCTGTTGAACAGAGTGGTTTACTCATCAGGCAAATTTACGTTGTTCGCCATTACCGGCGATGTTGCTGACACAGCGTCCGCAGATATCTGCATGTTCCGCCACCTTGCCGACATCAGTAGTGTAGTGCCAGCAGCGCGGACACTTATCACCCTCGGCACGCGTTACCACTGCCTGAACTGTCGTATTACCAGCATTGTACTGAATATTTTCATCATCAATACCCCCCGCTTGCTCAGAAATCACGAACTGGGAAGTAATGAAGATAAATCTGACCTCTTCGCCCAACAGTTTCAGCTTCTTGATCGTACCGTTAGCATCGTCAGCATATTTCAGCGTCACTTTTGCTTCCAGGTTCGATTTGATGCCATTGGCTTTCTGATTTTCCAGCTCTTTGTTGACCTGGTCCTTGATATAGCGGACATCGTCCCAGAATGCGTCATTAAATTCTTCATTCTCTTCCAGGCCAAACAACCCGTCGTACCATTCGCCGGTGAAGACATATTTTTCACGCTCGCCCGGCAGGTAGCCCCAGATTTCATCAGCCGTGAAGGACATGATCGGCGCCATCCAGCGAACCAGCGCTTCTGCGATATGATACAGCGCAGTCTGGCAGCTACGACGCGCGACGCTATCAGCCTTCGCGGTGTACTGGCGGTCTTTGATGATGTCGAGGTAGAACGAACCCATTTCAACGGAGCAGAAGCGCATCAGGCGCTGTACCACTTCATGGAAGTCGTAAGCTTCGTATGCCTTCAGAATCTCTTGCTGCGCCGTTTTCGCGCAGCCCACCGCCCACCTGTCCAGCACAACCATCTCTTCCGGTTTGACCATATCGGTGGCCGGATTGAAGCCATTGAGGTTCGCCAGCAGGAAGCGCGCGGTATTACGGATACGACGATAGCTGTCGGCAGCACGTTTCAGGATTTCGTCAGAGACCGCCATTTCGCCGGTATAGTCAGTAGACGCTACCCACAGACGCAGGATATCCGCGCCCAGTTTATTCATCACATCCTGCGGCGACACGGTGTTACCGATGGACTTGGACATCTTGCGCCCCTGACCATCGACGGTGAAGCCGTGAGTCAGTACCTGGCGGTATGGCGCTTTGCCTTTCATCGCCACGCTAATCATCAGGGAGGACATAAACCAGCCGCGATGCTGGTCAGAGCCTTCCAGATACATATCGGCAGCGTGACCGGCGAATTCCGGACGCGCATCAACCACGGAATAACTGGTGGAACCGGAATCAAACCAAACGTCCAACGTATCCGGAACTTTCTCGTATTGATCGGCATCTTCGCCGAGGATCTCTTTCGGGTCGAGATCCCACCACGCCTGGATACCGTCAACTTCGACGCGTTTCGCCACCTCTTCCATCGCCGCCAGAGTACGCTCAATCGGCAGCAGCTCCTGCGTTTCTTTATGCACGAACAGCGACATCGGTACGCCCCAGGTACGCTGACGTGAGATACACCAGTCAGGACGGTTAGCGACCATTGATTCAATACGCGCCTGACCCCAGTCCGGGATCCACTGAACGCCTTTGATCTCTTTCAGGGACTGTTGACGAAGCCCTTCTTTATCCATGCTGACGAACCACTGCGGGGTCGCGCGGAAAATGATCGGCGTTTTGTGACGCCAACAGCACGGATAGCTGTGCTGCATTTTTTCGACATGCAGTAGCGCGCCTTTTTCTTTCAGCAGTTCAATAACGATATCGTTCGCTTTGAAGACGTTAACACCGTCAAGCGTTGGATATGTGCCTGGCAGGTAAGCGCCGTCCGGCCCAACCGGGTTAGCCGTTTCCAGGCCATACTTTTGGCCGATCACGTAGTCATCCGGGCCGTGGCCAGGGGCGGTATGTACCGCGCCGGTACCGGCGTCCAGGGTGACGTGATCGCCGAGGATCGCCGGCACGTCAAAGCCCATAAACGGATGGGTAAAGCGCAGCAGTTCCAGCTCCGCGCCTTTAACGGTGCCGAGAATGGTGTATTCAGCCGCGCCAATACGCTGCATGACGCTTTCAACCAGATCTTTCGCCAGAATCACCGCCTGGCCGTCAATCTGCACCAGCGCATAATCAAAGTCCGGCGCCAGGGAGATGGCGCGGTTAGCCGGCAGCGTCCACGGCGTGGTGGTCCAGATAACCAGCGACACAGGGCCGCTCACGCCCGGCAGACCGAACTTCGCTTTCACCGCATCCTGATCGACGGCGCGGAACGCCACGTCGATAGACGGTGAAGTTTTGTCGTAATATTCAACTTCCGCTTCCGCCAGCGCGGAACGGCAGTCAACGCACCAGTGCACCGGCTTAGCGCCTTTGTGCAGATGACCGTTTTTGATAATTCTGCCCAGCGCGCGGATGATGTTGGCTTCGGTTTTGAAGTCCATGGTCAGGTACGGATGCGACCAGTCGCCCAACACGCCCAGACGAATGAAGTCTTTACGCTGGCCGTCAACCTGAGTGGCGGCATATTCGCGGCACTTGGCGCGGAATTCAGCGGCGGTGAATTTCTCGCCCGGCTTACCGAACTCCTGCTCGACTTTCAGCTCGATAGGCAGACCGTGACAGTCCCAGCCCGGCACGTAAGGCGAGTCAAATCCCGACAGCCCTTTGGACTTCACGATAATGTCTTTCAGAATCTTGTTAACTGAGTGACCAATATGAATGCTGCCATTCGCATATGGAGGGCCATCATGCAGAATGAAGGTTTTTTTGCCTTTTTTGGCCGCACGAATGATGCCGTACAGATCATCATCGGTCCAACGCGCCAGCATTCCCGGTTCACGCTTGGCGAGGTCGCCGCGCATCGGGAACCCTGTTTCCGGCAAATTCAGGGTCGATTTATAGTCACTCATCAGATTCTCGGTTCCGTATTTCGGTTTGATAAACACCGTCAGGGTTACACCTGCCCGGCTAGCCCAAAAAACTTGCGGGCCGTTAACTCATCGCGTGCGATTTGCGCTTTTAGCTCATCAAGCGACGCAAATCGCTGCTCATTACGTATCTTTTTACGCAGTATTACATCTATATGGCGACCGTAGAGGTCCATTACAACGTCCAGCAGATGCACTTCCAGTTGTTGACGCACGCCAGCCACCGTTGGACGAGTGCCAATGTTCGCTACGCCGGGTAACGGCTTATCGCCAAGCCCGGTGACTTCCACCGCATAGACCCCTTTGACCGGGGAGACCTGACGGCGCAGCGGTAAGTTCGCCGTCGGGAAGCCAATGGTACGTCCCAGCTCGTCGCCATGAACGACACGCCCGGAAATAGTAAAGGGATGTCCCAGCAGACTTTCGGCAAGCGCCAGGTTATCTTCCGCCAGCGCCTGTCTCACTGCGGTACTACTGATACGCACGCCGCCTTCACAAAAGGTTTGGGTGCTGGAAACCGCAAAACCATACTCCGCCCCCGCCTTCTGTAATAACAAGAAATCGCCCGCGCGGCTAGCACCAAAGCGGAAATCATCGCCGACGGCAAGAAATTGCACGCCAAGTCGCTCCACCAGCAGTTCGCTGATAAACGTTTGCGCCGTCAAAGCGGCAAAGCTGCGATCGAATTTCACGCACAGCACATAGTCCACGCCGCACTGCGCAAGGTAATGCAGTTTTTCACGCAGGCGCGTCAGGCGAGCGGGCGCTTTATCCGTCGCGAACAGCTCCAGCGGCTGCGGTTCGAAAATCATGACCACCACCGGCAGACCGCGTCTGCGCCCTTCTTCCTGCAAACCCTGCAGTAGAGCGCGATGCCCCCGATGTACGCCGTCGAAATTACCAATGGTCAGCACACACCCATGCGGGGCCTGACTGAGATTATGTATGCCGCGTATCAGCTTCATGTCTGACTCAAAACAGTGAAAATCGCAAGAGTATACCTTGTACAGCGGTCAAGGTTAACCGACTATTGCCCTGAGGAAACATAAAGAAGATGCTTTTCATCGCCATGCGGCAAACTCCGCCCCAAAACCCGCCGCTTAATGCAATTTTTCTCATGGAAAGGCTGTATTCACAGCACGCAAGCTGGTAGAATCCTGCGCCATCACTACGCAACGAGTGCTGCAATTTAAACGGCGCTTATTTGCACAAATCCATTGACAAAAGAAGGCTAAAAGGGCATATTCCTCGGCCTTTGAATTGTCCATATAGAACACATTTGGGAGTTGGACCTTGGCTAATATCAAATCAGCTAAGAAGCGCGCCGTTCAGTCTGAAAAGGCTCGTAAGCACAACGCAAGCCGTCGCTCTATGATGCGTACTTTCATCAAGAAAGTATACGCAGCTATCGAAGCTGGCGACAAAGCTGCTGCACTGAAAGCATTTAACGAAATGCAACCGATCGTGGACCGTCAGGCTGCTAAAGGTCTGATCCACAAAAACAAAGCTGCACGTCATAAAGCTAACCTGACTGCACAGATCAACAAACTGGCTTAATCGCCTGCTTGTTATCAGCTTTGTAGAAAAACCCGCGTAAAGCGGGTTTTTTTATGCCTGCTATCTGCCGTTTTGCTCGACAACCGCTGGCTCTGACCTCACTCGTTCACGCTCTTCCTGACCAGCCTATTTTTTCAGCTACCCCTCCCTTAGTCACGTAATACTTGAAAGTTATTTTCTTTCACTGTTTTCCTTTTCTTATTTCATTACTGAAAAAACTGTGACCACCTTAGCAAATAAAAACATCGCTCATTCAAAAACTAATAAACGCAATCCTGATGTAAGATTTAATAATTGATTGATGCCGTCGGGTTAACTACTTTTCATGTACACCTTACTTACTCATTTTAATCTGAGGTTAAATTCAAAAACGACATAAAAATAATATTCAAAACTTGCTTAGAAAGTAGAGGTTGTTTTTCTGGGCGTATCGTACCAATATCGGAGTTATCATTATGAGTTCTGTCATTGAGGATACCCAGCCTTCCGGGTCAGCATCATTGTCTTTACTACAGCGTATTAGCTACGGCTCTTTGGATGTGGCGGGTAATCTGCTGTACTGCTTCGGTTCAACGTACATTTTATATTTCTACACAGACGTTGCGGGCATTAGCCTTGCCGTAGCAGGCGTTATCCTGCTGCTGGCGCGTATTATCGATGGCATAGACGCCCCCATATGGGGGATCATCATCGATAAAACACGTTCACGCTACGGTAAATGTCGTCCCTGGTTTTTATGGTTACCGCTGCCTTTTGCGGTATTCAGCGCACTGTCATTTTGGTCTCCTGATATCAGTATGACAGGAAAAGCCATCTATGCAGCAATATCTTATATGATTGCCAGCATTCTATTTACCGGACTTAATACACCACTCAGTGCAATATTACCCCTGATGACCTTATCTCCCAAAGAAAGACTGGTTTTAAATTCCTGGCGAATGACCGGTGGGCAAATTGGGGTTTTATTAATGAACGCGACCGCCTTGCCGTTAGTCGCTTTTTTAGGTAACGGTGATGATCACGCTGGTTTTATTTATACGGCAATTACGTTTGCCATTATATCCTGCGCGCTAACGCTCTTTGCGTTTAAAAACATTCGTGAAATGGATACGGATAAAATACAGCATGAACCTAAGTTGCCGATGAAAAAAAGTTTCGCGGCGATGAAAGGTAACTGGCCGTGGATCCTGATGGTGCTGGCTAATCTGATCTTCTGGATTGCCCTACAGCAGCGCAACACGACCATTGTCTATTATCTGACCTACAACCTCGACCGTAAAGATCTGGTACCGCTGATTAACAGCCTGGCGACGATTCAGATCCTGTTTATCATCGCTATCCCCTTCTTTAGCAAATACCTGGCTAAAACCTGGATATGGGTAGGCGGTCTGCTGGTCGCCACGTTTGGCGGCGTCATGATGTGGCTGGCAGCGGACAACATTACTTTCCTCATCGCCGCCTGGATACTCGGCAATATCGGCAGCGGTATCGCCTGCTCAATGCCATTTGCCATGCTGGGCTTCGCCGTTGATTTCGGCGCCTGGAAGACCGGTATTAAGGCTACCGGCATTCTTATCGCCTTCGGCAGCACCTTCTGCATCAAGATGGGTAGTGGCCTCGGCACCGCTTTCGCCGCCTGGATCATGAACAGTTTTGGCTATGTCCCCAACCATGCCCAGAGTGCTGCGGGTCTGGAGGGCATTATCTGGGCCTTTATCTGGGCACCCGCCCTACTCTTCGCGCTCGCAGCGATCCCACTACTTTTCTTTCGCAAATACGAAGCGATGGAAGAGAAGATTCGCCACGATCTGGAAACCGTCAACTCATAACGTTCTTTACCTTCACCCTCGAATATGGGAGGCACCACCATGCCATTTATGCAACAAGACCCGCGTCGTCTGGTCTGGCAGCAAAACGATCGCTATTTATGGATTGAACCCTGGGGCGAGAACAGCCTGCGCGTACGCAGCGGCCGTCATCTGCCGGTAATGAGAAATGAAGACTGGGCATTGACTGAGCCAGTCGCAGAAAGCCAGTGCCACATTGATTATGAGCACCACCAGGCAACGCTGACCAACGGCAAAATTATCGCTATCGTCAATCAAAAAGGACAAGTTACCTTTTACCGCCATCCACACAAACCACTGTTGCAGGAGTTCTGGCGCCTGCGGGGCGAAATTGGCGAGGATGAATCATCTCACGGCCAGTACGTCAGCGCACTCAACCTTGAGGGACGCGAGTTCCGCCCGATTCAGGGTGGGAAATATTCACTGAAAGCCCGCTTCGAAGCCACCGAAGGGGAAAAAATTTATGGCATGGGGCAGTATCAACAGGCCAACCTGGATCTCAAAGGATGCGTGCTTGAGCTGGCGCAACGTAACTCCCAGGCCTCAGTACCGTTTATGCTCTCTAGTCTGGGCTACGGATTTTTATGGAACAACCCGGCAGTCGGACGCGTAACCTTTGCCCAAAACGTTACCGAATGGGAAGCGCAGGTCAGCGAACAGTTAGACTACTGGATCACGGCTGGCGATACCCCGGCAGAAATTAGCCGGGCTTACGCGCTGGCTACCGGCACGCCGCCGATGATGCCGGACTACGCCATGGGCTTCTGGCAGTGCAAACTCCGTTATCGTACGCAGGAAGAGCTGCTGGAGGTCGCCCGCGAATATAAGCGCCGCAATCTGCCTATCTCAGTGATCGTTATCGACTTCTTTCACTGGCCGAATCAGGGTGACTGGATGTTCGATGCGCGCGACTGGCCCGATCCTGATGCCATGATTGCCGAGCTGAAATCGCTGGGAATTGAGCTGATGGTCTCCGTCTGGCCGACGGTGGATAACCGTACCGAAAGCTATCGGGAGATGCGCGAAAACGGCTGGCTGGTACAAACGGAACGTGGCTTGCCGATCAATATGGATTTCCTCGGCAATACTACTTACTTTGATGCGACTCATCCGGGCGCGCGCGACTACGTCTGGGGCAAAGCCAAACGCAACTATTACGATAAAGGCGTGAAGTTATTCTGGTTAGATGAAGCCGAACCTGAGTTCAGCGTTTACGACTACGACAACTATCGCTACCATGCCGGGCCGGTACTGGAAGTGGGCAATATCTACCCACGTATGTACGCTAAAACCTTTTTTGACGGCATGAAAGCCGATGGCGAAGACCAGGTTATCAACCTGCTACGCTGCGCCTGGGCCGGCAGTCAGAAGTACGGCGCTCTGGTCTGGTCAGGGGATATTCACTCCTCGTTTAGATCGCTGCGCAACCAGTTTGCCGCCGGACTCAATATGGGAATAGCAGGGATACCGTGGTGGACGACGGATATCGGCGGTTTCCATGGCGGTAATATTCACGACCCGAAATTCCATGAATTGCTAATTCGCTGGTTCCAGTGGGGCGTCTTTAGTCCGGTGATGCGTCTGCACGGCAACCGCGATCCGCAGATTTTACCCGCGCAACCGTACCGGGATGGCATTGCTCAATGCCCTACAGGTGCGCCGAACGAGGTCTGGAGCTATGGTGAGGAAGTATGCGAGGTACTGACAGGTTGCCTGGCGTTGCGAGAAAAACTCAAGCCCTATATCAAAGCGCTGATGGAGGAAACCCATAAGCACAATTCGCCAGTGATGCGCCCCCTGTTCTTTGAATTCCCCGAACAGGAAACAAGTTGGGCAATCACCGACCAGTATTGTTTTGGTCCTGACCTGCTGATCGCCCCCGTCATGCATGAAGGTATGCGCGAACGTGATGTCTGGCTACCAGAAGGGGAAACATGGACGGATCTTGCGACTGGTGAAAGCTATTCAGGAGGGCAGACGCTGCATTACGCTACGCCACTGAACAGAATTCCGGTGTTTATCCGCGAAGGTGGGCAGTACCGTAGCCTGCTGAACTTGTAGAATGATTCCGGCTGCGGGTTAATACCGCAGCCGGAAGTATTACGGTAGGTACGTCTACTGTAGTTTAAACAATGCCGAGTAGTCCGCATTGCAAATACGCTGCACCGCCGGATGCTGGATCATTCTCTCGGCAAAAATCGCATGATATTCTTCCATGACATTCTCCACGCGCCCAATCTCTATTACCGACTCATCGGCATAAAAATCCAGCGAATAAAGGCTCGGCGCCACAAAAATCGCATCGTGCGTCGCGCCAAACGCCTTCATTAAGGCCGCATCATCAAATTCACCGAGGATCTCAACCTGCAACCCCTGTGAATTAAACCAGTTCAACAACTTACGCCCCAGCATTGAGCGCCGTCCCGGCACCAGCAACCGTCGCTCTTCCAGGCAGGCAGGGAACGCTTTTTCAGGAAGCGGATTCGTACACCAGAAACTGACGCTGCATTCGCCGATTTTGACTGAGAATAGCCCCTCCTGCTGCGTGGAATCTATCGGGCAGTCGGAGATAATCATATCCAGCTTGTGCTGGCTGAGCTGTTCGAGCAACATTTCGTGCGTGGACTCGAAGCAACGCAGATGTATGGGTTCGTCTACCACCACCGCCGCATCCAGAACGCTGCTGACCAGACGCTTGGATAAAGCATCGGCGACGCCGACATCAAACAACAGGTTTGATTCTTTGCGGTAATTGACGATATCCAGCATCTCCTGGCTTAGCGTAAACATTTTGTCCGCATAGCGAAAAACCAGCTCGCCCAGTTCGCTGGGTTCAAGACCGCGTCCCTTACGTTTAAATAGCTTCCCCTGTAAACGCTCTTCCAGGGCTTTAATTTGACCAGTAATGGTTTGCGGCGTCAGAAAAAGCGCCTCTGCGGCACCCACGACAGAACCTTCTTTATAGACATGCCAGAAGTAATAAAGATGGTTGTAGTTAATATGAGACATGCTCATTCCTCTCCCTGTTCAATGTCGCAAGGGAGCGATACATCGCTCCCCCTTTCCTTCGTACTGATTATGCCGGCGCGTTCAAACGCGCGCGCAACCAGCTATACCCCACCACTGCGGAGAGCAATGAACCAATCAAAATGCCCAATTTCGCCCAGTTAATAAGTTCCGGATCGACATTGCCAAATGCCAGGCTGGCGATAAAGATGGACATCGTAAAGCCAATGCCACACAAAATGCCGACCGCCATGATTTGCTGATAAGTGGTCCCCTGCGGCAGATGCGCCAGCTTGAAACGCAGCGCCAGCCAGCAAAACAGGCTAATCCCCAGCGGCTTACCAATCAGCAGACCGGCAATAATTCCCAACGGCAGCATGGAGGTCAGACCGTCAATCGTGACGCCCTGAAGAGAAACGCCGGCATTCGCAAAAGCGAAGAGCGGCAGGATCAGGTACGCGACCCACGGGTGCAGAACATGCTCCAGACGCTTGGCCGGCGAGCGTCCGTGTTTTTCTTTCAGCGGAATAAAGAAGCCGACAATGACGCCTGCCAGCGTCGCGTGAACGCCGGACTTCAGTACCGCCGTCCACAGCACTGCCCCGACCAGAATATATACCCCAGTCCGTCTGACGCCGCACAGGTTCAGCAGCGCCAGCACGGCAATCGCGAACGCCGCCACGCCCAGCGAGACGATAGAAAGATCGCTGGTATAAAACAGTGCGATAATAACGATGGCGCCGAGATCATCGATGATCGCCAGCGCCATCAGGAAAATTTTCAGCGCCAGCGGAACCCGGCTGCCCAACAGCGCCAACACGCCCAGCGCAAAGGCGATATCCGTCGCGGCAGGAATAGCCCAGCCCTCGCGAGTGACCGGATCGGAGTAGTTAAAGGCCAGATAGAGCAATGCCGGTACAATCATCCCGCCGATGGCGGCAATCACCGGAAAAGCGGCCTGGCGCAGACTGGCTAACGAGCCTTGCATCAGTTCGCGCTTAACTTCCAGGCCAATCAACAGGAAAAACACGGCCATCAGCGCATCGTTGATCCACAACAGCATGTTTTTGTTGATCTCAAGCGCCCCAACCCGTAGCTGAACCGGCGTCTCCAGAAAATCATGATACCATCCACTGGTCGCGCCCATATTGGCCATCAGCATAGCCAGCGCAGCGGCGATGATGAGAATGATGCCCCCAGAGGCATCGCTGCTAAAAAATCGGTGCAGATGTTTCACTTTTTATTCTCTCAATCAGGTGAATTCTTCGGATCTACTATCTTACCTCGCCTGACTCATCGTTAAAATTAGATTATATATGATGAATAGCTCGTTTTTTACGAAATGAAGTCCGACTTACGCCGGACTTTTTTAGTGCAGTCAGTCATTGATGATAGACCGCTACGCGTACAGATCCATTTTATACACCCGGAAACTGGTAATATCGTAGCGATAGCCTTCCCCGTTCGTTTCCGCGTTTTTGTAGTAACCTGACGTCATGGTCGCTTCAAAAAGCACGGTTTTCTCCGTAGGCGCAATCTCCTGTAAAATTAGCAGCCCCATCGCCTCGCTGCCCGCCTGCGGATCGATAATATCGCTCTCGCCAGGCTGGCAAGAGATGGCGCGGCCATTTTCATCAAACGTGCAGTCGGCAAAATGCACCACAATATTGCCATTCTGCTGGATCTCTTTCGCGCTAACGCAGCTACTGTAGCCACGCGCGCCCAGCTCCTTGCCGTATTCAAATGGCCGCATAACGGTCATCTCATTCATATTCACCACGAAATGGACAATGCGGCTGTAGTTATCCGGCGGTAACAGGCTTTTGCTGTCATCACGTGAACGGTAGTTACCGTTATCAAATACCATAAACTCCACTATACCCGGCGTATTATTGGCGATTTCAACGACGTTATGCTGGCCCCACGTCCAAAAGTCACGGTCGGCCGCGTCGATATCCTCCTGTTTGCTAAAGTCGTAAAGCGCCACACCCTCACTGTCGACCGGGGTTAAAAGATAAGGCTGATAAGCGTCGTCCCAGTCTTCATGCGTTGACAAAATAAAGCGTAGCGCTTGCGTTTGCAGATCGACGCCAAACACCGCGCTCTGATGACGCCCGGACGCAATTAACAACTGATTCGTCTCATTCACGTAGCTCTGGTTTATGTGCAGCCAGTCTTTAACCGTCGGGTCTTCTCCCGGCGCCGTACCTGAAGGACGGGAAACCCGCGTCGTATCCAGCACTTTCGCCATATCGTAGTAAGCGGTCTCCAGCCTGGTAGTCAGATCGACAACCGATACGCCGTCTTCATTGGTTTTCAAATCGTCGGGCCGACCCGAGGTATATTCAGAGGGCGCAACAATGGTATTACTGTCCCACGGCCAGATAGAATGGTGAAATTGGTTATCGAGATTATAGAATGTGTGAAGACGCCCAATCATGTCGAACTCATACATATCCAGATAGGTATTTTTCGCTTCTGAAGTAGTGAGAAAATGGCCATTATCAATTCGAACAAAATTATAAGACGGATAATCCTGAGTAACGTACCAGCGCACCAGACCATTCTGATCTAATGCGTAATTATAGCGATCGAAATGCGTAATAAAATAAAACCCTGGCGCCATCTTGTCCGCATCGGTAGCAGGTTGCGTCACGTTGATAATCGGAAAACCTAATACGACTTCCGCGGAATCTACCGGCGGTAGCGGCTGTGTGGTGAGCGTATAGACGGCAAGTGGCGTATCTGCCTGAGAAAAGACAATATGGTTTTCAGTCTCCGCTACCAGCCCCAGAACCGGTAACAGATTTGCGCCTGGCGTAAGGGTGTAAAGATGTTCTATCGGCATCGCCGTTTTTGCCGCATCCTGGACCGTGACCATGATCTCAGCCGGTTCCAGACTCCAGACCCCGGCATAAGCGCTTAAAGGCGCCGTGCCGTAAGGGTCTAACAACATGAGCGCATTTTCTACCGTATTCTCTTGCGTGACCTGCGCAAGGCAATTTTCATAAATAGCGGTATGGTTAAGCACCATTTCATTATTGATATCGATACCCTGATTAATCGCCGGACGCGGCGCAGGAAGGACAACAGATGTTGCAGTCAACGTATTCATGATAAATCTCCAGTGTATTAATCTCATCGCCCCTCATGGGACCACGAAAATTAATACTCTGGATTTTTATGCCGACCGGATAAAATTCCGTAAAAACAGCTCATTACACCTTTTATTTTAGCAATTCATTTCACGTGAAGCGTTATATTCAAATTTTAGGTAATCCAGTACGGCAACAACATTGCCAGGAGACATCCGGTTAAGATGCGGCAGGAAGGGATGGTTGTGAACATAGCGAATAAACGCCGTCGCGCTATTTAACGTCGCATGGCGTAACAAACTCACCTTTTTATTTCCTGTGAGATTGCATACCGCCATCGCATAATCCCGTGTGGAAAATGTACGCCAGACGTTGTTGCGAATTCCGCCGCTCAAAAACAACCGCGGAGGGAGATCGCGTTTGGGCGGCGTAACGCCTCTTTCACGCACAAACGAAATATGGCAGCGCCCCTGACGAAGATAGCTAAAATTCGCCATCATACAGCCGCCCAGAATGAAGCATTCGTGATCGAGATAATGCTGGACATTCAGGGAACGCTCATCCGTCAACGCCTGAACCAACTCAAAATGTCGATAAGCAGGTAATACGGGTTTTACTAACATCCCCGGATCGTTTTTATATAAAATGGCGGGGCCGTAATCCACATCAAATAATACATTACGGCGCATGGTCAGCGCCTCTTTTCGCTGCACCAGATGCGCCAGCGTGCCGGACGGGAGTCGTTCTTCGTAATCAGAATGATATTGATAATCCGCTTCCACCGGTTGGGCGGAGTAATTCGTTGAGATCGCGACGACCTTACCGCTCTCTTCTTCCGCCGTCACCAACACGTATAAGCTGCTGTCGCCGCCGTTAAATTTCACACGAAACGCCCGCGTGCTCATAGCGATGTCAAACGCGGGAAACACAAAATCGCGTTCCGCTTGATTAGCGCGACGGGACAGTTTTTGTAATTCGCGGCTAAAACCCGTGCTGTCTATTGCCAGCGCCGCGCGTATTTCAACTAGCGACGCTCCTTCGCCAATCAACGTGGCAAGGTTCTCTTGTCTGGCGTCGCTTCTGATAGCGGTATAGGAGATGAACGTTTTATTACACTGGCGGCAATACATACGCCGTTCACCTTTAGTGGAAAAGCCATATTTTTTCAGCGACGTCCCGCCACAATGCGGACAGGACTTCACCAGACCTTTCCAGGGTTGATTCGCCGCCTGGCGAAAAAGATTAAGCGATCTGGCTGAGATAATGGGGAACAAAAAGCCGCACGCTCGACAGAGAACATTTTTCCCTTGCGGTAGATAGTCTGGACTCCCCAGAATCCCCAGATTTTTGCAGCCTGGCGTTTTGCAAGCATCGACATTAATGTGAGAAAACATATTCACTCCCTGCGAATACTACCTTCAAACAAATATTGACTTTATTTCTGCAGGTGAGATGCCTTTTTCATACAGGGTTCGCATGGCACTCATCGCCGTCGCGGTATGCGAGAAAAAAGCCTGATAACCTGCACACAGATAGTTATGATTGGTTGCGCCTGACGCGGAGGGTAAAAAACGATGTTTCGGACAGCCGCCATAGCAGGCGAACTTCCATTGACAGCGATGGCACTCCTGCGCCATTGAATGCTGTTTATCGCTGCCGAACTGGCGATTTTGTTCGCCCTGATTCATTTGACGCAGCGTCTTCTGGTGGATATTCCCCAGTTTAAATTGCGGATATACGAAATGATCGCAGTTATAAACATCGCCGTTCATTTCCATCGCAAACGCACTGCCGCAGGTGGGAGCAAAAACGCAAACCTGCGGCGGCAGGCCGCACCAGGCCGCCAGCGTCTGTTCAAATAGCTGAATGCCGATATCGCCGATATCCTCACGGATCCAGATATCAAATACCGCATTCAGAAACTGACCAAATTGCAGGCTATTGACCGACCACGGCGTCATCGCGATATGTTTATCCTGCGGCTGCGCCAGCCCATTTTCCCCACAGCGTTCAACTAAAGGGATAAATTGCATATAGCGGCTACCAATGCTTTTCAGGTAGCGATAGACCTGAACAGGATGATGCATATTGGTACGGTTAACCACCGTGAGGGTATTAAATTCCACGTTGTGCTGCGCCAGACAACGCACCGCATTTTCTACTTTTTCATGCGTCGGCTTTCCGGAGCGCGTCACTCGCCATTCATCGTGTAACGCGGCATCGCCATCAATAGAGACGCCAACCAGAAAATCATGCTCCCGGAAGAAGGTCGCCCAGTCATCGTTGATCAGGATGCCGTTGGTCTGGAAGGTATTGACGATGGTTTTGCCGCCACAATAGCGCTGCTGAAACTCAACGGCTTTACGATAAAACGGGATGCCCATTAATGTGGGTTCCCCGCCCTGCCACGCAAAAATGACCTCATCAATATCTTGTGCGGCAATCTGCTGCCTGATGAAGAGTTCGAGGGTCTCTTCCGACATTTTGTAATGGTTTTTTCGATCCGGATAGAGCTTTTCTTTCTCCAGATAAAAACAGTAATTACAGTCAAGGTTACACACCGATCCGGTCGGTTTAACCATGACCTGACAACTTTTCCCAAACATCATTACCTTCCCTGAAATAAAAGAACCTGATCCGGCACAGAGTGACCGGATCAGGTGGGCATCGCCCTAAGTGGCATACTTAATTTTTTATAATTATTCCATTAGCCCCAGGTGACAGGCGTCGGCTTATCGCCACGGGCTTTCATCAGCGAATCGTTATCAATATCCTTTTTATACTTCAGGAACTTACCGTAAAGCTGTTTCTCAATCTGCGGCTGTTTACCAATTTGATTGAGCGTCTCGAAACGATCGGTTTTCAGGTTATAGAGATATTTGGGTTTATTCTGGCGATCGATGATCATCTTCCAGTCGCCGTCGCGGATCGCCCACTCATCCGTCGGATCGTCCTGGAACGGCATATCGATACCGAAGATCAGCGGTTTCTGGCGTTTTAACGTCTTGTCCTGCAGTAGCGGAACTAAAGACTGACCGTCGTAGGTACGATCGGTCGGGAGTTTAAAGTCCATCATGTTGGCCAGCGTCGGCAACCAGTCAAGACCATATACCGGCGTGTCCGTTACCATTCCCTGTGGAATATGCTTGCCGTATTTGATGATTGCCGGTACGCGAATGCCGCCTTCCCACAGGTTGTCTTTACGCCCGCGCAGACCGTCGGTTTCCCCGGCCAGGTTCAGCTCGTATACCTTACGCGCTTCACGCGTGACAGGGCCGTTGTCGCTGGTAAATATGACGATGGTGTTATCTTCCTCGCCCATCGCCTTAATTTTATCCAGCACTTTACCGACCTGCTCATCCATGTAGCTGATATTGGCGTAATATTCGCCGGTACCGCGCCACGGTTTGTCTGCCCAGTCACCGTAGAACAGATCCGGATGCTGCTTCTGGTAGTCGGTCATGTACTGCGAATACATATCAAGGTATTTTTTCGGCGACGCCAGCGGGCTATGGACTTCGGTAAAGGCGACATATAAGAAGAACGGATTATCGTCTTTTTTATTATCCAGCCAGTTCACCACTTCAGAGCTCACAAACTCGCCGCTCATCTTATCTGCGCGGCCAATATGTTGGCCATTACGAATCCACCCCGTAGGATGCACCACGCCATAGCGCGGGCGCTCCTTGGCGTTGTCCAGCGTAGCATCGGTGACAAATCCCGCCGGATTAACCAACGTATAGTCAAAGCCCATGTCTTTCGCCTGCGGCTGATCGGTGCGATCGCCGCCCGCATTCAGGTGTAATTTCCCCATCATCGCCGTATCGTAGCCCTGCTGTTTTAGCAGATTGGCGATAGTCAATTCATTACGCCCCAGCGCAACATCTTTGCCTTCCGGTATCCAGGAACGGATTCCGGTACGGAACGGCATACGACCGGTTAACAGGCCCGCGCGGGAAGGAGAACACAGAGGCGCTGGCGCATAATAGTCGGTAAACTTCACCCCCTCCTGCGCCAATTTGTCTATGTTAGGTGTTTTAACGATGCGGTGCCCGTAGGTGGCGAGATCGCCATACCCTAAATCATCCGCCAGAATAATGACTAAGTTAGGACGCTTTGCGGTTGCCGCTTGCGCGGTTGATAATACGCTTCCAGCGCATAGCGCCAACCCTATCATACTGGCAACGACTGTTCTTTTCATTTCAACTCCTTTGAGTTATCGCACGGTCTGATTACGATATATTTGCCGATAGACCCGGCTGCGGAATACAGCCTGAATTAATTGCACTATATATATTCGATTTATCTTATATTTCTTCCATTAACATCGTTTTATCGTAGAAAATTATTCACACTCATTATAATATTAATGCCATAAATATATTTCGTGCTAAAGAAAACACGCCTGAAGCAGTCTATAAAAAAAGAAATCGCGAACGAGTGATGCAGATCTCAAATATGGCCCATATGTCAGAACCGCTATTGTGATGTCAATATATGTTGCTGTTTGAACGGTAACACCCTCATTTACTGGCAGTAAGTTGTCTTTGCGAGAGATTATTCCCATTCGATGTTTCATTAATTTCATGCTATCCGGTGTGACTTTTACAACAGAGACATAAACTATAAATCAAATAGTTATCACGCAATAAACAACATTATCTGACACGAATATTTGACGATTATATGTCGCTGATATTTTTGAGACATCTATCACCTACGTATAAAAAGACACTCCTTAGAATTCGCTTCTTTACACAACATTTCACTGTGTTTTTACCTCATGGAGTTGAGCATGAAAAATAAGAAATATATTAATAGTCTACTCGCCGCATGTGTTCTTTTCTCTTGCTTTAATGGCCAGGCAGCGGAATTGAAACGCGTATACGGTAAACTTAGCTTCGGATATGGCGACTGGAATAAAGGTTTTGTCAATGTCGATCGCGGCGAAGTGTGGAAAGCGGTAGCCGATTTCGGCGCCGTGTTTGACAGGGGCGAATTTGCATCATTTTATGAAATGAACGTGCTCAACCATCCGGTAGAAGGCCGTAACCATGTTACCCAATTTCTGGGACATTATAGGGTGGTAGAAGGCTCTAACTTTACCGCAATGATGAAACTCTATATGTCGATGGAGAATAAATTCGGTGATGAATTAAACATGATGTACGGGGTAGGTTATCTGGGTTTAACCAGCCCATCAGGCTTTATTAAGCCCTATTTCGCTGTTCATAACTTATCGAACGATTATACCTCTAAAAAGTATGGACAGGCGACAGGCTTTAACGGTTATGTTCTCGGTTGGGTCGCGGCTTATAACTTCGATATGTTTAATGAAAAGTTCGTCATTTCAAACTGGAACGAAGTTGAAATGGATCGTAATGATGCCTACGCCGAACAACAGGGTGGGACGACCGGCCTGAACGGCGCGGTAACGTTTACATGGAAATTTATGCCGCGATGGACCGCCTCCGTCTCTTACCGTTACTTCAATAATAAATTGGGGTATGACGGCTACGGCGACCGTATGAATTACCTGATCGGCTTCGAGTTTTAATAATTAATAAACTTGATGAATATTACTTAATTTCCCCGGTTTGTAGTCGTGAATGACACGACTACAGGCATTGTTTTTCTTTAATGTAGCGTAAATGGATGGTTTATATGAACAAAAAGTTTTCGATATCCCTACTGTCGCTGTGCATTGGTTTGTCTTCAGCCATTTCCTTTTCAGCCGATGCGCGTGACATCACAATTTATTATACGAACGATTTACATGCCCATGTAACCCCAGAAATTATCCCCTATGTATCCAAGACACGTCCGGTAGGCGGCTTTGCGCCCATCTCGAAAATTGTCAAAGATGCAAAAGCGAAAGAGAAAGATGTCTTTTTCTTTGATGCTGGCGACTATTTCACCGGACCTTTTATCAGTACGCTGACCAAAGGCGAGGCTATTATTGATATTTTAAATACCATGCCTTACGACGCCGTCTCTGTCGGTAACCATGAATTTGACCATGGCCATGAGAATCTGGTTAAACAACTCAGCAAATTGCAGTTCCCGGTATTGTTGGATAATGTTTTTTACAGCGGCACCGATACGCCATTAATTAAAGAACCGTATACCATCGTGGAAAAAGATGGATTCAAGATCGGCGTCATCGGTATGCACGGCGTTTCCGCATTCTATGAAGCGATTGCCGCAGGCGTGCGTGAAGGCGTTGACTGCCGCGATCCGATTCCTTATGTGAAAAAACAGCTGGAAGAGTTAAAAGGGAAAGTTGACCTGACCGTGCTGCTCGCCCACGAAGGCGTACCGGGTATGCAGTCCAGCGCAGGCGAGGCTGATGTCGCACGCGCGCTGAAAACCGACGTTGATATGGCGAAATCGCTGGAAGGCTATGGACTTAACGTCCTGATTACCGGCCATGCGCATAAAGGTACGCCAGAACCGATTAAAGTGGGCGATACCCTTGTCGTTTCCACGGATGCGTACACCATCGAATTAGGTAAACTGGTGCTTGACTGGAACCCGGAAACCAAAAAAGTGGACAGCTACAATGGTAAGTTGATCACCATGTATGCGGATACTTATAAGCCAGATCCGGTCACGCAGGCCAAAATTGACGAATGGGATAACAAGGTTAAGAAAATTACCGATGAGGTGGTCGCGCACTCTCCGGAAGTGCTGACCCGTTCTTACGGTGAATCCGCGCCAACCGGCAACTTAATCACCGATGCCCTGATGGCTACCGTTCCTGGCGCCGACGCTTCCTTCTATAATGCTGGCGGCATCCGTACCGAATTGCCTAAAGGTAATATCACCTATGGTGATGTGCTGAGTATGTATCCGTTCACCAACGATGTCATGAGCATGGAAATCAGCGGTAAGGACCTGAAATCCATCATGTCACACGCTGCCGATCTGAAAAACGGTATGCTGCACGTATCGAAAACCGTCCAGTTTAAATATGACAGCACCAAACCGCTGGGCCAGCGTATTGTTGAATTTGATATCAAAGGCAAACCGGTAGAAGACAATAAACTCTATACCGTCGCGCTGGATTCCTTTATCGGTAAAGGCGGTGGCGGATTTACCTTCACTAAAGGTAAAAATATCAAATATATAGGGATACAAACCGCACCGGCGTTGGTTAACTATATGAAACAGGTTAACAATATTCAACCTGACCACACCATGCGCGTGGATGATATTAGCAAATAAACCATAATGTTATGCGGTCGATAACCGGCCGCATAACATACTTAGTTATGCAAACAGCGGCATTTTGTATACCCGAAATGCAGAAATATCATAACGATAATTCGTGCCATTCGTCTCTTCGTTCTTGAAATAGCCCGACGTCACCATCGCTTCGAATAAGACCTCTTTCGTCTCTTTATTGATTTCTTGTAATACCAGTCGACCTAACGCCTGTTGCCCTTCATCCGGATCGACAAGATCGCTGGAACCTGGTTGCGCGGTAATGGTATGTTCAAACTCATCAACCGTCGTCGCGCCGAAGTGAATAACCAGGTGACCATTAGTCAATAAATGCTTAGCGCTCACAAAACTGCTATAGCCCCGGTTCCCGACTTCCGTTTTACCATACTCATACGGACGCGTTACGGTCATCGTATTTAGGTTTATTTTAAACTGCACCACCCGGCTGAAGTTATCGAGCGGCAACAGACTTTTCGCATCTTCGCGTGAACGATAGTTACCATTATCAAAGACCATAAACTCCAGGATACCAGGCTCATCGTTTGGAATTTCAACAATGTTATGCTGCCCCCAGGTCCAGAAATTCTTATCTGCCGCATCAATCCCTCCCGGCGAGGTAAGATCGTACAGCGGGACACCATCATCATCGACAGGGGTTAATAAGTATTGCTTGAATTCGTCAGACCAATCCTCATGGTTCGCCATAATAAAGCGCAGTTCGCCGGAATCCACATTTACGCCAAAAATCGCGCTCTGATGTCGACCGGAACAGATCAGCAAATTGTTGGGTTCATTAATATAGCTTTGGTTGATATGCAGCCAGTCATCCATTGATACGTCCTGACCTGGCGCGCTTCCGGAAGGACGCGGCGATCTGGAATAATCCATCACATACAGCATATCGTAATAGGCGACTTCAAGTCCGGTAGATAAGTTAATAATAGAAACGCCATCTTTCCCGGTTGAGTAACCATCTGGCCGTCCATTGCTATATTCTGAAGGCGCAACTGCCAGATTGTTCTCAATGGGAAGAATGGAGTGATGGAACTCATTGTCGAGAAGATAAACCGTATAAACCCGTCCCATAATGTCAAATTCATACATATTCAGACAATGGTTTATTCCCTGTGACGTCGCCAGGAAATGGCCGTTATCCATTCTGACAAAATTATAAGAAGGGATTTCCTGACTTACATACCACCGGACAATCCCGTTATGATCAAAAGCCAGATTATACCGATCAAAATAAGTAGAGAAATAAAGCCCTTCCTCCATCAGCGAGGCCTGCTGCGCAGGACAGGAGACGCTAATAATGGGGAAGCCGAGGCTCACGTTAGCCGAATCCGTGGGCGGTAATGCGTCTGTCATTACTGTATATTGCCCGACAATTTGCGAGGCAAGGCGTAGGGTAATCTGATTATTCACCGCGGATACCATCCCACACACAGGAATAAGGTTAGCGCCCGGATGTACATCATATTGATAACGCACTGCCTCTGTCGTCGCTTCGCTATCAACAACATTGATCTCAAGCGCGGCAGCTTCATCCATCCAAACCCCCAGATAGAGACTCAACGGGGCGGTCCCGTAGGGATTTACGGTGACAATGGCCTTGTCACAGGTATTAGATTGCGTGATCTCCGCTAATCGTTGTTCATATATGGCGTTATGGTTTAACACCAGTGCGTTATTGGTATCGATTTTCTGGTTAATCGGCTCACGCGGTGCGGGCATGTTAACCATTGACGAACTTTTCTTATTCATACGTTTCTCCTTATTAATTGGGATATAGACAACGAGCAGCTACAACATGCCAGCCCGTTGCTTAGCAAATAACTCTACGTCAACAAGAGAAATCGGTTTAATAATTTAAAATAAAACATCCATAAAATAACACCCAGACTAAAACTATTCTTTATCATCCGAAGATTTTATTTCCCTGGCGCTAATATAAAAGCATAACAATTATGTAGCATTAATGCATTGTGACTAATAGCCTATACCTTTTTTATGGTTGGCATAGGCCTTGCGCCATAATTCAAATTATTTTATATCAACAATAAATCAATCAAAGCATATCAATCTACTGATAAAAATTAACACTACTATCATTTTATTTTTAGAGCGACTAAAAATAAAATTTTAGTTTTTCTAAAAAAACATCATTTTTGTGACACGATACGATTTTCTCTGGAAAAAAGACGCTATTACAATCACACCAGTTGATCCACAAATTTAATATGCATATTATTATCGCTACCCCAATTAAACCCATTAAATAATATCATGACTATTTATTTAATTAACAGCACGCACACTTACAATGATAAGACCAATGAGCTAAAAAACATAAAAACGGGAAAGATGATAAAAATTGCCGCAATGCGCATAAAATGTCTGGAATATATGCTGAATCATGCACAACAAGAGATTATTTATAAAAAACAACTCACTAATGAACTTTGGGGGGAAAGAAGTCAATTTATCAGCGACGCCAACCTGACCCAGATATTATATCTACTGCGGCGCGACCTTAAAGGCTTTGGCCTGAGCCAGTTTTTTTCCACGGTGCCTCGAACTGGTATTAAAGTAGATGCTAACATTATTATCAGCAATGAAAACAAAAGCTGCCTCCCCTCTTCTTTAAAAAAAGAAGAGTATAAATATATGGCATTGTTTTTCGCTTTACTGACCATGGTCATAATGGTTATTTATTTAATACGATAATTTGATATTAAACCGACAAATCGCATAAGGATGTGCTTCCTTCAACCAAAGCGTCAGGCTGCTTTTCCTGGCTAAAAAGAAAGGTCGACTGAAATGTTGATATCAGTTTTTTGACATTTTTATAATGGGTGCTGTTTGTAGCCAGATAAGCATAAACGGGTAACGTACGAAAAATCATTTCATCAGGCATACGTAGTATTTTTATATTATAACGCCGCATATCTCTAAAATAAGTAGCAATCTTTCCTGGCAAAATCGCAACCATATCGCTTTTTTCAACAACACCGATAACGCCAAATAGTGAATCACTATAATAACCTATTTCCCTGCGCCCCGCATAAGGCGTACTGCTCTTGAATAAATCAATGCTATCAGCGGTGAAAGAAGAGAACATATCTGAATGATAGACAGCATGTCTGGCAGCATAAAAATTATATAAAGAAATTTTTTCAAGCCCAACCAATGGACTTTTTTCACCACAAACACAAACAAAATCAGATAAATTATCAATAAGATAACTTTCGATCATCTCATTCTTAATTTCCAGAATTCCCATGATGACATCCGCATAGCCATGCGTCAGCATGGAGGCTGGTGAGTATTCCCCTGTTTTTTTAATCGCATAGTGTTTAATAATATATCGATTCATCAACACAGTATCCAGCAATGCTGGAAAATAGTAATTTTCAGTGATATCACTTCCCAGAACAATGAGTTCATTACTCTCCTGAGCATCTGTTTTATCGCACAGTGTGCTTTCTATAGATTCAATTGCCTGGCGAAATACCTGGTGAAGCGATTTACCTTTGCTGGACGGAACTAATCCTTTGCGGGTTCTGATAAATAACTCTTCGCCATAAAGATTTTGTAAACGAAGAAGAGCCTGAGAGATCGCCGCAGGCGTGACATCCAGTTTCCTCGCCGCCCTGGTTGCATTTCCTTCAGTAATAACCGTATCGAACACTTTGATCAGATTGTAGTCAATTTTTTTAGCATTTTTTATTGGCCGCATATAGGTTATCCTGGCTGGTATAATCTGGCACCATCATTTAAGGCGCAGATTAACCTTGCACCACACTTATTTCAATAAGTAAATCATTTCCTCTATCTGTTTGTTATTAAATTATAATTTTATTGATATCATTTCAGCCTGTGTGAAATAAAAACACATGATGCTATTTTATAAAAAACATCAAAAACATCTGGCACACTTTATAAAAAAGTAAAAAAACATAATATTATCCTATTTAATCACAAATGATTCTCTTATTTCTTTGCGGTTCTCTACGCTTATCCGTACTGATGTAAGGAGTACTTTACCGCCAGTGAACACACTGACAGTGTGAAACGTACCTTATGAATATCAAAACGGAGTGAATTCATGAGACAATATACTATTAATAACGAATTTATTTATAATGAGTCGTTAAGAGAAATAATATCATTACATGATAAAAAAGTGCTAAAGGTGACGCTAATGCGTGCGCGTTGTTTAAGCTATCTTTTTGAAAATGCCTACAAGAAACTGATTACGCGGGAGATGATTTCACACGCAGTTTGGGGAGAGCGAAGTCAATTTGTTAGCGATGCTAATTTGACGCAACTTCTTTATCTGCTGCGACGAGATTTACAACAAATCGGGCTTTTCGAACTGTTTGTTACGCTCCCCAGGCAGGGGATAAAAATCAATGAAAGATTTATCATTGACGCTGCTGACATACCGCCACAAGCTATTCAATATCATACTCACCGATGTAATAAAATTATATCCATTGGTATTCCCACTCTTTTTTTATTGATCGTGCTTTTCTTTTTAGCGCCGTTTATCTGAAGATAAAGTCTGTAGACCGTGTCCCGGGAAGGTGAGAACATTTTTCATAATATCCTCACACGACACTGACGGGACACCACCTGCGGTCTGCTACGCGGTTCAGTCATAGACAATGCGTAGCACTGTTAATTGCTTATCTTCATCCAAATAATCTCGTTTTACCGTTGCATGAGGAGACGATATCGGCGTGATAATATTCTCGACAATAATATAACGTTCAACTCCCTCTTTATTATGGCATTGAATTTCTAAGGTTCCCACGTCATTCCAGCAGCCTGCCTCAACAACCGATCCCATAAAATGAATCTGAGCGGTCGGTTTCGCTGTCCCTTCATGAACGATAAAGGAAAGTAAAATCACCGGTATGACGCAACGCATAGACTTCATTTTACTTTCACTCCTGTGCGTTCTCCTCTGAGCGAATATCACCCCTTCGCTTTCTGAATCGCCATTTGCAACATATCCTGAGTCGTGCTTCCCGGGATCACGGTCACCCGTTTTACATCACTGTTTTGCGTCTGAGGCATGACGACAAAAGCAGGCGTGCCGCTAAAGTCCATATGCTGCGCCAGTGCCTGGTTAGTGAGGAGCGCATCATGTACTGCACCGCTGCTTTGCGCTTCTTTTACGGCGGCCAACTGCGTCGGCGTTAGATAATGTTGCGCCAGGGTGTAGACATCGTGTTCCGTTAACGCGCCTTCCACCTTCCCTGTGGCATAAAGCGCATTATGCCAGTCGAGATATTTCGCCCCGCCCTGGGTAAGCCATACCTGTTCGCCGACTCTGGCCGCCAGTCCGGATACCGGCCAGCGGGAGGAAAAAATAGGAAACTCTTTGAAAATAAACCGGGTATCCGGGTTCGCCTTAATCAGGTTTTCGACCACAGGCGCCATTTTGCTGCACCACGAGCACTGGTAATCAAAGAACATCACCACCGCCGCTTTTGCCTCGTTGGGCCCAACGGAAGGACTGCTGCTACTGAGCAACTCAGCACGATACTGTAATGCCAGTTGAACATACGCCTGTTGTTGCGCAATCTGCTGACGCTGATGCAACGTCTCGCTGGCGGCGACCAAAAATTCCGGATGTTCGGCCAAATACGTTGCCACCACCTCTCCCACTTTATCCGGATGACTGACGATGTAGGCTTCCGCCGTCGGGCCAATTTGCGACGTCGGGGCAGAATCGGCGGCGATTGCCGAGGCGGATACGGCAACGCCTGCCAACGTCAACATCGCCAGTCGGGAAAGTTTTAACGCGTGATAATACATAATAAAAGTCTCGTTCGATAAGTTCGGAAAGCCTCCCGCTATCGGGAGACGCCTGAAAAAAAGTTAATGAATACGCGTCAGATCCACGGTTTGCGCTGTCATTACCCGCCCATAGTCATTAATACTTTGCCAGCGCACAGTGCAGCGAACCGTGTGCCGGCACCAGTCCGTTTGACGCGTTGCAAAGGGAGCCACGACCCCGGCGTTGTCCTGGGCGCGCTCGTTAGCGCGTAATAAAAAGAGCGTAACGTAATAGGGTGTCGGATTGCGTACCGTCGCGCCATCGGGGGTAAGCGACCAGATCAGATGCCGGTAGGCCTGCTGCGGATTGCCGGCGAGTCCCTCAGGGCGATAGAGCAATTTTAAAGCCGAACGAAACGCCATTTGTACACGGTTCGCTTCCGGTTTACCGGAGGGAATAGCGGCGATACTCAAGGTAAACAGATTTTCCCTGTCGGCGGGTAGCGGTGCGCCGGTATAAACCACCCGCATTGAGTTTTCCTGGCGCGCTGAAAGCATAAATAATGGCGGCGTGACCACGAAGGGCATGATATTCCCTTCGTTTTTGGTTCCTGGCCAGCGGCCACCAGGTAAAATATGCGTATCAATTAACCAGGACGCTTCTGAATGGTTACTTACCGGTACGCTTAATGCCGGGGCGCCCGCACGATAGATAAAGCGAGTACCGCCAATTACCACGCCAGCCTGTGCCCATGATATGGGAAGCAAGCACCAATATATCGCGCAGCGTAAAAAGAACTTATTCATAGGCAAGAATGAAGGTTGCGGAGGCATTGGCGTCCCCGGGCGTTACCGCGCCGCCATCGGCAAGATAACGCGCGTAAAATTGCAGATGCGCCGACGCCTGACCCGGACTGAGCGTCACCACATCACTCTCCTGCCCCAGTGGGATTAAGGTTTTATTTTGATCATAAAGCGCAATCCCAATGCCTGAAGCGTCGCTTTCCCCTGCGGTAAGCGCCAATAAATCCGTATTACGGCTGTCCGCCGCACCGCTAAAACTGACCGTTACGCCGCTGGCAGTGCTGCCGCAGTTTTGTAAATCGATAGCAAAAGGTTGCCAGGCGGAACCGTCGCCCGCGCGATAAAACTGCCGTTGAGAAACCGCGCCCATCGCCACGTTAATATTTTCCGAGTCTGGAGAGAGCGAACACGTATTGTCCGTGATGGTTCCGGAGACATAAACCCGGCCATCGTGCGCCTGGACGCCGGATGCCGCCAGCAGCATCCCGATGCCGTACAGGATATCGTTACGCATAATTACGATGGCTCCTCATTCATACTGCATATCGAAATACATGACCGCCGTCGCGTTCCCGGACGTGACCGTCGGCCGGGTCGATTTATAGCGAATATAAAAAGACAGCGTGTTGCGTCCGGCTTTCAACGGATAGACCACCGAGTCGGCATTATTGATACTGATGGTATCCTGATCATCATTCAGAATTTCCACCCCAACCCCACTTGCTAACATGTTTCCGCTTCCCATCCCGGTGTCGGTTATCGCCAGTAGCGCGGGATTGTCCGGATCGGGTTCGCCGGTAAACCAGATCTTCGCCCCGGCAATTCCTCGGGAACAATTTTTGAGGTTGATATTAAAGGGCTTAAATTTTGTCGTTGTTCCTGTCGAAGGAAAGTCGCCAACCGCAAACTGTCCTAAATCAATACTTTGACTGAGGCTGGAGATATCTATGTCGCAGGTTTGCGCCACAATAGTGCCGGTAAATTCGAGGTTATAAGCGAGGTCGTCAGCGCTGGCATTGATTTGTGGACACAGCATTAGTCCCATGGCAAAAAGAGCGCAGTGTGATCTGTTCATTTAGTCAAAGTCCACTCGCAGGCTGGCCAGTGCGGTAAACACCCCTTCCGCTGGCGTTTCGCCTGTTGTACTCACCGGGTAGGCTTGCAATGTGATGTTAGCGCGTCCGGCGCTATCGGTGATAAAAGGCGCGACGCTCTGTACATCATTGGGGATAAGCGCGTTTCCTTCATCGGTTTCGACCACTACGCCGACATCGGCATTATCCGAAGCGATAGCCTGGGGAACGTGGCTATCCGGCGTAGCGATAAGACGCATTGTTAAATTGACCTGCGAATCCAGACCGCTGCACTTTACCGGTACGCTGAATTTTTTCGCTCGTACCCCCTCCGGCTTTTGGCCTGCATGGTTGAAATTGCCGCTGTATAATGCGCCGAAATTTACCAGAATCGTTTGTCCGGCGTTGATTTCACAGCTTTGCGGTACGGTCACCGTTCCACTATAAAGAATGCTGTACACGACATCTGTCAGCGGATCGCCTGCGGCGGTCATGACATAAACATTGAACATAGTCTTAGGACTAATATTCACCGTGCCGACGAACGGTTTAACAATTTTGAGCTGAAACTCCAGATTTGAGTCACGAACGTAAAACGGTTGACCCGCTTTCACATTTTCATCATATCCCATCAGAACGTTGTTCATTGGCGGATAGATATCGCCCGCCGAAGAATCCTCAATTCGCATTCCGCCTTCAAGGTAGTCCGGGTCCAGCTTTAAATATTTCCAGTTACCGCTCGTTTCTACGACCGGATATGGCGACACATAGGAGCGATAAGTCTGGCTATAGGTCGCCGCGCCGGCGGGACACACCGCCTGTACATTAACTTCCTGGCTTTTTTCCAGTTGAACCGTCTTTCCCACCTGGTTTTGTTCTGCCGTCAGAGTGGTCGTTAAATCGTAATTAATACTGGAAGGCACGCCGTTAACGTTTTTACACACGTCTGCGAAGGCGTACTGCGATACGACACTTCCCGCCAGCAGAGCAAATAAAAGAGGTATTTTCATTTAATGACACTCCGCATGTTGTCGACTCAGAATCTGACGGGAGGAAGAGAGATGATAGGACGCGACACACTGTTGATCCGGCAGGTTCCCCCAGCGAACGTGCAGAACGCCTTGCGCTGACAACCCGGAAAGATAGACTTCCCCGGCCTCGTCAACAATCGCCTCCGCATGGCGATCATTCACCGTCACCGTTGCGCCAAAGGGTACAGGCTTACCGTTATGATTCAGCGTTACCAGGGCACGCGCGCCGACCCGCGCTTTAAAGCGGGCCAGAACCAGCGCGCCTTCGGTCGGCACAACGCGAGTCACCGCGTCATCAATATCGACATCATCAGCCATGGCGTTAACGTCCAGCGCCATACGGTTTTGGCGATATGTTGTCGCATACGGCACCACCGCATAGCCACGCGCGTCCGTATGAATACCCGGCTGGTCGACAACGCCGACGTTGGCTGCGCCCGGCGCGGCAATCAAAATATTGGTATTGCCCAGCGGCTGGCTTAGTGTCACTCCATGCGCGTGCGCCACCAGGCCGCCGCTCAGGCCATAATTCACCTGCTGGTAATCGCCGTTATCGCTAACGTTATAGCCAATGTTGGCGTTGCCTTTCGCGCCATCGTATTCCAGACTGGCGGCGCCGCTTTCGCCAATACCGTGATTCTGATAACCTTGCTGTATGTTGTAACTAAGATTGTTTTCGTCCAGCAGTGTGCCGCTAAGGCCCGCATTCTGCGTAACGTTATGCTGTTTGTCCGTACTGGTGCTAAAGGTAGCGTAAACATTGTGATGGCGCGTGACTTCATCATCGTGTTGCAGCCATTGACTTAGCGGCACCGAGATATTCAGCGCGAAAATTTGATCGCGCTCCGCATCGCCTGCGGATTTGTTATTGTTGTAAGAAACGCTCCATGCAATCCCCGCCAGCGTATCGCTGTATCCTACCTGCAACAAAGAATCCTTTTCATCAGTGTGCCAATAACTTTGCTGACTGCCGGTAATAAAAAGCGATCCCAACCCGCCTAGCTGTTGGTTAATATCGAGTTGTACTTTGCCCCTCCTGGTATAATAAAGATTGTAATAATCCGCCCATTCCGGCCTGCTTTTATCGCTGTCAGTCCGACTGTCATCGTCATAGCCGCTCATCCGTTTCCACGTGGTATCATCCAACGTGTAAAAGCCCGAGGTTGAATAGCGATAGCCCATAAGCTGTAAATTGGTTCCTGACTGTGCAAGCGATTTGGCATACAGGAAACGCAGCGATTGCCCCTGGTAGGTGTTATTATCCGCCAGCGTACTGGTAGCCTGGGTGACATCCAGCGACACCGCGCCCCAGTCGCCCAGATTTGCGCCGCTGCCGATCGCCAGCGCGTGATAATGACTGGAAAGTTGTGTTCCGCCATACAGCGTAAAACCATGCGGTAACCCCCATATCAAGGTCGCCTGACTGAATTTCACCTTCTCTTTTTGACTACTATCGCTGCGATACTCCGCCACCGTCGCCGCATACTTCAGCCGCCCTTCTCGTTGTAGAATCGGCACGGCGGAATAGGGCACGTTATAGCGATTAATAGAACCGTCGGACTCTTTGACTTCCACAGTCAAATCGCCGCTGGCGGCGGTAGGATAGAGATCATTAATAGTAAATGCCCCGGGCGGCACATAGCGCTGATTAATGATGTAGCCGTTTTGCCGAATGGTCACTTGCGCGTTGCTTCTGGCAATGCCGTGAATGGTCGGTGCGAAGCCCTTCATGCTGTCTGGCAACATATTGTCGTCAGACGCCAGTTGTAGCCCGCGAAAAGGAAGGCTGTCGAATAATGCGGAGGGGGTATAACTATCGCCTGCCGTCAGTTCTCCCTGCAAAAAGACCACATCACGTTCCAGATAAGTACTGATGTGCTGCCAGTCGCTGTCGCTATTCTGATCGCCGCTATTCGCGTTCCATGTGGAGTAGTCGCGTAACCGCCAGGCCCCCAGATTAAGGCCGCTATTCAACCCAAGAAAATAGCTGTTCTCCGCACTGCCGCCAGGGCTCCGATCCTGACTATTCGCGCCGGTAAAGGTGTAATTCAATAGCAACGCGTTAATACCTTCATCCCAGTATTGCGGTGGGATATAGCCTCTGGCGCTGGCAACCATCGCCGCCTGCGGGATGCTAATGTCGAGACGTTGCTGCGCAAAATCAAAGCGGGTCCGGGCGGCCGGTATCGCACTGGCGAGATCCGGGCAACTTCCCGCCGCCGCCTTCGCCAACAGTGGAAACGCCCCGGTGTTTACCCCCATATTTTTAAGCATTTCAGGCGTCAGGCAGGCGCGTAATCCGCTGTCATCGGTGGGCGCGCTTTTTCCCGTCGTTTTCACCGCCTGGAAGGCAATGTCTCTGGTTGCGAGAAACGTATTGTTCAGGTAAACGTCAACGCGATACATCCCTGCCGCCTGGGCATTACGGGAAAAGGTCGATAGGTCGGCCACCGCAGACGGGTCGTCAGACAGAAATGCCGGGTTGAAATAGTTTTCCGCCCACCCCGGCGCAGGCGCCAGTGCGATAGCCAACGCCAGCGGGGTTAATACGGGTTTAGTTACGCTGGAGTAATATCGCGTCATGAAAAGCTGATTACGCATAACATCATGAAGCTGGACAAACGCGTGCTGGCGTCGTTGCGCCAAAATCGTTTACCGTGCGCAAAGATACCTGGCCGGGCGTCGCCGGGAGAGTGATCGCGCCTTTCGGCGGTACCATAGTATTCGGCAGTTTTTTCCCCGCGCTGTACAGTTCAACCATCGAAACGTAGTACGGCGAAGGGTTAGTAATCGTTAGCTGGCCGCGCTCGTTACGGCAGCGAAGCGTCGACGGGGCATGAGCTGGCGCCTCCGCCAGATTTTTCGGGCGGATAAATAGCTTAATCACGCTTTGCGTCGCAATTTGCAGGGAGTTGCCGGTCAATTTATTTTTATCGACAGAGGGTATCGCTTTACTGTTTAAATAAAATACGCTTTCGCGATCGGTCGGTAATGACGGCCCGACATACATAATACGTAATATATTTTCTTTTTTAGGCTGGATCACAAAGAGAGGCGGCGTAATGATAAAATCCGTCGAGCGTGAACCATCGGCATTGGCGACCCATGACTGAATTAAAAAAACATTGCTGGCAGAAGAATTAATAATCGGCAAGGAGGTTTGCTTACTTCCCTGCGGATAAATCACCCTGGTCGCGCCCAGCGCAATGCCTCCCGCCTGCGCGGCAAACGACAGGCCGGCCGCCGACAGCAGTAGCAATAATCGAAGGAAAATCGGTACGTTTTTTTTCATCTGCGTAATATCCTGATGCCGTCGGTTTGTTACGCGCAGTGACGCGCGTAACGCCCCTTTCTCGCCTCCCAACAGACGAGAAAAAAATCCCGATAAGGAATCAGGAATAAACCATGCTAAATGTCGCCGTCGCGGTAACATTACCGGCAGTCGCCGTACCGGTAGCGATATAATCCACGCTAAGCGGAATAACGTTTTCGCCATCGTTCAAGGTAACAGTACTGGACGATTCACCGATATTCAGCGCCTGGCCATCTGGTCCATAAAGTTGTAATGCCACATTCGTCGCCGAACCTGCCCCAGCGGTATTCGCCAGCGACCCCGGCTGGTTTGCGTCCTGTTGGCCATTAAAAATCACCGCCGCATTCTGGCTGGTCTGAGTATCGCAGTCTTCCAGTTTGATGGTGAAATCTTCTTTTTGATTCGCCACCATACCGGCCTCGGTTAATTTACTGGCGCGAACCTGGCCTAATGTCACGGTCTGATCGACAGAGTCAGCGGAAACAGAACAGGCAGCGTCAACGACCTGTCCGACAAAATTTACCGTACCGCCAGTGACGGTTGTAGTATCCGCTTGCGCGGTGGACAACATTCCGCCAAAGGCAATGGCAGAGACCATTAATGCTAGTACAGGCTTTTTCATTCAAGCTCCTTTTAAATATAAAAATAAGGGTAATCAGATTTTTTAACGAAACGGCTGCTGATATTTCTTCACAGCAATATCACGACTTTTTCTTATGCGAAAAAAAGTGTCTTCTTGTTCTGATATAAATGTCAGAAGCAATAAAACAGCCACTCAACGTCGTGAGTTTATCTTTACGTTATAATGAGATAACGATGTTATTAATTATTAGCAAGCCAACGGCAAGTTGCAATCATCGACATTTGGTTTTATAGGACCAGGCATAACCTGTTGTTTTATATTAACTTTACACCAGTCGTTCGGCCTATCCCCTTTAGCCATATTGACTTTTTAAAAATAGCTTTCATAACAACCTTCAGTAAAACATTCTATTAACGATACCAGGCAAATTCAGTCGAGATATGTAAATATATCGTTGCGGATAGTGCATTAATACGCCACTGGCAGTTTTCCGAGCGCCGTCAGCCGCCCATTATCAATATGGATATACCCGCCTTTTTTTAGTTCAGACAGAATCTTCATGGTCCGACTGCGCGATATCCCGGTACGCCGTTGAATAAAATTCAACACGATAATGCTTTCCCGGTAGGCCTGTGGATAAGCCCAGATTTCAGTCAGCAACGCCCGAACTTTCAGATAAGAATCGACGCCGACTAATTCACGATCGCGCGCGCTCATCACCATCAGACGGTAAGCCAGACAACGGGCCACGTCGTGCCACAAATCGCATTCATCGGCGATTTTTATAAAATCCGGCAGGCGAACAAATCTACCGGTACAAACCGTTTCTGCGAGCAAAAAGTGTTCCGGTCGCGCGGGGACGTTATAGGTAGCGCCATAGCTGTCAACCATACCCACGACCGATGGCGCAAACGATGAAGATATATGGAGTCGTTTGTCATCATGACAGAAAGAAACAACGCCTGACTCCAGTAATACAATGTAGTGTTCATCATTTGCCTGTAAATAAAACTCATCGCCGATACCCAGCGTAAACGGTTGACCAAATGGCAACAAGGCCGAAAATAAGGCATCAATTGCCGCGTGAGGTTTAGCCTGCTGAGAAAAAAGAAAAGAGTGTAATGAATTCTCATTATTATCTTTAGCAAAAGCGTCGTTCATCATTTTTTTCATTAACGGTTGTCTACTCAATGTAGCGTCACAGTATAACCTCTCAAAAAGTACTTAAATTAATAATAAATAACATCGCTATGCAGTATTTCTGTATTCACAACGCACTAATACGCAATATTTTTAAGATTAAGACAATTCTTAATACAAAATGATTACAGAAAATTAATAACAAATTACGCATAAAGAATGAGAGGTCAGGGGGTGCAGGAAAAGAGATTCGAAAGCACGAGCCTTCGAATCTCAAACTAATAGTCCAGATTAATGCAAATAAGCAGTGATATTATCTGAAATAGCGAGGGGCAGCATAATACTCTACCATTTTATCCGCCAGCCAGCCGCCGTCTTCACCGTTAGAATGGATTGTCGTAATACTGATAGTAGAACCACCGCCCCATAAGATCGAAAAGACGTTAAAGTCCGGTAGGTTCAGCGCCTGCATCTGGCCCCAGTCATACCCTTTATCTTTACGTAAAAAGTCGCCGACGGTCGGGACGCCGTAAGTCGCGCTATTTAAGGCCGTATTGAGTAGCTGCAAAGAGAGCGTGTCAGGATCGCTGCCAATACGGGCGTCACCCATAAAAAAGGTTCCGCCGGATGCAAAGTGCGCAGCGCTGATTTTACTGACGCCCTCTTCTACTGTAGGCATATGGCCGCCAGGGATTTGCCACAGCATGGCGGGCGTCAGCAGCGCTTTCGTCACCTGTTTGACCATCGCCAGGTAATTAAGCCAGCATGTCGCATTCCAGCCATAGTGGGCAAGCGCATCAGGACTGAAACAGTCACGCTCAAATTTATCAAACGCAATAAAGTCCGGCGCATATTCTCCGCTATAAACGCCCAGTTCATGAATAAATCCGGCGATCGCCTGCCCTTCAGCTACCGGATCAGCGGTATCGCGCAGCACCCAGTCCGCCGTTCCTGTCGCCCAGACATTCGTCTGCCAGCCAAAAGCCACATCCGGGGCAAACTGACGAACAAGATAGTTCACCGCCTGAATATAGCCGTAGAGATCGTCGCTAAACGTCGGCAACGAAGGCACGATAAAGCCAGCCATCGCCGGTAATGCTTGTATCGCCGCCGCCAGTTGGGCATTCACCGGCACACTGTTTTTTTGCCGTACTACGGTATAGCCATACGGTCCTTGCTGTAGCGCCCCGAGAAAATCCGGGTTAAGCACAAAGGTGGCCGGGACAGGATGCGTCTCATCTTTGTATGACTGCGCCGCCAGACACTGGGTAATAAAGTTACCAAAATGGTTACGTAGCTTTTGCGCATCCTGTAAATCCGCCAGCGCGCTACCGCCGCTGGCATTCGCGGTATAAATGACCATTACCGGCATGACGCTACGCCCGGCTTCTTTTTCTATCTGGCGCACCAGCGCAACGGTTTTATGGATCGGTAACGTCGCGTAATCCAGAAAACCATCCCCGTTCACGTCAACCTCCGCGGCCGGAACCGGATCGCCGCCGCCGTCAAAACCATCGTATTTAAACAACGCGCTAAACGGTATATCGCGATAAAGAGAAACCGTCTCTGGCGCGTTAACCGTCACGCCGCCATGAGCAAGGTAATCAGGCCAACCTTTTACCTGTAGCGTCACGCCGGGCAGAAACTCCAGCGCCACATGGTTGACCTTTTGCAACAACCGTAGCGGCCCGGCCTGTTCACAACGCCACGGCACGCTGTCGATGAAAATATCGTCCGTCTGAACATCATACAGCCCAGGCGCAAAGCGTAATGCCAACGTCTGCCGATCGCTGCCGCTCTCCAGCATTAATGAGTATTGATATTTACCGCTGCTGAACAGATAACGCTGCGGCGCGACGCCATCGGGCAGACCCAGTATAGTGGCATCCACCGTCACGAAACTCGCCGTGTCGAGCGCTGACTGTTGGTAAGCGACAGCAACCTCGGCAACCTGCGCCGCAGCAGGGATAAAACCCGTAAGCTGTATGGGTGCCGATATAAAGCGGTTATTAATCATCGCAGGCTGCAGATTGACCGTATAATGATGCCCCGCCAGTAGCCGGGTGATTAACTGCGGTTGGTTGGCGATAAGCGTGATAGTACGCTCATCCGCTTGCGTAGTATCAGCGATTTCAACGGTCAATTTCGCATTACCAAGCGCAGGGGCGTCAATCATCAGACGCGCGCTGGCATAACGGACAATCGGCAGACAGGATACCTGGACCTGCGCGGCGGCATCGCCGGATTGCAGCGTAACGGTAAAAGAGGACTCGACTGGCGCGATTTGCATCTCATCATTCGCCAGTACCGGTACGGTAAGCCGATACGTTCCTGCGCTAAGATCGCCTATTGTCAGAACCTCGCCCCACTCACCGACAAAGCGCCGGGTTTCGCCGGCAGGAAACAGCAGCTCAATCACCGGTTTGAGCGCCACAGTCTGCGTCATGGCAGGAAAATGAACGCAAACTTTTCCCTGACGGGCAGGATCATGGGCCAACGTCGCGTTCAAATCGCTGATGGCAACTGGCGTCTGCGTGGCGGCCAGATAGCACTGTAATTCGGCGGTATCCCCCGCCGCCAGCATCAGCGCGCCGTCATGATTAATGGTGATGGTATTCTTCTCGATGGGCCATCCCCCATCGCTGGCCAGCGTCACGGCCTGATTCCCCAACATTGTTCCCTGAAACGGACTGTAGGGATCGGGGTGCGCGCTGGCCGTAAAATTCAGTTGAAGCTGATTGAGATCTACCGCCTGGGCGTAGAGGTTGGTCAGCGTAAAGGTGACGCGTTGATACCAACTTGCGGTATTCAACTCGCTAACGTTAAGCGTAAGGCCGTGTTCCTGAAGGTCATTGTCCTTTTCCGGCACATCGGGTTCGGCGGGTTGTTCGTCTGCGGCGGGTATCGCTGGCGTCTCCTGATCGGATGGGGTTTCAGACTCTGCGTCTTCGGATGACGATGACGCCAGCGTCAAGGTGATGGCGGACATTTTTACCGGCACCTGCGTCGCCGCGAGGCTGAAAGAGAGCGTCCCGCGTTCGCCCGGCTGAAGAAGTAATGCATCGCTGTTATTAATGATGATGTTGTTAGTTTCCAGCGTGCCATACGAACTCTCATTCAGCGTAAGCGGCAGGTTCCCTTTGAGCGTACCGCCGCTATTTCCCCATGGATCGATGTGCCCGGAAGCCGTGAATGATATTGCGGCATGGTTCATATCGACCGGATTACCGCTCTCATTGATGAAAGTTAAGGTGATTTTTTGATACCAGCTGTTGACGTCAAATGCGCTGGCGTGAATGGAAATGGTCATGGTCTACTCTTCCTCTGTCCCTGGTGGAGAAAAGCCCCGGTAAACCGGGGCTTGAATCATGAAGCCCAATACATCGGCTTAATACCGTGTATTAGTAAGCGCCAAGATCGGTCCATGCACCGCCGACACCGCAGTTCAGGTCAGGCTGGTTGCCCATAGACCACCATTTCACCTGATAGTTATGGCCTTTCCAGCTAACGATTTCGAAAGAACCCCAGTTTGCGCCATAAACGGTAGAAGCATCCCACTGCGCGTAAGGTGACGTTTTGTCATCTGCTGGCGTATCATCCTCAGCCGGCGTGGTATCTTCTTCCTCGTCCGGTACAGGAACGATAATCTCTTCTTCCTCTTCCGGTTCCGGTTGAACCTGAGATAGCGCAGGCACAGCCGTCAGAACAAAGCGCTGTTGAGAGGACGGTTCGTTGTAGCAGTCGCGTACAAACAGGGTGAACTGAAAGGCTGTTTTTTCGCTAACTTCCGGTACCACAACCTCAATGATTTCTGCCGTTTTGTCTGCCACATCGATTTGAGAAGGCACGCCCCAGCTAAAGGACAACTCATCGTTATCTTCATCAGAAGAACCTGCGCCAGACAGCTGTACCGTAGATCCGCCTACAACCATCAGTTCAATCGCCGCTTTCGGCGCGTGGTTGACCTTCTGCGCGTCGTCGCTGTCGCTCTGCTCTTCATCTTTTTCTACATTGATACCTTCAAAGTAGAACGGTTCCATATCGATAACTTCAGATTCGATTTCATAACCCAGACCTTCACGCACGGCGTTAACCAGCACGCCGTTGTCCTGATCGATAGTCCAGGTAAACACGCCGCCCAGGCCCAGTTTCGCTGCATATTCGCCTTTTGCTTTGACAGTACGCGGCGTATCCAGGGATAAAAACAGTTTGGATTCCGGGCTATACAGGTAGTCAGCATCAGCGACCTGGTCGGTGTAAACGTTGAAACCGTTACGGCCTTTCTGGTTTTCCAGATCCAGGTAGCTATAAATGACGTCATACCATTCGCTGGTGCCGGATTCGAAGGAACCGGTAGTAGGGCCTGAACCTGGGTTGTAAGAACCTTTCAGCGGCGACAGGGATTCAATTTCTACCTGACGAGCGTTACGGGTATAGCCGGCATAACCGATGTTGATACGGTCAGCGGAGAAACCTTCCGCCAGCAGGTGATCAACGATAGTTTCGACAGCCCAGCCGCCCTCTTCCAGCGCTTTGCGGTTGGTGTGGTGGCCCAGCGTTTCCGCCCACGGCGTACCGAAGAAGTCATAGGTCATCAGGTTGATGCCATATAGGCCGGCAGCCATCAGATCTTTTACTTTCGCATAGTCAAAAATAGTAGTGACAGCAGAAGCGGCAATAGAGATCTTCACATTGCTCAGACCAGCGGAATCCAGCTGTTTACGCAGTTCGGCAATCAGCAGCGCGTAGTTAGCGCCATCTTCCGGACCAAACGGGTTGCCCGCCCCTTCATTGTTCGGGTATTCCCAGTCAATATCCACTTCGCTGAACATCGGGAACTGTTTGAACAGTTTCACCACGCCTTTGGCGAAGATTTTACGAGAAGAGTCAGAAGCGGCGGTTTCGTGGAACCCGTTACTCATGCTCCAGCCGCCGATACTCATGGAGAGCGCCAGCGTGTGACCTGCGGCTTTCGCTTTTGCCTGCATATCACGCAGCGCGCCCAGCAGACCCTTGGCGTTAGACTGAGTTACAGTCTTCGGATCCACATCCCAGCCGCTGACATCAAAGCCGAGGTTGATATAAGACTGGAAGTCGCCCCATGGGTCGAGGAAGGTCGGCTCATATTTCACTTTGCCGCACAACGCTGCCGCTTCTGCTACGACATCGCGGTCTTCTGTATCAATTTTTCTGAAACCGGTGATGCCAACAAAGCCAAAAATCAGTTTGTCATAAGCCGTCGGTGAAACGTTGGTTAAATCATAACCACGGCCCGGTTGGGACATATTGCCTTGCAGACGGCTGTCATACTGTGACCAGTCGGTGTAATAACCGAATACCTTCGGTTTAGTCGTGGAATTTTTATATTTATTGTATACCGGTTTCGCAACACGAGCGGAAGTATAGCTTATTTTATCATCGCTTGTTGCAGGGTCAAAACCATTCGCTGCATGAGTAGTTTCAGTAATTGTATCGCCTTGAATCAGTTTGCTTGTAGCCATTTTCAAATTTCCTTTTACGTTTCAAAATTGTCGCAGCTCGTTCTGCGGGGTCCATAATCGTTACAGGCATAAAAAATAGCTAATCACAAAACATCATCTTTTTAGATGATATAAAAATCATAAAAATGAGGTTAACAACACCGTCTAACGAAGAGAAAACAACACCTCTCAGCGCCCGCTTACTCCGTTCTGGTGAGAACATAGTAAATATCATTTATCATGTAATTAAATATCATTTAATTACAATGAAATAATGTGATTACACTCGCTATAGACAATGACAATACAATAAAACCAGTGACATTTATTGGATTAAGACATTTCTCATACAATATAGTCACCACAGACAACCAGGATGTACATTTCTAAAGGAAGACGTTATGAAAACTTATATCATTAATAGCAATTGCATTTACAATGAAGGTAAATATGAACTGAGGACGGTCTCAAATTCACAGGTTATTAAAATGACTGCGATGAGAGCCAAATGTCTCAGTTTCATCATCGAGAATGCTCATCTGGAGATTATCGAGCGACAAAAAATAACCACTGCGTTATGGGGAAGTCGAAGCCATTATGTTAATGATGCAAATCTAACGCAGATTCTCTATTTAATCAGACGTGACCTTAAAGCGCTTGGTATTAACGATCTTTTTATTACCATTCCAAGACAAGGTCTCAAAGTGAATAGTGATATCGCCATTATCGCGACGGATAGCGAAACAAAGGGAAGAAAAAAACAAATTGTACGGCAAACCATCGCTGCCCTGACGACCGTATTTTCAGTAACGTTAGGTTCTCTCATGTATCTGCATATTCACTAAGCGAAGGAAAGGGAAGATGAATCCAATTATAGATGGAATTATTGCGCTTGAAGGCGGTTACGTATTTAACCCTAAAGATAAAGGCGGCGCCACTCATTGGGGCATTACCGAAGCCACGGCGCGAGCGCATGGCTATGCTGGCGATATGCGGGATCTGACCCACGCTGAAGCCTACGCGATTCTCGAAGAGGATTACTGGATAAAACCAGGTTTTGACGTCATCTCGACGCTATCGTGGCCAGTCTCCTTCGAGCTGTGCGATGCGGCAGTCAACATAGGCGCTTACCACCCCAGCGCGTGGCTGCAACGCTGGTTGAACGTCTTTAATCACGAAGGTAAACGCTACCCGGATATTCATGTGGATGGCAATATTGGCCCGCGGACGCTTGCCGCTCTCGAACATTATTTGGCCTGGCGAGGCCAGGAAGGGGAAGCCGTTTTGGTGAAAGCCCTCAATTGCAGTCAGGGCACGTACTACTTAAACGTTGCTGAGAAAAACCACAATAACGAACAATTTATTTATGGCTGGATCAAGAATAGAGTGACCTAGACCAGGCTGAAAAAAGACGCGTAAAAGGCTCACGGATGAGCCTGATACTGCAAATGATAATTAATCTGAATTATTACCTTCGATAATTTTTTTAATCCGCCGCCCAAGAATCTTTAAGATCGGACTCGCGAAAACACCGCCTAAGCCTGCCGCCAACAGAACAATGTTGAAACTGCATTCTTTTTCGATCGCAATCGCGCTTAACAAGAAACTGGTGAAGCAGGAAATCACGATCTGCGTTAAGCAATATTTAATACTTTCATGAGAACTATTATATTCTGTCTTATCTTTGCGTAAAAGATAGCTGACAAAGCCTCCCCACGCGCCAATCGAAATAATAGTGAGTAAGATCTCTAGCTCCAATAGCACAACTTCCGTTGTCGACACATGGTTGGGAATAGACATTTTAACACTCCGAAATCATTATAAATGAATAATTAACACAAGGAGTGTAAGCGCCCTGTCAGAAGGGTAAAAATCAAAGCACATCATTTAAAACCATATTAAATCAAAGCGTAAAAATGAGGTGTATTAGCGACGGAAGGAGGAAAGCGTTTGTAACATACTTACCATCTCATTAATCGTCGATATATTTCTACTATTTTTATTCCAGGATGCATAAACCTGAACTGACTTCAAAGCCAGTTCGGGCGGAGGCTGAATAAATTTAATGTCATATTTACGATGATTTTTATAAAAAAGAGCTAATTTCAAAGGCATCAATGCAATCAATGAGGTTCGTTCGATCATGCTCATCAAACCGCTAATCGAATCACTGCGATAGCCGACAATACGCCTGCCAGTATAGTAAAGCTCATCCTTAAATAACTCGCTATCATGATATATCACTGAAGCCCCCATCCCCGGCTGATATAACGCATGACGCGAAGAATAAAAATGATGTAGCGACAGTTGTGAGAGGGTACTCAGCATGTGTTTACTGCTACAGATACAAACAAATGATTTAAAACTATCAATAATTTGATTCTCTATGCCGGACTCCAGCAAAGGTTCGGCACTAATCAACAGATCGCCTTGCGCAGTAAACAGAAGTTCGCTGATATGCTCCCGACTCATATTTCTGACAGTGAAATGATTTATCAAAATACGGTCAAATATATCGCTGTTATAGAGCTGAGAAAGATAATAGCTTTCAACAATATCACTGCCTAATAACGTTATCTGGAACGCTTCATCTTTTTTGCTATTACAGAGAAATGTGTCATCCACCAGTTTCATCACCTGACTGAAATTTTGGTGAATGTCGACAGCCTTAGCTGTGGGGATGAGCCCGCCTTTCCCTCTGCTAAACAGTTCTTCCGGGTAATAACTCTGCAGGCGCTTTAACGCCAGAGAAACGGCAGCCGGTGTAATGCCTAACTTTTTTGCCGCCATAGCCGCATTTCCTGACAAAATAACAGCGTCAAGAATTTTGATTAAATTATAATCAAAGCTCTTGTTGGCACCTTTCGATCCCATTCGCTGTCTGCCTCCGGAAACTAAAAAAAGCAATATAGATAATACTCAAGATAAATCAATTCACAGCATCTAAAAAAGCAATCATTAATGTCATCACATCACGTTTTTTTAAAGAATAAGCGTATACAAAACTGCTGATTAACATCAATTTGTTTATCAGTAAAAACAAAATATCAACAAATGAGAGGATACGATGCGTTTAACAGAAGCCTGGGCGCGTACAGGCAGAAAAAAGCCCGGATATACACCCGGGCTGAAGAAAAATACAACGGGAAAAAGATTAGCGAGTCAAATCGTCAAAGAATTTTTTCACGCCGTCAAAGAAGCTTTTTGAACGCGGGCTGTTTTTCTCTCCCGTCGGGCCGCCAAAACTTTCCTGAAGATCTTTTAGCAATTGCTTCTGTTTTTCGCTCAGACCGACCGGCGTTTCAACCACCACACGGCACAGCAAATCGCCCTGCGCGCCACCGCGTACGGACTTCACGCCTTTGCCGCGCATACGGAACAGCTTGCCCGTTTGTGTTTCGCTCGGTACTTTCAGCATCACGCGACCATCTAACGTCGGCACTTCAATTTCACCGCCGAGCGCCGCCATCGCAAAGTTGATCGGCACTTCGCAATAAAGATTATTGCCTTCACGCTCGAAAATAGGGTGTTGTTTCACCTGGACCTGAACATACAAGTCGCCTGCCGGTGCGCCATGCTCGCCCGCTTCGCCCTCGCCTGCCAGACGAATACGATCGCCGGTATCCACGCCCGCCGGGATTTTAACGGACAGAGTTTTACTCTTTTCAACACGCCCATGACCGTGACATTTATGGCACGGATCTTTGATCAGCGTACCGCGTCCCTGACAGTGTGGGCAGGTCTGCTGTACAGCAAAGAATCCCTGGCGCATCTGTACCTGACCAGAACCATGACAGGTCGGACAGGTTTGCGGTTGCGTGCCAGCTTTCGCGCCGCTGCCGTGGCAAACGTCGCACTCCTCCAGCGTCGGAATACGGATCTCTTTGGTCACGCCACGCACCGCTTCTTCCAGGGTGAGATCCATGTTATAACGCAAATCAGCCCCACGCGCCGCACGTTGGCGACCACGCCCGCCGCCAAAGATATCGCCAAAAACGTCACCAAAGATATCACTGAAATCAGCGCCGCCATTAAAGCCGCCGCCAAATCCGCCGCCCATACCGCCTTGTTCAAACGCGGCGTGACCATACTGATCGTAGGCTGCGCGTTTTTGCGCATCGGTCAGCACTTCATAGGCTTCTTTAATCTCTTTAAATTTAGCTTCGGCCTCTTTATCACCCTGATTGCGGTCCGGATGATATTTCATGGCCAGGCGCTTATACGCCTTTTTGATTTCACGCTCTTCCGCTGTTTTGGAAACGCCTAAAATCTCGTAGTAATCTCTTTTCGCCATCTCTTTTTATCTGCCCTTAACATGCATGCACGGGCGGAGAGGAAACCTCTTCGCCCGTGCCAGTAATTACCCGTTCAAAGGGCGATTATTTTTTATCTTTTACTTCTTCAAACTCAGCGTCGACAACATCGTCATCTTTCGCGTTGTTTGCAGAAGCGTCAGCGGAGCCAGCCTGCTGCTGCGCATGTTGCTGCTGAGCGATTTCCATCAGTTTCTGGGAAACCTGCGCCAGTTCCTGCATTTTCGCTTCGATAGCGGCTTTATCTTCGCCTTTCAGGGCAGTTTCCAGCGAGCTCAGCGCAGACTCGATAGCGGTTTTGTCATCAGCCGGCAGTTTATCGCCTGCTTCTTCAACCTGCTTACGGGTGCTGTGCAGCAGATGGTCACCCTGGTTACGGGTCTGAACCAGCTCTTCGAACTTACGGTCGGATTCAGCGTTCGCTTCTGCATCGCGAACCATTTTCTGAATTTCTTCCTCGTTCAGACCAGAAGACGCCTTGATGGTGATCTTCTGCTCTTTACCGCTATTTTTGTCTTTCGCGGAGACGTGCAGGATACCGTCAGCATCGATATCGAAGGTGACTTCGATCTGCGGCATACCGCGCGGCGCCGGGTTGATGCCATCCAGGTTGAACTGACCCAGAGATTTGTTATCAGACGCACGTTTACGCTCACCCTGCAGCACATGGATGGTTACCGCAGACTGGTTGTCTTCCGCAGTAGAGAACACCTGGCTGTGCTTGGTCGGGATGGTGGTGTTTTTGGTGATAAGCGGAGTCATCACGCCACCCATCGTTTCGATACCCAGAGACAGCGGGGTAACGTCCAGCAGCAGTACGTCTTTCACATCACCGGTCAACACGCCGCCCTGTACCGCTGCGCCGATAGCCACAGCTTCGTCCGGGTTAACGTCTTTACGCGGCTCTTTACCAAAGAATTCAGCCACTTTTTTCTGCACCATTGGCATACGGGTCTGACCGCCGACGAGGATCACGTCGTTGATATCAGACACGGACAGGCCAGCGTCCTGCAGTGCGACTTTCAGCGGCTCGATAGAACGGTTCACCAGATCTTCAACCAGGCTTTCCAGTTTCGCACGAGTCACTTTGATGTTCATGTGTTTCGGACCGGTGGCATCTGCGGTAATGTACGGCAGGTTCACGTCGGTCTGCTGCGCAGAAGACAGCTCGATTTTGGCTTTTTCTGCGGCTTCTTTCAGGCGCTGCATTGCCAGCGGATCGTTACGCAGGTCAATGCCCTGATCTTTCTTAAACTCGTCAACGAGGTAGTTGATCAGGCGGGTATCGAAGTCTTCACCACCCAGGTGGGTATCACCGTTGGTTGCCAGAACTTCAAAGGTTTTTTCGCCATCAACTTCGTCGATTTCGATAATAGAGATATCGAAAGTACCACCACCGAGGTCGTAAACCGCGATAGTACGGTTGCCGACTTCTTTATCCAGACCGTAAGCCAGCGCTGCGGCAGTTGGTTCGTTGATGATACGTTTAACTTCCAGCCCCGCGATTCGACCAGCATCTTTGGTTGCCTGACGCTGCGCATCGTTAAAGTAAGCCGGTACGGTGATAACCGCTTCAGTTACCGGTTCGCCCAGATAATCTTCAGCCGTTTTCTTCATTTTCTTCAGCACTTCGGCAGAAATCTGCGGCGGCGCCATTTTCTGACCTTTCACATCAAGCCATGCGTCGCCGTTGTCGGCGCCGATGATTTTGTACGGCATGATAGAAACGTCACGTTGAACTTCTTCGTCCTGGAAGCGGCGGCCAATCAGGCGTTTAATCGCAAACAGGGTGTTTTGCGGGTTTGTCACTGCCTGACGTTTAGCCGGCTGACCAACCAGAGTTTCACCATCCTGGGTATAAGCAATGATAGAAGGCGTAGTGCGATCGCCCTCGGCGTTCTCCAGCACGCGTGCCTGCGTTCCATCCATAATCGCTACACAAGAGTTGGTAGTACCCAGGTCGATACCAATAATTTTACCCATCTAAACGTCTCCACTAAAAATTCGGTCATCATGTGGTTGTGAATCTGTAATAAGGGCGAAACGTGCGGTTTCAACTACCCTGAATCGTTTTTTTTCAGACTCACCACTGCGGTTGACTACAAGATGGGGTCGTAACCCACGTCATCAAGGGGGAGATGAAAAAATTTTTTAGTGACGAGAGGGCGCGATGGAAAACCAGACAGATAAATATTCATGAAATAAATTAAAAAACGAATACCATTCACAGAAAAATTGTAATAAAAAGAAAAGATTACAAAACTGAATCGTTGCCATGAGCAGAGTATGATAGACGGTAATTGCTTATTGAACCCGTCAAAGAGAAATTTCATGCGATCTGTGTTAACGATTTCCGCCAGCCTGCTTTTCGGCCTGGCGTTAAGTAGCGTCGCGCACGCGAACGACCATAAAATACTGGGTGTTATTGCCATGCCCAGAAATGAAACGAACGATCTCACGCTGAAAATTCCCGTCTGCCGCATCGTGAAGCGCATTCAACTCACGGCGGATCACGGCGACATCGAACTTAGCGGCGCATCCGTCTATTTTAAAACTGCGCGTAGCGCCAGCCAAAGCCTGAACGTCCCTTCCTCAATCAAAGAGGGCCAGACAACAGGCTGGATCAATATTAATAGCGATAACGACAACAAACGCTGCGTATCAAAGATTACCTTCTCAGGCCATACGGTAAATTCTTCCGATATGGCGAGACTTAAAGTCATTGGCGACGATTAATCGCTGTTATTTCTATTCCAAAAGCCAGACTGAAAATGAACGTCACCTATTTACACGACGAGGATTTAGACTTTCTTCAGCATTGTAGCGAAGAACAACTCGCCGATTTCGCCCGTTTGCTGACGCATAACGAAAAGGGCAAAGCTCGCTTGTCGAGCGTTCTTAGCCATAACGAGCTGTTCAAAGCGATGGAAGGTCACCCGGAGCAACACCGCCGTAACTGGCAGCTCATTGCCGGCGAGTTTCAGCATTACGGCGGCGACAGTATCGCCAACAAATTGCGCGGACACGGAAAACAGTACCGCGCGATTCTGCTGGATGTCGCAAAACGGCTAAAACTCAAAGCAGATAAAAGCATGTCGACGTTTGAAATAGAACAGCAACTGCTGGAGCATTTTTTACGTCATACCTGGCAGAAGATGGACGCGGCGCATAAGCAGGAATTTCTGCAAGCCGTAGACGCCAAAGTTTCTGAACTGGAAGAACTGCTGCCGCTGCTCATGAAAGATCGCAGTCTGGCAAAAGGGGTCTCCCACCTGCTTTCCACCCAGCTTACCCGCATTTTGCGTACCCATGCCGCAATGAGCATCCTGGGCCACGGATTGCTGCGCGGCGCAGGTCTTGGCGGCCCGGTCGGCGCGGCGTTAAACGGCGTCAAAGCGATGAGCGGCAGCGCGTATCGCGTGACTATTCCGGCAGTGTTGCAAATAGCCTGCCTGCGACGAATGATGGCAGCCGTTCAGGCGTGAATGCCCTCACTGGGGGAAATATTTTCTTTTCCCCCTTATTAGATCATAGACAGTCCTCTTCCCCCTGATTATTATGCCGCGCCCCGAATACGGAACTCGTTATTCTGGGAAACTATTTCACCATTCAATTATGATGATTTTGAGGAATTATGGGCAACACTAAGTTGGCTAATCCGGCACCGCTGGGCCTGATGGGCTTCGGCATGACCACCATTCTGCTTAACCTGCACAATGCCGGTTTTTTCGCCCTGGACGGTATTATTCTGGCGATGGGGATTTTCTACGGCGGTATCGCGCAAATTTTTGCCGGTCTGCTGGAGTATAAAAAAGGCAATACCTTTGGTTTAACGGCCTTTACCTCTTACGGTTCGTTCTGGCTGACGCTGGTCGCTATCCTGCTGATGCCGAAAATGGGCCTGACGGATGCGCCTGACGCTCAGCTACTCGGCGCTTATTTAGGTCTGTGGGGCGTGTTCACGCTGTTTATGTTCTTCGGTACGCTGAAAGCCGCCCGCGCGCTGCAATTTGTTTTCCTGAGCCTGACCGTACTGTTCGCTCTGCTGGCGGTCGGCAATATCACCGGTAACGAAGCCATTATCCATATCGCAGGCTGGGTTGGTCTGGTTTGCGGCGCCAGCGCTATTTATCTGGCGATGGGTGAAGTGCTAAACGAGCAATTTGGCCGCACTATTCTGCCAATCGGCGAGGCGCACTAAATCTCTTTTATTCCTCCCGCACCGGGAGGAATAACCCTACTATCAGTATTTTCCGGTCAGGACGACATATTCTCACGTCTGGCGCTCTTTGGACGGAAAGCGGCAACCACTTCCGGCGCGGTTTCGACATACGGCCCGTCAAGCAGCTGTATGCAATACGGCACGCTCGCAAAAATGCCCGGCACGCTAACGCTGCCATCGTCCGCTTTTACGCCTTCCAGCGTTTCTTTGATCGATTTTGGCTGTCCAGGCAGATTAAGAATTAACGCCTGTTTACGGATAACGCCCACCTGGCGGGAAAGAATGGCGGTCGGCACAAAGCGCAGGCTGATCTGGCGCATCTGCTCGCCAAAACCTGGCATTTCACGGTCGGCGATGGCAAGGGTCGCGTCCGGCGTGACGTCGCGACGCGCCGGACCGGTACCGCCAGTGGTCAGCACCAGATGACAGCTCATCTCATCGACCAGTTCACACAACGTTTGCTCGATAATTTCCTGTTCATCAGGAATTAAGCGCCGTTGGACCTCGAAAGGCGTGGTCAGCGCAGAAGCGAGCCACTCCTCAAGCGCAGGAATGCCTTTATCCTGGTAAACGCCGCTGGAAGCGCGGTCGGAGATAGAAACTAAGCCAATACGTAAGGTATCCATAATTATTCCGTTTAAACAGTCTCGTTAAACAGAATGATACACTGCGAAAGGAAGGACAGACAGGTTTCAGAAGAGGTAGCGTGACCCATATCAGGGCCACGCGTTAATGATTACAGCAGATCGCCGATCATTTTTTCCAGTTTTTCCTGGTCTACCGCAAACTTACGGATACCATCCGCCAGTTTGTCCACCGCCATGGGGTCCTGGTGATGCTGCCACAGGAACTCGGCTTCGGTAATGCGTTCCGGGCGCGCTTTGACTTCGCCGGAGAAAGAGAGCTTACGCTCAATCGCCCCTTCGCTTTCCGCCAGTTCTTTCAGCAATGCCGGCGCGATAGTCAGACGGTCGCAGCCCGCCAGTTCCAGAATTTCGCCTACGTTACGGAAGCTTGCGCCCATAACGACGGTTTCGTAACCATGCTGTTTGTAGTACTCGTAGATTTCCGTTACGGAAACCACGCCCGGATCTTCAGCTGGCGCATAGTCTTTCTTGTCGGTATTGGCTTTATACCAGTCAAGAATACGACCTACGAACGGCGAGATCAGGTAGACGCCCGCTTCGGCGCACGCACGCGCCTGCGCGAAGGAGAACAGCAGCGTCAGGTTACAGTTGATGCCTTCTTTTTCCAGCTGTTCGGCTGCACGAATGCCCTGCCAGGTGGACGCCAGCTTGATCAGGATACGATCGTTGCTGATACCCGCATCATTGTAGAGTTTAATGATACGTTTTGCTTTGGCGATAGACGCTTCGGTGTCATAAGACAGACGCGCGTCAACTTCGGTAGAAATACGCCCCGGCACCAGCTCCAGGATTTCCAGGCCAATATTCACCGCCAGCTTATCGGTCGCGTCAACAACCTGCTGCGCGCGGTCGCTGCTCTGCTGTTTCGCCCAGGCGACAGCATCGTCAATCAGCTTACGATATTCCGGGATTTGCGCTGCGTTAAGAATGAGAGAAGGGTTAGTTGTAGCATCCTGCGGCTGATACAGTTTCATTGCCGCGATATCTCCGGTATCAGCCACTACGGTGGTGAACTGACGAAGGGAGGTCAATTTGTCCGTCATGATAGAGTTTCTCTTTAAACAGCTTGTTAGGGGATGTAACCGGTCTACCCTGATGATAACACGACGCACTCACAGCGCAACCGCCTACATGCACCTGGCTGCCCTTGTGCACTGTTTGCGTATCTGCCGACGGTTGATGCGCAATTAAAGGATACCGCCGTATTTATGGTAAACTACCGTTAATATTAGCCTGACAAGGTCATCTACATCATGGGTCACGCTTATACAGGATCATCAAAGCGTGTCGGCATCAACAAGAGGGACGTTAATGCCTGAGTTTTTCAGTTTTATTAACGAAATACTCTGGGGCTCGGTAATGATTTACCTGCTGCTCGGCGCAGGATGTTGGTTTACCTGGCGTACCGGATTCATTCAATTTCGTTATATTCGCCAATTTAGCCGCAGTCTCAAAGGCAGCCTTAGCCCGCAGCCAGGCGGCCTGACGTCATTTCAGGCGCTGTGTACCAGCCTCGCGGCGCGGATTGGCAGCGGTAATCTGGCCGGCGTGGCGCTGGCTATCGCCGCAGGCGGTCCCGGCGCGGTATTCTGGATGTGGGTCTCGGCCATCATTGGCATGGCGACCTCCTTCGCCGAGTGTTCGCTTGCCCAGCTTTATAAAGAACGTGACCCGACAGGCCAGTTCCGCGGCGGCCCGGCGTGGTATATGGCGCGCGGGCTGGGAATGCGCTGGATGGGCGTGGTTTTCGCCCTCTTTCTGCTCGTCGCCTACGGGTTGATTTTTAATAGCGTGCAGGCGAATGCCGTCTCACGCGCGCTCCATTTCGCCTTCAACATTCCGCCGCTTATCTCCGGCATTGCTCTGGCGTTCTGTGCCCTGTTAATTATCATTCGCGGCATCAAAGGCGTCGCCCGTCTGATGCAATGGCTGATTCCCATCATCGCGTTATTGTGGGTCGCCGGCAGCGTATTCATTTGCCTCTGGCATATTGAGCAAATGCCTGGCGTTATCGCCTCGATAGTCAAAAGCGCATTTGGCTGGCAGGAAGCCGCGGCAGGCGCAGCCGGATATACGCTCACCCAGGCTATTACCAGCGGTTTTCAGCGTGGGATGTTCTCTAATGAAGCGGGAATGGGGTCAACGCCTAATGCGGCCGCAGCGGCAACGTCGTATCCCCCTCACCCTGTCGCGCAGGGGATTGTGCAAATGATTGGCGTATTCAGCGACACCATTATCATCTGTACCGCCAGCGCGATGATTATCCTGCTGGCGGGGAATCACGCGTCCCACTCGTCAACAGAAGGCATTCAGCTTCTCCAACATGCAATGGTTTCGTTGACCGGTGAATGGGGCGCCAGTTTTGTCGCGCTTATCGTCATTCTGTTCGCGTTCAGTTCTATCGTCGCCAACTATATTTACGCCGAGAACAATCTGTTTTTTCTGCGGTTACATAACGCAAAGGCCATCTGGCTATTACGCCTTGCGACGCTTGGCATGGTCATCGCCGGTACGCTCATCAGTTTTCCGCTGATATGGCAGCTTGCTGACATGATCATGGCCTGTATGGCTATTACCAATCTGACGGCGATTTTGTTGCTCTCACCGGTGGTGTATACCCTCGCCGGCGATTATCTGCGACAACGGAAACTGGGCGTAAGGCCGCAGTTCGATCCGCGGCGCTTCCCGGATATCGAACCACAACTGGCGCCAGATACCTGGGAGGCGGCATCGCGCGATTAAGCCGACAATCGCAACCATCGGTCAACTCTGCGGCGTTTTTTTGCTAAAGTCGCAGAAAATTCCCTGCAAGGACTGGATATGCTGATTCTGATTTCACCTGCAAAAACGCTTGATTATCAAAGCCCGCTGGCCACGACCCGCTATACCCAGCCGGAGCTATTGGATCACAGCCAGCAGCTTATTCAACAGGCCCGCCAGCTTTCGGCGCCGCAAATTTCCAGGCTGATGGGAATTAGCGACAAACTGGCGGATCTCAACGCCACGCGTTTTCATGACTGGCAGCCTCATTTTACGCCGGATAATGCACGCCAGGCGATTCTGGCGTTCAAAGGCGATGTTTATACCGGCCTACAGGCGGAAACGTTCAACGACGCGGATTTTGATTTTGCTCAACAACATCTGCGTATGCTCTCTGGCTTGTATGGCGTATTGCGCCCGCTGGATTTAATGCAGCCTTATCGTCTGGAGATGGGGATTCGCCTGGAGAATCCGCGCGGCAAAGATCTTTATCAATTCTGGGGCGATATCATTACCGATAAGCTCAACGAAGCGCTTGAGGCGCAGGGCGATCGGGTGGTGGTGAATCTGGCCTCTGAGGAATATTTTAAATCGGTGAAGCCGAAGAAACTGAATGCCGAACTGATTAAGCCCGTGTTCCTTGATGAGAAAAACGGCAAGTTTAAGGTGGTAAGCTTCTACGCCAAAAAAGCGCGCGGACTGATGAGCCGTTTTATTATTGAAAACCGCTTAACGAAGCCGGAACAGCTTACCGCGTTTGACCGTGAAGGGTATTTCTTTGATGAAGAAACCTCCACACAAGACGAGCTGGTCTTTAAACGCTACGAGCAGTAACGACATCGCCGGATGGCGGTTACGCCTTATCCGGCCTACAAATCGGCGCCACCCCATAGGCCCGGTAAGCGACAGCGCCACCGGGCACAATGGTTACTGGCGGGTCATCATCAGCTTACGCAGGGCGGCAAAATCCGCAGGCAGATGATGTGAAAGCAGCGGCAGGTCGGCGCGTTCGGCGAGCGCTTCAGGCAAGGCCAGCGTTTCTCCCAGAATGGACTCCACGCTTTCTTTAAACTTCGCCGGATGCGCCGTTCCGAGAAACAAGCCATACTCGCCAGGGTTTAACTGGTCGCGTAATGCCCGATACGCTACCGCCGCATGAGGTTCCGAGATATAACCTTTCGCTTTCAGCTCGCGCATCGTCTGTTGTGTCGTAGTGTCATCCACCGCCGCATAGCCCAGCTCAGTCAGACGCCAGATTTTACGGCGGAATAGCTCCTCCACGCGCGGCCAGTTATTCGGCTGGCTGACATCCATCGCATTCGACAGGGTCGCCTGCGTCGCTTTCGGCGCCCACTTTCCGTCATGCAGAAAACGCGGCACCGTGTCGTTGACGTTGGTGGCGGCGATAAAACGTTTCACCGGTAGGCCTAACGACTTCGCCAGCAGCCCTGCCGTCAAATCGCCAAAGTTGCCGCTGGGGACGGAGATCACCAGTTGGTTACGCGCCCCCTGCGGCAGTTGCGCCACGGCTTCAAAGTAGTAGCAAATTTGCGCCAACAGGCGGCTGATATTAATCGAATTAGCCGAATTCAGCCCCAGCGCCGTTTTCAGTTCTTCGTCATCAAATGCCTGTTTCACCAGCGCCTGGCAAGCGTCGAAATCGCCGTCGATCGCCACGGTTTCAATGTTGCCGCCCAGCGTACAGAACAGTTTTTCCTGCAACGGACTGATTTTACCGCGCGGGTAGAGAATGACGACCCGCACATTTTCCAGGCCATAGAACGCGTGAGCCACCGCCGCGCCGGTATCGCCTGACGTTGCGGTCAGAATCGTCACCGGTTTGTCGCCGCTGATATGCGTCAGCATTTGCGCCATAAAACGCCCGCCGAAGTCTTTAAAGGCCAGCGTCGGACCATGGAACAGCTCCAGGCAGCCGACATCGCTTTCTACCTGCGCTACCGGCGCCGGGAACGCAAACGCCGCGCGGACGCGCTCTTCCAGAATTTGCTGCGGTATTTCATCGCCAATAAATGCCGAGAGAATCTTTGCGCTACGGCTGACAAAGTCCTGGTTGAGCATCTCATCAATTTCCGTCAGGCTAAACTCCGGCAGTTCGTGCGGAAAAAAAAGTCCCTGCTGTTTGCCCAGTCCTTGCGTGACGGCCTGCGCAAAGCTGACCTGCTCATTATGGTCTTTCAGATTATAGAGTTTCATTGATTATCCCACTACTCGTGCGCCCGCCGTATCCAGCCGGCAAATATGAACGAAGCCTTCCTGATTTTGCAGATAATGTTTGCTCAGCCAGTCCGCGACGCGCTGCGCCGTCTCCGGTTTATCGCATAGCGCAAACAGCGTCGGCCCCGACCCGGAAATCCCGCTCGCCAGCGCGCCGATCTCCGACACCGCCTGTCGCGCCTGGCTAAAGCCCGGCAGTAAACGCGCGCGGTATGGTTCGGCAATAACATCTTTCATCAGCGCGGCGGCAAGCTGCGGCTGCCGCGAGTAACAGGCGTGAATAAAACCGGCCAGATGCCGTCCATGCGCAATGCAATCCTGACGGCGATACTGCGCAGGCAAAATGGCCCGTGCTTCTGCGGTGGAAACTTTAATGCCCGGATAAGCCAGTACCCATAGCCACTCATCAAAGCCCGGCACCTGCTGACTAATAATGCCGTTTTCTTCAATCATCAACTGCATACCGCCAAGAAAGCACGGCGCGACGTTATCGTAATGGATGCTGCCGGAGATACGGCCTTCCAGCTCGCCCATCAGCGCCAACAGACGCGTGTCGTTTAACGGTTTGCCGCAGTGCTCATTCATCGCGACCAGCGCAGCGACGACGGAACAGGCGCTGGACCCTAACCCGGAACCAATCGGCATATTTTTTTCCAGCGTCATCGCCACCGGGATGGTTTTCCCCAATGCCTGGCAAAAACGTTCCCAGCACTGATAAACAATATTTTCACGCGGCTCCGGCGGCAGTTTATCGGCAAATCGCCCCAGGTTATGCAGACGGAAATGGTCCGCTGCTTCAACGGATACCACATCGCCCAGCAACGTGCCGTCAACGGGTGTGACGGCTGCGCCCAACACGTCGAAACCGACGCTCATGTTCGCGCTGGAAGCCGGGGCATACACTTTCACCATGTTAAACTCCTAACTTCCATGAGAGGGTCCGTAACAGATCGGCAAACACGCCCGCCGCCGTCACATCATTGCCTGCGCCGTAGCCGCGCAGCACCAACGGCAAGGGCTGATAATAGTGGCTGTAGAACGCCAGCGCGTTTTCACCGTTTTTCACTTTGAAGAGCGGATCGTTACCATCAACTTCGGCAATCTTCACGCGGCACACGCCATCCTCTTCGATATTGCCCACATAGCGCAATACCTTACCTTCATCACGAGCTTTCGCCACACGGGCGGCAAACGCGTCGTCAAGCTGCGGCAGATGCGCCATAAAGGCGGTCACATCGCCGGAGGCGTCAAACTCGTCCGGCAACACCGGTTCAATCACAATATCGGAAAGCTCCAGCTCGCGGCCCGTCTCGCGGGCGAGGATCAACAGTTTCCGCGCCACATCCATACCGGAAAGATCGTCGCGCGGATCGGGTTCGGTATAGCCCATCTCGCGCGCCAGGGCGGTCGCCTGTGAGAGACTCATCCCCTCTTCCAGTTTACCGAAAATAAAAGAGAGCGACCCGGAAAGAATGCCGGAAAATTTTTGCAGTTCATCACCCGCATTCAGCAGGTTTTGCAGGTTTTCGATTACCGGCAAACCGGCGCCGACGTTGGTGTCATACAAGAATTTGCGCCGTGATTGCGCGGCGGCGAAACGTAGCTGATGGTAGTAGTCCATCGACGAGGTGTTCGCTTTCTTGTTTGGCGTCACCACATGGAATCCTTCACGCAGGAAGTCGGCATACTGGTCGGCCACCGCCTGACTGGAGGTACAATCAACAATCACCGGATTGAGTAGATGATATTCTTTCACCAGGCGAATTAAGCGTCCCAGATTGAACGGCGCGTTCGCTTGCGCCAGTTCCGCCTGCCAGTTGTCCAGATTCAGTCCATGCACATTGGTTAGCAACGCCTTTGAGTTCGCCACGCCGCACACGCGTAGATCGATGTGCTTGTTCTTCAGCCAGGTTTGCTGACGTTTAAGCTGTTCCAGTAGCGCGCCGCCGACGCCGCCGACGCCAATGACAAACACTTCAATCACCTGATCGGTATTGAACAGCATCTGGTGCGTTACCCGCACGCCGGTGGTGGCATCGTCGTTATTCACCACCACAGAAATGGAACGCTCAGAAGATCCCTGAGCGATCGCCACGATATTGATATTAGCCCGCGCCAGCGCGGCGAAGAATTTCGCTGAAATGCCGCGTAGCGTGCGCATACCGTCGCCGACAACAGAGATAATCGCCAACCGCTCCGTAACCGCCAGCGGCTCCAGCAGCCCCTCTTTCAGCTCCAGATAGAACTCATCCTGCATCGCACGGCGGGCACGCGCGCAGTCACTCTGCGGCACACAGAAGCTGATGCTGTACTCAGAGGAGGACTGGGTAATGAGCACCACCGAGATCCCGGCACGAGACATGGCGGCGAAAACACGCGCCGCCATCCCAATCATCCCTTTCATTCCCGGGCCGGAGACGCTAAACATCGCCATGTTGTTAAGGTTAGAGATCCCTTTCACCGGCAGATTATCATCGTCGCTGGACGCGCCGATCAGCGTTCCTGGCGCCTGCGGATTACCGGTATTTTTAATCAGACAGGGGATCTGGAACTGGGCGATAGGCGTTATGGTGCGAGGGTGAAGGACTTTGGCGCCGAAGTAAGAGAGTTCCATCGCTTCCTGGTAGGACATCGATTTCAGCAGTCTGGCGTCCGGCACCTGGCGCGGGTCACAGGTATACACGCCATCGACGTCAGTCCAGATTTCACAGCAGTCAGCGCGTAAACAGGCGGCCAGCACGGCGGCAGAGTAGTCAGAGCCATTACGCCCCAGCACCACCAGTTCACCCTTTTCATTACCGGCGGTAAAGCCCGCCATCAGGATCATGTGATCGGCCGGGATCTGGCTGGCGGCGATACGGCGAGTCGATTCCGCGATATCGACGGTAGATTCAAGGTAATGGCCCACCGCCAGCAATTTTTCTACCGGATCGATCACCGTGACGCGATGCCCACGCGCCTCCAGAAGTCCCGCCATAATCGCGATCGACATTTTTTCGCCACGGCAAATCAGCGCGGCGTTGATGCTGTCCGGGCACTGACCCAGCAGGCTGATACCATGCAAAACATGTTTGATCTGAGCGAATTCTTGTTCGACAACCATTTTCAACCGTGCAAGCGGGAATCCCGGCTGCGCGCTGGCAAGTCCTGCGAGCAGGTCAGAAAAAATACGTTCGGCATCGCTGATATTCGGCAAAGCATCCTGACCGCCGATAGTTTTTTCAATCATCGCCACCAGATGGTTGGTAATTTTCGCGGGGGCGGAAAGTACGGTCGCTACCTGCCCTTGCCTGGCATTGCTTTCCAGAATATCGGCAACACGCAGAAAACGTTCTGCATTTGCCACTGATGTACCGCCGAACTTCAACACTCGCATGGTTGTTACCTCGTGATCTCTGGTCGAAAAAAAGCCCGCACTGTTCAGGTGCGGGCTTTTTTCTGTGTTTCCTGTACGCGTCAGCCCGCACCGTTACCTGTGGTAATGGTGATGGTGGTAATGGTGGTGGTGCTGATGCGGTTCATGGATGTTGTGTACTCTGTCATTTTTATTTGTCTGTCTTGTATTCCTATATTGGTTAAAGTATCTGCCCGCCTAAGTCAATAAATTTTTAAATTGATCACATTCCGAAACTTGTTCATGTGCTGCTGGCGATATATTTATTTTCAACCAATTCCCCCTGTCATGATCTCTTGCAACCAGACGCAATCTCTTATTATTTTAAAAATTACAGCACGTTATTTTGTTAGTTTTTTTTCAATATCATGAACCAAACGGTGCAACATTACCGTATCTCGCTGTCCCAGCAGGCCGATTCGCTGTTGTAGCCAGTCGGTTAATTTGTGGTCATCGGTCGCCTCCAGAGTCGTTAGCAGGCGTAAAAGGCGCGCGCGTAACGCCTGTAACTGCGATTCATCAGCAATATCAACGGATTCAGTGGTCTGTTGCATTAAACCTGCTAATTGATAGCAATACACCATGACTGCCTGTCCCAGATTGAGCGAAGGGTAATCCGCCGCCATCGGCACGCCGGTCAATACATCCGCCAGCGCCAGCTCGTCATTGGTCAGACCGGAATCCTCACGGCCAAAAACCAGCGCGGCATGACGCATCCAGCGTGATTTTTCCTGTAATAAGGGAACCAGTTCAGCGGGCGAAGCGTAGTAATGAAATTTTGCCCTACTGCGGGCTGTCGTCGCGACGGTAAAATCCACATCGTGGAGCGCGTCGGCAAGGGTGCGAAAAACCTCAATATTATCAATAATATCTCCAGATCCATGTGCGACCCAACGGGTGGCGGGCTCCAGGTGCGCCTGGCTGTCGACAATACGCAGGTCAGTAAATCCCATGGTCTTCATAGCCCGGGCGGCTGCGCCGATATTTTCCGCTCTGGCGGGAGCGACAAGAACGATTGTTACACGCATTTCATTACTCTTTTTGACTAATTTACAGGAAATTAGCTGGCGTTTGTAAGCATATTACGCTTCGCAAATTTACAAAATTTTAACGGATATCACTGAAAAAGCATTTTTGATTTCGTAAAAGACGCTACACTATTGCGTATCTGTACTATTGCTGTTTATGTTAACAGAACATCGTTATCCTGCTGTTTATCTAGGATAATTTAATTTAAAATAGATCCTGCTCTTTGGATTCATCGCATTTATTAGTTGGCTTACGTAACTAGTTGGAATATTGCAAATTTGTGATGAAAGCTAGCATTTAGCTACGATGATTTCATCAAACTGTTAACGTGCTACAATTGAACTTGATATATGTCAACGAAGCGTAGTTTTATTAGGTGTCCGGTACGTCTTAGCCTGTTATGTTGCTGTTAAAATGGTTAGGATGACAGCCGTTTTTGACACTGTCGGGTCCAGAGGGAAAGTACCCACGACCAAGCTAATGATGTTGTTGACGTTGATGGAAAGTGCATCAAGAACGCAATTACGTACTTTAGTCATGTTACGCCGATCATGTTAATTTGCGACATGCATCAGGCAGGTCAGGGACTTTTGTACTTCCTGTTTCGATTTAGTTGGCAATTTAGGTAGCAAACATGCAGACCCCGCACATTCTTATCGTTGAAGACGAGTTGGTAACACGCAACACGTTGAAAAGTATTTTCGAAGCGGAAGGCTATGATGTATTCGAAGCGACAGATGGCGCGGAAATGCATCAGATCCTCTCTGAATATGACATCAACCTGGTGATCATGGATATCAATCTGCCAGGGAAAAACGGTCTCCTGTTAGCGCGTGAACTGCGTGAACAGGCTAACGTTGCGCTGATGTTCCTGACGGGCCGCGATAACGAAGTCGACAAAATTCTCGGCCTCGAAATCGGCGCGGATGATTACATCACCAAACCGTTTAACCCACGCGAATTGACCATCCGTGCCCGCAACCTGCTGTCCCGTACCATGAACCTGGGTACCGTCAGCGAAGAGCGTCGTAGCGTTGAAAGCTACAAGTTCAACGGTTGGGAACTAGATATCAACAGTCGTTCACTGATCGGCCCGGACGGCGAGCAGTATAAACTACCGCGCAGCGAGTTCCGCGCGATGCTGCACTTCTGCGAAAACCCTGGCAAAATTCAGTCGCGCGCAGAGCTGTTGAAGAAAATGACCGGCCGCGAGCTGAAGCCGCATGACCGTACTGTTGACGTTACCATTCGTCGTATTCGTAAGCATTTCGAATCCACGCCGGATACGCCGGAAATCATCGCCACCATTCACGGCGAAGGTTATCGCTTCTGCGGCGACCTGCAGGATTAATTCGGCCCAGGCGCCGAACCGTAAAAACAGCCGGTAAGTTATTCTTACTGGCTGTTTCTTATGTCCCCCTTCCGCTAAGCGGCCTCGCTTTCCCTCCTGACCTGCCGTTATGACGTACTCTTTTACATAAAAATTGTCGTATAGCGCTGTTTATCTCAGCTTGCGAAAGTTAAGGTAGTTTGTGTATTTACATTAAAGAGTAATACACGGGATTTGTTAGTCCCCAAAAAATAAGGGGATGCTCACAGGACGTGAGGTTTCAAAGGATGAAAAAATCACCATTATGCTGCTACCTGTTTTGTGCAGCGATGTCAGCTTCATCAGCCGCGCTGGCTGCTACCGCGCCGGTCTCCGCAGGCGTTATTCATTTCAAAGGCCAGATTGTCGAATATGGTTGTAATCTTGCGCCTCACGATCGCAATATCGAGGTATCATGTTTGCGGAATAATATCCCCCATTTGCAGACAGTCGCCACACCGTCTGGAAACGCTATTTCGTTGATGAATGGAATCGCCACGGTACGGCACGTGTCGTTAAAAGATCATCCGGAGATTCAAAGCCTGATCGTCCAGTACCGCTAACCGCTTATGACTCCCGCCGGGAGGAGTTCCGGCAGGCGGCGATTTCGCTCAGTAAAACGCCGCCCGCCTGCATTTTGTACTTTTCTCTCATTCGTATCCTACAACAGCGATGTTCATCGCTTCGCTATCCTGTACGCTCTACGCGCTCGTTAAGCACGGTACCTATGATAGCTGTCATAAAATGATTGCAAATAAAATCATCACATTTACTATGGTTAACCTTACAAACAGCGTTGTCGCTCATGCATTGATAAGGTGAATACATTGACTTAAATATTCTTGTTGGCTATTTTAATTTACTTAATTATAATTTTAAGTGAATATTAAATTTATCTTTACCTTTTAATAGTCAACCACTTTATCAGCCATAATAATGGGGAAGATATGAAGCAGTTAAACGGCGGGAATGTGTATCGTCCCACAGGGAAAGAAAAAAACCTGCAAGCCATTTTAAATATTCATCGGCACGTTATTCAAAACATCTCCCCTGTCACTATTACGGCCGGTAAAACACTGGATATCAAGATTGATAATCAATCCCACATCCTGTTAATCACTAAAGGCGCTATTAAAGTATGTCGGCGTATCGACAGCATTGTAATGGGCTGCGGTGTCTCACCAATGATTTTAGGCCTTGTAGATGCCTATGCTGACTTATACCAGTTAGAAGAGAATTCAGACGTCTTTTTTATCGCCGAAACCACCTGTGAATATTATCCTGTCCCAGTAAAAGATTTTGTGGAAATAGCTGATGAAAAGCATCTCTGGCGTGACATTTCGAACATCCTGATGTACCGCATTGCTTTCATGACTAACCGTGACAGAAACCTTATCGGGCAGGACGCCTATAGCCAGATAAAAGCGCTGTTACTTGAACTGTGGTCGTATCCTGAAAGCTCACGATTTGAGATCAATGCACAGAACTTCATACAGCAGAGAACCGGGCTTTCACGCAGCCGTATCATGCAGGTACTTTCAGAACTAAAAGCGGGGGACTATATAAAAATACTGCATGGAAGACTGTTAGAGCTTCGAAACCTGCCGGTTTCATTTTAAACGGACAAGCGTCGTATATTATTAAAAATAAAGCAATATAGAGTTAAATAAATCCTCCAGGAAATAATAACTATTATCAAAAAAGAGATCTTGCTCTATAAATCCAGTCATCAACCATACTTCTTTAGTGGTATTTTATTAAACTTTGTTACCGGGTCCGAAACTGGACTGCCGTTCAATATTGCATCAGAATTTTTATTGAGTTCATAGTTGATATACGTAGAATAGCCGCCTGCTTATCTACAGAACAGAAAGAAGCGCATACAGAGTAAAATATAATATTTTATTTTATATGGCTATCTTTATTTTTCAGCGAATAGAATCAGGCAACAATTAATATGTTTAATAAGAAAATTATCATCCTGGCAATGTTAACTGCCGTAGCATCCACACCGGTATTTGCCCAGAACACGATTACGTTCAATGGCAAAATTTACGATCAGGCGTGTACGGTTCAGGTGAATGGCTCCACGGATACCACCATTGATTTGGGTAATTACAGCAAAGAACGCATCGCGGAAAAAGGCGCCACAACCGATTACGTGCCGTTTACCGTAAGCCTGGTTAGCTGCCCGGAAGCAGGGACTGGCGTACCAACCCAAGCCATGTTCCGCTTCCACGGCGCAACAGATGATTCTAACCCAACGTACTTCAAAAACGCGGACGAAGGATCGGAAACGGGCGCCGCGGGTGTCGGTATTTCTATTCAGAACGCTTCACATAGCGATGTGACAGATAACACGGATGATGCCGCAGTGAACCTGCCAACCGACGGCTCGACAGCAGACTTTACCTATTACGCCGCCATGGCAAACGATGGTTCCGCAACCGTAACCGGTGGAGATGTTAGCACTCAGGTTACGTATACCGTTTCGTATCAGTAAGGCATTCTCATCCTGATGTGGACAGGCAGGATGCCAGTCCATAGCGCAAAACATCTTTACAGAGTAAAAAATGAAACACATAAAGAAATCCGTGTTGGTCGTATTACTGACAAGCCATGTTGCCCATGCCAGCATTGTTGTTGGCGGAACCCGACTGGTTTTCGACGGCAATAATGATGAGTCGTCAATCAATGTAGAGAATAAAGACAGCAAAGCGAATCTTGTTCAGTCATGGTTATCGGTTGCCGATCCCCAGGTCACAAATAAGCAGGCGTTTATTATCACCCCGCCTCTTTTTCGCCTTGATGCCGGGCAAAAGAACAGCATTCGGGTTATTCGCTCTGGCGCCCCTCTACCTGCAGATCGGGAGTCTATGTACTGGCTCAATATTAAGGGTATTCCTTCTATTGATGATAATGCCTCCGCGAACCGCGTGGAAATCTCCATTAATACCCAAATAAAGCTTATTTATCGACCGCCAGCATTAACAAAATCAACGCCTGATAGCCAGAGCCAACAATTAAAATGGCAGACGGCAGGTGATGTTATTACCGTAAATAACCCCACTCCCTATTATATGAACTTTGCCAGTGTGACGCTTAACAGCCATGAAGTGAAATCAGCGACCTTCGTTCCGCCAAAATCATCAGCGTCATTTAAATTGGGTTCTACTGCCGCCCCTCATGGCACGGTAACGTGGCGATTAATCAGCGATTATGGGATGAGTTTAGAGCCGCATTCCGGTTCATTCTAGCCATTAACGACTTCACTTTACTTTTACCCTTTCAGGACTTTTACTGTGCAATTCTCCAGAGTAGAGCCCCGTTCTCAATTAGCGTTATCGTTTCTCTTTATATGCTGTTCCATAAAACCAGCGTTAGCGCATGATCATTTTAATCCATTATCGTTGGAAAATGATGAACCGGGCGTGGAGAATGTCGATCTATCGGTTTTCGAAAAGGGGGGGCAGGCAGAAGGCACCTATAATGTTGATATTTATATTAATAACACCAGTGTTGAAACAAAAAATATTGCCTTTAAAAATAAAAAATCAGCAGATAATAAGCTCTCCCTACAGCCATGTCTTAGCGTTGAACAACTCAAGCAGTGGGGCGTAAAAACAGAAAACTTCCCCGAGCTTAAAAATGACCCAAACGGGTGTACCGATCTTAGTCTGCTGGCTGGCGCTGTAGCAAAGTTTAATGTCATCGGTAACCGGCTGGATTTAGCGATCCCTCAAATCGCGTTGATCGCCGACCCGCGAGAATTCGTCCCTACCAGCGAATGGGATGAAGGCATTAATGCTTTTTTGCTGAACTACAGTTTTACCGGATCGCAGGATCACGATATTGATGAAAACCGGACGGAAAATAGCGAATACGCTAACCTGCGCCCTGGTATTAACATTGGCGCATGGCGTTTTCGTAACTACTCAACATGGAATCACGATAGCGATGGGCAAAATAGCTGGGATTCTGCCTACACCTATGTTTCTCGCGATATCGAATTTTTAAAAGGACAGCTGATCGCCGGGGAAAATAACACGCCCGCGGACGTCTTTGACAGTATTTCATTTAAGGGCGTACAGATCTCTTCTGATGACGATATGTTGCCGGACAGTATGAAAGGGTTCGCCCCGGTCATTCGCGGGGTGGCCAAAAGCAGCGCGCAGGTAACCGTTGAACAAAACGGTTATACCATCTACAAAACTAACGTTCCGGCGGGTCCATTCGCCATCAACGATCTTTATCCAACCGGCGGTTCGGGCGACCTGTACGTCACCATCAAAGAATCCGATGGTTCTGAACAGCATTTCATTGTGCCCTACGCCAGCGTTCCGGTATTACAGCGTGAAGGCCACCTGAAATACGACCTGACGGTAGGCCGCACGCGTTCATCAGATACGCATTCCGCGCAACAGAACTTCGCTGAACTGACGGCCTTATACGGATTAGCAGGCGGCATAACCGCCTATGGCGGAATAGAGAGTACGCTGAGCAATGATGTTTATCATGCGGCGCTCATCGGGACAGGCTTAAACCTTGGCGATCTGGGCGCATTGTCTTTAGACGTCACCAACTCATGGTCAAAAATTAAAGCAGGCGATGTGGTTAGCGATACGCTTACCGGACAATCCTGGCGTATTCGTTACAGCAAAGATATTCAGTCAACAGGCACCAATTTCACTGTCGCCGGCTACCGTTATTCGACCAAAGATTACTACGCTCTTGAGGATGTGCTGGATACCTATAGCGATAATAGTCACTATGATCATGTACGTAATCGCACCGACCTGTCGTTATCGCAAGACATTATCTACGGTTCCATTTCACTCACTTTATATAATGAAGATTACTGGAATGACACTCATACCACATCATTAGGTATTGGCTATAACAACACATGGCATAACGTAAGCTATGGCATTAACTATTCTTATACGCTGAACGCCGATAATTCTCAGGATGAAGACGACGATACGGAAGACAGTAATGACCAGCAAATTTCAATCAATATTAGTATTCCGTTAGATGCCTTTATGCCGTCAACGTATGCCACCTACAATATGAACTCCGCGAAAGACGGCGATACCACGCATACTGTCGGTTTAAACGGAACAGCGCTGGCACAGAAAAATCTCTCATGGAGCGTTCAGGAAGGTTATTCCTCTCAAGAGAAAGCCACCAGCGGTAATGTGAGCGCAACCTATAACGGGACGTATGCGGATATTAACGGCGGATATAGCTACGATAATCATATGCGTCGCCTGAATTATGGCGTTCAGGGCGGCGTACTGTTACATCGAAATGGCCTGACACTATCCCAGCCAATGGACGACACCATCATATTGGTTAAAGCCCCTGGCGCAGCGGGTGTCCCCGTGAATAACGAAACGGGCGTGGACACCGATTTTCGGGGTTATGCCGTCGTACCTTATGCTTCGCCTTACCATCGTAATGAAGTGTCTTTAGATACGACAGGTATTAGAAAAAATATTGAGCTCATTGATACCAGTAAAACGCTGGTGCCTACCCGTGGCGCGGTGGTCAGGGCTGAATATAAAACCAATATTGGCTACAAGGCATTGATGGTATTAACCCGCATAAACAATCTGCCTGTTCCTTTTGGCGCGACCGTCTCGTCTTTAACAAAACCAGACAATCACAGCAGTTTTGTTGGTGATGCGGGGCAAGCCTGGTTAACCGGACTGGAAAAACAAGGGCGGTTATTAGTGAAGTGGGGGCCAACAGCAGCAGACCGGTGTCAGGTCTCTTATCGTATACCGAGCTCCCCCTCCGCTTCTGGCGTAGAAATCTTACACGAGCAATGCCAGTGATTCTGGTGGGATAAAAGATGAATATGAACAGATTTGCTGCATTAGCCGCCCTGTTAACGTTCACGGGTCTGGCATTATGGTCGCCCTCGATCAGCGCGGCATACAATACCGCAGATGCCGTAGACATTAACGTTACGGGATTAATTTATGCCGATCCGTGTACCGTGACGGTCCCCGACACGATCTCTCTTGGACAATATGCCCGGGCGGATATCGCCGTGGCCGGTGGCAATACCGCCACCATTCCTTTCACCATAAAAATGACGAATTGCCCGGCAACGACCACAAAAGCCGCGATTTCATTTAATGGCGTACCTTATCCCGATCCAAATTATGCTTCTGCGATTTATGCAAACAGCGCGGCCAATCCGGCGCAGGATTTAGGATTACAGCTTTTTAACCTGGACGGTAAAAGTCTGGTCAATCTGGCCAACAACGTCACTTACACGGTAGATATCAACAGTAATACCCATGAAGCCAATTTGCCTGTCGCCGCAAGGATGTATACCCCGTATGGAAAAGTCACGGCAGGGGATTTCACGTCCGTTGTGACGATCACTATCGCATGGCAATAACATCTTTCTATTTTCACCTGGTATAAAAGCAGGAATTTTTCATGAGAAGGTTATATCTGGCGCTTATTCTGCTGTTCGCGTATTCCGGTCATGGTTACGCCTCCTGTAAACGTTCCGGAAATGAAGGCGCGATCACTATCACCCCGCCGTCGCAGCTTGTGGTGGATAGCCACGCCTATACCGCAGGCGAAGTGTTGTGGCAATCGGGCTGGGTTTCCACCTCCGAAGTCACAATGGATGGCTGTAGTCGCGATTATAAGGTCGGTTTTTTATATGAACCCGGTAGCGCGCAGTCAAATACATCAGCGACAATCAATGCGAATGACGGGAACAACACGCCGGTATTTAGCACCGGGATTTCCGGCGTGGGCATTGCGATTAAAACCCAAACGAATGCTGGCCCTTACGATAATGTCATGCCAATCGATAATACCTACCATAATGGCGATGGCAATAAAACACACCATGCGATGGCTCCCGCCTACAATGTTGAACTGGTCGCCTTAGGCGGTCCGATCACCTCCGGTACCGCGACATTCCAAAGCCCACTGGCGCGCGTATCTTTTCGCGATAGCGCAACGGAAGACTCCGGCGGCGATATCCTGACCCATCTGTATTTGGGGAATACGCAATTGATTATGAAAGCGATGGGATGTCAGGTAGAAACACCTGCCATCACCGTGGATTTAGGCAGCGTCAATTTAGGCAGTTTCGCTAACAGTCAAACTGCGGGCACAGGCGAGCAGGATATCTTATTGACCTGCGAACAAGGCACCGCTATCTCCGCATCGTTAAGCGCCCAACCGGCCAGCGGAAATAACCCTGATAATTCAGTCATCCAGTTGAGCAATGCAAGCGCGCCAACCAGCGCAACCGGCGTTGGCGTACAGTTGGGTATTCAGGCGCCGGACGCCGGTTTCTTTACCGACAGTTTGCCAATCAATCAAAAAATTGATCTCTTTACTCACACGATTACCACCAATGCCGATGGCAGCCAGACGGTTAACGGCGGAACCATGAATATGTCGACCACCCTGAAAATTAGCGCGCGCTACTATAAAACCGCCGCCACGGTAACGGCCGGGCAAGCGAATGCCACGGCAACATTAAACCTGACCTATAACTAACGGCATCACATTTTCTGGCGCTGCGCGGGAAAACGTTAACGCGCGCGCCCGTTAGATTTATTTCCACAAACGTAATTCGTCATCTTGTACTGGCGGTAATGACTTACGTTGCTGACAAGAGAGCGAATACCAGTCCAGATGGCGCGTCAGGAACATCACGCCGCCAAGCGCCAGTAGCAGAACGCCGGTACCCAGAAGCAACGAGCTATCTTCCGAACGCAGCAATCCCCACATCACGCCATCCAGCGCCAATAACGCTAACGTAAACAGTACGCTATTGCGCCATCCTTTCAGCACCGCCTGCAAATAAACGCTATTCATCAACGCGCCCACCAGGCTGGCGGCGATCCAGGCTGGCGTGAAACCGATATGTTCCGACAGTGCCAGCAATAGCAGGTAGAACATCACCAGCGATAACCCCACCAGCAGATACTGCATCGGGTGTAACCGCTGCCCCGTCAGGGTTTCGAAGACAAAGAAAGCCATAAACGTTAGCGTAATCAACAAAATGGCATATTTCGTCGCTCTGTCCGTCAGTTGATACTGATCGGCTGGCGTCGATACAGCGACGCTAAACGCCGGTAAGTTGTCCCAATCCACCTTTTGCGCATCAGCAAACTGTTCGCCGAGATTCGTGGCAAACCGGCTGGTTTGCCACTGGGCCTGAAATCCTGAACCGCTGATTGCGCGTTTACCGGGAAGAAAATCCCCCACAAAATTTGGGTGCGGCCAGTTGCTGGTCAGGGTCATTTCACTGCTACGCCCGACGGGAACCAGTGAAAAGCTGCCGGTTCCGCTTAAATTTAGCGACATATCCAACGTCAGGTTGCGCGTCGCCCACTGACTGTCCGGCAGCGGGATATGAATGCCCTCTCTACTTTCCGGTAAGCCGGTCCCCGGTTCTACAGTGAGCATTTCACCATTCACCTGCGGCGCTTTTACTGCGCTGATACCGCGCGCATCGCCGACGCCCACGACGATAAAGGGCTTTCCAAGGGTAATGTTCGGTCTGTTCAGCTCATGCAGACGGGCCACATCAAACTCCGCCTTTATCGCCATATCGGTATGCCACACCTGCCCCTGATAAATACCTATTTTTCGCGCTTCAACGTTTTGATTGCCTTCGACCAATAGCGACTCCGGCAGCCAAAAATAGAGATAGCTGCGCTTATACTGGACCTCTTTCTCCTCTTCCAGCACGGTATAGAGCTCTGTCACCGGAATCGCCACCAGCGGGCCGACAACCTTTTGTGGGCCGCTGGTACTCTGACGAATAGCATTCTCCACATGGCTTCGATAATCAGCACGCTCCACGATGGTGTGCCGTACCATCATCAGGGGAATTAACAGCAGGATCATGGCGCCGCCTAACGTAATCATTTTCCACAACAGGGGGGATTTCAACATAGCGTTCTCCTTTGCAATGCCAGCAGTGTAAGAACGCGATGTGGGGAGAATTTGAAGTTATGTGAAGTGACGGTGAAGTGTCAACGAGGCCAGCACGCCGCCTTCGGGACGATTGCACAACGTCACCTCACCGTTGAGGAGCCGCGCCGCCTCGCTGACAAACGCCAGTCCAAGCCCGCTGCTTTTACGCCCGTTTTCGCGGGGCAACGAATAGAATCGGTCGAAAATGCGCGGCAGCGCAAAATCAGGAATACCACAGCCGGAATCCGTCACCTGCAGGATCGCTTTCTCTCCCATCGGTTGAGCGCTTAATGTGATAACGCCATTTTCAGGCGTAAAGTCGATGGCATTGTCCAACACATTGCCCAGCGCCTGCGCCAGAAGCTCCGCGTCGGCGACGACAACCAGCGAGGAAGGCCGTAGAGTAAGCGTGATCTTTTTTGCCACCAACTGAATACTGCGTGCCTCGCTAAGCTGCGTAAATAGCTCATCAACAGCAACCGGCGCGAGAGGGATATCCTGTCGGTTTTCCAGCCGCGCCTGGCGTAGCAGGGTTTCTACCAGCGCCTGCATTCGCGTATTTTGCGCCAGTATATTCTCTGTAAAGCGGGTAACCACATCCGCGGGCGGTCCTTCACGCAGAATCTCCGCCGCGCCGCGTATCGCCGCCAGCGGACTTTTCAGCTCATGAGTCAACGCATACACATACTGCTCAATCTCATTCTTGCCTTCCAGCTTAATGCGCATACTCTCCAGCGCCTGCGCCAGTTTACGCAGCTCGCTGCTGCCTAATGCAGGTAACGCAAGCGGGCGGTTTTCGGTGACGGAATCCGCATAGCGCGTCAACCGGGCGATGGAGCGGTTAATCCACCAGACCATCCCCGCGCCAATCGCCAGCGCAATTCCCAGTAAAACGGCGCTGGCCCACAGAATGCGCCGTTCGCTGCGCTTAATCACCGGCGCCATTGCCGCATTCGGTTTACCGACAGACAGTACACCGATAATCCGTCCATCGCTGATTATCGGCGCGGCTACGTACATCACGGTGCTATTGGGATCGGCAGCATCTTTTGCCGTGCTGCGGGCGCCATACTGTCCGCGCAGCGTAAGCCAGACGTCATTCCAGCGAGAATAATCCTGTCCCACCGCTTTGTTTTCCGAATCAAACAACACCTTCCCCTGCGCATCCGTCATATAGACATGGTATTCATTGCGCACTTTGACGATCCCGCTGATATTGGCGCGAAACGGGCGATGTTGCAGTTGGGCGAATGCCTTCGCCAGCTGGCCGTCAGTCGGGTTGCCGGAAAGGAGATCGTCGCGGGCCAGCGCCGCCAGCAGCGTCGCGGTGTCAATCAGCGTCCCTTCCGTCGCGCGGCGGACGCCCGGCTTTATCTCCTGAACGAAGATAGACAGCACAAACACGGCGGCGACGGCGACAATAAGAAAGTAGCCCAGCAGCAAACGCATTCCGATGCGCATCAGACGCTCCTCAGGCTGTATCCCATCCCACGATGCGTGTTAATTGGCGAGAGATCCGGGTTGATCGCGCGTAGCTTAGCGCGCAGGGTTTTGATGTGTGTATCGACCGTCCGATCGAAGGTCTCCTGGGCATCAGACCAGACAATATCCATCAATTGCTGGCGCGAGTACACGCGCTCCGGCGACAGCAGCAGGGTTTTAAGGAGCAGAAACTCATAACGCGTCAGCGAGAGCGGCGTACCAAACCAGGCGATCTGCGCCGCCGGTTCATTGAGTTCAAAATGTCCGGTACGCACCACCGGCGACGGCGCAGCAAACTTTTTCACCCGGCGCAGCAGCGTGCGCACGCGGGCGCTCACTTCGCGCGGCGAGAACGGCTTGGCGACATAATCATCTGCGCCAATCTCCAGACCAAGCAATCGATCCACTTCATCGCTACGGGCAGTCAGGAAAAGAATCGGCAGCGCAGGATGGCGTTCCAGCAACTGCCGACACAGCTCAAAGCCGCTGATATCCGGTAGTCCCACATCGAGAATCACCGCATCCGGCCGTTGCTGACGCGCTTTTTCCAGCGCGGGCAGCCCGCGAGCGAATAGCTCAACGGTAAACCCTTCCAGTTGCAGGGTGTAGATGAGCGTATCGGCGATTCCCTGTTCATCCTCGACTAACCAGACCTGCGGTTGCTGCATACTCTTTCCCTGTTATTGTCGCCACGGCATGACCGGCACCGCGCTGATGGCGTTCTTCGGCGACCCGTCGACTACTTTGTCGGAGTAGGCCAGATACGCCAGCGTGTTGCGTTTCTCATCATAGAAACGCACGACCTGCAATGACTTAAATATCAATGAGGTGCGTTTTTTGAAAACCACCTCTCCCTGCGCCTTGCCGTTCTTAATTTTGTCGCTCAGTTCAATAGGCCCGACCTGCTGACAAGAGATGGCGGCGTCAGACGTATCTTCCGCCAGCCCCAATCCGCCTTTTATGCCGCCCGTTTTCGCCCGGCTAACATAGCACGTCACGTTTTTGACATCAGGATCGTCAAAAGCTTCCACCACGATTTTATGGTCAGGACCGAACATTTTAAATACCGTATCGACTGAACCAATTTGTTCCGCACGGGCGCTCTGCCCCAGCAGCAACAAAATTGAGAAAAGTACTAAGCTCTTGTATTTCATATTGTTACCATTCATAAAAGTTACGTTGCGTAATTATTAGACATTCTAAAATAAAATGGTTATAGATCACAGGATTAGAATAATTACCTGTCACGTTGCCTAAAAAAAGCATTTAAGCTCAAAAAAAACACTGAATGCTAAAAGAACAAAAAATGCTATTATCCTCTTACCTGATATCGGGTGCTCGTTGTTGAAAGGATGGGGATATTTTATGGATCAGGCTGGCATAATTCGCGACCTGTTAATCTGGCTGGAAGGTCATCTGGATCAGCCGCTGTCACTTGACAATGTGGCGGCAAAAGCAGGCTATTCCAAGTGGCACCTGCAGAGAATGTTTAAGGACGTGACGGGCCACGCCATTGGCGCTTACATCCGCGCCCGTCGTTTATCGAAATCAGCAGTGGCGCTGCGTTTGACCGCGCGTCCAATTCTGGATATTGCTCTTCAGTACCGCTTCGATTCTCAGCAAACCTTTACGCGCGCCTTTAAGAAACAGTTTTCCCAGACGCCAGCGCTGTATCGTCGCTCCTCGGAATGGAGCGCCTTTGGCATTCGCCCGCCATTACGGCTGGGCGAGTTTACCGTGCCGGAACATCAGTTCGTTACGCTGGAAGATACGCCACTCCTTGGCGTCACGCAGAGCTATTCCTGCTCGCTGGAACAGATTTCCGACTTCCGCCACGAAATGCGCGTGCAATTCTGGCATGATTTCCTCGGTCATTCGCCAACTATTCCGCCTGTGCTTTATGGGCTTAATGAAACGCGCCCCAGCATGGAGAAAGACGATGAGCAGGAAGTATTCTATACCACCGCACTGCCGCAAGAGCAGGCCGATGGCTATGTTCAGTCGGCGCATCCTGTGCTGTTGCAGGGCGGTGAATACGTCATGTTCACCTATGAAGGGTTAGGAACCGGCGTGCAGGATTTTATCCTGACCGTTTACGGCACCTGTATGCCAATGCTGAATCTGACCCGTCGTAAAGGACAGGATATAGAGCGATACTACCCGTCAGAAGATACCAAAACCGGCGATCGCCCTATCAACCTGCGCTGCGAATTTCTGATCCCGATTCGTCGTTAACGCTGTAGCTCATCCAATGCAGGGGCGTCCAGATGCGAAACGTCCCCTGCGGTTTCTACCACCCACCCAGACGCCAGCCACTGGCTTTCCTGGTAATCGATGCGGGAAATAGAGCAGTTGCGCAAACGTAACCGGCGTTCCGCCCAGGCGGGTAGTCCCAGTATAGTACTAACCAGACAGCCCAACGCGATACCGTGACTGACTAATAAAGGTCGGCTGCCCTGCGGTAGCTCCAGACAGGACGCCAGCGCGGCATGAACGCGATCGCTCAACTCCTGCATCGATTCCCCACCGGGAATACGACCATCCTGCGTGCCGTTGACTAACTGACGACGCCAGCCCTCTTCTTCTTCCGTCAGCGAATCGATCTGGCGCTTTTCCAGCACGCCCATATCCAGCTCGCGCAGGCGGGAGTCAAAGGTAATATCACACCCGCACGCCTGGGCGATAATCTCCGCCGTGCGTTTTGTGCGGCCTAAATCGCTGCTGATGATATGGGTGATGCCGAGGCTGCGGGCGCGTTCTCCTACCTGCATGGCCTGCTGCTCGCCTTTTGCTGTCAGGGGACTGTCCGATTGGCCCTGAATACGTCGCTCGGCGTTCCACTGCGTTTCACCGTGGCGAACAAGGTATACCTGTAACATATTTTTTTTCCGTTATACTGCGATAAATTTTTAAAACTGAGCTTAATTATGCACCAGGTTATCTCTGCGACCACCAATCCTGCCAAAATTCAGGCAATTCTACAGGCATTTGAAGAGATTTTCGGCGAAGGATCGTGCCATATTACGCCCGTCGCCGTCGAGAGCGGCGTACCGGAGCAGCCCTTCGGAAGCGAGGAAACGCGTGCTGGCGCACGAAATCGCGTGGATAATGCGCAACGCCTGCACCCACAAGCTGATTTCTGGGTAGCCATTGAAGCCGGAATTGACGATGACGCCACCTTCAGTTGGGTGGTGATTGATAACGGCGTTCAGCGCGGTGAAGCGCGATCGGCCACGCTGCCGCTGCCCGCCGTCATTCTCGACAGAGTCCGCCAGGGGGAAGCGCTTGGCCCAGTGATGTCGCAGTACACAGGTATTGACGAGATTGGCCGCAAAGAGGGCGCCATTGGCGTGTTTACCGCCGGAAAATTAACGCGCTCCAGCGTTTACCACCAGGCGGTGGTTCTGGCGTTAAGCCCGTTTCATAACGCGGTGTATCGATAATTATTTGCGCTATGTTGTAGGCCTGATAAGCACAGCGCCATCAGGCATTTCGCAGCGATGTTGCCGGATGGCCGCTTCGCCTTATCCGGCCTACAAGCAAATCAGGCGCTTTTCAGCAGTATCTGCTCAAGCCAATGACGCAGTTCAACCGGCGCGGATTTCAGACTGTTTGACCCGCGCGTGATGGTGGCGATGCCCGCCCCCAGCTCGGTTTTCAACTCGCGCTGACTCATTTCGCCACGCAGCAACTCCTCAATAATGCGCACGCGCGTTCCCAGCGCTTCACGCTCGTCCGGCGTAAGCATCAGTTGTAATAAAGGCAGATGCAGATCCTCTGCATATGCCTGACGGAGTAACTCCACAAAACGAAGCCACTCCTGATTACGTTGTTCGGCGATAGCCGATGAATAAGGGGAATGCTGGGTCATGTTATACCGCCGTTTGTACTGTTACACGAGTACAAATGATAACATAACCCGTCTGCATTAATACCGTTGCTGCCACTCAGAGTCGCTCATTAAGGCCTCTTTCTGCCCCATAAAGTGGCGATAGTAAGCGTCATAGGCCAGAACGTTTTTCACGTAGCCGCGCGTTTCCGAAAAGGGAATGCTTTCGACAAACGCTACGGCATCGATACGCCCGGCGCTATTACCCAGCCAGGTGCGCACGCGCCCCGGCCCGGCGTTATACGCCGCCGAGGCGAAAATACGGTTATTACCAAACTGCTGATAGACATACTGCAAATAGCTGGTGCCAATGTTGATGTTGGTCTCCGGCTCCAGCAGTTGGCCGGGGCCGCGGTAGTCCGGAATCGAAAACATTTTCACCGTATGGGTGGCCGTTCCCGGCATAATCTGCATTAAGCCGCTGGCCCCTACCGGCGATTTTACTTTCGGGTTCCAGGCGCTCTCCTGGCGGGCAATCGCCATGGCATAGCTTTGTGAGATATCTTTTCCGCGGGTATAGCGGGTAAAAAGATCGTTATACGCCAGCGGGAAACGCTCCTCCAGATGATCCCACAGTTTTCCGGCGATCGTCGCCTGTACGCTCAGATCCCACCAGTGCTGGTTAAACGCATAGCGCGCCAGCTGCGCCTGTTCAGATTTACTACGGCTTTTTACCAGATTCGCCCATTCGCTGCGCGCCGTGTTATCCAGGTTCCAGTACATCAGCTCCCGTACACGCGCCATCTCCGGCCCCTGCGTCAACGCGCTGTTTACGTTGGCGGGCGCTTTATCGATTTTAAGCGTGTACTCTTCGCCTAAACGCTGCGCTGCGACCATCGGATAAAAACCGCGCTTCTGCATTAAAGCATGAAGGATCTCTTTCGCTTCGGCGTCACGACCGCGCTCTAGCAATAAATCCGCCTGCCAGTAACGCCACTCGTCTTTCTCTTTCGCCTCCATTGGCAGTCGGGCAAGCCAGGTATTGAGACCGCGACGATCGCCCATCCCCAGCGCCATACGCACGCGCCGCTCGATAAGCGACGTCGATTGCGAGCGCATAATCGCGTCATCGCGCCATTTCGCCTGCGCATCGGTCACATCGTTGCCCATCAGTCGCCAGGCAACGATATCGCGCAGCGCCTGCGTTTGTTCCTCATTAAGTTTCTGCGCCTGTACCAGCGAGGGGATCATCAGACGCGCATTTTCCGCGTCCTGGCGGGCGACGCTGGCAAACGCGACTTCCGCCATCTGGCGGGTAAAATCGGTGGCGCCGGTGGTGCGTGCGAAGGTCAACACGTTATTAGGGTCATTAGCCAGGGTAATGATCGCTGAGGCGATCGTTTGATATTCCGCCGGCATCTGTCCGGCCAGCACCGTAACCAACCCCGTATTTCCGGCTTTCATCGCCAGCCGAATACGTTCCAGATACGCCAGCGGGTCTTGCTTGCCGGAGGCCCGCCAAATGCTGAAAAGTTTATCGCAGGCATTCGGCTGACTTTTGCCGGTCAGCCAAAGGTCTTTCGCGCCCTGCCAGGCCGCTTCCGTTTGCCCGGTACTCCATTTCGCGTAGTAATAGTTACATTGCGCTTCCGTGGTGCCGGGTTTCTCCGGGCTAAACGCCAGCAAGCCGCGCCAGTCTTCACGACGCGCCAGCTCATTGACGAAGCGCGATTGCAGCGTACGCGCAGGCGGAAGCGTAGGATTGGCGCGCACAAACTGCGTGACGGCAATCGCCGGTTGGTTCATCAAATCGTCGGTGATCTTACGGTATTCCAGATACGGGTAGAGCGGATAATCTTTCAGACCCGGCATCATCTGCTCTACCACATCCATCTGGCGGTTGTCCCAGGCCTGCTTAATCTGCGCATAGCGGTTACGCTGCTCTTCCAGTGAGTCGGCCCGCGCGAGGTGACAAAAGGTCAGCAGGCATACGCAGGCGGCGACGAGACGCCAGACAAATGGTTTGGCTCTATCCACAAGCACTTCCTCAATTGTTATCCAATGCAGCATCATGCCGCGTAATGAATTTATGCTAACCAGTCATAGCCATTTGCGCCACGTTACGGACACTTTTTTACTTTTATTGCGAGTGCGATCTGCTGGCTGGGCTTAGGCAGGGAAAAAGGCTACACTTCGCCTCTGACATCTATTCACCATCACGATAAACATAGAGGCGAAGTCCAACGTGGCTCAATTCGTTTATACCATGCATCGTGTCGGCAAAGTGGTTCCGCCGAAACGTCATATTCTGAAAAACATCTCGCTGAGCTTCTTCCCTGGCGCCAAAATCGGCGTGCTGGGCCTTAACGGCGCCGGTAAGTCTACCCTGCTGCGCATCATGGCGGGTCTCGATAAAGATATCGAGGGCGAAGCGCGCCCGCAGCCCGGCATTAAGATTGGCTACCTGCCGCAGGAACCTCAGCTAAACCCGGAACACACGGTACGCGAGTCGATTGAAGAGGCCGTTTCGGAAGTGGTTAACGCCCTCAAACGTCTGGATGAAGTGTACGCGCTGTATGCCGATCCGGATGCCGACTTCGACAAGCTGGCTGCAGAGCAGGGCCGGCTTGAAGAGATTATCCAGGCGCACGACGGTCATAACCTGAACGTGCAGCTTGAGCGCGCTGCTGACGCCCTGCGTCTGCCGGACTGGGATGCCAAAGTCGAAAAACTGTCCGGCGGCGAGCGCCGCCGCGTGGCGCTGTGCCGTCTGTTGCTGGAAAAGCCGGACATGCTGCTGCTCGACGAACCCACCAACCACCTGGATGCCGAATCTGTTGCGTGGCTGGAACGTTTCCTGCACGACTTCGAAGGCACCGTCGTGGCGATTACCCACGACCGTTACTTCCTCGATAACGTTGCCGGTTGGATTCTGGAACTTGACCGCGGCGAAGGTATTCCGTGGGAAGGCAACTACTCCTCCTGGCTGGAGCAGAAAGATCAGCGTCTGGCGCAGGAAGCGTCTGCCGAAGCAGCGCGCCGTAAATCCATTGAGAAAGAGCTGGAGTGGGTGCGTCAGGGCGCGAAAGGCCGTCAGTCGAAAGGTAAGGCGCGTCTGGCTCGCTTTGAAGAACTGAACAGCGTTGAGTATCAGAAACGTAACGAAACCAACGAACTGTTTATTCCACCAGGACCGCGTCTGGGCGACAAAGTCATTGAAGTCAGCAACCTGCGTAAATCCTACGGCGACCGCGTACTGATCGATGACCTGAGCTTCTCGGTACCGAAAGGCGCTATCGTCGGGATCATCGGGCCAAACGGCGCGGGTAAATCGACCCTGTTCCGCATGATGTCCGGTCAGGAGCAGCCTGATAGCGGCACCATTACGCTGGGTGAAACCGTCAAGCTGGCCTCGGTCGATCAGTTCCGCGACGCGATGGACAACAGCAAAACCGTCTGGGAAGAAGTGTCCGGCGGGCTGGATATCATGAAGATCGGCAATACCGAAATGCCAAGCCGCGCCTATGTAGGCCGCTTCAACTTCAAAGGCGTCGATCAGGGCAAACGCGTTGGCGAACTGTCCGGCGGTGAGCGCGGTCGTTTGCACCTGGCGAAACTGCTGCAGGTGGGCGGCAACGTCCTGCTGCTCGACGAACCGACGAACGACCTGGATATCGAAACCCTGCGCGCGCTGGAAAACGCCCTGCTGGAGTTCCCTGGCTGCGCGATGGTTATCTCGCACGACCGTTGGTTCCTTGACCGTATCGCCACCCACATTCTGGATTATCAGGATGAAGGTAAGGTGGAATTCTTCGAAGGTAACTTTACCGAATACGAAGAGTACAAGAAACGCACGCTGGGCGCCGAGGCGCTGGAGCCGAAGCGTATCAAGTACAAGCGTATTGCCAAATAAATGTCTGAATGCCGGGTGGCGCTTGCGCTTACCCGGCCTACAAACCCAGCGATTCCAATACGTTGTGAAACTGTAGGCCTGATAAGACGCGGTAAGCGTCGCATCAGGCATTGGTTCTTATCCCTGCTCGCCCATCATCTCTTTCACCAGTTCCACACAGCGCAAAAAGCGGCCATCGTAGTCAGCCTCTTTAACGTGAACGAACTCAATGTTGTTCTCTTTCAGCATCTCGACCAACAGGCTCTGGAACGCTTTGCGATCCACTGAACTGCCCAGGCTTCGCAGTCCGTCAGCTACCCACGGCGTATTATTCTCCAGCAAAATCACCAGGTCGAAGCGATACTCGTCGATCAGCGCCTGGACAAACGGATGCTCGCGCCCTTCGTATTTTTTGCAAAATGCCTGGGTGGTGACGAAATCGGTATCGATAAACGCCACTTTATTCGCATATTTCACTGCGAAATCAATATATTGCGCATGACCCAGCGCGATTTTATCGTAGTCGGAATACTGTAACGCCATCTCATCGCCGCCCAGATGCGAAAAGACATAGTCGCGGCCATATTCCCAGGCGCTGGTGGTATTAAAAATATTGGCGAGCTTATTGACCAGCGTAGACTTGCCGCTTGATTCCCCGCCCAGAATCGCGACGGTACGCACGAAAAACGGCTTCACTTCGGTAGGAATATATTCCCAGTAACGAAACGGATTTTCGCGGATTTGCGCCCCGCTGATATTCATAAACGTGCGTTCAGGATCGACCAGCACCGTCTCAATCCCTAAATGCTCCAGGTACTGCGGCGCATCAGCCTCTTCGGAAGTGTAGATCCAGCTCGGCTGTATTCCCTTCTCTGCCATAAACGCTTTAATGCCGTTGCTCCAGACGTCCCAGCCATGCGGATAAGGCTCCATCCCCTCTTCATTAAAGGCGTGGATGCGAATATTTTTTTGGTATTTGAAGGTTTGCAATAACCAGCGCAGGCGATCCGACACGGTGGGCTGCTGCGACATGGCGCTATCCTCAAACAGCCCGCGGTCGCGCGTATCGTCATATCCCATAATGATGTGCAACTCATCCACCTGGCTACAGGCGCGCTGGATCAAGTAGATGTGTCCGGTATGCAATGGATAAAATTTACCGAACACCACGCCAATGTTTTTCTGTCGGCGGGGAAACTCCAGCCCGAGAAAACGGTGTAGCGCCTCCAGTTTTTGCGCGCTGGGGCTTTTGATTTTGGCGTTAAGTAACTGACTCAGATATCCCTTGGTCATACCGCTGGCGTCAGCCACCTGTTGCAGAGTGCAACCTTGCTGCTTAATCGCGGTTTTGAGATAGTCGAACGATGACACAAGAGCCTCCTGCTGGAAAAATCGCATAACACTGCCTGATGGCGCTTCGCTTATCAGGCCTACAACATCAATCCGTATCAATCCGTAGGCCGGATAAGACGCATTGCGTCGCCATCCGGCAAATTATACAACATCACTACATACAGCGAATTATAAGTCGTCAAACACGCTTAACGCATCTGCGAGCTTTTTAACACCGAACACCTGCATTCCTTCCGGCGGCTTTTTCGGTACGTTGGCGGCAGGCACAATCGCCCGACGAAAACCGTGTTTCGCCGCCTCGGAAATACGCTCCTGCCCGCTCGGCACCGGACGAATCTCGCCTGCCAGCCCCACTTCGCCAAACACCACCAGATCCTGCGGCAACGGCCTGTCACGCAGGCTGGAGACCATCGCCAGCAGTAAAGCCAGATCCGCGCTGGTTTCGGTGACTTTCACGCCGCCGACCACGTTAACGAAGACGTCCTGATCCGACATTTGCAGACCGCCGTGTCGGTGTAGCACCGCCAGCAGGATTGCCAGACGGTTTTGTTCCAGACCGACCGCCACGCGTCTGGGGTTCGCCATCATCGAGTGATCGACCAGCGCCTGAATCTCCACCAGCAACGGTCGCGTGCCTTCCCAGACGACCATCACTGAACTGCCGGAAGTGACCTCATCGCCACGGCTTAAAAAGATGGCGGACGGATTGCTCACTTCGCGCAACCCCTGTTCGGTCATGGCGAAGACGCCCAGCTCATTGACTGCGCCAAAGCGGTTTTTGTGGCTGCGCAGCGTGCGGAAACGAGAATCAGCGTCGCCGTCGAGCAATACTGAGCAATCGATACAGTGTTCCAGCACTTTCGGCCCCGCCAGCGACCCGTCTTTGGTGACGTGGCCGACCATCACGATCGCCACGCCGCGCGTTTTGGCGAAGCGCGTCAGGTAGGCTGCCGTTTCGCGGACCTGGGCGACGCTGCCTGGCGACGACTGGATATCCGCCATATGCATCACCTGTATAGAGTCGATCACCATTAGCTTCGGCTGTTCTTCTTCCGCTATCAGGCAGATCTGCTCGATGCTGGTTTCGGAGAGCATATTCAGGTTGGCGGTCGGCAGGCCGAGACGGTGCGCGCGCATCGCCACCTGCTGTAGCGACTCTTCGCCGGTGACGTACAGCGTTTTCATCTGCTCGGCAAGTTTGCACAGCGTTTGCAGCAGCAACGTTGATTTGCCCGCGCCGGGGTTACCGCCAATCAAAATGGCGCTGCCGGGTACCACCCCGCCGCCCAGCACGCGGTCAAACTCTTTAAAACCGGTAGAAAAGCGCGGCAGTTCCTCAAGACTGATGTCAGACAGTTTCTGCACTTTTGATACGCCCGCACTGCCGGCGTATCCGCTCAGACGTTCGTTACGCGCCACCGTCGGCGACGCGGCAAGGCGCACCTCGGTAATGGTGTTCCAGGCATGGCAGGCGCTGCATTGCCCCTGCCAGCGCGGGTAATCGGCCCCGCATTCATTACAAACAAAGGCGCGTTTTGGAGCTTTTGCCACGTTTTACCTCTTTCGTTAACGCTGTTGCCGGATGGCGCTGGCGCTTATCCGGCCTACGGTCGCCTTGCCATTGGGCAGGTTAATCATTTCTGGTTCATGCTGCCGGAGAGAATGCAAAACACGCCCATCAGGTCAGCGTGGCGGATCGTAATCTCCGTCTTTTCGTTTACTTTTGGCTTGGCATGGAAGGCAATACCTAACCCTGCCGCTTTGATCATTGGCAGATCGTTAGCGCCGTCGCCAATCGCCACCGTCTGCGCCAGCGGGATGTCATGCTCTTGCGCCAGACGAAGCAAGGTATTGGCTTTATACTCAGCATCCACAATATCGCCGATAACGTGACCGGTAAATTTACCGTCCATGATCTCCAGCTCATTGGCGACCGCCGCCGTCAGGCGTAGCTGGTCACGCAGATAGTCGGCGAAGAAAGTGAAGCCGCCGGAGGCGATAGCGATTTTCCAGCCAAGCGCTTCCAGTTTTAGCACCAACTGCGTTAATCCTGGCATTAGCGGCAGATTCCCGCGCACCTGACGCAAAATATCGGCATCCGCGCCTTTCAGCGTCGCCACGCGGCTGCGCAGGCTGGCGGTAAAATCAAGCTCGCCGCGCATCGCGCGCTCCGTCACTTCAGCCACCTTCTCACCGGTACCGGCCAGCTTAGCGATTTCATCGATACACTCAATTTGGATCGCCGTGGAATCCATATCCATCACCAGCAGCCCCGGCGTGCGCAGATGCGGAATTTTACCCAGCGGCGCGACATCCAGCTGCGCCTCATGCGCCAGCCGCGTCGCACGCGGCGTCAGCGACCCCGCCAGACGAATGACCTGATAATCCTCCACGCACCAGGCGGCGACAATCACCATTGCGGCACCCAGTTTGGTCTGATATTGAGTTAAACGCTGCTTATCCAGCCCGCGCCCATACAGCAGCCAACCGCTGCGGCCTGCATGGTAATCCAGAGGCATCACCTCGTCGCCGCTTAAAGAAAGAGGCAAACCAGGCCATAAAGAGACATCTTCAGGCAGATCGCACCAGGTAATGTTAGGCATTAAAGCTCCTGTAAATCGTTCAGGCCGGTAACCGCCCCGCGGAAAATAACGCATGAGGCTACCTTGTAACCATCGCTTCTGGCAACATTAAGCCTCAAATTTTCAGCAGGTGGAATATGGCTCGCGCAAAACTGAAATTTCGGCTGCATCGTGCAGTCATTGTATTGTTCTGTCTCACACTGCTCGTCGCGCTTATGCAGGGCGCGTCCTGGTTCAGTCAAAACCACCAGCGACAGCGCAATCCGCAGCTGGAAGAGCTGGCCCGCACGCTGGCGCGCCAGGTGACGCTCAACATCGCCCCGCTGATGCGCAGCGAAACACCGGATGAAAATCGCATCAACGCCGTGCTGCGTCAGCTCACGCAAGAGAGCCGTATTCTGGATGCCGGCGTCTATGATGAACAGGGCGATCTTATTACTCGCGCTGGCGAAAGCGTCAACGTGCGCGACAGGCTGGCGCTGGATGGCAAAAAAGCGGGCAGCTATTTTAACCAACAAATTGTCGAGCCTATCCAGGGGAAAAACGGCCCATTGGGCTACCTGCGTCTGACGCTGGATACCCACACGCTGGCCACCGAAGCAAAGCAGGTCGATAACACCACCAACATTCTACGCCTGATGCTGCTACTCTCGCTGGCGATAGGCGTGGTGCTGACGCGCACCTTGCTACAAGGTAAACGCACCCGCTGGCAGCAGTCGCCCTTCCTGTTAACGGCCAGCAAGCCTGTTCCGGAAGAGGAAGAGCGTGAGGAAAAAGAGTAAAATGACGGCTTAATAAAGGTAAGGAAAACCACCATGACAACATTACGCCTGCTTATTTCTGACTCTTACGATCCCTGGTTTAACCTGGCGGTCGAGGAGTGCATTTTCCGCCAGATGCCCGCCACCCAGCGCGTGCTGTTCCTGTGGCGCAACGCGGATACGGTGGTCATTGGACGCGCGCAAAACCCGTGGAAAGAGTGTAATACGCGGCGTATGGAAGAAGATAATGTCCGTCTGGCCCGCCGTAGCAGCGGCGGCGGCGCGGTATTCCATGACCTCGGTAATACCTGCTTTACCTTTATGGCTGGTAAACCGGAATACGATAAAACCATCTCCACCCATATTGTGCTCGCGGCGCTGAATTCGCTGGGGGTCATGGCCGATGCTTCGGGACGCAACGATCTGGTCGTAAAAACGCCGGACGGCGATCGCAAAGTCTCCGGTTCAGCCTATCGCGAAACCAAAGATCGCGGCTTCCATCACGGTACGCTGCTGTTGAACGCCGACCTCAGCCGTCTGGCGAACTATCTGAATCCAGATAAAAAGAAACTTGCGGCGAAAGGAATCACTTCCGTTCGCTCCCGCGTAGCCAATCTTACCGAGCTATTACCGGGTATCACCCATGAACAGGTCTGCCTGGCGGTCACAGAAGCCTTTTTCGCCCATTACGGCGAACGCGTCGACGCGGAAGTGATTTCACCGGATAAAACGCCGGATCTACCGAATTTTGCCGAAACCTTTGCGCGCCAGAGCAGTTGGGAGTGGAATTTCGGCCAGGCACCAGCGTTCAGCCATCTGCTGGACGAGCGTTTCACCTGGGGCGGCGTCGAGCTGCATTTTGACGTCGAGAAAGGTGTGATTACCCGCGCACAGGCGTTTACCGATAGCCTGAACCCGGCACCGCTGGAAGCGCTGGCGGGGCGACTGCAAGGGTGTCAGTATCGGGCGGATGTGTTGGAGCAGGCCTGCGAATCTTTAATTGCTGAATTCCCGGCTCAGAAAGGTGAGCTGCGGGAACTGGCTGCGTGGATGGCTCAAGCTGTACGCTAAGCGTCTACGCCAGCCGCCCGATGGTCTGCGCGGCTAACTTCAATTTTCCCACCATCGCGCGGGCAATCTCCTGAAAGCCCGCGCTGATGCGTTTATCATCAGCGACCAGCACCCAAAAGCGCTCGGCCAACGGCAAGGCAAATTCCCACGCTTTCTTATCGATTGTGGCCTCCACACGAATGTCGACAGGCGCGTAGCGCAACATGCCCGATGCCGCCGGAGCGTAAGCCATCGGCAACATATCATAGACAGGCGCGAGCGCCATCGGGGCATCGGAGTAATAAAACGAGAGGTTACCCGCATGCATATCGCTGTTGGCGATAAGCCGACCAAACGCCCAAATTTTCTCAATTTGCTGATGGGCAACAGCATCTATAATGCCCTGCCCGGCAAGCCGATGCGTGACCACCGGCCAGATGCCTGGCGAAGATGCATACTCGCCTTGCAACGCCTCCAGGGAAACAATTTGCCGACGACCACGTATCCCGGTGCAGTCGAAGCGAATGCTTTCCAGAAAGACCTGTCCTCCCTCGCTGCAAATAGCCGTGGCTAAGCTGGCGTTGATGCTGGCGGCAGAAAGCACGGCTAATGCGATGGACTCGGCAATCAAGAGGTCGCTCCAGCGTTCAGAAACGGCGTTCCTTTCACGCGCACTGAATTTCACCAGTACGTTCTGATTGCCCCATCTTGTTTCTGCAAAACAGGCAAATTTAGGCTGCTCACCACCAGCTGAAGAGCCAATGACCTCACCTGCGAGCGCGTCTTCCGCCAGCTGCTGATAGCGATTGAGTTTTTCGGACTGCGTAATCGCCGTCGCATCCGGCGCGGTCACCCAACGCTGGTAATTCTCCTCACCCACGATCCAGCCGCCCGCATTTTCACCCTGATACGCCCGCAGCGCATACAGGACTTCATCCTCTTGCCACAACCGGATGTCATCAGGCAGATGCGCATACCCAGCCACGGCCCTTCCCCAAGCTCGCCCAAGGAATCCCTGTGGCCTAAGATCGGTCAGATACCATGGCAGGCTGTCAAACCATTGCCATTCACCTGTATCAAGCGCAACCAGGCAACTCCCCTGAGGCCAACACGGATAAAGAACGCCAAACTTAGCGGCCTGTCCTTGTGCATTGACCTGCCAGAGGGGAAAGGCCGCGACGCCGCGAACAGGCCGAACAAGCGCGTAGCGCGTAGCACGAGCTTTACCAAACTGGATGACGTCCTGATGCGCGGAAACCAGACGAGAGAACGTCGCCTGACTAACGGCCAGCGATGATCTTAATTCAGCGGCGGAACTCGGCCCCTGTAAGAGCAAATCGGTTAATGCGCTCATAGATGAATAGATTAATGAATAGATACTTGAATGGATTTAAGGACACAGCCCTTTGATTGTCAATACAAACAAAGAAAGAGCGAGAGGAAAGATGAATAGATTATCAGAAGAGAGTGGATATAACGCTGGCATTACCCGGACCAGGCCTTGACGCACCTCGTCCGGGTCGATTTGCTGCTTACTCCTGGTCGCCCAGCAGCACGGATTCCAGCGCGATTTTGATCATGTCGTTGAAGGTCGTCTGACGTTCAGCGGCAGTGGTCTGCTCGTGGGTACGGATATGGTCGGACACGGTGCAGATGGTCAGCGCTTTCGCACCGAACTCAGCCGCAACGCCGTAGATGCCCGCCGCTTCCATCTCTACGCCCAGTACGCCGTATTTTTCCATCACGTCGAACATTTCGCCGTCCGGAGAATAGAACAGGTCTGCGGAGAACAGGTTGCCTACGCGCGCGTCTACGCCCAGCGCTTTTGCCGCGTCAACCGCGTTACGGACCATGTCGAAGTCAGCGATAGCCGCGAAGTCATGATCTTTGAAACGAATACGGTTCACCTTGGAGTCGGTGCAGGCACCCATACCGATCACCACGTCGCGCAGTTTGACGTCCATGCGCACAGCGCCGCAGGAGCCGACGCGAATGATTTTCTTCACGCCGAAATCGGTGATCAGCTCTTTGGTGTAGATGGAGCAGGACGGGATACCCATACCGTGGCCCATCACGGAGATCTTACGGCCTTTGTAAGTCCCGGTGAAACCTAACATGCCGCGAACGTTGTTCACTTCGCGAACATCTTCGAGGAAAGTCTCAGCAATGTGCTTCGCGCGCAGCGGGTCGCCCGGCATCAATACGACGTCAGCGAAATCACCCATTTCTGCATTAATATGTGGAGTTGCCATCTTCAGTTCCCTTTAAATTTGTTGTTATTGCCTGATGGCGGCTACGCCTTATCAGGCCTACAAAACGTGTGTCAAAACAGTGAAATACCCTAAGGATTTCGCGTTGTAGGAAGGCGACGAATTCGTGAATCCCCGGGAGCATAGATTAACTATGTGACCGGGGTGAGCGAATGAAGCCAACGCATCTACAGCGTGAAAGACAACGGGTATCACAGCATGTTTTTACCGTAGTCCATTGGCGATGTACCAAAGTAGGTCGCCAGCGTCTGGCCGATATCCGCAAAGGTTTCACGGTGACCTAAAGAGCCCGGTTTGACTTTCGGGCCGTAGATCAGCACCGGAATGTGCTCACGGGTATGGTCAGTACCGGTCCAGCTCGGGTCACAGCCGTGGTCAGCGGTCAGGATCAGAATGTCATCTTCCCCCACCAGCTCCATCAGTTCCGGCAGACGGCGGTCAAACAGCTCCAGGCCTGCGGCGTAGCCCGCGATGTCGCGACGGTGGCCCCAGGAAGAGTCGAAGTCGACGAAGTTAGTGAAGACGATGGTTTTATCGCCCGCTTCTTTCATCTCTTTGAGGGTCGCGTCGAACAGCGCGTCCAGACCGGTCGCTTTCACTTTCTTAGTGATGCCGCAGTTGGCGTAGATGTCGGCAATCTTACCGACGGACACCACGTGGCCCTGTTTTTCATCGACCAGTTTCTGCAGCACAGTCGGCGCTGGCGGTTCTACGGCCAGGTCGTGACGGTTGCCGGTACGCTGGAAGTTACCGGCCTTGTCGCCGATAAACGGACGCGCGATCACGCGGCCAATGTTGTAGCCGCCTTCGGTCAGCTCTTCACGGGCGATTTCGCACAGCTCGTAGAGTTTATCCAGGCCAAAGGTCTCTTCGTGGCAGGCAATCTGGAACACGGAGTCAGCGGAGGTGTAGAAAATCGGCTTGCCGGTTTTCATGTGCTCTTCGCCGAGCTGGTCCAGAATGACCGTACCGGAAGAGTGGCAGTTACCGAGATAGCCCGGCAGGTTGGCGCGTTTCACCAGCTTATCCAGCAGTTCCTGCGGGAAGCTGTTTTCGTGATCGCTGAAATAACCCCAGTCGAACAGCACCGGCACGCCAGCGATTTCCCAGTGGCCGGACGGCGTATCTTTGCCGGAAGACAGTTCGTGCGCCCATGCGTATGCGCCAATGACGTCCGCGTTGCCGTCCATACCTGCGGCAATTTTACCGGTAGAACCTTCATGCGCTTTCACCAGCCCCAGACGAGTCAGGTTAGGCAGATTCAGCGGGCCTTTACGGCCATTGTCAGCTTCGCCTTTGGCACAAGCTTCTGCGATGTGGCCCAGCGTGTCGGAACCTACGTCGCCAAAACGATCCGCGTCTTCAGTAGCGCCGATGCCGAATGAGTCCAGCACCATAATAAATGCACGTTTCATATTTTCTCCGTACTTAGTGCTTCAAAAATAATTGATCAGATCAGTATACAACTATTCAGTAATTCGACGATAGACCGAAGGTGTGCTTGCTGGCGCTTTATCGTCAAGGATAATTGCCGCTTTGACGGCCTTCGCCGCTTCCTGCCAACTGGCTTCGTCTTTGGCATGAATCACTGCCAGCGGGCGCTGTCCATCAATGCTGTCGCCCAGACGCGCCATATCGGTAAAACCGACGCTGTAATCAATAGTGTCTGACGCCTGGCGACGACCGCCGCCCATCGAGACGACCGCCATCCCCAGCGCACGCGTATCCATTGCGCTGATAAACCCTTCGGTATCAGCATATACCGCTTTGCTCAATATGGCGGTCGGCAGGTATTTATCGTAGTTCTCAACGAAATCGCTCGGCCCTTTCTGCGCGGCCACCATACGACCAAAGACTTCTGCCGCTTTACCGTTATCCAGCACCGCCTGCAGTTTGGCACGCGCTTCGGCGTCGTCTTTCGCCAGCTGGCCGGAGATCAGCATCTCCACGCATAGCGCCATAGTGACGTCAAACAAGCGCGGATTGCGGTATTCACCGGTCAGGAACTGCACGGCTTCACGCACTTCCACCGCGTTACCGGCGCTTGAAGCCAGCACCTGGTTCATATCGGTTAACAACGCCGTAGTGCGAACTCCCGCGCCGTTTGCCACGCCGACAATCGCTTCAGCAAGGGCTTCAGAAAGTTCATAGGTTGGCATAAACGCGCCGCTGCCGACTTTGACGTCCATTACCAGCGCATCCAGCCCTTCGGCCAGTTTCTTGGCGAGGATGGAGCCGGTGATCAGCGGAATAGAGTCCACCGTCGCGGTAATATCGCGGGTGGCGTAAAAACGTTTGTCCGCCGGTGCAAGCGAGCTGGTTTGCCCAATAATCGCCACACCCACGTCTTGAATAATTTCGCGGAAACGGTTGTCGTCCGGGAAGATATCGAAGCCCGGGATCGCTTCCAGTTTGTCGAGCGTACCGCCGGTATGTCCGAGGCCGCGACCGGAGATCATCGGCACATAACCGCCGCAGGCCGCTACCATTGGCCCCAGCATCAGAGACGTCACGTCCCCTACGCCGCCGGTCGAATGCTTATCGACAATCGGGCCATTGAGATTCAGGCTTTTCCAGTCAAGGACAGTACCGGAATCCCGCATCGCCATGGTCAGCGAAACACGCTCCGGCATGGTCATATCGTGGAAGAAGATGGTCATCGCCAGGGCGGCAATCTGCCCTTCAGAGATAGTATTGTCACGAATACCATTGATAAAGAAACGAATTTCTTCGTCACTCAACGCATGACCATCACGCTTTTTACGAATAATTTCTTGTGCGAGAAACACGGTACCCTCCTGAGGGAAAAGAGTAGAAGGCTTACATCGCCGGATGGCGGTTAACGCCTTATCCGGCCTACAGGCCTGGATTTGTAGGCCGGATAAGCGCAGCGCCATCCGGCAAATCAGAGCTTAGTAGCTGCTGGCGCTCTTACCGTCGCCGTGACCCAGCGCTTTCAGCAGGCTTGCCAGCAGGCTGGATGCGCCAAAGCGGTAGTGACGAGAATCTGCCCAGTCAGCGCCAAACAGTTCGTCTGCGATCGCGAGGAATTTCTGCGCGTCTTCCGCCGTACGTACGCCGCCCGCCGGTTTGAAGCCAACGGTTTTGGAAACGCCCATGTCGCGGATCACTTCCATCATGATGCGCGCGCTTTCCGGCGTAGCGTTTACCGGCACTTTACCGGTAGAGGTTTTGATGAAATCCGCACCGGCTTTAATGGAGATTTCAGAGGCTTTACGAATCAGCGCCTCTTCTTTCAGCTCGCCGGTTTCGATAATCACTTTCAGCAATACGTTCGCTGCGGCACAAGCGTCTTTACAGGCTTTTACCAGGTCAAAACCCACCTGCTCGTTACCGGCGATCAACGCGCGGTACGGGAATACCACGTCCACTTCGTCAGCGCCGTAGGCGATCGCCGCACGGGTTTCCGCCAGCGCAATATCGATGTCATCATTGCCATGCGGGAAGTTAGTCACCGTTGCAATGCGGATGTCCGGGGTACCTTGTTCTTTCAGAGTCTTACGCGCAATCGGGATAAAACGCGGGTAAATACAAATCGCCGCCGTATTCCCGACCGGGGTTTTTGCCTGATGACACAACGCGATCACTTTTTCATTGGTGTCGTCATCGTTCAGAGTGGTCAGATCCATCAGTTTGAGCGCACGCAGGCTGCTTGCTTTTAAATCAGTCATGACATTCTCCAACGGCATTGCCGTATAAAATTTCACCTTGCGAGTCTGTTAATATTCTAACATTCACTCGCGATTACACTTCGATATACATCACAGTTAATGAAAACTACGTACAAATTTGCATTACTGTAATGAGATCTGAATCAAATTATCCCGCCGTCACCGCCTGTTCTTCGAGCGATAAGCGCATCAGGATCAAAGTCGGTTTGCCGCCATTTTCTACAATAGCGCATCGTCCCGGCATAAAGAGGAAACGAAGATGCCTGCCTCATGCGAAACTGCGCTCCAGCAGCGTTGCCAGCAAATTGTGACCAGCCCGGTGCTCACGCCTGAACAAAAACGCCATTTTCTGGCGCTGGAAGCTGAAAACGCCCTGCCTTATCCCCCCCTGCCGGAAGATGCCCGCCAGGCGCTGGATGAAGGTGTCATTTGCGATATGTTTGAGGGGCACGCCCCCTTCAAACCGCGCTACGTGTTGCCCGATTACGCCCGATTTCTGGCTAACGGTTCACAGTGGCTGGAACTGGAAGGCGCGAAAGATCTGGATGATGCGTTATCCCTACTCACCATTCTGTATCATCACGTTCCTTCCGTGACGTCCATGCCGGTTTATCTCGGCCAGCTTGATGCGTTGCTGCAACCGTATGTTAGAATTCTAACACAAGATGCGATCGATATTCGAATAAAACGTTTCTGGCGTTATCTCGACAGAACGCTGCCAGACGCCTTTATGCATGCCAATATTGGCCCTGCCGATACGCCTGTCACACAAGCGATTTTGCGCGCCGATGCCGAGCTAAAGCAGGTGGTGCCTAACCTGACGTTTATCTACGATGCGGAAATTACGCCGGACGATCTGCTGCTGGAGGTCGCCAAAAACATTTGCGAATGCAGTAAGCCACACATTTCCAACGGCCCTGTAAATGATAAAATTTTCACAAAAGGCCATTATGGCATCGTCAGTTGTTATAACTCGCTACCGCTTGGCGGCGGCGGCAGTACGCTGGTACGTCTCAACCTGAAAGCCGTGGCAGAACGCAGTACGTCTGTCGATGACTTCTTTTCACGCACGCTACCGCACTACTGCCGACAGCAGATCGCCATCATTAATTCACGATGTGAATTCCTCTATGAAAAGTCACATTTCTTTGAGAATAGCTTTCTTGTACAGGAAGGTTTGATCGATCCCGAACGTTTTGCGCCGATGTTCGGTATGTACGGGCTGGCGGAAGCCGTGAATCTGCTGTGCGAAAACGCGGGCCTGACCGCCCGTTACGGCAAGAATGATACGGCGAACGAGCTGGGCTACCGTATTAGCACCCAACTGGCGGATTTCGTCGAAAATACGCCAGTGAAGTATGGCTGGAAGCAACGGGCGCTGCTCCATGCCCAGTCTGGCATCAGTTCCGATATTGGCACTACGCCGGGCGCGCGTCTGCCGTATGGCGATGAACCGGACCCTATCACCCATTTGCAAACCGTCGCGCCGCACCATGCCTTTTACCATGCCGGGATCAGCGACATTCTGACGCTGGACGAAACCATCAAGCGTAATCCGCAGGCGCTGGTTCAGCTTTGTCTTGGCGCGTTCAAAGCCGGGATGCGGGAATTTACCGCCAATGTCAGCGGCAACGATCTGGTGCGCGTCACCGGTTATATGGTGCGCCTGTCGGATCTGGCGAAATTTCGCGCCGAAGGCTCGCGTACGAATACCACCTGGCTGGGAGAAGAAGCCGCACGTAATACCCGCATCCTGGAACGACAGCCACGCGTAGTCAGCCATGAACAACAGATGCGCTTTAGTCAGTAAGATCATTGCGTTTTCCTGCGTCGATGGGCCAGGCAGCCGCCTGGCATTATTCTTACAGGGCTGCAATTTGCGCTGCAAGAATTGCCATAACCCGTGGACGATGGGACGCTGTAACGACTGCGGGGAATGCGTATCGCAGTGTCCGCACCACGCCCTCAGCGTTGATGGCGGGAAAGTGGTATGGCGGTCGGACGTCTGCGAGCAGTGCGATACCTGCCTGAAAATGTGCCCACAGCAGGCAACGCCAATGGCGCAGACCATGAGCGTTGACGATGTGCTGCGTCATATTCGTAAAGCATCGCTGTTTATTGAAGGTATTACCGTCAGCGGCGGAGAGGCGACCACGCAATTACCGTTTATTGTGGCGCTATTTACGGCGATCAAAGCCGATCCGCAGTTACAACGGCTGACCTGTCTGGTGGACAGTAATGGTCAGTTAAGCGAGACCGGCTGGCAGAAACTACTGCCGGTTTGCGACGGCGTAATGCTCGATCTGAAAGCCTGGAAGAGCGAGTGTCATCACCGTCTGACCGGACGTGATAACACGCATATTAAGCACAGTATCCGCTTTCTTGCTGCGCGGGGAAAACTGGCGGAGCTGCGGTTGCTGGTTATCCCGAATCAGGTGGACTATGCGGCGCATATCGATTCACTGGCGGCGTTTATTACTTCGCTGGGCGAGGTTCCGGTGCGTTTGAATGCCTTTCATGCGCACGGCGTCTATGGCGAAGCGAAAGCCTGGCCAGGCGCGACGCCGCAAGAGGTGGAACGGCTGGCTGACGGATTGCGCGCGCGTGGGGTGGCGAAGCTGATTTTGCCGGCGCTATATTTGTAAGCGTCGCCTGCCGGACGGCGGCTGCGATGCCATCAGAGCCGAAACAAGGTAATGGTATTGCGATACAGCGTATCGGCTATCACCTCTGCGGGCTCCGGACGTAATTCGCAGAGCGCATCAAATACGCGCGCCGCCTGCTCCGGGCGGTTCGGCTGCCCCTGAAACCCTTTTAGCGGCATATCCGGCGCATCGGTCTCCAGCAACAGCGCGTCCAGCGGCAACCGCGCCATAACATCACGGGTTTTACTGGCGCGCGGGTAGGTGATGGTGCCACCGACGCCGATTTTATAGCCCAGTTGCACAAAACGTTCGGCCTGTTGCAGACTGCCGGCAAAACCATGCACCACACCGGTTCGCGGCAAACTCTGGCGCTTTAAGTGCATCGCCAGTTTGTCATGCGTGCGCCGCGAGTGCAGGATCACCGGCAGATCGTAGCGTTTTGCCAGTTGCAGTTGCGCGTCTAAAAATCGCTCTTGCCTGGCGAACTGCGGGTCGTCGCGATAAAGATCGAGCCCGATCTCGCCTACCGCCACGACGTTCTGTTGCTGCGCCAGCGCCTGTTGCAGCTTATCAGGATCGTCATCGGCATGACGCTCAATCACAATGGGGTGCAATCCCAGCGCAGCATAAAGCGACGGGAAACGCGCCGCCAGCGCCAGCACGCGGGGAAAGTGCGCCGCCTCGGTCGCCGGCACGATGATTTTTTCAACGCCCGCCTCACAGGCACGCTGAATACTGACGCGCTCATCGCCCGTAAAGGGCGGGAAATCAAAATGGCAGTGTGTATCGATAAAGCGCCAGCTCACGCCAGATCCTCGTCGGTAAATGTGGTGTCGTTTGCCTGCGGCGCGCTAATGACCTCCGCCACATGCGTATCATTGGCCACCGGCGCCGGAGGCACGACCACCGTTTCCGGCACGGCAATCCGCGACGAATGGCGCAAGAGAGGCGGCGTTGCGGCGAGCAATTTACCAACGGTGGCAAGGAAATAACGCCCGCATAATTGCCCGGTTTTGTAATCCTCACGCAGCGCCGGGATACGGCTGCCCAGCGCCATGCTGTGCAGCGGTTTCGGCGGATAAATTTCAATGATTCGCAGCTTACCCGGCGGCTTTTCAATAAATTGTTGGATCGCGCTGTAGGACGTTTCATGATGCTGCACCAGGTTGACCAACGGCTGTAGACTGCTCTCCCCCAGCCAGCGCTCCATACGCTTAAACCACTGCGGCGTGTAATACATTTGCGAGGGTACGGTGCGGATCACCACAATGGTTTTCGCTCCCCGCTTTGCCGCCTCCTGAACCGGAATGGCGTCGCTAATGCCACCGTCCAGATAGTTGATGCCCTCTAACGTAACGCCGGTACGGTAGAAACCCGGTATGGCGCTGGAGGCGCGAATGATATCAAGCCAGTTTTGTTTTGTCGGCGAGAAATAGCCCGGCGTGTAATCATCCCCCCGGCAAGCGCACATATAAAAGGATTTTCCGCTGTCGAACAGGCGCGCTGCGGTATCCATCTGCAGCGGCATCCGGGCGGCGGTGGATTCCACCAGCCAGTCGAGGTCAATAAGGTTTCCTCCGCGTACAAATCGTAGCGGATCAAAAAATTCGCGCCTGGTGGTATAGCGCATAATGACTTTGCGCCCGTAGCCGGGCTGGTTGCAGAGATACGCCGAGAGATTTTGCGCACCGGCTGATGTGCCGAAGTAGAGATGGAAAGGATTAAACTGCGCACGCATAAACTCATCCAGCACGCCTGCGGTAAAGATGCCCCGCTGCCCCCCGCCCTCACAGACCAGCGCCATACGGCCTGGCCGGAACGGTGTTAATGATAACGGCGCAATATTGCCGAGCGTAACCGGTATTCGCTGGCCCACCTCTGCCTTCCTGTTTTTCATTTTTTTCCAGGCTGACAAGGTAACGCAAAACGTTAACGGCTAAAACCGTAAAAGCCAGTCCGCTGGACTGGCTTGATAGCAATATATCTTTACAGATGCCTGCTAGGGTCGTTTACGGCCCATGAACAGGCTGACCAGGAAGAGCACAATCCCGACGACGAAGACGATTTTCGCCGCGCCGGCAGCCGTACCAGCCAGTCCACCAAAACCCAATGCGGCGGCAATTAACGCGATAACCAGAAATATAATGCCCCAACGAAACATAAGCCTCTCCTTTACCATAGTTAATGTCGACCGCTAAATATGAGCGCTCAGGCTACTCATTCGCGATATTTTTAGTGTGGTGCACATTACGCCTCCCGACAAACGTCGGGAGGACGAATTACGACGAATTACTGAACTTTCAGATCGTTTTTAACACTTTTTACGCCATCAACGGCTTTCGCGATGCTTTCAGCGCGGTCGCTTTGTTCCTGAGTTTCAACAGTACCGGAGAGCTGTACGACGCCATCGGTCGTTTCCACTTTCACTTTACGGGAAGGGACGAGATCGTCCGCCAGCAACTTGGCTTTGACTTCACTGGTCGTGGCCGTATCGCCGGCATAACCTTTCACGGAACCTTCTTTATTGTCGCGAACGTGAAGTTTGTCGCTAACGGAGGTCACGCCTTCTACGCCTTTCGCCACTTTCACGGCGGCTTCAGCCTGCGCCTGGCTTTCTACAAAGCCGCTCAGGGTGACGACTTTCTGATTGGTTTCGACAGAAATATCGGTGCTTTTAATATTGTCATGGTCTACCAGCGCAGCTTTTACTTTCGCAGTGATGGCGCTGTCATCCATGAAGTTACCGACTTTATTCATAGAGCTATCGACTTTTTGCCCTGCGGTTTCGGTTCCGCTTTGCGCCTTGTCCGTTGTTGCGTTTTCTGCAAAGGCAGAACCTGTCGCAACGGCAGAGGTCAACATTACGGCCAGCAGAGTTTTAGAAATCTTCAGTCTTGTCATAGTCATCGATTTTGTCCTGTATAGTTTGCTCGTAATTTGAGCTCAGGCAACACGAGGTTGCATTGCTGAATGCGGTGAAACTCACCGGTTTCTGAAGTCAATGACTGGCATCACATTCGTGAATTTGTAACGACGCGTCGCCTGCCACCCTTCCGTTTCAGTTATTAATATCGTGACTGAAACAAATCTCAGCTTTAAGCTCTCATATTCACGCATTGAACAGGCATTAAAGCCGACATTTATGTCATCACTTTGTTAAATATAGATCACAATTTTAAAATCGCTTGTTGGTGCGTATAAAAAACAGGCAGATCGGAGAAAAAACGCGGGATTTAAGAACATTCCGTAAGCGGTTAAAAAGGCAGGGAAAGTACGAAGGCGCGGCGGATGCCGCGCCCGGAAAGGGATCAGTGTTCGCGCGTTTTACGGAACTGAACGTCAGGGTAACGTTCCTGGGTCAGGTTCAGGTTAACCATTGTTGGGGCGATATAGGTGAGGTTGTCGCCGCCATCCAGCGCCAGTTGCGTTTCATTCTTACGCTTGAACTCTTCGAATTTCTTCGCATCGGCGCTTTCCACCCAGCGCGCCGTCGCCACGTTGACGGATTCATAAATCGCCTCAACGTTGTATTCGCTTTTCAGACGCGCGACAACAACGTCAAACTGCAAAACGCCCACGGCGCCGACAATCAGATCGTTGTTGGAGATGGGACGGAATACCTGCACCGCCCCCTCTTCAGAAAGCTGCACCAGCCCTTTCAGTAGCTGCTTCTGCTTGAGCGGATCTTTCAGGCGAATACGACGGAACAGTTCCGGCGCAAAGTTCGGGATACCGGTAAACTTCATCATCTCGCCCTGAGTGAAGGTATCGCCGATCTGAATGGTGCCGTGGTTATGCAGACCCAAAATATCGCCCGGGTACGCTTCTTCAACGTGCGAACGGTCGCCCGCCATAAAAGTTAACGCGTCGGAAATCACCACATCTTTGCCGGTACGGACCTGGCGTAGCTTCATGCCCTTCTCATACTTACCGGAAACCACGCGCATAAAGGCCACGCGGTCGCGGTGTTTCGGGTCCATATTGGCCTGAATTTTAAAGACAAAACCGGTGAACTTCTCTTCCGAGGCTTCCACTGTGCGGGTATCGGTTTGACGCGGCATCGGCGCGGGCGCCCACGCCACTAAACCATCCAGCATATGGTCAACGCCAAAGTTACCCAGCGCGGTACCGAAAAATACCGGGGTAATTTCCCCTGCCAGGAACAGCTCTTCATCAAACTCGTTAGACGCGCCCTGCACCAGTTCCAGCTCGTCGCGCAGCTGCTGCGCCAGATCTTCACCGACGGCAGCGTCCAGATCCGGGTTATTCAGCCCTTTAACGATGCGCACTTCCTGAATGGTGTGGCCCTTACCGGTCTGATACAGATAAGTTTCATCTTTATAAAGGTGATAAACGCCCTTAAACAGCTTGCCGCAGCCAATCGGCCAGGTGATCGGCGCGCAGCCGATTTTCAGCTCGTTCTCGACTTCATCCAGCAGCTCCATCGGGTCGCGGATGTCACGGTCGAGTTTGTTCATAAAGGTCAGGATCGGCGTATCACGCAGACGGGTAACTTCCATCAGCTTACGGGTCCTGTCTTCAACGCCTTTTGCGGCGTCGATCACCATCAGGCAACAGTCCACCGCCGTCAGGGTACGGTAGGTATCTTCGGAGAAGTCTTCGTGCCCCGGGGTGTCCAGCAGATTCACCAGACAGTCGTGATACGGGAACTGCATCACCGAGGTAGTGATAGAGATACCACGCTGTTTTTCCATCTCCATCCAGTCAGATTTTGCATGTTGGCTGGAGCCACGGCCTTTTACCGTACCGGCGGTCTGAATCGCCTGTCCGAACAGCAACACTTTTTCGGTAATGGTGGTTTTACCGGCGTCCGGGTGAGAAATAATGGCAAAAGTGCGGCGTTTGGCCACCTCTTGCAAATAAGGAGACAACGTCATAGTCAAATCTTCTTGAGTAAGCGCGGCGTTTGACCACGCATGTTGAATACGAAAAATGCGGCTATTTTACCCATCAACCTGGGGGAGGCAATCAGTGTTTACACAGGAGCTGCTCCAGTTCGCTTAATGACGCCACAGTCCAGGTTGGATGGATACCCGCGGGCTGCTCGCGATGATGCGCGTTAAGCCAGCAGGTCGACAGTCCGGCGTTAATGCCGCCAAGAATATCGGATTCCGCGGTATCGCCAACCATTAATACGCGCGAGCGGTCAGGATTCCCTGCCTGCTCCAGGGCGTAGTTAAAGATTTTCGGATCGGGCTTCGCGACGCCAACCTGCTCGGAAATCACCAGCAGATCGAAATACTCGCGCAGCCCGGTGCGCTCCAGACGAGTTTGTTGTAGCGCGGTAAAACCATTAGTAATAATACCGATTTTAGCCTGCCCGCGAATCGCATTAAGTAGCGAAACGGCGCCCGGCAAAGGAGAACAGATCTCCGCCATCGCACTAATAAAAGCGTCATTCAGCAGCCCCGGCGCAACGTTTAGCCGTTCAGCCCAACTTTGAAAGCGCGCGTGCTGCAATTGTAATGAGGTAATCGCGCCGTTCTGATAATCCACCCATAGCGGCTTATTCACGGCCTGGTAATCCTGGAAATCCTCAGCGGTAAAGGTGACGCTATAGTCAAGGAACATCCGCTGTAAGCCGGTGAAAGAATCAAACGTAAACAGCGTTTCATCGGCATCAAAGAAAATCCAGTCCCACTTCATCATTACACCTTGCCTCTTTTATTACATGCTTATCGGTAACGCCATGATGATGGCGTCCTCATGCCCTTGTGCCGTAGGATAGTAATTGCGGCGAATCGTCGCCTCGTTAAACCCCAGACTTTCATACAGCGCGATGGCGGCAGCGTTAGAGGCGCGTACCTCCAGCCATAACGTTACAACACCGCGTTTTTCCAGTTCATCAATCAGATGCTCAAGCAGCATACGCCCCAGCCCCCGACGCTGAAAATCCGGATCGACGGCGATATTGAACAGCGTCGCTTCGTCCAGCACCACCTGTGTAATGGCAAACGCGGCCATTCTGTCATCAGCGGTCAGCTTAAGGTTGAGATACCGTTCGCCCTGGTTGCCGAAAAACGTTTTTTCGCTCCACGGAAACGCATGAGCGCGTTGCTCAATCTGCCAGGCTGCGGGGAGATCGGTCGTGCTGAGGATAGAAATCGTGTTCATGTTCGCAGATTTGTTGCCATAGTGCGGCGCGTGCCGCCGGGTTTGCCCGGAGTTCATTAAACGCCGGCGTCGTGACCTGAGCGCCTTCGAGTTGGAGCGGCGCGTCAGTTCCTAACCGCCAGCTATTACAACGGCTGCCCTGCGGCAGCATGGCGACGCGCTCAGGCGCCAGGGGTAAAACCTGATCGGGACTCACGGTCAACGCGCGTAAAATATCGCGCATTAGCGGCTCGTTCAGCGCGGGTAATTCCTCTGCAACCACGATCAGACGAACGTGCGCGGGAAGGGAAATCGCAATCTCGCCCTGTAGCGCGCCAGGACGTCGCAGCGCCCACTGCGTAATACCCAGTTGCTGTAACTGCCAGTCTCGTCGGGATGTCATAGCGAAACGCTCCTGTAATCAGGGGCGCAAATATAGCAAATCTGTCGAATCTCCGCCATCAAACTACTATAATCGCCGCCAGTCTGAATTAAGGAGCATTCCATGTCTGCTTTTACCCCGGCAAGTGAAGTCTTGCTGCGCCACAGTGATGATTTCGAACAAAGCCGTATTCTTTTTGCCGGAGATTTGCAGGATGACCTGCCCGCGCGCTTTGAATGCGCCGCCAGCCGCGCGCATACGCAACAGTTTCACCACTGGCAGGCGTTAAGCCGCCAGATGGGCGAAAACGTCCGTTTTAGCCTGGTCGCGCAAGCCAGCGATGTCGCCGACTGCGATACGCTGATCTACTACTGGCCGAAAAATAAACCCGAAGCGCAGTTCCAGTTGATGAATATTTTGTCGCTGATGCCGTCGGGCGTCGATGTTTTCGTCGTGGGAGAAAACCGCAGCGGCGTACGTAGCGCCGAACCGATGCTGGCGGACTATGCGCCGCTGAACAAAGTAGATAGCGCGCGACGTTGCGGCCTTTACCATGGTCGTCTGGAAAAGCAGCCGCAGTTTAGTCTTGAATCCTGGTGGGCCGAGTACAATATCGACGGGCTGACCATCAAAACGTTGCCGGGCGTATTCAGCCGCGACGGACTGGATGTTGGTAGCCAACTGCTGCTGTCTACGCTGACGCCGCACACCAAAGGTAAAGTGCTGGATGTCGGCTGCGGCGCTGGCGTGCTTTCCGCCGCGCTGGCCAGCCATTCGCCGAAAGTGCGCCTGACGCTGTGTGACGTCAGCGCGCCGGCGGTGGAAGCCAGCCGCGCCACGCTTGCCGCTAATGGTCTTGAAGGCGAGGTATTCGCCAGCAACGTCTTTTCGGAAGTCAAAGGACGTTTTGACATGATCATCTCCAACCCGCCGTTCCACGACGGAATGCAAACCAGCCTCGATGCGGCGCAAACGCTCATTCGCGGCGCAGTGCGCCATCTGAACAGCGGCGGAGAGTTACGCATCGTGGCGAACGCCTTTCTGCCCTATCCTAAGATTCTGGATGAGACTTTTGGCTTCCATGAAGTCATCGCGCAAACCGGGCGCTTTAAGGTTTATCGTACCGTGATGACCCGTCAGGCGAAGAAATAGTTGGCCTGATAAGCGCAGCGCCATCTGGTTGCATGTGCCGGATGGCGACGCCAGGCGTCTTATCCAACCTACGTCTCGCGCCCATTTTTGCAGCAATCAATCTATCCCATGCAATTAACTATTGACGAATAGCTGAAAACCACTAGAATGCGCCTCCGTGGTAGTGATTCTTTTCAAGAATCGATGGTATGCGAAGGTGGCGGAATTGGTAGACGCGCTAGCTTCAGGTGTTAGTGTCCTTACGGACGTGGGGGTTCAAGTCCCCCCCCTCGCACCAAAACCACGTGATATTGCTCGCACTGGGCGAAGGTGGCGGAATTGGTAGACGCGCTAGCTTCAGGTGTTAGTGTTCTTACGGACGTGGGGGTTCAAGTCCCCCCCCTCGCACCAACGAGGCGATATCAAAAAGTAAGATAACTGTGCGAAGGTGGCGGAATTGGTAGACGCGCTAGCTTCAGGTGTTAGTGTCCTTACGGACGTGGGGGTTCAAGTCCCCCCCCTCGCACCAATTATCTTATCCTTCCTTTGTCTCTTCATTTTCATCCCTGATTCCAGTTCATCATTGCCAACATCATGCCGCCAATAAGCGCTATACACGATGGCAGCAGTACAAAATGCCGTAATTGTTTGTGATACAACATCAGCGCAGACAGTAGCAATCCTGATACAATCAACAGCTTCAGCGCATCAGCTGACAGGCCGATAAACGCCAGTCCAACGATAATCACTCCAGGCAATAATACGCCCCATCCGCTGCCTAACGTCCGCTGCAACATGGTTTCACCTCTGGAATTGATAATGATAACCAATATCATATGATATATTTTCTCATTTGTCAGCCAGGGAGAAAGCTAAAGAGATGAGTTTTACTTAACGGTTGATGACACGTATTCAGTAAGGTGATAAATTGTCCGACTGTTAACGTAAAAACAACAACACCTCGCTTTAGGCGACCTTTTCTCATACGTTATTTTCATGTTGGCGCCCGATTCCGTGTATATCACCGATAAATAACGACAATTACCCATGACAACACCATCCTGGCGGTCGCTTCGTATTAAGAAGTATCAGTTTTCTTTACGTCTTTTCTTGTTTCTCAACGCCGTGTCGGCGCTATTTACTCTCGTTTTCCCCCTTTATCAGATCAATGTATTTTGCACGCCAATGATCGGGATAGTGGTCCTGAGCGTATTACTGTTGATATGGCATGGGAAATATGGACAAAAAAGAATTAATCTCCCCTTTATCTCCCTACTCTTTGGGGGAATATGGGCGGCGCATATTGCGCTAAAGTATCCGGCGTTAGGCCATTATGATTTCTCTTTTTTACTGATCTCCCTGCTTAGCGTTCTGTTTATCGGCTCGATAGCCTTTGCCGCGAATATCGTCGCGTTTACGCTCTATTCGCTACCGCCAGTCGCGGTCTGCCTGTGGCTGAACGGTAATGAACAAGGTTTGCGAATTCTCTATTTGCTGGCCCTGCCAATGGTGGGAATCGCTATTCAACATGTTATCCAGAAACGCTACGATAATTTTGCCCAACAGCTCATGTTTAAGCTGCTGGCCGAGCGGGAAACTCTCAATGGCCTGAGTATGCTTGATCCATTAACCGGCTTATATAACCGCCGTGGCCTGCAAAATCGGCTGGATACGTTACAGGCGCCGGGCAGCCATGAACACTACGTCCTGCTATTGGATATCGATCATTTCAAAGCGTATAACGATCACTACGGTCATATGATGGGCGATCAGGCGTTAATCCGCGTCTCAGCGGCAATTCGGGACGCCGTGCGATCGCGCGATGTCGTCTGCCGTTTTGGCGGGGAAGAATTTCTGGTGTTGCTGACCACCGCCGAACCACAGCAAGCCCGCGCTACCGCAGAACGTATCCGACAGGAAGTATACGATCTTAAAATCCCGCATATGTTTAACGAAAGCGTCGCCACCAATGTCACTGTCAGTATCGGCATTGCGCCCCTGACGGATCGCAATATCGGAGACGCTATCGAAAAAGCGGATAAAGCGCTCTATGAAGCCAAGCATCTTGGACGTAACCACATTCTGGTCAGCGACGACATGCGCGCCCTATGAATCCTGTTGGCGTAATCGTGCTACGCCAACAGCGTTAACCATAAACCGCTTGCCATCGTTTATCGCTATCGATAGGATTAGCAATCATTATCATTTAGATTAACATCATTAAACTGCGCTATGGCCTACCGTTCCGCACCGATTGCTGACGATATTATCTGGCGAGCTGCTCCCCAGCCGGAATACGCCTCGCTGGCGGACGCAGTACGCGAGACGATCGCCTCTACCCGTGAGCACCTGTTGGACTTCATCCGGCTGGATGAAACGCCGCCGCCTACGGCGATGACTCTTGCCCAGTGGACGCGCCCCGCGACGTTTCGTTCATTGCTGGCCGCCTATTCCGATCACATCTATCGGCACACGCCAGGCCTGGCACGTGAAAATAAGCCGTTACTCTCCCTGTGGGCGCAATGGTATATCGGGCTGATGGCACCGCCGCTGATGCTGGCATTACTGACGCAAGCGCGCGCTATCGATGTCTCGGCAGAACATATTCACGTTGAATTTCATGAAACCGGGCGCGCCGCGTGTTTCTGGCTTGACGTGCATCAGGATAACCTGGCAACGGAGCGTTCCCCGGAAGAACGAATGGAAACGCTAATAGTCTCCGCACTACAGCCGGTCATTCAGGCGCTGGAGGCGACTGGCGACATCAACGCGAAACTTATCTGGAGCAATACCGGTTATTTAATCAACTGGTATCTGACTGAGATGAAACCGCTGCTTGGCGAAGCCCTGCTGGCAACGCTACGCCAGCGCTGTTTTTTTGAAAAGCAGCTATCCGACGGTCAGGATAACCCGCTGTGGCGGACCGTCGTAATGCGCGACGGTCTTCTGGTACGCAGAACCTGCTGCCAACGTTACCGCTTACCTGACGTACAGCAGTGCGGCGACTGCACGCTAAAGTAAACCGCTTTACGTTGCCTTCAGTTATCGTCACGGCTTACTGCTGCTGGCCTGTCACATTATTATATTTACAGCGGCGCTCTCCGTATGCCAAATTACGTTCTGCCATTTTTGGGTCTACCGTGGCTATTGGTAAGGTCTCAGGAGAGAAGAATGAGTCTGCAATCTGTACGGCAATTTCTGGCCGATCATGCTCCCGATATTGAAATTATCGAATTAAATCAAAGTACAGCGACTGTCGAACTGGCAGCCAAAGCGCACAACGTAGAGCCAGGGCAGATAGCTAAGACGCTCTCGCTTAAAGTAAAAGACACCATTATCCTGGTGGTCGCGAAAGGCGATGCCCGCCTGGATAATAAGAAGCTTAAAACCACTTTCGGCGCAAAAGCCCGTATGTTGAGCAGCGATGAAGTGGTCAATGCAACCGGACATCCTGTCGGCGGCGTATGTCCTTTCGGGCTGGAGCACCCGCTGCCCGTTTATTGCGACATCTCTCTGAAGGGGTATAACGAAGTATTGCCTGCCGCAGGCGCCACGCACAGCGCGGTACGCATCACGCCGGAAAGAATGGCTGAACTGACATCGGCGACCTGGGTAGACGTGTGCCAATAACGTGCCTGGCACCCTGATTCCCCGAACAAGCACGGCGCATCCGGCGCGGGCTATACCCGATGCTGGAGCGCGGTAGCATCGCCGGCGCGCAGATATAACAGAATATCCGCCGCATCGAGTAACCCGGCATCAGAACTCACGCCCAGCTTGGACATCACATTAAACTTATGCGCTCGGATAGTCTTAATGTTACGTTCTAACTGGACAGCAATTTGCGGCATTGAGTAGCCGTTCGACATAAAACGCAGAATCTCCCGCTCGGTTGGACTAAGCATACAATTCTGGTGAAGCTCCCAAAGATTGTCTGTACGCTCCGTTGTCCGTCGGGCGCTATTAAGCGATGTAAATAAGGCATCCTGTAAAACATCCAACGGCGACGCTTTGCTGATGACCCCATCCAGCGGCAGCGGGGATAGCGCGCTGATTAAGCGGGCTTCAGCATCATCATCGGCAATCACCAGACGCCGCATATGGGGATAATTTATCGCCAATTCCGTCAGACTGGATAATCCTGTCCGGCGTTCAGTTCTTAACGCAGAAAGAGAAAAAATAACGGCAGAAAACGGCGTCTTTAGCGCAGCCTTATAAAACGTGGATGGTTTTGAAAAAATATGAAGCGTATGTCGGCAATCCGGCATTGCATCAAATAGCCCTTTAATACCAATGGTGCTCATCACGCATTTTTCTACGAGCGCAACATTTCTCTTGCTGATTCTGTTTTCCATTCCATGGTTTCTCCATATACCGAAGGTAGGTTCAATTCTCTGGCTCCCTGAGAACTGTTTATCCATGCATACATCTCTGCATTACTGTGTATTGATAAGCGTCGCATGGCGCTATTTTTTTGGGCGCTAATTGTTTTATTACTTTTTTTAAGTAACGCCGCAATTTGGTTAATGCCCCACCCTTTTCCTAAAAGGCGTAATACTTTTCGTTCAGACAGCGTAAGGACAATCGGCCTGTCGTGGGACTGCTGAATTTCAGACGGTACCTGAGGCGATAATAACGTTTTACTTATTCTTTCTGAGCGAGCGTTTCCCGCATGGATAACGCTAATAAGATTCTCGATTGGCTCTTCGTCTGAAAGCAAGGTGCTGACGGGGCCCATCAGGAGATCAACCGCATGTGGATAGCAGGATTTAGGAACCAGAAATACCCAATGTATGTCGCGATATTGCGAGAGTAAGCTATAAAAATATTCGCAGATAGCGCGGGGAGAGGCATTGTTAACTGCTAAATCAGCAATAACTAAATTACTTCGGCGTAGCTGTAGCAGCGTTAGCTCTTCTATCGTACGACAATACGCCAGTTTATAATCGGGGAAATTACCTGTTATAGCCCCTTTAAGGCCTTCCTGTATAAGAGGGGTTTTACTGATAATAAGTCCATTTTTGCAGCATCCTGGCAGCATAATTCCTCCGCACCCACGCCGCCACTTTTCATTGCCCCATTAATAAAAACACTATTAACAATGATCGCAAAGAAATATAGGCCGAGTGGATTAATTATCCTTGTTTTATTTTTAAATATCTAACATTGATTGCGCTACAATCCACATAGCACAAAAACATGAAATCACTATCGCATAGTTACTCATAAAACCAGAAGCAAGACAATTAAATTAACTAAATTTGCACATTAGTAATTCTAACGAAAACGCATCATATTAATAAATTTAAAATATGAGTTCGCTCTTTATTCATATTGCTAAGTCCTAAAACAAAAGCCCAACAATACTGTCTACAATCCATAAAACCCATGTAATATCTGCGAATTACACTAAGTCATGCCTAATTTTACGCCCGCTGCTCACGCCATTGTGGTTAAACCATTAATGCATATCGTTGATAAAATTCACCACATCATTGATTCAAAAATGAGCGGCCAGGCTGGCATAATGCCTCTATTCTGGAAACGGACATACGAGAACCGTCGCCCATAAGGATATCCTGCCTGTGACGAAGCGCACGTCTCAAGAAGCTTATGCGTTGCGTCTGGCGGCTGACGTTTTTATCAACAAGAAATTGATCTTAACCAACGCCATCATGCCTGCGCTTCGTGTTAAAAAGGAAGCCTCTGTCATAGTGGCGGCGCATAGAATGTCTTTTTGGACAGGACGAGTCATGCAAGAAGAGCAATCAATTCAACGAGCAGTAACACGGTTATGTATTCAATGCGGGCTGTTTTTATTGCAGCACGGGGCGGAAAGCGCACTGGTTGATGAGCTTTCCACCCGCCTCGGTTTGGCGCTCGGTATGGATAGCGTCGAAAGCGCGATCTCCTCTAACGCCATTGTCCTGACGACCATTAAAGACGGACAATGTCTGACATCGACACGTAAAAACCAGGATCGCGGCATTAATATGCACGTCGTCACGGAGGTTCAGCATATCGTTATCCTCGCGGAACATCGTCTGCTGGATTACAAAGGCGTGGAAAAACGCTTTAGCCAGCTCCGCCCGCTGCGTTATCCGCGCTGGCTGGTGGCGTTTATGGTCGGTCTTTCCTGCTCCTGCTTTTGTAAGCTGAATAATGGCGGCTGGGATGGCGCGGTTATCACCTTTTTCGCCAGTATGATAGCCATGTATATTCGCCAGATGCTGGCGCAGCGGCATTTACATCCGCAGATCAATTTTTGCATTACCGCCTTTGTCGCTACCACGATTTCCGGGCTGATGCTCACCCTTCCCGCCTTTAGCCAGACGCCCACTATCGCCATGGCGGCGAGCGTACTGCTACTGGTGCCGGGCTTTCCGCTGATTAATTCCGTCGCAGATATGTTTAAAGGACATATTAATACCGGGCTGGCGCGCTGGGCTATCGCCAGCCTGTTGACACTGGCCACCTGTGTGGGCGTAGTGATGTCAATGACAATATGGGGGCTACGAGGATGGGTATAATCGACTTTTTACTGGCGCTAATGCAGGACATGATCTTGTCTGCGATCCCCGCCGTCGGGTTTGCGATGGTCTTTAATGTTCCCCACCGGGCGCTTCCGTGGTGCGCGCTACTGGGGGCGCTGGGTCATGGCTCGCGTATGCTGATGATGAGCGCAGGCTTTAATATCGAATGGTCGACGTTTATGGCTTCGCTGCTGGTCGGCAGTATTGGTATTCAGTGGTCACGCTGGTATCTCGCTCACCCTAAAGTGTTTACCGTCGCGGCCGTGATCCCGATGTTTCCGGGGATTTCCGCCTATACCGCGATGATTTCCGCAGTAAAAATTAGCCATCTGGGCTATAGCGAACCGATGATGATCACGCTGCTGACCAATTTTCTGAAAGCCTCTTCCATTGTTGGCGCGCTCTCAATTGGCCTCTCTGTACCGGGATTATGGCTGTACCGCAAACGCCCCCGCGTGTGATTGGTGGAACGCCTCCTGCTGTTCTTACAGGTCTGTGTGGTACTATAAAAACAGTCGCCCTTCTCGGTTGTTGTTCCATATTGAGAAACATTATGTCTTCCAGAATTTTAACGTCGGACGTCATCGGTATTGACGTCCTTTTACACGATCATCATGCTGTGCTGGCGAAGTCAACGGGCGGCGCAGTGGCGGTATTCGCTAATAATGCGCCTGCCTTTTATGCCGTGACGCCTGCACGCATGGCTGAACTGCTGGCGCTTGAAGAAAAGTTATCACGTCCGGGAAGCGATGTGGCGTTAGACGCGCAATTTTACGAAGAACCCGAAGCCGCCCCCGTTGCGATTCCCTGCGGAAAATTCGCCATGTATCCCGCCTGGCAACCGGATGCGGATTTTCAGCGTCAGGCCGCCCTTTGGGGCGTGGCGCTTCGGGAGCCGGTCACCGCAGAAGAGCTGGCGGCGTTTATCGCCTACTGGCAGGCGGAAGGTAAGGTTTTTCACCATATCCAGTGGCAGCAAAAGCTGGCGCGCAGCGTGCAAATCAGCCGTTCCAGCAATGGCGGAATGCCGCAGCGCGACATCAATAGCGTCAGCGAACCTGACAATCATATTCCACCAGGTTTTAGGGGGTAACGATGAAAAATGTTGGCGACCTGATGCAGCGTCTACAAAAAATGATGCCTGCGCATATTACGCCGGCGTTTAAAACGGGCGAAGAATTGCTGGCGTGGCAGAAAGAGCAAGGCGAGATCCGGGCGGCAGCGCTGGCGCGGGAAAACCGGGCGATGAAAATGCAGCGCACCTTTAACCGTTCCGGCATTCGACCGCTGCATCAGAACTGTTCGTTTGATAACTATCGGGTTGAGTGCGACGGACAAATGAACGCGTTAAGCAAAGCCCGACAGTACGTTGATGAGTTTGACGGCAATATCGCCAGCTTTGTCTTTTCCGGCAAGCCGGGAACCGGTAAAAACCATCTCGCCGCGGCTATTTGTAACGAGCTGCTGCTGCGCGGAAAGTCGGTACTGATTATCACCGTAGCGGATATTATGTCAGCGATGAAAGACACGTTCAGCAATCGGGAAACCAGCGAAGAGCAGTTGCTTAACGATCTGAGTAACGTTGATCTGTTGGTGATCGACGAGATCGGCGTGCAGACCGAATCTCGCTATGAAAAAGTGATCATCAATCAAATTGTCGATCGTCGTTCCTCGTCAAAACGTCCCACCGGCATGTTGACGAACAGCAATATGGAAGAGATGACGAAAATGCTTGGCGAACGCGTCATGGACCGTATGCGTCTCGGCAACAGTTTATGGGTTAATTTTACCTGGGACAGTTACCGCAGCCGGGTGACGGGTAAAGAGTATTAAATTGCAACGTGCGCCAGGGCGATACGACGCCTAACTGGCATAACACAGGTGATTACCATGAATACAGCGAAACATGTTCTGTGCTGCGCGGCGATCGCCAGCGTACTGATTTCCACCAGCGGTATTGCCGCCAGTCAGTTAAGCGCTCAGGGCGCGAACGCACAGCAGGGCGGGATGTCGCTTTCTGCGCTAACCGGTCTGCTCAGCAGAGGTGCCCAGTCGCTCAGCGCCGATAATATGAATAATGCCGCCGGTATTTTGCAGTACTGCGCCAAACAGAAACTGGCGTCCGCTACCAACGTGGAAAACGTTAAAAATCAGATTCTGAACAAGTTGGGGTTGGATACCACACAGCAGGAGCAGGACACTAACTACCTGAACGGCCTGCAAGGGTTGCTCAAGACGAAGGACGGCCAGCAGTTGAACCTCAATAATATCGGCAGTACGCCGCTGGCGGAAAAGGTGAAAACCAAAGCTTGCGATCTGGTGTTGCAGCAAGGGCTGAATTTCCTCTCCTGACTGCGTTTTTCTGACCGTGCGCCACGCCGGGACGCCCTGATAAAAGCCGTGTTTTGGCCCTTTACCCGCCAACACGGCATTAACCCGATTTTTCTCTTCGTCTTTTCCTGTTATTAACCGCTATGGCAGGAAGTGATGCCGATCAAAAAACCAACTTTCTAAACTCATTCTAAATAACAGCGCCGTGTAAAGTTATTAGAATTGCAGCAATGTGACATCGCTATTACATTGTTAGAAATTTTTTCCTGCCAGCGATAAGCCTGGTTTATTGAGGATCGTCAGTTGTCCGAGTTGCTCTCTGTCGCTCTGTTTCTCGCCTCTGTGCTGATATATGCCTGGAAGGCGGGCCGTAACACCTGGTGGTTTGCCGCCACTCTCACGGTGCTGGGACTTTTTGTCATTCTGAATATTACCCTGTATGCCAGCGACTATTTTACCGGCGACGGGATCAACGACGCAGTGCTTTATACGCTCACGAATAGTCTGACGGGAGCGGGAGTCGGCAAATATATTCTGCCGGGAATCGGCATTGCCCTGGCGTTAGTGGCGGTATTTGGCGCGCTGGGATGGATACTACGCCGCCGCCGTCACCATCCTCATCATGTCGGTTACAGCCTGCTGGCGTTACTGCTGGCGTTAGGTTCGGTCGACGCCAGCCCGGCGTTTCGCCAGATCACCGAACTGGTAAAATCACAAATGCGCGATGGCGATCCGGATTTTGCCGTTTATTATAAAGAACCAGCAAAAACCATTCCTAATCCGAAGCTCAATCTGGTCTATATCTACGGCGAGAGCCTGGAACGGACCTATTTTGATAATGACGCGTTCCCCAATCTCACGCCAGAGTTAGGCGCGCTGAAAAATGAGGGGCTGGATTTCAGCCATACCATGCAACTGCCGGGAACGGATTACACCATCGCCGGGATGGTGGCTTCCCAGTGCGGTATTCCGCTGTTTGCGCCGTTTGAGGGCAATGCCTCAGCGTCGGTGTCCAGTTTCTTCCCGCAAAATATTTGCCTCGGCGATATTCTGAAAAACTCCGGCTACCAGAACTATTTCGTGCAGGGCGCTAACCTGCGTTTTGCCGGGAAAGACGTGTTCCTGAAATCACACGGATTTGATCATCTGTACGGCGCTGAAGAGCTAAAAACGGTGGTGGCGGACCCGTCTTATCGTAACGACTGGGGCTTCTACGACGATACGGTGCTCGATGAGGCATGGAAGAAATTTGAAGCGCTTTCCCGCTCAGGCCAGCGTTTTTCGCTGTTTACGCTGACCGTAGATACTCACCACCCGGACGGGTTTATCTCACGCACCTGCAACCGCAAACGCTACGATTACGACGGCAAGCCCAACCAGTCCTTTAGCGCCGTAAGTTGCAGCCAGGAAAACATCGCCGAGTTTATCAACAAAATCAAAGCGTCACCGTGGTTTAAAGATACCGTTATCGTCGTCTCTTCCGACCATCTGGCGATGAATAATACGGCCTGGAAGTACCTGAATAAGCAAGATCGCAACAATCTGTTTTTCATTCTGCGCGGCGATAAACCGCAGCAGGAGACGCTGGCGGTCAAACGCAACACGATGGACAACGGCGCAACGGTGCTGGATATTCTCGGCGGCGATAATTTTATCGGTCTGGGACGTAGCAGCCTTTCCGGGCAGTCGCTGTCGGAAGTGTTCCTGAATGTAAAAGAGAAAGTGCTGGCGATGAAGCCGGATATCATTCGCCTGTGGAATTTCCCGAAAGAGATAAAAGATTTTACCGTCGATCGGGACAAAAACATGATCGCTTTTTCCGGCAGCCACTTCCGCCTGCCGTTACTACTGCGCGTATCGGATAAGCGTGTTGAACCGTTACCGGAAAGTGAATACTCCGCTCCGCTACGGTTCCAGTTGGCCGACTTCGCCCCGCGCGATAATTTCGTTTGGATCGATCGCTGCTACAAAATGGCGCAGCTATGGGCGCCGGCGCTGGCGCTCTCCACCGACTGGTGCGTCTCGCAGGGGCAGCTTGGCGGGCAGCAAACCGTACAGCATGTCGATAAAGCGCAGTGGCAGGGTAAGACGGCGTTTAAAGACACGATGATCGATATGGAACGCTACAAAGGCAACGTCGATACCTTAAAGATTGTCGATAACGATATTCGTTATAAAGCCGATAGCTTTATCTTTAATGTGGCGGGCGCGCCGGAGGAGGTGAAGCAGTTTAGCGGCATTTCCCGGCCGGAGTCCTGGGGGCGCTGGTCAAATGCGCAGTTGGGCGATGAGGTTAAAATCGAATATAAAGCGCCGCTGCCGAAAAAGTTTGATCTGGTGATCACCGCCAAAGCCTTCGGCGACAACGCGAATCGGCCGATTCCGGTACGCGTAGGCAACGAAGAACAGACGCTGGTGCTGGGTCACGATGTGTCCACTATCACGCTGCATTTCAACAACCCGACGGACGCGAATACCCTAGTCATTGCGCCGCCCGCTCCCGTCTCCACCAACGAAGGTAATATTTTGGGCCATTCGCCGCGCAAATTGGGGATTGGCATGGTGGAGATCAAAGTGGTGAATGTTGAGGGTTAAAAGAGAAGGTCATATATGCCGGGTGGCGGCTGCGCCTTACCCGGCCTACACATCATCTTTATCCATAAACTGGCGCGTAGGCCTGATAAGCGAAGCGCCATCAGGCACTGTATATGCTACACGCCCCTTTCTGTTAATAATCGAACTGACGGTAGTAACGACGAATATCCAGACTGTGGCCGGTATATTTCTCAAAGTGCGCCGCCAGTCGGTCAACTAACAATGTCGAAACAACACACGGCGCCATGATCCAGCGGAACTCATCATCAATACCGTCCAGCGCATACGCTTTCGGATCAATCACCACCAGGTTATCGGTAATTTTACTGGCAAAACGCTCAACGCGTTCATCCAGCGCGCGGCATTTCCCTTCCCCTTTCACCAGAATGAGCGGAACGTCTTTTTCCAGCAGCTCCAGAGCGCCGTGGAAAAATTCCGCAGAGCTGACGGGGCGCGTGCGCTTCCACTGCATCTCTTCCAGGATACACATGGAGAACAGATAGACCTCGCCCCACATCTCCGCGCCGCCGACCCACATCATATAATCGCTGTTATGATAACGGCTGGCGATAGCGTCCGCCTGCGGATCAAATTTTTGTTTCGCTTTCAGCAGATTCGCCGGCAGAATTTCCAGTTGGCTGGCGAAGCGATCGTAACTGGCGAATTCGTTATTGCGCGACAGCACGCGGAAAAACAGCCAGTACAGCAGCATATATTCATATTCCACGCCATTTTTGTGACGCATCGGAATATGCCATGTCGCCGCCTGCGCCAGCGGAGAGTCCGCATTTTTGGTAATAGCGACTACGCGTATTCCCTGCGCTTTACACCACTCGGCGATCGCCACCGATTCTTTGGTATCGCCGGATTTAGACAGCGTAATAACCACAGAGTCTTTATTCAGCCGCTTATTTCCTTTATGAATTAATTCTGCCGCCTGCTCAACATAAACCGGCAACGTTGTTAATTCTTTGGCAAATTCATTAATTGCCATCATTGGCGCCAGTGAACCGCCAACAGAGGCGAAAAATAAAGAACTGAACCCGGCCTGATAAATCTCGTCAGCAACCTGTTCTGCCTTCTGGCGCGCAGCGATGATCTCACGAGCACTCGTCAGGTACTCGTCCTGATTAAAACCCAACATATTTTTCTCCTGATTGTTCAGATTTTACTTTTTAAAACGCGATCGAAATCGTCAAAAATGCGTACCGAAAGGTCGATGCCTTTCAGTGAGGCGATATGAAACGCCATGAGTTGTACCGGCACAATCAACAGTAATGGCGAGAAATGGTGATCAACCGCTACATCCAGCGCAAGCGTCTGGTCATCCTGCGCCGCCTTCGCCAGCGTGAGAGTAAAGGTTTTGGCGACCGCAGGCGTCATATACTCCCGTAGCGCCCTGGAGCGCGCGTCGGGCCGGTCCTCAAAGAAGAACATCACGTGTTCCGCATTGGCTTCCAGATACGGGCCGTGCATATAGGCTTCCAGCTCAAACCCGCTTGAGGGAACACGCACCGTCTCGGTAAATTTAGTTTCCAACTCTTTTGCCACCCCAACCAGCGCGCCGTAGCCTGTCGCCACAAAACGCGTCCCGTTTCGTAAAACGGCCTGGTGCTGGTGAATAAACGCTTCCGTACGCACGATAACCAACGGCAGGGTTGCCGCGATACGTTGAAGCTGCGCCACATACTCCTCGACCTGCGATTCCGTCAGTCGCTGCTGCTGACGGGCAATTAACAACGCGATAAGCAACAGATTCAATACCGTCGCGCTAAATCCACGGGTAACAAAGCCGACGGACTCAATCCCGGTCAGAATATCCAGTGGATAATCACTGGCCTTGCCAAGAGGGCTTTGCGGATCGGCGGTCAGAGCGAATACCGGACGTCCCTGCGCCTGAACTTTACGCATCGCCTCCAGGGTAGAAGCGCTTTTCCCGCTCTGGGAAATAGCAATAACCATATCGGCTTGCGGATCGCTATTCTCATACTGGCTAAAGGTGTACGGCTCTTTAATATCGATAGAGATACCGCAGCGCTCAAAGAAATAACGGGCGCAAAAGGCGGCATTCGATGACGATCCGGTGGCTAATATCAGGATTCGTCGTAACGTTTTTTGGCTGGCGAACCGCGATACTTCTTCCAGAGACTGGCGATGGCGTCGAATAATATTCGCCAGGACGTCAGACTCTTCGTTAATATAGGTCAGCATGGTTGGTGACATTGTGTATCCCTCTTAAAATAACCCTATCCAGGAACCGAAAATTCCCACCAGCGCAATACCGCCAATGATGGTTAACGGTTTCACTTTTTTCCCTAACAGCCAGTACACAATGGCGAAGCTAATTAACGGCAGCAGACAAGGCATGATGTCGTTAATAATGTCCTGAACATGGGTTTTCGCTTCTCCCGTACCAAACGTAATGGGAATGGTGATATCAATCATGGAGGCCGTCATCGCGCCAACCACCATCAGACCGATAATCGAGGCGCCATAGGTTAGGCTTTCCATCATTCCGCTTTGCTGAATACGTTGCAGTACGCCGGTTCCCAGCACATAGCCCCAGCGGGTAAAGAACCAGCGGGCCAGAATATGCGGTACGTTAAACACCAGCAGAAATAAAATCGGCCCCAGAATATTGCCTTTCAGCGCCAGACTGGTACCGATGCCAGTGGCGATAAGACGCAATGTTCCCCAGAAAAAAGAGTCGCCAATACCCGCCAGCGGCCCCATTAACGACGCTTTGACGTTATCGATAGAACTGGCGTCCATCTCTTTCTGCTGGCTATTTTTCTCCTCCATCGCCACGGTAATACCGAGGATCAACGTCACAATGTGCGGCGTGGTATTAAAGAAAGCCAGATGGCGTTTTAGCGCTTCGGCAAGATCTTCTTTTCGGCTATACAGTTTCTTTAATACCGGAATGAGCGTATAGACGAACGCCAGGTTCATTTGTCGTTCATAGTTCCAGGAAAACTCCATCTGGAATGACCGCCAGAAGACGCGGCGTAAATCACGCGCGGTGACCAGACCAGTGGTTTCCGCCTGCTGGCGGTCTTTATCAGAAATCATCTTCATCGTCATGAGACGCTCCTTGCGCAGGTGCCGGTTGCGAGGCCGCAAATTTCGGCATATTGACCATCACGACGGCGACGATCGCGCCGAGAATCGCAATACCCGTCACCGGAATTTTTAAATACGCCATTAAAACAAAACCGAGGAAAAAATAGGGGGCGACCTTTTTATTAATTAATAAGCGCGCCAGCATGGCAAAACCCAGCGCGGGAATAATACCGGTGGCAACGCTTAATCCATGTTTAATAAATTCTGGAATGGCATCCAGAAAACCTTTAACCATATTCACGCCCGCTAAATAAGAGACCGTGACGATAATCCCCAGCGTCAGCGACAGCCCAATGCCGGAGATTAAATGCATACGCTCAATGCCCCGGGTATCCCCCACCTCAGCGTAAGCATCGGCTTTATGACAGAGCAACGGAATAAACATTCCGTTATAGATATTTTTCACAATTAACGCCAGTGTCGCGATTGGCAAACCTAATAACAGCGCGGTTTCCGCCCCGGCGCCGGAATTAATCGCAAAGGCCACACCTAAAATACCGCCAGTGACCACATCCGGCGGCAGCGACGCGCCCACCGAAAAGGAACCGATAAACGCCAACTCCAGCGTCGCGCCCATCACAATTCCGGTTTCCATGTCGCCCAGCACCAGTCCGGTTAACAGTCCGGTCACGATAGGTCTGGAAATCAGCGACGTCCCTAATGCATATTCAGACTGGGCGATAAACGCCACCAGTCCCAGTAAAAGCGCCTCTACCATAATATGTCCTCAGGAGGGTATCCGCTCAGGCAAAAAGTTGTTTACGATCGTTAGGCACCAGCCGAATTTCTATCTCTACTCCGCCAGCCGCCAGCTCCCGAAGTTGAGTCATTTCATCCGCTAACAGATTGATGGCTTTAGCAATATTCTGGCTCCCTTCACGTACCTTCGTGCCGCCTAAATTAATGCTTTTAATGTCGGGTAATTCGCGCGCCAGCCGGTACGCATCCGCCACGGATTCAACAACAATAAAAAGTTTATATTTATCGGTAACGCCGCTTTTTATCGCTTCAATTGAATCGGCAATATTTTTAATAACCAGCTTCACCGCGGGCGGCTTCGCCATTTTAATGGTGGTTTTACGCAGGTCATCATTAGGTACGCTGTCGTTGGCAATTAAAATACAGTCTGCGCCAACGTACTGCGTCCAGGAAAAGGCGACCTGTCCATGTAATAAACGATGATCCACCCGTAAAAAAACAATCATGACGCTTCCTCCCCTTAAAAATCTTTATCGCTTTGCATGGCGCTGGTGATAGTTTGATTGCAGTACTGAATATTTTCTTTTGAATCCGCTAACGCCGTCATTATGGTATGCGTGGTATTGCCATCGTTTTCCGACATAAAGAGATCGATAACCAGCGGCAGGTTAATCCCTGCCAGCAGATGAAAATTTTCTCGTGATAAATAACGGACAAATTCGTTATTCACGCTGCCGGCAAAAATATCGGTCAGCGCAATAATTTCATCTTCCGGCGGGATCCGGGCAATTAGCGTATCTACCTGCTGGCTTAAATCCACGCTCTCTTCAACGTAAGCGCACAGCGTCCAGACATTTGACCGTTTGCCTAAAATCAGCTCCACGGAGTTTAAAACTCCGCTGGCCAGCGTGCCGTGGCTGGCGAAAATATAATGTCTCTTCATCCTGACCTCTAAAACACATTCCACTGTGATAAAAGAGAGCAAGCGGCGTGCCAGAAAAAGTGGCGCGCCGAAAAAAGATGCGGGTTAACAGAGGGAAATAGTTAAAACTGTTGATCTTGCTCGATAAGTTCTGTTTCGAAGGTCAGGATATTATGGATATAGCCAAGCTCGGCGGTGGGGATTTTGACACTGTAGTTACTCTCAATGACACTAAACGCTTCCCGTAGCCGATTCAGTTCCTGTTCCGGACACTGTTGTCCACTATAAGCAGTAATGCCCGCATGGCGGATCAGACGCTCAATCAGGCAACTAATATGCACATAGAGCGCCACCTTTCTTTCATTCGAGACGGTAACGCCCGCCAGATGCTCATAGCGCAGCAGAAACTGCTCAACATGGTTGATGACTTTGCTGGTGTCGAGGATGGTGACGGATTCGATCACTCGTCGGAGCGAGAAGTTTTTCAGCAGCAGGTTGTTGATCTCCGCCACCTGCTCCGGCGTGGTCAGCGAACCAAACAGCCGCATCAGATAGTGATTCCCCTCGCCGGAGATCAGCGAGTCGAGCGAAATCCACGGCACGCTGGCGATGTGCGGGTCCAGCGTGCCGACTATCGCCAGTACGTCGTAGCGCATAAATACCGGCTCCTGGGTTTTATTGCTCGCCAGCATCGCATAATCGCAGGCGACGACGTCAATCTCCAGCGCCTGCGGAATACTGGCGCTCAGTAATGCGCAAAGATTCGTCGCCACACCGATACCGGTCGCGCAGGTGGTCAGTATGGCGCGCGGTTTGTTGCTTTTCGGCCAGTAGAGCTGATACTCGACCGGCACATCCCGGGCGATATCGCGGGCGATCTCTTCAATAAAATGCCCCTGTAAAATACGCTCCCCTACATACAGGGCCATGCTGGTCGAGACGTTGTTGATAATCGTCACCGGCGTGGAAAGCGCGCGATCAAAATGACGATGAATGGCCTTGAGCGATCCCATATCCACCAGAATCATCAGGCCGGAGGCGAGCGGATGCTCTTCCAGATAGCGCATCACCTGCTGCGCTATCGCCTCCGGCGTGACGTCCAGCGGCATATCGAACGATTCAAAAATCGTATTTTTCAGTAACCGGTTGGCGACGTTGGCGATACTGCTGGCGGTGGCATAGCCGTGCGCCAGAATCACCGCATGCGTCACCTGTTTTTGGTTGTTAGCCCCCTGTTTATGCAGCCAAAGCGCCAGCAGCAGCATATCAATGCGTCTCGGCTCCAGATCCAGCTTCTGGCCCAGCGTCTCCAGAATTTGTAAACAGAAGCTGTACAGCAGTGGATATTTCTGGGCGAGGAAGGCGTCCAGTTGGCGGATCTGCTCGCTGTTGAGACGAGAAGGCGCCAGTGCGGTACGATGGATTAAATAGTGGCTAAGCGCGTAAATACAGTTGCCGTTAAGCTGCATATTGAAGCGCTTCTCCAGACGATAAAACTCTTCCCGCACCAGGCTTGTAATTAACAGCAACCGCTGTGAGTGCACATTATCGTCGCCGGTAAAAATCAGGCGATCGAAGAGGGTCTCAATTTCATCGCCCATTCTTTTTTGTACCGTCTCCCACCCCTCTTTCCCGCTACGTACCAGCTCGTACAGCGCCAGCACATGACACTGCGTATCATGGATCATGCCCTGCATCTCGTCGCGGGCGCGCAGCAGCCAGGTAAGGTTCGTGTCGGGCGAGATGCTCACCGGCGTGTCGTCCGCCAGCGGTTCATTCAGTGACGGCAATGCCGACAGCATGGCATCCGGCAGATCGTGCAGCGACACGGTAACGGTTTCCTGCCCAGGCTTTTTCGCCCATGCCGTCGCCACCGCATACTTCACCACATTTTTCAGCTCGCCGACGTTGCCGCGATAAACATATTGATTGAGGATCTGCAACAAACGCGGTTTGAGGATAAGCGTGGCCGAAAGTTTTTTCGCCTCCGTCCAGAAAAACAGTAAGATCAGCGCCTCTTTTTCCTGGCGGCTACGGTGCTGGAGATCCGGCAGGTTGACCTGAATCGGGATGCGTCGCAAAAATGTCGTCAGAAAGGTACTGTGTATCTCTTCGGTCGTCGCAAATACCAGACGTACCGAAACCGGATGCCCCTGCGCGGTGTCGCCTACCCGATAAATTTCACCACGATCGAGCCAGGTAAAGAGCTTCTCCTGCCCTTCGGCGCTCAGCCGGTGGACTTCATCCAGAAATAACATGCCGCCGTCAGCCGCCTCGAACGCGCCCGGTCTGTCGCTCTGCGCGCCGGTAAACGCGCCCTTCACATAGCCAAAAAGATTCGCCGCCAGCAGTTCGGGATTGCTCGCATACTGGGCGCAATTAAAACTGATAAATGGCGCATCCGGCGACAGAAGCGCCTGGGCGATGGCATATTCGTGCATGAGCTGCGCCAGATAACTTTTCCCGGTGCCGCTTTCGCCGGTCATCAGTAGCGGCAGTCCGCCGTCGGGATAAAACAGCGCGGTTTTCAGTTGCTCAATCGGGCGCTTCAGGCTTTCGTTATGGCCAATCAACAGGGAAAAGTGATCGTCCGGCGCGCACTCCTGTTCCCCGTGCGCTAACAGCTCCGCGACGCTGGCGTATTCATTACGCGAAAGGGTAAAAAACTGTTGGCTAAATGCCTGCTTATGCAGGAAATAGACGGGACGGGTATTGATTTTGCAGAGCACGCCCTGCGCCACCAGTTGGTTCAGATAATGGCTGGCGGTATTGCGCTGCATATTAAAACGCTGCGCCAGATAGCGCGCGGTAAACACCTCACTGACATTTTCCGGATCAAAAAAATCCGTTTGGTTCATCAGGAAAGCAAGCAGGGCATCTTTGCGCATCGTATCCTCTCACGATTATCACATCAGCAATTATGATGCCGCGAAACAAGGCTATCCTGCCGTGCGTTCTCTCGCTTTATTCATTTTTTGTGGATCACCGCACACCTTCACTCAACGTTGGATTAGCGCGCGATATCAGAAAAGAGAGGAGGAAGCGGCGCACGGCCTCGCGTATGAATCACGCTGCGCCATGCGCCTGATGCTGGTTTAAAATCGGCCTGCGCGGACTGCCAGGCCTGGTAAGCGCTACGCCATCAGGCAAAAGTGTGAACATCTCATCCGGCCTACGGTCATCTGTAGGCCGACTGTTCACCATACGCCCTTAAAATGTTTCCCAATTATCGCTGCCGTCGGCCACTGCGGCCTTTGGTGACGACACGGCTGCCGGGGTTTTTACCGCAGCCACTTCACGCGCACGCTGCTGTTGCTGGTGAATACGGAACACCGCGACGGCCTGGGTCAGACGGCTGGCTTGCTCTTCCAGCGCCGCAGCCGCGGCGGCGGACTCTTCCACCAGCGAGGCGTTCTGCTGCGTTACGCGATCCATCTCCGCTACCGCCAGGCCCACCTGGTCGATACCACGGCTTTGCTCGTCGGACGCCGAGGCAATCTCGCCCATGATATCGGTCACGCGGGTCACTGCATTGACGATCTCATCCATGGTTTCACCGGCGCTTTCGACCAGCGTCGACCCCACATCAACACGGCTCACGGAATCCTCAATCAGACTCTTGATCTCTCGTGCCGCCTGCGCGCTACGCTGGGCCAGATTACGGACTTCACCGGCTACCACCGCGAACCCGCGTCCCTGCTCGCCTGCGCGCGCCGCTTCTACCGCCGCATTCAGCGCCAGGATATTGGTCTGGAAAGCAATACCGTCGATTACGCTGATAATATCGGCGATTTTCTGCGAACTGGAGGCGATATCGCGCATTGTTTGTACGACGTTATCCACCACTTTGCCGCCTTTTTGCGCTGTTTCAGAGGCGCTCAATGCCAGGTGACTGGCCTGACGGGCGTTTTCGGCGTTCTGTTTCACGGTGGCGGTCAGTTGTTCCATACTGGCGGCAGTCTCTTCCAGAGACGCTGCCTGCTGCTCAGTACGGGAAGAGAGATCGTTGTTGCCCATCGCAATCTCGCTGGCGCCGCTATAGATCGCATTCGCGCCGTTACGTACATCGCCAACGGTACGCATCAGTTCACTTTGCATATGACGCAGGTTTTCAGCCAACTGCCCCATTTCGTTGGAGCCTTCCACGTCGATACGCTTCACCAGATCGCCGCTGGCGATATGACGAATGCTTTCAATCAGACGATTCATCGGGGCGATAAGCGACAGTTTGATGCCGAACCAGACGGCGATAATGACCACCAGAACGGCAATCAGCACACTGACCAGTACCCACATCGCCTGGTTGTAGGAACTATTGTTATCCTCAACAGCAATATCGTACAGACGATCGTTTTGCTGCATATAGGCCATGTACTGCTTCTCAAAAGCGTCCTGATAGCTTTGAGTCGGTTGATCAAAAAACTCGTTAATCTTACCCGCGCCAAGAAGCTGAATAAGCTCCGCCAACGCGCCGTGGTAGATATCATAGGTTCGTTTGATCTCAAGGAAAGCCGCTTCACTCTGACGTGGATCGCGCGGTAACGCCTCATACTGCTCCCAGTTTTTTTCGGTCAGCTTCAGCGTATTGGTCGCCCCCTGCATCAGTTCAGCGACAGTTGCGCCGCTGCCAATATTGCTCTGGTCCATCATCCAGCGGATACCCGCGCGATTCAGGGTATTACGCGTTTGCAACAGCTCCACCCAGGTTGCATTCAGGGCAGACTGCTGCTGACGAATAGTTTGCAATACGGTGAAGTTTTCTTTGTCATTCTTCAGCGAGTTGAAGAACAGCCCGCCGGATGTCAGTTGTAAAAGGCCAAATAGCGCCAATACCAGCAGTAAGCTGGTAACAATTTTAATTCGCTTTAACATGTTTTCTCTTTCCGCTAGACAGATACAGAATTTTCGGCCTGGAAAGGGAAAACTTTATGGGATGCGCGCCATTAATATCACGATTAGCTCAGTGAAGTCGTTATGACGCCCCGCGCAACAAGGATCGTCCCATTTTATATCGTGATCTCAATCACATAAAATAGCCCACGCCCTCCTCCGCGAAACCGCTTACCGGTACGTCCGACCGCTTAAACCGCCATACAACCACTCACTGATTTACCTAACTTTACGCGCGCGATGATCTGGCAAGATCCTCTCAGCATAGCAGTCAATCTACCTCCTCAAACACGAACTCAATGTCCACCCAGCTTCGGCTGATAATTAAACTTACAACCAGGTTTTACTATGGATACGAAAAAGATATTCAAGCACATACCCTGGGTGATTCTCGGAATCATCGGTGCTTTCTGCCTCTCGGTCGTTGCCCTACGTCGGGGTGAACACGTGAGCGCCCTGTGGATCGTGGTCGCTTCCGTTTCCGTCTATCTGGTGGCTTACCGCTACTACAGCCTGTACATCGCCCAGAAGGTCATGAAACTCGACCCGACGCGCGCGACGCCGGCGGTTATCAATAACGACGGCCTGAACTACGTGCCGACTAACCGCTACGTGCTGTTTGGTCACCACTTCGCCGCCATCGCTGGCGCAGGTCCGCTGGTCGGGCCGGTATTGGCCGCGCAGATGGGCTATCTGCCGGGGACACTGTGGTTACTGGCGGGCGTGGTGCTCGCGGGCGCAGTGCAGGACTTTATGGTGCTGTTCATCTCTTCCCGCCGTAACGGCGCCTCTCTTGGCGAGATGATCAAAGAAGAGATGGGTACCGTTCCAGGCACCATCGCGCTGTTCGGCTGCTTCTTAATCATGATCATCATCCTCGCGGTGCTGGCATTAATCGTGGTTAAAGCGCTGGCCGAAAGCCCGTGGGGCGTCTTCACCGTCTGCTCCACGGTGCCGATTGCGCTGTTTATGGGCATCTACATGCGCTTCCTGCGTCCGGGACGCGTAGGCGAAGTCTCCGTTATTGGTATCGTGCTGCTGGTGGCGTCTATTTACTTCGGCGGCGTGATTGCCCACGACCCGTACTGGGGCCCGGCGCTGACCTTTAAAGACACCACCATTACCTTCGCGCTGATCGGCTACGCCTTTGTTTCCGCGCTGCTGCCGGTATGGCTGATCCTTGCCCCGCGCGACTATCTCGCTACCTTCCTGAAAATCGGCGTGATCGTCGGTCTGGCGCTGGGGATTGTGATCCTCAACCCGGAACTGAAAATGCCGGCATTGACGCAATATGTCGACGGTACCGGCCCGCTGTGGAAAGGCGCTCTGTTCCCGTTCCTGTTCATCACCATCGCCTGTGGCGCCGTCTCTGGCTTCCACGCGCTCATCTCTTCCGGTACCACGCCGAAACTGCTGGCCTGTGAGACCGATGCGCGTTTTATCGGCTACGGCGCGATGCTGATGGAGTCCTTTGTTGCGGTGATGGCGCTGGTGGCGGCCTCGATCATTGAACCGGGTCTCTACTTCGCGATGAACACCCCGCCGGCAGGTCTGGGCATTACCATGCCAAACCTGCACGAGATGGGCGGCGAGAACGCGCCGCTGATTATGGCGCAGTTGAAAGACGTTACCGCACATGCAGCGGCGACCGTCAGCTCCTGGGGCTTTGTGATTTCCCCGGAACAAATCCTGCAAACTGCGAAAGATATCGGTGAACCGTCAGTATTGAACCGCGCAGGCGGCGCGCCAACGCTGGCAGTAGGTATCGCGCACGTGTTCCACAAAGTCCTGCCGATGGCGGATATGGGCTTCTGGTATCACTTCGGTATTCTGTTCGAAGCGCTGTTTATCCTGACCGCGCTAGATGCGGGTACCCGTTCCGGCCGCTTTATGTTGCAGGATTTGCTGGGTAACTTCGTCCCGTTCCTGAAAAAAACCGATTCTCTGGTCGCGGGTATCATCGGTACCGCAGGCTGCGTCGGTTTGTGGGGCTATCTGCTGTATCAGGGCGTGGTCGACCCGCTGGGCGGCGTGAAGAGCCTGTGGCCGCTGTTCGGTATCTCTAACCAGATGCTGGCCGCCGTGGCGCTGGTGTTGAGCACCGTGGTACTGATCAAAATGCAGCGCACCAAGTACATCTGGGTGACGGTAATCCCGGCGGTATGGCTGCTGATCTGCACCACCTGGGCACTGGGCCTGAAACTGTTCAGCGCCAACCCACAGATGGAAGGTTTCTTCTACATGGCAAACCTGTATAAAGAGAAGATTGCCAACGGCACCAACCTGACCGCGCAGCAGATTGCCAATATGAACCATATCGTGGTGAACAACTACACTAACGCTGGTTTGAGTATTCTGTTCCTGGTGGTGGTGTACAGTATTATCTTCTACGGTTTCACCACCTGGATGAAGGTACGCAACAGCGATAAACGTACCGATAAAGAAACCCCGTATGTGCCCGTGCCGGAAGGCGGCGTGAAGATCTCTTCACACCACTAAAAGTGATGCCGGGTAGCGCACAGCGACCCCGGCTAGTGTAGGCCGGATAAGGCGCAAGCCGCCATCCGGCTTTATTCATTAACAGGACGGCAGAATGTTTGATACTTTAGGTCAGGCAAAAAAATATCTCGGCCAGGCGGCAAAAATGTTGATTGGTATTCCGGACTACGACAACTATGTCGAGCACATGAAAACTAATCATCCCGACAAGCCGTACATGACCTATGAAGAGTTCTTCCGCGAACGTCAGCAAGCACGTTACGGCGGCGATGGCAAAGGCGGTATGCGCTGTTGTTAATGGAGAGACTATGACCCCGATTGCAGTTACCCTACTTACCGGTTTTCTTGGTGCCGGCAAAACCACCCTACTACGCCATATCCTCAACGAACAACATGGTTTTAAAATCGCCGTTATCGAAAACGAATTTGGCGAAGTCTCCGTTGACGATCAACTGATTGGCGATCGCGCCACACAGATCAAAACCCTGACTAACGGCTGCATCTGCTGTACCCGCTCCAACGAGCTGGAAGATGCGCTATTAGACCTGCTCGACAGCCGCGACCGCGGCGATATTGCTTTCGACCGCCTGGTGATTGAATGCACCGGCATGGCTGACCCCGGCCCGATTATTCAGACCTTTTTCTCCCATGACGTATTATGCGAACGCTACCTGTTAGACGGCGTGATTGCGCTGGTCGACGCGGTGCACGCTAACGAGCAGATGAACCAGTTCACCATCGCCCAGTCGCAGATAGGCTACGCCGACCGTATCCTGCTGACCAAAACCGACGTGGCAGGCGACAGCGAGAAACTGCGCGAGCGGCTGGCGCGTATCAACGCCCGCGCCCCGGTTTACACCGTGGTACACGGCGATATTGACCTGAGTCAGTTGTTTAATACCAGCGGCTTTATGCTGGAAGAGAACGTGCTGGCAAGCCAACCGCGTTTCCACTTTATTGCCGATAAACAGAACGATGTATCGTCAATTGTGGTGGAACTGGATTACCCGGTGGATATCAGCGAGGTTTCGCGGGTGATGGAAAACCTGCTGCTGGAATCAGCGGATAAACTGCTGCGTTACAAAGGGATGCTGTGGATCGACGGCGAACCCAACCGTCTGCTGTTCCAGGGTGTGCAGCGTCTCTACAGCGCCGACTGGGACAGACCGTGGGGCGACGAAACGCCGCACAGCACGCTAGTGTTTATCGGGATCCAGTTGCCGGAAGACGAGATCAGAGCGGCGTTTGCGGGGTTAAGGAAGTAACCCGCATCAAGGCCATCACAGAATGATGGCCTTCAGAGCAGATATGGCACTCTCTATTCACCGTTAGTATATTATATCTTCCACCAGCGCACCACTACATAATGATAAATACAAACTACCTTAACCACGAGGGGATATTATACTCCGGCAAAGGCTCCACACTATAAGTATCTCTCCTGTCGCTCCCTTTTTTGCAGGTGATCTCATAGAAACCCCACTTATCATTTTTATCCGAATAAAACACAGTATATTTATCAGTATTAAAACCAAAATATTTTTCGTTTTTATTCTTCACTTCCAATTCACCGCACTTTGCTTCATTGCGCCATTCATGGTTGATGGTCTTTTTTAGCACAAAATAAGCGACATCACCAATCAACATAGGAACAAGCAGAAACAAAAACATAGACATAATAAAAGCACCTGTTAATGTAAAGATTCGATACCCTTTTGCTTTATCACCGTAACGCAGAAATAGCCCATAGCAAATAGGTTGTGATAACCACAGGAAAAACATAAGAAATGCGGTGGCTTTCCAACAATATTCTAACCATGGAGAAGAGGATAGCTCCAGATTACTGATTTGCCAGAAAATACTGGCAGAGTAACTACTAGTAAAAACAAAAACACCTGAAAATGCGGTAACCGCCAAGCCGATTACCTTAAAGGTTTTTGCTGTATTATTTCTGGCAAAATCTAAAATAGTCAAAATGCTACTAATGAGGATAGAGACTGAAAATAAAATAGCTAACCAATACGTTATGGTGTTGACAAACACATTAGCAGACAACAACAAAAGCAAAAAAATTGACCATGCAGTTAGCGATAGAATACCAGCAAACCGAGTCAATAAATGATCATTGTCTGTGCGTACAAAGAAACTGATATATTCCCTAATTCGATTTTCTTGAGTGCAAGAGAATATTAGAATAGATACAAAGAGAAATGCAACCAGGTAACTTTTTAAAGGAACTTTATAGGGGATTAAATAGATTGCGATCACGCCATAGACAATCACCGCAGAATCTAATTTTTTCTGTTTAAAATGTTTAAGAAAGGATCTCCAAATCTTAATAACTTCCATATTAAAACCTTATATGTTGGGTACAGAATTCACGAATTCATCTAAAACAGAGACTTAACACCAATAATGCACACAGAGTGTAATGATTTCATCTGATTTTGTGTGTAGAATTTGCGCATCGCTATTCGATGAGAATCCCCAATGGCTGACCTGAACCTGAGTACCCTGACGGAAGCAGACATCATCACCAAACGCGTTATGCCCGCCATCCTGAAAGCTGGCTGGGATAACACAACTCAAATCCGACAGGAAGTCAAACTCCGGGACGGTAAGGTCATCGTGCGCGGCAAAGTCGCGGCGCGTAGAACGGTGAAATCTGCCGATATCGTGCTGTACCACAAATTAAACATGCCGCTGGCGGTGATCGAAGCTAAAGCCAATAAACATGAAATCGGCAAAGGTATGCAGCAGGCGCTGGGTTATGCGCACCTGCTGGACGTTCCTTTCGTCTTCGCTACCAATGGCGATGGCTTTATCTTCCATGATAAAACGGCAACCGGCGCGATTGAGCGAGAAATTACCCTCGACGAATTCCCAACGCCTGATGAATTGTGGCAAAAATACTGCCAGTGGAAAGGGTACACCGCCGCGCAAATGCCGATCGTCACCCAGGATTATTACAACGACGGCAGCGAAAAGCGGCTGCGCTACTACCAGCTTCAGGCCATCAACAAAACGCTGGAGGCTGTGTCTAACGGGCAAAACAGATTATTACTGGTCATGGCGACAGGAACCGGTAAAACGCTGACGGCGTTTCACATCATCTGGCGTTTATGGCGGTCAGGCGTTAAAAAACGCATCCTGTTCCTGGCAGACCGAAACGTCCTTGTTGACCAGACCCGACTTGATGACTTTCAGCCTTTCGGCTCCGCAATGACCAAAATCACCGGGCGCACTCTCGACCCCGCTTTCGAAATCCATCTTGCGCTCTATCAGGCGTTAACCGGCAATGAAGAGCATCAAAAAGCGTTTAAGCAGGTTTCGCCGGATTTCTTTGATCTGATTATCATCGACGAATGCCACCGAGGCAGCGCCTCTGAAGACAGCGCCTGGCGTGAAATTCTGGATTATTTCAGCTCCGCCACACAGATTGGTATGACCGCCACGCCGAAGGAAACTCACGAGGTCTCCAATAGCGACTACTTTGGCGATCCTATTTACACTTATTCGTTGAAAGAAGGGATCGAGGACGGATTCCTCGCTCCTTACAAAGTGGTTCGTGTCGATATTGATGTTGATTTACAAGGCTGGCGACCCGTGCGCGGCCAGAGCGACCTCAACGGTGAACTGATCGATGACAGAATCTATAACCAGAAAGATTTCGACCGCACGATGGTCATCGACGAGCGGACTGAACTGGTGGCGAAAACCATTACCGATTACCTCAAACGCACCAATCCGATGGATAAAACCATCGTGTTTTGCGAAGACATTCCGCATGCTGAACGTATGCGCCGGGCGCTGATCAACCTCAACCCGGAGATGGTAAAACGTAACGATAAATATGTGATGAAAATCACCGGGGATGACGAAGAAGGGAAAGGCCAGCTGCAGAATTTCAGCGACAAGAAAAAAGAATGGCCGGTGATTGTGACCACCTCAGAACTCATGACTACTGGCGTAAACGTTAAGACCTGCAAACTGATCGTGCTGGACCAAACCATCCGCTCAATGACTAAATTTAAACAGATCATTGGCCGGGGTACCCGCATCGAACAAGACTACGGCAAACTGTGGTTCACCATTCTTGATTTCAAAAAGGCCACTGAACTGTTTGCCGACGAGCGCTTTGACGGTATCCCGGAAAAAGTGATGGAAGCCACGCCAGATGACATTTCGGACCCGGACTCCGGCTTCAACGAAACGCTGGAGGAAGAAACGCCTGACGTCTTTGCCGACGAGGATATCAACGGGGCAGACGAAGATCCGGCCACCTACACCACCAGCACGATGGGCGGCTCCGGCCCGTTACCGGAAGAGGAAGACAACCGGGTCCGTAAATTCCACATTAACGGCGTCACCGTTGGTGTGGTCTCGCAACGCGTCCAGTATTACGACGCCGACGGCAGGCTGGTCACCGAATCCTTCAAAGATTACACCCGCAAAACCGTGCTCAAAGACTGCGCCTCACTGGATGATTTTGTCCGGAAATGGCAAGATGCTGACCGCAAAGCGGCGGTGATCAAAGAGCTCGAATTACAGGGCATCCTTTGGGATGTTCTGGCGGAAGAGGTGGGCAAAGATCTTGACCCGTTCGACATGCTCTGTCATGTGGTGTATGGTCAGCCGCCGCTCACGCGCAAAGAGCGCGCAGACAATGTTCGCAAGCGTAATTATTTCACCAAATATTCCGATGCCGCGCAGACTGTACTCAGCAATTTGCTGGACAAATATGCCGATGCGGGCGTGGAAGAAATCGAGAATATTCAGGTGCTGAAGCTCAAACCGTTCGACCAGATGGGCACTCTGCAGGAGATCATCACCGACGGCTTTGGTGACAAAGGCACCTATATGCAGGCAGTGAGTGACCTGGAAAGCGAAATTTACCAGCTTCCTCCCCGCTCCGCCTGAACATCCTGATTACGCCACCTGCGGCCCGTCTGCCGCAGGTGGCTTTGTTTTTTTATAAAGGGACGACCCCATGTCAATCAGCTCGGCTATCAAATCATTACAAGACATCATGCGCAAAGATGCAGGCGTCGATGGCGACGCACAGCGTCTGGGTCAGCTCTCCTGGTTATTGTTCCTGAAGATCTTCGACGCCCAGGAACAGGCGCTGGAAATCGAGCAGGAAAAATACAGGCTGCCGATGCCGGAGCGCTACCTGTGGCGCAACTGGGCGGCCGATAACGAAGGGATCACCGGCGATAAACTGCTGGCGTTCGTCAACGACGACCTGTTTCCGACGCTAAAAGATCTGCCCGCGCAGATCGATATCAACCCGCGCGGCTATGTGGTTAAGCAGGCATTCAGCGATGCCTATAACTACATGAAAAACGGTACCCTGCTGCGTCAGGTGATCAACAAGCTGAACGAGATCGATTTTACCCGCGCCAGCGAACGTCATCTGTTCGGCGATATCTACGAACAGATCCTCCGGGATTTACAGGCCGCAGGCAACGCGGGTGAATTCTACACCCCACGCGCCGTGACCCGTTTTATGGTCGAGCGCGTCGATCCGAAACTCGGCGAATCGATTATGGATCCGGCCTGCGGCACCGGCGGCTTCCTCGCCTGCGCGTTTGATCATGTTAAAAATCATTATGCGCACACGGTCACCGACCACCAGATCCTGCAAAAACAGATCCACGGCGTGGAGAAAAAGCAGCTGCCGCATCTGCTTTGCACCACCAATATGCTGCTGCACGGCATTGAAGTACCGGTACAGATCCGTCACGACAACACCCTGAACAAACCGCTCTCCTCCTGGGACGAGCAGATGGATGTGATTATCACCAATCCCCCGTTCGGCGGCACCGAAGAAGACGGCATCGAGAAGAACTTCCCTTCCGATATGCAGACCCGTGAAACGGCGGATCTGTTCCTGCAATTGATTATTGAAGTGCTGGCGAAAAATGGCCGCGCGGCGGTGGTGCTGCCGGACGGCACGCTGTTTGGCGAAGGCGTGAAAACCAAGATCAAAAAGCTGCTCACCGAGGAGTGCAACCTGCACACCATCGTGCGTCTGCCGAACGGCGTGTTTAACCCGTACACCGGGATCAAAACCAACCTGCTGTTCTTTACCAAAGGTCAGCCGACCAAAGACATCTGGTTCTACGAGCATCCGTACCCGGCGGGGGTGAAGAACTACAGCAAAACCAAACCGATGAAGTTTGAGGAGTTCCAGGCCGAGATCGACTGGTGGGGCAACGAGGCTGACGGCTTCGCCAGCCGCGTCGAGAACGAACAGGCGTGGAAGGTCAGCATCGACGAGGTGATTGCCCGCAACTTTAACCTCGATATCAAGAACCCGCACCAGGCGGAAACCGTCAGCCACGATCCGGATGAACTGCTGGCGCAGTACGCCAAGCAGCAGGAAGCAATTCAGACCCTGCGCCACCAGCTGCGCGATATTCTCGGCGCGGCGCTCTCCGGTAAGGGGGCCAACTGATGGCGGTGGAAAAACTGATTGTCGACCATATCGATACCTGGACTACGGCGCTGCAAACCCGCTCCACGGCGGGGCGCGGCAGTTCGGGCAAGATTGACCTGTACGGCATTAAGAAGCTGCGCGAGCTGATCCTGGAGCTGGCGGTGCGCGGCAAGCTGGTGCCGCAGGATCCGAACGATGAACCGGCGTCTGAGCTGCTAAAACGCATTGCGGCGGAAAAGGCCGAGCTGGTGAAGCAGGGGAAAATTAAAAAGCAAAAGCCGCTGCCGGAGATTAGCGAGGAGGAGAAACCGTTTGAGCTACCGGAGGGGTGGGAGTGGGCAAGATTACCACAAATATACATCCCTCAGTCAGAATCATCACATAAAGTTAAGTCATCTGATATTATAGATGAAGGCCGTCACCCTGTTATTGAACAAAATGCTGAATTTATATCTGGTTACTCTAACAACTCAGAGCTATTAATTAATATTAACAATCCCGTTATAATATTTGGCGATCATACCAGAAATATAAAATATATTGATTTTGATTTTATCGTGGGTGCTGATGGTGTGAAAATACTTTCCCCTGTCATTATTAACGAAAAATATTTTTACTGGCAGCTTAAGTCTTTTAAAATTGAATCAAGGGGGTATTCTAGGCATTATAAAATGTTAAATGAGAAATTATTTTCTCTACCACCTTTATGTGAACAAATCCGAATAGTAACTAAGGTCGAAGAGCTAATGTCCCTCTGCGACCAACTGGAGCAGCATTCCCTGACCAGTCTGGACACCCACCAACAGCTGGTTGAAACCCTGCTAACCACGCTAACCGACAGCCAGAACGCCGATCAACTGGCCGAAAACTGGTCGCGTATCAGCGAGCATTTCGACACACTGTTTACCACCGAAGCCAGCATTGACGCCTTAAAACAGACCATTCTGCAACTGGCGGTGATGGGCAAACTGGTACCGCAGGATCCGAACGATGAACCGGCCTCTGAACTGCTCAAACGTATTGCGCAGGAAAAAGCACAGCTGGTGAAAGACGGGAAAATGAAAAAGCAAAAACCGTTGCCACCGATTAGTGATGAGGAAAAACCATTTGAACTGCCAGATGGGTGGGAATGGGTTAAATTGGGAAATATACTCCATGATATAAAATATGGAACTTCTCAAAAATGTGATTATAATATTTCAGGCTATCCTGTTCTAAGAATTCCTAACATTGTAAAAGGTATTATCGATCTTGCCGACATAAAGTATGGTGCATTAACCGATTCTGAATTAAAAGATCTTACACTAAATAAAAATGATCTCTTATTTATAAGATCTAATGGCAGCACTAATATTGTCGGTCAAAGTACATTAGTTCAACACGATCTAAAAGATCATGCTTATGCTGGCTATATAATTAGAGTACGGCTACATAACGAATATATTAATGCCAGATATATAAACATGGTAATGAAATCAAATTTAATACGTGAGCAAATTGAAGGTCCTATTAGAACAACTACAGGTGTCAAAAACATTAATTCAAATGAACTTATGGGACTTCTTGTACCTCTTCCACCAAAAAATGAACAAGGGATAATCATTAAAAAAATTAATGAAATAGATACAACTTTATCTAATTTGAAAGTTAGCATCCAATCCGCCCAACAAACCCAGGTCCACTTGGCCGACGCCCTCACCGACGCAGCCATCAATTAACCCGCCCTTCATAAACCAATAAAGCGGCTAAATAGCCGCTTTATTCCCATCACCAAAAATAATCCATCCTCGCATCCACCCCACTATTTTCATTCATTTTCAGCTGGACTTTCCTTCTATTCCCTGATGATATATACAGGTATTTAACGCAAGACGCTCGTGCTGCAACACGAGCGCCTCGCTAATCACAATCACTATTTTAGGAGAATAGCCATCATGACTACCCCGCATTCTATTGCAGAATTCACCGATCCAGAAGTCTCCCCAACAAATAACCGCCTCGCCACCGTCAGTTATGCGAGCCGCTACCCGGAATACACCCGTATTCCCGCCATCACCCTGAAAGGCCAGTGGCTGGAAGCCGCCGGTTTTACCACCGGCAGTAAAATGGATATTAAGGTGATGGAAGGCTGCATCGTGCTGACCGTGAAACCACCCGAGCCTGAGCTGGTTGAGTCTTTACGGCAAGTAAGCAAGCTGTCAGTACGTAAACAAAAGCAAGTTCAAACGTTTATCCGCGTGATTTCTTCTAAATAGGCAGGAAACCCAGGTGCGATTTAATTCGTACCTGGGTTGCAGTATCAGACATCAATCTCGTCTGTTGCTGTCTCTAATTCAGCAACATCATCCTGACTAATATTTTTCCCCATTGCCGCTTCGATCAATTTCAGCAATTGTTTTTTTCGATCGGCAAAAAATGCCTCGAAACTATCCTGCCGTAACAGCGAAGGCTCAATAAAGTGGCTGCGTAGGATCGCATCCATCTCGGCATCCTCCAGACCGACCTGCGGATGCGTCTGGATCTGCGACAGATACTCAGCCGGAGATCTCCCACCAATCATTCGGTTGGCCTTATAGGAGATTGATGTTTTATTAATGATAGAGTTATACACTGCTGGACTAATATTATTATTCTCGCACCATATCTTTGGGAAAATATGGTGAATATCGAGTGCAATCTCACCATAATCTAACTTTTGGATCGTCGACTTCCAGAAAAAGTCTTGAGCACCATTGCGTAGGATCAACACGCTTAACGCTTTATACGCGGCGCTCAATCGGGAACGTAACGTCAATAAACGCCCTGGCTGGAATGAGGCTTCATAAATCGTCCGGGGCTCTTCACCTTCCCCCTCAATCCAGTTTAGTAACTCTTCCACATCGTTTGCGATACGTGTTTCTACCGCGCCGCCGTACAGTTCCCCCAGGACACCGCACCAGAACCAGCGCGCCAGTTTGTCATAAATTTTGGGCTCCAGCCAATTGCCTTGTAATTTCGATAATACTGCCGCCAGCGGCACAAGCTGCGTACGATAAGGAAGATCCCATGAGTGCATAAAACATTCATGATGGAGAAATTTAGCGGCAAGTAAGAAGCCTTTTTCCACATCGTCGGCCCAGCAATGATAATCTTCAAGAGAAAGGGCTAATACTGAAACTCGTTTAGCACTTACTGCAGTAACTGATTTCCCTGTCTTCCCTTCGGCCAGATCGGCACGCCGTTTTTTTAGCGTATTCAATATGCTGATAGCCTGTAAAAAGTCTGTCGGCTCTACGCCCTGTAGGATAGCTTCTTTATTCAGTACATTTCGGCGGCCAAATTTTTGACGCAAATTACTGCCAAACCAGTCATCCCGAAGATTAAACCCATCAGCCGCAAAACTGGCGGTCACCAGTTCAAATACGGATAGTGGAACACCACCGGTATTAACCTTTTCAAACACCAGGCAAACGGCCTCTTTGCTAGTTGATTTACCCAATTTAATAACAGGCAGCAAATAGTTCCTAAAGGCATTCAGAATTTTTTCACGGAACTGCATATAAGTGAAAAACTTTTCTTGTGAGCACTTATATAAATGACTTTCCCATGCATCAGAGTTGATAATTTGGTTACAAGGGAAAAATAATGCTTCGCACTCTTTTTGCACGGTAGAAAAATCCATTTCAACCGTTTCTCCAAAGGAGTTAACAAAAGTTTTTATATCACGACCAAAATTCATCGTTACTTTTTTAGACTTTTCAACAGAAATAAAAGCTTCATCAAGCCTATTGTCCAGAGCGGCCTCAATATCAATATAATAAAAACGGTCTATCTGCTTTCCTTTCTCGTTAAAAGTCTTAACGGGCGTATCCAGCATCAGGACTTGAGTCAAGGACGTTAAACGTTGCTGGCCATCCAGAATCAACATCTCAGGCTCGGTTTTCTGCAATTCTACATTTTCAACTGGACGCACCTGGAAGCGAACTTCTCCCCCAGTCTCCAGCAGCATAACCGCACCAACGGGAAAAGAACGGGCAATACTGACCAGCAAAGACCGGACATGCTCATCATCCCATACCCACCCTCTCTGGAAATCAGGCAACTGTACCCGTCCATCAGTAATCTGCCCCAGGATATCTTTTAAAGCAATTTTCGTCGTGTCAAACGTACTCATTCTGGCGCTCCTGCCATTTTCTCTTTTCAAATTAATAAATTACCACAAATAACATATCCTCAGACTCAATTTTATGCTTTCTGATTCTACTCTGTGCAGTATCATACCCGGTAATATGAAATTCAGGAGGGATCCATGAGCGATATCCAGCTTTTCCGCCTCGGTGGCGGGAAAGTACAAGAACTGCCGGGCAAAGCTGCAGCCATTGAAAAAGATCTGCAAATGCTGATCGAATCCCATATGGAAACATTCCTTGGCGTCCGCTTTCTCGAGACCGAATACCGCACGGGTAAAACCCATCGTGGGCGAATTGATTCCCTCGGCCTCGACGAAAATAACTGCCCGGTGATTATTGAATATAAACGCCACAGCAATGAAAACGTCATTAACCAGGGGCTCTTTTATCTCGACTGGCTACTCGATCATAAAGCGGAATTTCAGTTGCTGGTGATGGAAAAAATAAGTAAAACCGCGGCCAAAGCCATTGACTGGTCCGGCACACGGTTAATCTGTATTGCCGCCGATTTTAATAAATACGACGAACATGCCGTTCAGCAAATCAACCGCAATATCAACCTGATTCGCTACAAGCTTTTTGCCGACGACCTGTTAATGCTGGAACTGGTTAACGCCGTGGTCGAAAATAGCCCTCAGTACATCATCGCGAACGGTTCCGTCAGCAGCGGTAAACGCCATACCCGCACGCAGCGCGAACAGCTCTCTTCGGCCTCTCCCGCGCTGCTTTCATTATATGAACAGCTAAAAAGTTATGTGCTGTCACTCAGTGATGAGGTTCAGTTTAAAGAGCTTAAGCTCTATGACGCCTTCCGCCTCATTCGCAACTTTCTGTGCGTAGCCGTTTATCCCGTGACCGACCCACACCTACGCCTGTGGCTGAAAATTAATCCACAGCATATCCAGCTTGAAGAAGGATTTAGCCGGGACGTCACGCATATTGGCCACTGGGGAACCGGCGACGTCGAATTGATTGTGCGTAACGAACACGATCTGGATAAAGCCAAACTGCTGATCGAGAAAGCCTGGCAGGAAAATTAGCGTTCCAGGATACCCGCCTACTGGAGAGGTTAAGATAAGATTATCCAGCCTTTCCAGTTTTACTGACTCTTATCTGTTATTCCACATCCTTCCTTTCCAACCCGATATCCCTTAACTGCTCGTCACTCATTCGTCGCAGCGCCTGACAGGCCCGCTTACGCAGCCACCACCTTTTTAGTGCCCGTCTGAGCTGCACAAAGCCAATGAATGGTTGTCTGGGGCGGTTCTCGTAAAATTCCATACCGGCCTCCGCATAGAACAGAAAATGCGGGCATCATGAATGTCTGTACAAACAATATCGGGATAAAAAGCACGGTTAGTGCAACGTGGATAAATAAGGAGGGCAATTGAGGGTGTTTTGTTCGCTTATTTCGTTCTGATTTAAGATCCGCGTCCTTCGCTGCAAAAAGCCAGGCCCCTCCCGTTTTCAGAGGGGCAACAGGGATTAGCGGCGCACCACTACCAGCTTCTGGTTCACAAACTCCTTAATCCCCAGATCCGATAGCTCGCGTCCGAAGCCCGAACGCTTAACGCCGCCGAACGGCAGCTCCGCTGCGGTGTCGGTCAGCCAGTTGATATAAACCATCCCGGTTTCAATCCGGGAGGCCATGCGTTTAGCACGCTCAATATCCTGACTAAACACCGCACCGCCCAGGCCGTAGTGGGAATCGTTGGCGAGTTTTACCGCCTCGTCATCGTCTTTCACCACATACATCTGCGCCACCGGGCCGAAGAACTCTTCAAAGTACGCCGGGTTGTCACGCGTAATGTGGGTCAGAATGGTCGGCTCAAAGAAGTTGCCTTTGCTTTCCAGCGGCTTGCCGCCAATGTGCAGCGTCGCGCCATTTTTTACCGCTTCCTCGACCTGTCTGGTCAATGTTTCCAGCGCATCTTTCGACGACAGCGGCCCCAGTTCGGTAGAAGCGTCCATCTGATCCCCCACCTTCACCTTCCTGAACGCCTCGGTGAACTGGCTGAGGAATTGATCGGCGATTTTCTCATGCAGGATAAAGCGCTTCGCCGCCGTACATACCTGCCCCGCATTAGTGAGCCGTGCCTGCACGCCAATTTTCACCGCTTTCTCAAGATCGGCATCGTCCAGCACGACGAACACATCGTTCCCGCCCAGTTCCAGCGTCGATTTTTTAATGTGCTTCGCCGCCTGTGCCGCCACGGCGCTCCCCGCTTTTCCAGATCCGGTCAGCGCCGCGCCCTGCACGCGCGGGTCGGCGATGATATTCGACACCTGATCGGAGGAAATAAACAGGTTGGTCCATGCGCCTTCCGGCGCGCCGGCTTCACGCACCAGATGGGCAAATGTCTCGGCGCAGTGCGGTACGATGCTGGCATGTTTCGCCAGCACCGGGTTACCAGCGGCCAGGTTCGGCGCCAGCACACGCATCAACTGATAGTACGGGAAGTTCCACGGCTCAACAGCCATGATGACGCCAATCGGATGATGTTCTACCCACGCGTCGCCAAACTCGGTTTTATAAGGCACCGGGGCAAGAAACTGCTTCGCGTTATCCGCATAATAGCGAGCGATCTGCGCGCACAGTTTGACTTCGCCACGGCTCTGCTCGATGAGCTTGCCCATCTCCTGGCTGGCGATTTTTGCCAGTTCTTCAACACGGCTGTCGATCAAGTCAGCCAGCTTATGCAGTACCGGCAGACGTTGGTCAATCTCTCCCCTGGACCAGTCGGAGTGATAGAGCGCGTCAGCTTTTTGCAGCGCGGCTTCAATATCCGCGTCCGTGTGCGGGGGATACTCTTTAATGAGCTGATTATTGGCAGGATTCACTGTCTGGTAAGCCATATCACATGTCTCCTTGTTATCGTCATTAAGGCAGCCGTAAATGCCGCTCAGAACAATAAGGGTAGTAGAGATGGCTGGCGCTATCGGTAAAGTTCGGTATATTCGTGCGGTTATCAACGATAATTATAGAGCGCGTTGCCCGGTGGGCACCGGGCCTGCAACATTCAGACTGGAGCCGCGTTAGTGACTAACATCCTGAAGCTCTTCAGCCGTAAGGCCGGTGAACCGCTGGACAGTCTCGCGGTCAAGTCCGTCCGCCAGCATCTGTCTGGCGATACGCAATGCGGCAACACGCTGACCTTTTTCCAGCCCTTTTTCTAATCCTTCTGCTAATCCTTCCTCCAGACCGAGCTGTCTTCCTTGCCGTTCCCCTTTTCTGCGATCCGCTGCGCGGATCCTCTCTATCAGCGTCATCAGTCTCTCCTTAGTGTGCGGGACATGCCCTACCACATCACGAATAAACGTGGTGAAACGAGGCGTATGTCCGTGCTGAATCATAAGATAATTAAACAGCGCTTTAAGCTGCCTGTCATTAGCGCAACCAGTAACTAACAGCGAAGCAATTCGTTCAACCAGTCCCAGCAGGTCCCGCTGGCGGATATGTTTTTGGATGAGCTCCAGCAGCGCAATGCGGCGGTGCTGCATAATGTCATCATACGATACCACCGTAATGTCGACCAGCGGAAAGGCAGCGGCATAGAGTCTTCTTGCCACTTCCGGGTTCGCAAACTCATCCAGCCAGCACAGCGAAAAAGGATACGGGCTATCAACACCGTGATAAAACAGCATCGGCACCACCAGCGGAAGATGCTTATGCCCCGCATCCAGATGCTGTTGCATTGCCGCCATCGCATACCGCATCAGCCGAAACGCCATATGCGCATCCGGCGTGCTCTGATGTTCAATCACGACATAAATATAACCGTCGCCCTCGCGCGTTTTCAGCGACCAAAGCACATCGGAATAATAGGCTCGCAGATTTTTTTCAATAAAACTGCCGGGCTCCAGCTTTAGCGTCCGCAGGTCGCAAAGCTGGCGTAACGACACCGGCAGATGAATCTCCATAAAATCGCGGGCGGTTTCCGGGTGGCGCAAAAAGGTTTTAAACACCGCATCATGCGGTGTTGAGGTCGTCGATTTTTTCATGGCGCTCCGTCATCCCAAACCAGGATGCTGCGACTCTACCTCCTGAAAATTCCTTTCTCATCCGTACCTTTTCAGCATTGCGAGGCGCGACGGAAGATAAATCCTGTTATCTGTAATGCACATGCATTTTCGGAACTGAACACGCAAAATACCAGCCTGCGCGCCCTGCCTTTACCTTTATTAACCAGACAAACTCTTTTGATTAACATCAAAATTTAATTACACTTAATGTGTATATTTTCCGTGCAACGTAAATTTCCCGAGGTGTGATGTGCTGATTGTTATCTGTAATCGCCACACGTTCTGACGAGATTCAGAACGCGTCTCTTCCTGTCTGTGTTTTCACCGGCAGCGTTTTTGATTACATGAAATTCAGTACATCCGCAGCCGCTGTTTCCATCGCCTGCCTGACGTCACGATGACGGTATTGAGTTTCGCTATCCCATCATGGGGTTCTCCGACATGGAGCGCATTTTTTATGCAACGGATTATTCAGTTTTTCACCCAACGCGCCACAACGTTATTTTTCCCGATGGCGCTAATTTTGTACGATTTTGCCGCCTATCTGACGACGGATCTGATTCAGCCTGGCATCATTAACGTCGTGCGCGATTTTAATGCTGACGTCAGTCTTGCGCCGGCCTCGGTCAGTCTCTATCTGGCGGGAGGAATGGCGTTGCAATGGCTTCTGGGGCCGCTATCCGACAGGATTGGCCGCCGGCCAGTGCTGATTGCAGGGGCATTAATTTTTACTCTCGCCTGCGCGGCAACTCTGTTGACGACCTCAATGACGCAGTTTCTGGTTGCCCGTTTTGTGCAGGGCACCAGCATTTGCTTTATCGCAACGGTCGGCTACGTCACGGTACAGGAGGCTTTCGGTCAAACCAAAGCCATTAAGCTGATGGCGATTATTACCTCCATTGTGCTGGTCGCTCCGGTTATCGGCCCGCTCTCCGGCGCCGCGCTGATGCACTTCGTTCACTGGAAGGTGCTGTTCGGTATTATTGCGGTGATGGGACTGTTGGCGTTGTGCGGCCTGCTGCTGGCGATGCCAGAAACGGTGCAACGCGGCGCGGTGCCGTTCAGCGCGGTGAGCGTACTGCGCGATTTTCGTAATGTGTTTCGCAACCCGATTTTTCTCACCGGGGCGGCGACGCTGTCGTTGAGCTACATCCCGATGATGAGCTGGGTGGCGGTGTCGCCGGTGATCCTGATCGATGCCGGCGGGATGAGTACTTCGCAATTCGCCTGGGCGCAGGTGCCCGTATTCGGCGCGGTGATCGTGGCCAATATGATCGTTGTGCGCCTGGTGAAAGATCCAACCCGACCGCGTTTTATCTGGCGCGCCGTACCAATCCAGTTAAGCGGGCTGGCGACATTGCTTCTCGGTAATCTTCTTCTGCCGCACGTCTGGCTTTGGTCTGTGCTGGGCACCAGCCTGTACGCGTTCGGCATTGGAATGATTTTCCCGACGCTGTTTCGCTTCACGCTTTTTTCCAACAACTTGCCAAAAGGGACGGTTTCGGCCTCGCTGAACATGGTGATTCTGACGGTGATGGCGGTGTCGGTCGAAGTTGGCCGCTGGCTGTGGTTTCACGGCGGGAGACTGCCGTTTCACCTGCTGGCAGCGGTAGCCGGGGTGATCGTGGTCTTCACCCTGGCGACATTATTACAGCGCGTGCGCCAGCATGAGGCAGCAGAACTAGCCGCTGAGAAGTAAACACTCTGCCGGATAGAGGCTTATCCGGCACAGGATAATCTGATGTTTTTTGCACGTTCCTGCCGTCTGGCTCTATCCTTAACCCTATGAATAAAATCGCCGAACTCAAACGCGCCAAACGCCTGGCGCTCTCACTGTTGCTGATAGCCGCCGCGACGTTTGTAACCACGCTTTTCCTGCCGCCCAGTTTTTGGGTGCTGGGCGTAAAAGCTATTGCCGAAGCGGCGATGGTTGGCGCGCTGGCGGATTGGTTTGCCGTGGTGGCGCTGTTTCGCCGCATTCCCATTCCGTTTATTTCACGACATACGGCGATTATTCCCCGTAATAAAGACCGAATCGGCGAAAATCTTGGGCAATTTGTGCAGGAGAAGTTCCTTGATACGCAGTCGCTGATCGCGCTAATCCGCCGCCATGAACCCGCGCTGCTTATCGGAAACTGGTTCAGCCAGCCGGACAACGCCAGCCGGGTCGGGCAGCATCTGCTGCAAATTATGAGCGGCTTTCTGGAACTAACCGATGACGCCCGTATTCAGCGGCTGCTCAAGCGAGCGGTACATAAGGCGATTGATAAAGTGGATCTTTCCGGCACCAGCGCCCTGATGCTGGAAAGCATGACCAAAAACGATCGTCACCAGGTGTTACTCGATACGCTGATCGCCCAGCTTATCGCCCTGTTACAGCGTGACAGCTCCCGAACATTTATCGCCAGACAGATCATACGCTGGCTGGAGACCGAACATCCGTTAAAAGCGAAGATTCTGCCGACCGAATGGCTGGGAGAACACAGCGCTGAACTGGTCTCCGACGCGGTAAATTCTCTGCTGGATGATATCAGTCACGACCGCGCGCATCAGATTCGTCATGCCTTCGATCGCGCGACGTATAGGCTGATCGATAAACTTAAACATGATCCGGAAATGGCTGCCCGGGCAGAAAACATTAAAAGTTACCTGAAGGAAGATGAGGCGTTTAACCGTTATCTCGGCGAGATCTGGGCTGATCTGCGCCAGTGGTTAAAAACAGATATCAACGCCGAAGACTCAAAGGTGAAGCAGCGCATCGCTCATGCCGGACAATGGTTTGGCGAGACGCTGATCGCCGACGACGCATTACGCGCCTCGCTTAACGGTCATCTGGAACAGGCCGCGCACCGCGTCGCGCCGGAATTCGCCGCCTTCCTGACGCGCCACATCAGCGATACCGTAAAAGGCTGGGATGCGCGCGATATGTCGCAGCAGATTGAGCTTAATATCGGTAAAGATTTGCAGTTTATCCGCGTGAACGGCACGCTGGTCGGCGGCGCTATTGGTCTGGTGTTATATTTACTGTCGCAAATACCGGCACTGCTCAGTATCTAAGAAGGGGAAGGCGCAATTCTCGTTCAGATTAACTGCCAAACCCCGCACGTGGGAGGCATTAATTTAATGCCATTTCCCACCGATGCCCCTCTTCTCAATCCGTTATTCGCCTGCGCTTCACTTTCTTTTCTTGCAAATTTGAAACATTAATTTTACTTTTTATTATCATTTACAACAACAATCCGGCATTCTTGCCTTACTTTAGCAAAGAGAAAAACCATGGTTCATGCTCAGAGCGCTTCACCTCGCCATCCCATTTTTACGGCGCTTTTCGGTATGGTGGTATTGACGCTGGGGATGGGAGTTGGCCGCTTTCTGTATACGCCCATGCTGCCGGTAATGCTGGCGGAAAAGCAGCTAACGTTTAATCAGCTCTCCTGGATTGCCAGCGCCAATTATGCAGGGTACCTGGCGGGAAGCTTACTGTTTTCCTTTGGCCTTTTTCATCTCCCCTCTCGTCTACGCCCCATGCTGCTGGCTTCGGCGGTCGCCACCGGTATTCTTATTCTGTCTATGGCGATATTTACTCAGCCCACGGTCGTCATGTTGGTGCGCTTCCTGGCAGGCGTCGCGAGTGCGGGAATGATGATTTTTGGATCAATGATTGTGTTGCATCATACCCGCCATCCGTTTGTGATCGCCGCGCTCTTTTCCGGCGTCGGGGCCGGGATTGCACTGGGCAACGAATATGTCATTGGCGGTTTACATTATGCGCTTTCGGCCCATTCGCTATGGCTGGGGGCTGGGGCGCTCGCCGGTATATTGCTATTAATCGTGGTAATATTGATTCCCCCCCGCGCTCATGCGCTGCCGCCTGCGCCCTTAGCAAGAATCGAAAATCAGCCTATGCCCTGGTGGCAACTGGCGCTGTTGTACGGTTTCGCCGGATTCGGCTACATCATTGTCGCTACCTATTTGCCGCTGATGGCGAAAAGCGCGGGCTCTCCGCTACTCACGGCGCACCTTTGGTCGTTGGTCGGCCTGGCGATCATTCCCGGCTGCTTCGGCTGGCTGTGGGCGGCAAAACATTGGGGCGTCCTGCCATGCCTGACCGCGAACCTGTTGATCCAGAGCGCCTGCGTGCTGCTGTCTCTCGCCAGCGACTCATTGTTGCTGTTAATACTGAGCAGTATTGGTTTTGGCGCCACGTTTATGGGCACAACCTCGCTGGTGATGCCGCTTGCCCGACAACTCAGCGCGCCGGGCAATATTAATTTGTTAGGCCTGGTGACGCTAACGTATGGTATTGGGCAAATTCTCGGTCCGCTCGCCGCCAGTCTGTCAGGCAATGGCGCGTCGGCAATTATCAACGCCACGCTTTGCGGTGCCGCGGCGCTCTTTTTTGCCGCGCTGATCAGCGCCGCGCAGCAGATAAAACAAAAACGGTTTGTGATACGTGAATAAGCGGTAGAGTAAACCCGCGCTATCCGCACCGGGTTGTATCTTTAACTCTATTCGCGGCGCAATGCGGATCTGTTTTTAATAGCACATCCTCAACACGTTATTTCAAGGTAAAGATGCCACTAAAAACTATACTTATTCTATGGTTTTTAGTGCTATCAATCTGCCTATTATTTTATATACCCTTCATACTTCAAGTGGCTTATGTGTTGGCTACGGATTACCCGGCCCATCCATGGGCCTCGCCCTGACGGGCCGTTGCTCCCCCCAGTCACATCGTTATCTATGCTCCTGGGAACTCACTCCCTTGCCGCCTTTACGCAACTCGAATTATTTTGGCTATATATTCCATTATGATGATTATCGCTTCCTCTCAAATCATCACAATTATAAATAAATCACATCATGAAATTAATTCGATTATTCGTTTTTTATTACCTGCCCGTAGGATTCTTAGGGCGCAAGCTGACCTATCAGCGGCTACTGACCTGACCGTGACAATTCCTCTTAAGGCGTGAAAAATTACAGTAAAAAAGTAAAATTTAGGTTAAAAAATCCTATTTTTTAACAACGATAATTAAGTGGCGTGAAATTGACTAACGTCAAATTTATTTCTCCTTTTTTCCTGCTCCCAGCTCCGGCCTGCGTCAACACCTGTTTCTTTGCTTTTTTACCTCGCGTTATACCGTCCACGGTTCCCCGCGCCTCCGGCAGTAGCGAGGATGGTGATTTTTCGCGCTGCTATGCAAGAAACGCATAGCACGATACATACTTGCATTTTGTCCTTACCCTTATGGCTGATAAGGTCTTTCTGTTTCGGGCTTTTTGGCCTGTGGCTACAACCAACACATCATCAAAAAAATTCGGGGATCGCTATGGCGCAACAAGTGGACGGGGCGGCCATGCCGCTTGATACAGAAAAGGTCGGGATAAAGGGATACCTGGCGTTTTTTCTCACCATTATTTTCTTTTCCGGCGTATTTTCCGGAAGCGAAGGCTGGTGGCGCGTTTTTGATTTTACCGTACTCAACGGGTCATTCGGTCATGTGACCGGTACGCAGACCTTTCGCGGCGCGGGCGGAACGGGCGCGAAAGATGGCTTCCTTTTTGCGCTGGAGCTGGCGCCGTCGGTTATCCTTTCTCTGGGTATCATCGCGATTACGGATGGACTGGGCGGTCTGCGGGCGGCACAGCAACTGATGACGCCCATCCTGAAACCGTTGCTTGGCATTCCCGGTATTTGCTCACTGGCGCTGATCGCCAACCTGCAAAATACCGACGCCGCGGCGGGTATGACCAAAGAACTGGCGCAGGAAGGCGAAATCACTGAACGCGATAAAGTGATTTTTGCCGCCTGGCAGACCAGCGGCAGCGCTATTATCACCAACTATTTCTCCTCCGGCGTTGCGGTATTCGCCTTTCTGGGAACGTCAGTCATCATTCCGCTGGTGGTCATTCTGCTATTCAAATTTATCGGCGCAAACCTTTTGCGCATCTGGATTAACATCGAAGAACGCCGTCACCCTGCGCAAGGAGCCCAATCATGACGACTCAGGTACGTAAGAATGTCATGGATATGTTTATCGATGGCGCACGCCGCGGTTTTACCATCGCCACGACCAACCTGTTACCCAATGTGGTCATGGCATTTGTCATTATTCAGGCGCTGAAAATTACCGGTCTGCTCGACTGGGTAGGCCATATCTGCCAGCCCGTGATGGCGTTGTGGGGGCTTCCCGGCGAAGCGGCTACGGTGCTTCTGGCTTCGCTGATGAGTATGGGCGGCGCCGTTGGCGTGGCGGCCAGTCTGGCTACCGCCGGCGCGCTAAGCGGCCACGATGTTACCGTACTACTGCCAGCCATTTACCTGATGGGAAACCCGGTACAGAATGTCGGCCGCTGTCTCGGTACTGCCGAAGTCAACGCCAAATATTACCCGCATATTATCGCAGTCTGCGCCATCAATGCGCTGCTGTCGATCTGGGTCATGCAGCTTATTGTTTAATAAGGAGTTATCATGCCTGATTTATCCGCCGCGGAGTTTACCTTATTACAGGGTGCGCACCTGTTTGCGCCAGAAGACCGGGGCATCTGCGATGTTCTACTCGCGAATGGCAAAATTATTGCCGTCGGCGCTGACATCCCCGGCGATATCGTACCGGACTGTGCGGTGATTAATCTTAGCGGCCGTATGCTGTGCCCGGGCTTTATCGACCAACACGTTCATCTGATCGGCGGCGGCGGCGAAGCGGGGCCGACGACGCGGACGCCGGAAGTCTCCCTGAGCCGCCTGACGGAAGCCGGGATAACAACGGTCGTCGGTCTGCTTGGCACCGACTCCGTCAGCCGTCATCCCGCGTCGCTGTTAGCCAAAACGCGAGCGCTAAATGAGGAGGGGATCACCGCCTGGATGCTCACGGGCGCTTATCACGTTCCGTCGCCGACCATTACTGGCTCGGTAGAAAAAGACGTCGCGCTGATCGACCGCGTCATTGGCGTGAAATGCGCAGTCTCCGACCACCGTTCCGCCGCGCCCAGCGGGAATCAACTCGCCAGCATGGCCGCCGAATCACGCGTTGGCGGCCTGCTGGGCGGTAAACCCGGTGTCAGCGTTTTTCATATGGGCAGCAGCAAAAAAGGGTTACAGCCGCTGTATGACATTCTGGAAAATAGCGACGTGCCGATCGGCAAACTACTGCCTACCCACGTCAACCGTAGCGAATCTCTTTTCGAGCAGGCGCTGGCGTTTGCGCTTAAAGGCGGCGTGATCGACATTACCACCAGTATCCCGGATCCCGTCGCGCCGGCGGAGGGCATTGCCAGAGCGGTAAAAGCCGGCGTCCCGCTTTCCCGGGTGACGCTCAGTTCAGACGGTAACGGCAGCCAGCCGCTATTTGACGCTGCCGGAAATCTGACGGGCATCGGCGTCGCGGGCTTCGAAAGTTTGCTGGAGACGTTGCAGACGCTGGTTAATCACTACGGATTCAGCCTGACCGATGCTCTGCGTCCGCTGACGACCAGCGTAGCCGCCTTCCTCAGTCTGGACGGCAAAGGCGAAATCCGTCCCGGTAACGATGCGGATCTGCTCGTCTTTAGCGCAGATTTACGTATTGAGCAGGTGTATGCGCGCGGCAAACGCATGGTCAATGAGGGGAAAGCCTGCGTAAAAGGTACCTTTGAACCGGCGTAATTCCCGCTAGTTTCAGGCTGCCCCATCACGGCATTCTGAAAGAGGACGGGATAAGCGGTTGTCAGCCGCCCGAATGGACGTAGAATGCCCCTTCGGGCGGCTGACAGGATAACGGTAAATGGATGTAACTGGAGCAGGTTTGCACAATATTGAGACAAAATGGCTGTATGATTTTCTGACGCTGGAAAAGTGCCGCAATTTCTCTCAGGCCGCCATTATCCGCAACGTATCGCAACCCGCTTTTAGCCGGCGGATTCGCGCCCTGGAACATGCCGTGGGCGTTGAACTGTTTAACCGACAGGTCTCGCCGCTACAGCTTTCCGAACAGGGTAAAATCTTTCACTCCCAGGTTCGCCACCTGTTACAGCAGCTGGAAAGTAATCTGACCGAACTGCGCGGCGGCAGCGATTATACGCTGCGTAAAATCAAGATTGCCGCCGCCCACTCGCTCTCCCTCGGCCTGTTGCCGACCATCGTTAAGCAGATGCCGACGCAGTTTACCTACGCCGTTGAGGCGATAGATGTCGACCAGGCGGTGGATATGTTACGTGAGGGGCAAAGCGATTTTATCTTTTCTTATCACGATGAAAACCTGCAACAAGCGCCGTTTGATAACATCCGCCTGTTTGAGTCGAGACTGTTTCCGGTTTGCGCCAACAATGGCCGGGGCGAGCCGCGCTATACGCTTGAGCAGCCGCACTTTCCCCTGCTTAATTACAGTCAGAACTCCTATATGGGCCGGCTGATAAATCGTACCCTGACTCGCCATGCTGAACTGAGTTTCAGTACATTTTTCGTCTCTTCGATGAGTGAATTGTTAAAACAGGTTGCGATGGACGGCTGCGGAATCGCCTGGTTGCCCGAGTATGCTATCCGTCAGGAGATTACCGACGGGCGCCTGATAGTGCTTGATGCCGACGAACTGGTTATCCCGATCCAGGCTTATGCTTATCGCATGAATACCCGCATGAGTCAGGTAGCCGAAACATTTTGGCGCAACCTGCGTGGGCTTCAGGCCGCGCTGTAAACACATCAGGCGGTAAGGCGTTGTTCCCCGGTCAAAGAGGCGCGGGTGTCTGGCCAGGACTCATACCAACGAATCGCCGCGCGCACCAGCGACGCTGTGGAATCAATCATCGGGCACGCTATCGCGCGTTCATGTCCGGCCACAATAAGCGGAATTTCGGTACACCCCATAATAATTGCCTGAGCGCCACGGGCAATAAGGCTATCGATTTGCGGCAGCAGCAGCGCTTGCGCCGCAATTTTATCGCCACGTTTAAGCGTATAAATAGCCTGCATTACCAACGCCTGCCCCGCGTCTTCTGGCTGAATTAACGTCAGCCCCCGCGCCAGCGCTTTCTTTTGATATAACCCGGTCGCCAGCGTCGCATTGGTCGCCAGCAGACCAACGTGCCGCGCCGATGGCGGAATATCCCCCAGGGTAGCGTCCAGGATGCTGATCATTCGCGCTTTCGCGACGTTCTGTAAATCATCAAACCAATAATGCGCAGTGTTGCATGGGATAACGATACACTCCGCCCCGGCGTCTTCCAGCATATGCAGATAACGCTCCAGATAACGGTATGGCGAAGGCCCGCCGGATAACAGACATGCTGTACGATCGGGAATATCAGGGATAGAGCTGACAATGAGCGGGATGTGTTGTTGATCACAACTGGCATGTCGCAATTCAACAAATTTTTCCAACATATCCGCCGTTGCCGCAGGTCCCATCCCCCCCAGTATCCCAATGGTGTGTTTCATCGCTTTTCCCGCTTATTTACGTCAAGGTCAGAAACACACTATCAACTTGATGTGTATATAAAAAATGCCGTTTTATTAGCGGCTATGCGTAAAAATCATAACGGGTGTAAGGGCCATGCGTTATCGCCTTTTCAGGCAATCGATTGGTTACATGTACGCTCATCGACCTTCGCAAGCCGCTAAATGCCATTTCGCTATACAGCATCGCCCACTGCGAGTCCGCAAACTTGTTTTGTCCTCATCGCCACAGCGCCTGTCGGTGAAGGGGCCGCCGTGTTTTGCTTTTCGACGCTAATGCGGGAATATCCCAGCGAATATGGCTATAAACCAAATCCACGGTCTCCGTGGCGCTGCCTTCGGCGTCGCCATGATTGCTCATGCGTGAAATTCGCACATTGGTGAGCGTATAAATAATAAATGGCAGCATTGCGCCCTTATCACGACGGCATAATGTCAGCACGCCTTCTTTCACCGTTTTCCCGTTACAATAGTGCTCATAGAGGCCTAGTGTAGCAAGATCGACTGGCTTTGTCAGCGTCAACCCTCCAATATATGTCCCTCTCGCTTCGCCGGACTCCCGTTTCGTCGGGTTGTGGTTGTAAGCAATAAGTTTTATTTGGTTTTCAAAACCTTTGATCCGGCTTTCGCCTTCAATACCGTCCAGTTTTAAATAGATGGCGTCCATCCCCCCTCCGTGATTATCATGCGGCAAAGCAGGCTGACAAGGACGGAACGCCAACAATGAAAGAACGTTCCATTTTCCAGCCATTTCGTTGGTGTCTCTGTATACCAGATTAAATACCGACAATCTGCTATAACTGGATTCTTGCTAAATACCTTCTGCCATCAACAATCCATTTTACAATAGCGCTACTGACCTGAAATCTATTACGCCAGGCATTCAAGCATCGTTTCCTGAATAACCATAGCCGCTATAAGAACCATATCAAAAAAGAAATATCAATATCATTTCTTATTTTTATCCGAGAAATTACTTAATTACACCGAATCGGAATATAGACAATTCTTATTCCTTTTCACATCAATGGGTTTTTTAGACTTTTGTCATATCGAAAACAACCATTCCAATAGAACATATTTACTATGTGAATATATTTAATGTTTTTATCGCGCACAGTGTTATCACAGTAATAAATGATTTGCATCAAAAATGCGCCTTTCAGCGCCACGTATTTTTGGGCAGCAAATTATAAAATCGCGTTTCAAAGTCAGTAACATGTTCTCTGTTCAGGCGATATGACTTTATGCCCGGACGACACGCCTGCCGCTTTACCCTTACGTTTAGTCGTGATACGTTAGATCACATGAACACGAAACGATCCAACGCTACGCAACGTCATCTCCGCTGGTGGCTGCCTTCCTGAAGGCGGCACGGATCACTATCCCTTTTTAAGTAGCCGCCGAAAGGCGGCTACTGCGTTTCGGGACGTCTTTCGGCTTTACAGTAAGCATAAAGGAGTCCTTAATGAACACCCTTCCCATCATTCTGACTGGCGATCGCCCCACCGGCTCGCTGCACCTCGGCCATTATGTCGGTTCACTGCGCCAGCGCGTCGCGCTACAGCAGGATCACCAACAGTATGTCCTGATTGCCGACCTGCAGGGACTCACCGATAACGGCAGTAATCCGCAAAAAATCCGCGATAATATTCCGCAAGTGTTAGCTGACTATCTGGCCGTCGGCATCGATCCCGCGCTAACGACGATCTGCCTGCAATCCGCATTACCCGCCCTCGCTGAATTAACGGTGCTGTATATGAATATTGTTACCGTCGCCCGAGTGGAGCGTAATCCTACGGTAAAAAATGAGATTGCCCAAAAAGGCTTTACCCGTTCCCTGCCGGTCGGGTTCATGGCGTATCCCATTAGCCAGGCGGCAGATATCACCGCCTTTAAGGCCGAAATGGTACCGGTTGGCGACGACCAATTGCCCATGATTGAGCAAACGAATGAGATCGTTCATAAGATGAATAGTCTTTTCTCCTCGCCGGTATTGCGACCCTGTCAGGCGCTCCTGAGCGATACGGGTCGTCTGCCCGGCATTGACGGCAGCGCCAAGATGTCGAAATCGCTCGGCAATACCCTGCTTCTTTCCGCCAGCGAAGAGACCATCCACCGTGCGGTCAGCGCGATGTACACCGATCCCAATCATTTAAAAATTAGCGATCCGGGAAAAATAGAAGGTAACGTCGTCTTTACGTGGCTGGATGCGTTTCATCCGGATAAAGCCAAAGTCGCGGCGATGAAAGCACATTATCAACAAGGCGGATTAGGCGACCGTGTCTGTAAAAATGAGCTGGAGACCTGCCTGCAAGAACTGATCGCGCCCATACGCGAACGACGGGCAACCTTTATTGCGGATAAGGGAATGCTAATGGAATTGCTGAAAAAAGGTAGCGAGCGGGCGCATGAGGTCACTCAAAAGACGCTACAGGAAGTAAAACGTGGACTGGGTCTGCCCACGCTATTCCAGGTATAATCAGGCATCAACGTTGTCCAGCGGCCATGACTCAAACAGATAGCCATCAAAGTAGATGTCATCAACATTGGAAAACTCCAGCAGACGCTGCTTCACGTTTTCCAGGTGCTGCCACATCGCCAGCTTCGCTGCGCGGGCGTCTTTCTTAATTAACGCCGCGAGGATCTGCTTATGATCGACCAGCCACTCCTTACGGTAAAGCGTATCGCCCAGATGGCTATGAAGCTGGAGCCACATCGGATTATTTTCACGCCATTGCCAGGACTGACGGAAGAGCTCTACCAACATACTGTTATGGGTCGCTTCGGCAATGGCCAGATGAAACTGCATATCGCCGCTTTCTGAGCCGCCCGGCGCGCTGGAGGCGAGCTCTCGCTCTTCCAGTTGTAACGCCTGGCGCATTTTAATGATGTCTTCGCGGGTGGCCTGCAGAGCGGCAAATTCAGCGATATTGCTTTCCAGCAACTGACGCGCCTGTAACAGTTCAAACGGCCCGGCGTCATTACAGTGATTGACGTCAGCGCCTTCCATCTCGTTATTATCCGCACTGTCGAGCACGTAGATCCCGGCGCCGCGGCGGACTTCAACCAGACCTTTAATTTCCAGCATGATCAGCGCTTCACGCACGACGGTACGCGTCACATTGAGCCTCTCAGCGATCTCTCTTTCCGGCGGCAAGCGCTCCCCGGGGCGGTACGGCGTCTGCACAATCAGATCCCGTATCATTGCGCCCACTTCCTGGTAAGGTCTTTGCTGAGAAGTGTTTGATTTCATATTGGTCGTGCCCGTCCGATGCGATTTCCCGGTATCAGACTATAGCATTTGTAAAGAGGGATAGCACGCGTAGCACACCAAAAACGCGAAACTGGTCAACCAACAAAATAATAATGCGCCCCGTTTCGCTAATGAGGCCAGATGAAAGGAAAGGCAATAGACAATACACGACTGATGTTCCACCTTTAGCCCTGATGCCTGAACATGAACAGCATATTGGTTTACCAATATAAAATTTATCAACCAAAAATCAGGCCATAAAATGTGTCTGTACATTGACAGGAACAATGCCTCTGACATAGCGTGATCGGCGAAAATCCAGCCGCTCTCTTTGTATCAAAAACGCGTTATGATAAAAGACACCGTGTTTTTCGCCCCAGGCGTATCCGGGGGAAGCAACGCCTCCAGTTTGTCGAGCCGCCATCGCCGGGCAGCGATTATTCTGCATGAAATTTATGGTATTAACGCTCATATCCAACGCGCAGGCCATGAATGGATGACGCGCGGATTCGACATCTATATTCCCGCGCTGTTTCCTCACCATACCCCCTTTCGCTATAAACAGCAGGAGGAGGCTTACCGTCACTTTTCAGCAAATGTCGGCTTTGATCCCGCCGTCGTTACCACATTACTCCACGAGCTCAGAACGCAGTACGAGACGCTAATCGTCGTAGGATATAGCGTCGGCGCAACGCTCGCATGGCTAAGTGCAGCCAGTGGGTTATGTGATGGCGTCATTTGCTATTACGGTTCCCGTATACGCCAGTACCTTCATCTTGCGCCTCTCTGTCCGGCACTGGTTATTATCGCGCGTTATGAGCCGGCGTTTGATCCCCTCGCCATGCGACAGACGCTGGAAAAGCGCCCCCGGGTGCAGTGTAAAATGTACGATGCGCGGCACGGGTTCTGTGATGCTGATTGCGCCACCTTCGATGCCGCCTTATCTCATCAGGTAATGGACGATGTGAGCGCATTTATTCGCGACATCACCCGTGCAAACACATCGCCCGATTTTCAGCTTTAGTGGAGACTTTTTTCAACGAGCTGTTCCAGTTTTTTCAAAGCCTGTATGTCTGCGGCATCAAGACCATAACGTTGCAGCGTTTCAGCGGGATGATAACTGACTAACGTTCGCCCATCGGCTTGCTGGCTAATGAGCACCCGAAACGGTAAATCCAGCGCCAGTTCGGGATGCGCCAGCATGAGAGGCGTTCCGCCTTTAGGATTGCCAAAGACCAGAACCGTTGTCGGCGGCATTTTCAGGTTAACATTCTGTGCCGCTCTGGCATGATCAAATTCCCCAAATAACACCAGACCGTGATCGGCGACAGCGTGCATCAACCGCGCTCGGGTCTGCAAATAGTCATAAGCGCTGTAGGTTTTAACCATGGTTATCGCTCCATCCTCCGTTGCAAAGCCAGGCCTTATTAAGATTAACATCAGGGTTACCGCCAATAAAAAAGGCTTTAAAATAGTACTCATTCTTCTCTCTCCCTGACCCAATACCCATGAGTAAATGCGACACAGATGATATGCAGTTTAAAAATCAGTCATCGTACTGTACCCCTTATTATTGCACTGAACAGCTCATCACTAAAAAAACAGACGGCAGAACAAAAAATTCCGACGTCTGAACAAATTTAAATAACGATGATCCAGTCTGACTGAGCGACAGCGCGATCATTATTATGGCGCGACACCATCTTCTTCAGCCCGCTGGGTAAGAAAAAATATACTCCGCTCAGTAAGATAATAGATACTACAGGCCAACTCTTCAGAGATACGGAGCATCATTGCGTAGTGATGATGCGATTTTTCTTGCGCCATCGGCAGAAATATTTCTGACTCCAGCACGTTACTTAAAAAATGAAATTTATGTGCATATTCAGCAGATATAACGCCTCTCGCCATCAGATTAGTCATTAAGGTATTTAAACTATCTTGTTCATGATATACGATACCTTTTCTCTCATGAATTCTGAGAAGAACGCTTCTGAAGACTGCATGACATTCCTTTACGACACAGGCAAAATCATTAAGCATCAGGCGATTATACGCTTCCATAAGATCATATTCGACAAAGCCATACTCTCCAGGGGAGTACAAATAATAACATATGTTTTTAAGCCGTTTTATTCTGCGCAACCTTACAATTCTACCATTTTCATAGCGATATTTTAAACCATGCTCATGAAATATATTATTTAATTCACTAATCGCCTTATCCGGTTCTAACCCAAGCGTAACTTCATAGGTCCGAAGGTAGGTATCTATATAGTTAAAAGCAAGCTCAATGGTATCAATATGCTTTCTTTTATCATCTGTTTTTAATAACAGATTACTCATTTCATCCAGATATGACGTTGAATGCGCATATAAGGTGAATAAGCCATACTCTTTGCGCAACGTTTTACATATTCTTCGATAAACTTCGTCAGAATGACTATTATGATAGCAGTATAATGTCATATCATAAAAAGAGGAGCAATTCCCTAACGTATTAATAATCAATAAGATTATTTGCTCGCGTATTTCTAACGGAATATCTTCATATAACAGATCGCTATGCCTTAGTGAGTATGGTCTAAAGGTGTGCATTCCTCCCCCTGTAACCGCAACAGAAAAAATTACGCTATGAATAGCGTCACATTACTCTAATTCAGTGGTTCAGGTATTAATATCAGCTCAACAGTGAGTCATTTTTCTTATTTTTTAATGGTGTTGAGTGAATATTTATTTACTCTACAGATAATTGTAGCCCATCGCCCTTTGTCATTCTGCTGATCATCACTGGTGCGAAAATCTGGATTATCCATGGCATTCAGTCTTCACTGAATGCCACAGACAAGGGTTATTCAACTAAAGCTCACCTGTCCCTTAGTCCTTCTTTCATTCCGTTGCGTCGTTGCCATACCAGCACACTTAAACGTAAGGTGAGCTTATTGTTTTTATCGACGGGTCAGAACAATTCTTCGCCGGTCATACAGTGTTTCAACTGAGAGCTGCAAATCATATTTTGCATTCTTCAGTTTTCGCGATTTAAGCATTTTCACCGTGACGCCACTTATTTGCCCTGTTTCAATCCGTCTCTTGATTTCGGCTGCGCTTAACAGGAGTTGCTTCTTCAAAATCGACAGCAGGCTGACCTGAAAAGAACGGGAAATCCTGACGCTAACACTGACCTGCTTGTGGGAGGCGATACTGACCAGCCACCGTTCCTGAATGTGAAAATCAGGCTGCCCCGATAATTCAGCATTGTTTCGCTTCAGGATCGCGTTGTCATAAGCAAAATGTTGCACCGTGGCGGCATCATTCGCCATCAGTCGGCCATAAAGATCGCGGTTAATTTTGCTGACTGGCAGGCGCGAGAACAGGGAGATATTCCAGGTGTAATCGCAGTGTGTGCATTTATAGATACTCCAGACATCGAGTACCTTCTTTTGCGAATTAACCCGAAATGCCCCAGAAGGCGTGAAGTCCCGTTTTACGCTGCATGAAGGGCAACGTTTCGCTATGCGCTGATACCCCACAGGAGTGACAGTCCATATGACTTTCATAACGTACCTTTTTTAACCCATACAAAACCGGATCCGAACTCAGCGGACCATAAATGTTTGTGTATGAAAAATATTTAAGTGATATTTTTCAGCGGGTTAAAAAAAGATTTCCAACGCTACAACCCTGTCAACGGCCAAAAGATACGTCGAGACTATCAAAGCGGTCATTATCGGGTATATGAGTTTAATCAATATTCATTATGGTAATTGCGGGAGCTATTCATCTGATACGCTAAACGTCATGAGCCTCCCTTTGAGATCACACTTTTCACTCCCGGTTATTCACTTACAGAAATCAGGTGTTATCATTCACGACGTAAATACCTTTCAACTCAACCCGAGGCTTTGATGCTGGAGAATGTCATCATCTGATAATCAGTTACCCGACCTTTTCAGGCCGGACTGATTATCAATGCGCCGAAATCGAATGCGGACACTGCAGTGTGTTTGCACGTTTAGCCTATGATGATTAAACAGGTTCTTCAGTATGAATTTATCCCGTCAGGAACAACGTACCTTACACGTTCTCGCCAAAGGCGGACGCATTACGCACATCCGCGATGCGTCAGGCCGCGTCACCGCCGTTGAGTGCTATAGCCGCGAAGGGTTGTTGCTCGCCGATTGCACGCTCGCTGTATTCAAAAAACTCAAAACCAAAAAGCTGATCAAATCCGTTAACGGTCAGCCCTACCGCATTAATACAACCGGGCTGAACAGCGTTCGCGCCCAGCCTGATAATCGCTAAGGAGATGATGATGGATATCAGCGCCGTTATTTTTGCAACGCATCACATTCGGCTATTACCCGATGAAGGCAAAATCCCCTGGGACGAGCCAGCCTTCAGCCAACGCATGCTGGAAAATCATCTGTCGCAGGACCACGACTGGGCCAGCCGCCGGCTAACCGTGATTGAGCAACAGGTAACATGGATTACCCGTCAGTTACCCGCTGGCGCCCGCATTCTGGATCTCGGCTGTGGCCCCGGTTTTTATACCCGCCTGTTAGCGGAGCGTGGGTTTCACTGCACAGGCGTAGATTTCTCTCCGGCATCCATCACATGGGCTCGCCAGCAGGCGCAAGCCGCAAACCTGAATATTGACTACATTCAGCAGGATATTCGTACATACCACCCCACGGAACCTTTTGATTTCATTATGATGACGTTTGGGGAACTGAATGTCTTTAGCGCTGCTGATGCGCAAAGCCTCATCAGTCATTGCGCTCAGTGGTTGAAACCGGATGGCAAACTGCTTGTTGAAGTGCATACCTTCGATGAAGTTAAACGCCAGGGCATGGCGCAGCCAGGCTGGCAGCGTTGTCCGCACGGCCTGTTTCTTGCCGAGCCTCATCTGCTGTTAACGGAAAATGCCTGGGATGAAGAGGCCCAAACCAGCTCAACGCAGTTCTGGGCGATAGCGGAAAACGGCTGTACCACCCGTTTCGGCAGTCAAATGAAGGCCTGGCGCGATGATGAATATATCAGCCTGCTTGGTGATGCTGGCTTCACTGTGTTGCAGCGCCCGGACAGTCACACCTGGCCGGTCGGCGAGACTTTTGCAGGCAAGCTGTTTGCGCTGCTGGCTGAAAAAGCCCCTCCCGCTGAGGGAATCGCCCTCAGTAAAAGGAATAACCCAATGGATATCCCACGTATTTTTACCATTAGCGAAAGCGAACACCGTATCCATAATCCGTTTACAGCGGAAAAGTACGCCACACTGGGCCATGCGTTACGCATGAAGCCAGGCACGCGGATTCTCGATCTCGGTAGCGGTTCGGGTGAGATGCTCTGCACCTGGGCTCGCGATTACGGTGTTACAGGTACTGGCATTGATATAAGCCCGCTCTTCACCACACAGGCAAAACAACGTGCAGAAGAGCTCGGCGTCAGTGAATACGTACATTTTATTCATAACGACGCGGCCGGTTATATCGACGAGGAAAAATATGACGTGGCGGCCTGCGTAGGCGCTACCTGGATTGCGGGCGATGTCGCGGGGACAATAGATCTGCTGGCCAAAAGCCTCAAACCTGGCGGGATCATTCTCATCGGTGAACCGTACTGGCGTCAGATCCCCGCAACGGAAGAGATCGCCCACGCCTGTGGCGTCTCATCCGTCGCCGATTTTCGTCCCCTGCCCGAGCTGGTCGCCTTTTTCGACCAACTCGGCTATGACGTAGTGGAAATGGTGCTGGCGGACCCGCAAGGCTGGGACAGATATGAAGCCGCGAAGTGGATGACCATGCGCCGCTGGCTGGAGGAAAACCCTGACGATGAGTTTGCGCAAGAGGTTCGAACAGAACTGACGGTAGCCCCCAAACGTCACGTCACCTGGACGCGAGAATACTTTGGCTGGGGCGTATTTGCGTTAATCGCGCGATAACGTAAAGCAGGAGGTATAGCCTACAAGAGGTATACCTCCATTTAAAAGTATTCAACAAATTAACACGGCTCAAGGCGGGAATATATCGTCTTAGAGACTATCCCACCAGGCGTTATTGGCGCAGCCAGTTTGGACACGGACAGCGCGCAAAAACCGGAGCGTACACGTAGTACGTGAGGATTTTGAGCACTGCCCAGGTCCAAAATGGCAAGTAAAATAGCCCTAATGGGATAGGCTCTTAATTTCGCCATTAAGTTTCTGCCACAATATGTCGCAAGACGTGCAAGCGTTCCACCTCACCTGATGAGCGAAACCACCATCAATAAGACGTTATTGCTGCGATTCAATTATTAAAAATAAAAAAGAACCGGAAGAAAATTAGAAAATGACTTATCCATCATATTAGCCATTGTTAAAATCAAAGTAATCCCCCGTAAAAGCTGGATATTTTTATTTCTCATAGACGAGAATTTATATATTATGATATAATGCGGCAGAAAAACATGCAGGTTATTAACCTGCCATTAATGTAAATAATTCTTTGAGGAGATGTTTCCAGTGGGACGTAAATGGGCAAATATTGTTGCTAAAAAAACGGCTAAAGACGGTGCAACGTCCAAAGTATATGCAAAATTTGGTGTAGAAATCTATGCTGCGGCTAAACAAGGTGAACCAGACCCGGAATCAAACTCAGCTTTAAAATTCGTTATTGAACGTGCGAAACAAGCACAGGTTCCAAAACATGTTATTGATAAAGCCATTGATAAAGCCAAAGGTGGCGGAGATGAAACGTTCGTGCAAGGGCGTTATGAAGGCTTTGGACCAAATGGTTCAATGGTTATCGCTGAAACGTTGACGTCTAATGTTAACCGTACGATTGCTAATATCCGCACAATTTTTAATAAAAAAGGCGGGAATATCGGAGCGGCAGGTGCTGTCAGCTATATGTTTGACAATACTGGAGTGATTGTATTTAAAGGAACAGACCCTGACCATATTTTTGAAATTTTGCTTGATGCTGAAGTTGATGTTCGTGATGTAACCGAAGAAGAAGGAAACATCGTTATTTATACTGAAGCGACAGACCTGCACAAAGGAATTGCAGCGCTAAAAGCAGCTGGAATTACTGAATTTTCAACAACAGAATTAGAAATGATTGCTCAATCAGAAGTTGAACTTTCACCAGAAGATTTAGAAATCTTTGAAGGACTTGTTGATGCCCTTGAAGATGATGATGATGTGCAAAAAGTATATCATAACGTTGCAAACCTCTAATTATAAATTAAACAAATCTGTCTCTATGGCAGATTTGTTTAATTTATAAAGCTGTTATAAAAAAGTCTATCTGGCCAGATATATAGATTTTTAAATTTACGTGTCTTATCACGACCTGATCTGACACATAGCTTTGAAAGATTGAGAGTTACCGGTTTTGATATAGTGTCGAATCCTTATATAAAACATGAGGTAATTTTCATGTTTCATACGACGAATCCCGTCAGCAAGATAAGCAAAAGCCAACAATATCGGGCTACTTACAATCTCCCTGTGCTCTTTAAGATGCCGCGCCTCATAAATTCCGCTTGCGCTCATGATGGCTCATCTTGTAAATAGACCCGTTTTAGTTCCAGGCATTTTTTGAGATCCCGGCCAAATGATTGTGTTGCCGATATTCCTCCGGC
>NZ_JBGDUQ010000008.1:2994-178644 GCF_046552175.1 Salmonella sp. SAL00672 | reverse complement strand
GCCTCCACGGTGAACGACAGCCCGCGAAACAGCGTCCTCTCGTCCCGCTCGCAGTACAGATCTCTGGCTTCAAGCATTCCCACTCATCAACGTCCTGTCAGAAACCTGGTTTAACATCACGCATATCCGGCAGTTTATGCGCGATCCCTTTGTGGCAATCGATACAGGTCTGTCCGTCTTTTACCGCCTGATCGTGCATTTTCGCCGCGACGCCTTTTTGCGCGGTCAGATCCATAAAGTCGAAATTGTGGCAGTTACGGCATTCCTGCGAGTTGTTGTCTTTCATGCGCCGCCACTCATTTTGTGCCATTGTCAGGCGATGAGCTTCAAATTTCTGCGGTGTATCTATCAGCCCAAATACCTTCGCATACAGCTCTTTACTGGCTTTGATCTTACGGATCATCTTCGGCCCCCACTCATGCGGCACATGGCAGTCAGGACAGGTGGCACGAACGCCGCTACGGTTGTTGTAGTGGACGGTTTCCATGTACTCCTCATACACCGTGTTGCGCATTTCATGGCAGCTAATACAAAACTCTTCGGTGTTAGCCTTTTCCATGCCGGTATTGAAGCCGCCCCAGAAGATGATGCCGCCGATAAAACCGATTAACAGCAGCGTCCCCAACGCCAGGCGGCTGGGGCTGCGCCACCATCGCCAGACGCGCTTTATCCAGCCGGGTTTACGGTTAGAATTTTCCATAATGACCTCTTATTTCCCGTAACCTTGCGAGGGGGTAAAGGTATTGTCGATAATCGGCGCGGTATCAGACTGCGGTACGTGGCACTGCAGGCAGAAATAACGACGCGGCGCGACGTTGCCCGACACTTTACCGTCGCTGTCCATAAAGTGCGTCGGACTGATACGCGGCGCGCCCGTCGTACGATAACTTTCCACGCCGTGGCATTGCAGACAGCGGTTGGTATTGGTCGTCACCTGGTAGCCCTCGACGCTGTGCGGGATCATCGGCGGCTGGTTGACGTAATTTAGCGGCATACGCTCCTGCTCTTTCGGCATACGAATCGCCCCTTCCTGCGTCCCGGATACTTCCGGCGACTGGCTCAGATCCACTCCGTTTGCCGCCCAAACCGCACCACTTACCACCAGGGCAAGCGTGGCCATCCATTGACACAGCGCTTTCATCAGGTCATGGCTTTTCATTGTTTCGCTCCCGAACTCCATCGCATTTACACTTCATCCTTCGAGCTGCCTCTTTGTTGGCTGCGCTCCAAAATCCCAGTCACATCGTTATCTATGCTCCCGGGGATTTCCTCGCTTACCGCCGCGATGCATCCCGAATGATGTTGCGTATCGTTATTGTAAAAACATCCTCAGAACAGACATCCACGCAGCGACCGCAGGTCATGCAGTCGCGGTGAGTGACCTGCGCCGGGCTTTGCTCATCCAGCACCGGCGCACGTAGCACATGCGGTTCCGGGCAAACATGAAAACAATCCATACAGCGATTACATTTCTCACGTTTTTTGGCCGTCACGGTCACTACGCCTTTACTGCCCAGCACGCCATACAGCGCGCCCATCGGGCAAATATGGCCGCACCAACCGTGCTCAACGACTAATAAATCAAATAAAAACAAAGCAATAATCAGCAACGCGCCGCTACTAAATCCCATAATCAGACTACGACCTAACAGCGACACGGGATTAATCCATTCCCACAGCAGCGTGCCGGTCAACGCCGAACCGATTAACACCACCACCAGAAGGACGTACCGTATATGGCGTGGAATCGTCGCAGACTGGTTCAGGTCAAATTTCCTGCGCATCCAGTTAGCCAAATCGGTAACGGGGTTTAGCGGGCAAACCCAACTGCAAAATAGTCGCTTTCCCGCCAGCGCATACAGCACAGCGATAATCACTGCTCCCGTCAGCGCCACGGTAGCGGGAAGATGTCCACTGGCGAGACTTTCCAGGGTAATCAGCGGATCGGTCAACGGGAGGGTATCGAACAGCAAACTACTGCTGTAGTTGCCATGCAAAACCCAAAAGCCCAGCCACGGGCCGCTGAGAAACATCCCCAGCACCATAAACTGGCTGATACGGCGTAACACCAGCCAGCGGTGGCTACGCCACCAGCCTTTTTTCGCCCGCGCTTCTCGCCCGGCGTCGCGTTTACGATTTGCCATCTTTCCCCTCCAGCCAGCCGAAGCGGTAATGGTGTCCTAACTCCCCTTTCGCCAATGACAACGGCAACACTTTTATCGCTGGTTGCTCCAGTACGCAGACTTTTTCGCATTTGCCGCAGCCGGTACAGGCGTCGCTGTGTACGGTGGGCAGAAAGCGCGCATGTTTGCCGGTGCGCATGTTGCGATCCAGTTCCAGCGTGATGGCCTCATCGATTTTCGGGCATTCGCGGTAGCAAACGTCGCAGCGCAGCCCCTGAAAGTTGAGGCAGTTTTCCTGATCCAGCAGCACCGCCAGCCCCATACGCGAGTCATCAATGGAGGCGATATCTTTATTCAGCGCCCCGCTGGGGCAGACTTTGGCGCACGGAATGTCTTCACACATTTCGCAGGGGATGTCGCGAGCGACGAAATAGGGCGTGCCTGCCGATAGCCCGGAGGCCAGCGTCGCCAGTTTTAGCGTGTCGTATGGACACGCCTGAACGCACTGCCCGCAGCGCACACAGGCGCTGGCGAAGGCATTTTCATTCAGCGCGCCAGGCGGACGCAGCCGCACGCCCGATGCGCGCGCGGTTTGCTGTTGCAAGCCCAGCGCCACGCCAACCGCCGCCAGCCCGCCCGCAGTGCGCACAACATCACGCAGAAAGCGGCGGCGGCCATTTTGGGGTTTCGCTGTACGGGACATAACGCGTTACACCTTCGCCAGCTTAACGGCGCACTTCTTGAAGTCCGTCTCTTTAGAGAGCGGGTCCGTCGCATCCAGCGTCAGGTTGTTCACTAGCTGAGCGGCATCGAAGAACGGCATATACACCAGTCCCTGCGGCGGACGGTTACGTCCACGCGTTTCGACAATCGAAATCACTTCGCCGCGGCGGGATGACACTTTAACCTTATCCCCACGACGCAGATCGCGCGCTTTCGCATCCAGCGGGTGAATAAAGACCACTGCTTCCGGGAAGGCGCGATGCAATTCAGGCACGCGGCGCGTCATACTGCCGGTATGCCAGTGTTCCAGCACGCGACCGGTGGAAAGCCACAGATCGTACTCGTTGTCCGGCGACTCCGCCGCGGGTTCAAATGGCAGCGCGAAGATCACCGCTTTGCCATCCGGTTTACCGTAGAATTTGTACCCTTCCCCCGCTTTTACATACGGGTCGTTGCCTTCGCTGTAACGCCATTGCGTCTCTTTGCCTTCGACGACCGGCCAGCGCAGACCGCGCGCGTTGTGGTAATCGTCGAACGGCGCCAGATCGTGCCCGTGGCCACGTCCAAACCAGGCGTATTCTTCAAATAGCCCTTTTTGCAGATAGAAGCCCAGCTCACGAGACTCATCGTTTAACTGCTCCTCTTTCAGCTCGCTCAACGGGAATTTGCTGACCGCAGGCGTGGCGAACAGAACGTCATACAGCGTTTTACCGCGCAGCTCCGGCTTCTGGGCCAGCAACGCCTCCGGCCAGACCTCCTCGGTTTTAAAACGACGGGAGAACTGCACCAGTTGCCAGAGGTCGGATTTAGCTTCGCCCGGCGCTTTAATTTGCTGACGCCAGAACTGCGTGCGGCGTTCGGCGTTGCCGTAAGCGCCTTCTTTCTCAACCCACATGGCGGTCGGCAGGATCAGATCCGCAGACAGCGCGCTCACCGTCGGGTAAGGATCGGAGACAATGATAAAGTTACGCGGATCGCGCCAGCCCGGCATTCGATCTTCATTGATGTTCGGCCCGGCCTGCATATTGTTATTACACATTACCCAGTAGACGTTCAGCTTGCCGTCTTTCAACGCGCGATCCTGCGCCACCGCGTGTAAACCCACTTTTGCCGGGATAGTGCCAGCGGGGATCTGCCAGTGTTTTTCGCAGATATCACGGTGTTTTTCGTTCGTCACGACCATGTCTGCGGGCAGACGGTGTGAGAAGGTTCCCACTTCACGCGCCGTACCGCAGGCGGAAGGCTGGCCGGTCAGCGAGAAAGGACCGCAGCCAGGCTGGGAGATTTTTCCGGTCAGCAGATGCAGGTTGTAAACCAGGTTATTCGCCCACACGCCGCGGGTATGCTGGTTAAAACCCATCGTCCAGTAAGAGATCACGCGCTTATTCGGATCGGCGTAGAGCTGCGCCAACTGTTCCAGTTGATCTTTCGGCACGCAGGTCATTTCAGCAGTCTTGTCCAGCGTATATTCCGCCACGAAAGCTTTATACTCGTCGAAGCTCATCGGCTCGGAAGCGTCGGAGCCCGGATTCTTCGCCGCTTTTTCCAGCGGGTGCGTCGGGCGTAAGCCGTAGCCGATATCCGTCGCCCCTTTACGCAGATTCACATGCTTTGTGAAGAAATCCTGATTTACCGCGTTGTTCTGAATAATGTAATTCGCGATATAGTTAAGGATCACCAGGTCGCTTTGCGGGGTAAAGACAATACCGTTGTCCGCCAGTTCAAAGCTGCGGTGCTGGAAGGTGGAGAGGACGGCAACCTTCACGTTCGGGTCGGACAAACGGCGGTTAGTGATGCGCGACCATAAAATCGGGTGCATCTCCGCCATGTTGGAACCCCACAGCACAAACGCATCGGCCTGCTCAATATCGTCGTAGCAGCCCATCGGTTCATCCATGCCAAAGGTACGCATAAAGCCCACCACCGCCGAGGCCATGCAGTGACGCGCGTTCGGGTCAATGTTGTTAGAGCGGAAACCAGCCTTGAACAGTTTCGCGGCGGCATAGCCTTCCCAGATGGTCCATTGACCCGACCCAAACATGCCGATCGCTTCTGGTCCTTTCTCTTTCAGGGAGGTTTTAAACTTCTCCTCCATCACATCGAAGGCCTGTTCCCAGCTCACCGGCGTAAACTCGCCGTCTTTGTGATAGCTGCCGTCTTTCATGCGCAGCATCGGCTGCGTCAGACGATCTTTACCGTACATGATTTTGGGCAGGAAGTAGCCTTTAATGCAGTTCAGACCACGGTTGACCGGCGCATCGGGGTCGCCCTGGCAGGCGACCACACGGCCCTGCTGCGTTCCCACCAACACACCGCAACCCGTTCCGCAAAAACGGCACGGCGCTTTATCCCATTTGATGGCTTCCTGCTGCCCGACAACGGCGCGGGCGACGCCCGGCACGCTCAGACCGGCAGCCGCCGCAGCGGCCGCAACGGCGTTAGCTTTCATAAAGCTACGACGACTGAGTTTCATGGTGTTTCCTCACCTTGCTCATCCTGCTGGTGATAAACCAGCGACACCGCCAGTACGCCCTCGACATTGCGTACTGACTCAATTGTTTGCATCAGCGTTTCACTCTGATCTGCTTCCGCCACCACGATCAGTTGCCCGCTTTCAACGTCGCTTAACGCGACTTCGCAACCCGGCAACGTGTTCAACTGTGTGCCAATGGCGGCGATGTTCTGACTTTTGGCCTGCACGACCAGGCTACAGACCTGCCAGTTAGTGCGCATGGTGGTTCTCCGCTTTGATGGCTGACACGGGACAGATAGCCACACACGCCCCGCATCCGTGACAGGCCTGCGAGTCAAGCTGCGGCTGGTAAATGCCGGATAGCGTGGGACGAAAGGTAATGGCCATAGGTTCACAACTGTCCTGGCAGCGATGGCATTCAACCGATTGCCTGGCGAGGCAGTTTTCCGTGAGCGTAAAAATCAGATCCCAGGCCCTGGTGTGGCGCGGAAGAAAAAGCGATTCAGTACAGGCCTGCGCACAGGCATAACAAAAGCTGCACTCGCCCCGTTTGAAATCTACGCTCGGATATCCCCCCGCCCCTCGCTGCAGGATGTCGGCCTCACACGCCTGGATGCAGGCGTCGCAACGCAGACAATGCGCGAGAAAATAGGTCGTTTCTCTGGCCCACGGCGGAAAAATCCCATTGCTGGCGTTGCGCCAACTGCCGGTCAACATGCTTCGACGGGATAAATCAACCATGATATCGCCCTTCCATAACGACACGCTTCCATAGGGAGTGAATGCCAATAAAAACCGTACAATTTATGAGTAGTTATTTTTGTAAATAAGATATTTCAGGATGTGTAAGAGATGCATACCCCGATAGAGGTAAATGCTGTTGCCGGATCAAAAGAGTGCCGGGTAAAGACCCGTAAACGTGCTTTTTCTCACATTTCAATGAGTTATATAGATACTTATATAACGAAAATCACTAATAGTTGATAATTTCATTTACATTATCAATATCGGAATATTCCACTATATAAAAAGACACTATTTTATTAATAATCTTGAAAATATGAACAAATACAGATTAATAGATAATATGAATGTGTTAATCTGTCTCCCATGCATACCGAAAACAGCAGAAAGGAAATACTGTGAACAATCAAATGAAGATGTTTGTCCCTGCCGTCGTCTTCGCCGCCCTCGCCAGCGCCTCTGCCTGGGCTAACAATGGTGATACCGCCCAGCCGCTGGAAAAAATCGCCCCCTATCCGCAGGCGGAAAAAGGAATGAAGCGGCAAGTGATAACCCTTACCCCTCAGCAGGATGAATCTACCCTCAAAGTGGAACTGTTGATTGGTCAAACGCTGAATGTGGATTGTAACCAGCATCGCCTCGGCGGCACGCTGGAAACAAAAACGCTGGAAGGCTGGGGCTATGACTATTATGTCTTTGATAACGTCACCTCTCCGGTATCAACCATGATGGCCTGCCCTGAAGGTAAGAAAGAGCAAAAATTCGTCACCGCCTGGCTGGGTGAAGACGGGATGGTGCGCTACAACAGCAAGCTGCCGATCGTGGTGTATACCCCGGCGAATGTGGACGTGAAATACCGCATCTGGAAAGCGGACGCTAACGTACAGAACGCCGTCACGCGATAATGTTACGCTGCCCGGTCACACTTACCGGGCATCTGAACACGCCGACTCACGCAGCGCTCCGGGGTTCTTTTCAAAACACGTCTGGAAATCCGCTCGCCCGATGCCTGGTGGCGACGCGTAGCATCTTATCAGGCCTACGGGCTGCCATCAGGTGGTTCATCCGGCGCCATAGTCCATTACGCAGTACGCGCAACCGCATCACGCGAGGCGGCATCACGTTCGTCGCCAGTGAGTTCGGTTAGCTGTCCGTTACGCATTTCAAGCAGACGATCGGCGTGAATAAAATAGTGATCATCATGGCTAATGGCGAAAATGGTTTTGCCCATTTCCTGCATTAACGGCAACAGTACCTGATAAAATTCCCGGCGGAAATGCGGGTCCTGATCGGCGGCCCACTCATCCAGCAAAATAATATCGCGCTCTTCCGCCAGCGCCAGCAGCAGCGCAATGCGCTTTTTTTGCCCTTTCGACAGTTTAAGATTCAAAATGCGCCCATCGTTTAGCTCCAGCTTGTGCGTCATTTTCAGGTGCTCAAGCCACTTTTCGACCAGAGCGGGATTGGCGGGTTTCCCCTGCGGCCCCAGCAGGCGGTCGAATAACCACACATCGGTGAACACCGCAGAAAACAGTTTGCGATAATCTTCCGACTGTCCGGCGGCAATAGGTTGACCATCAAGTAAAATCGTTCCCGATTGCGGCTGGTATAAACCGGTCAATAACATGGCCAGCGTCGATTTCCCGCTACCGTTGCCGCCAATTAAAAACAGCAGTTCGCCGCGGTGAATCGTCAGGTTGATGGGCCCCACGGAAAACGCGTTATCCTGATAGTGGAAAACCACGTTGCGCAGCTCCAGCGTCTTCCAGTCGGGAAAGGCTTTCGGCTGTGGAAAATCAGGCTTATACGGGGCGAGCGCGAATTTATTCAGTTTATTAAACGCCACCTGGGCGGTCAGTAGCGTTGGCAACGCCCCCACTGCAGACAGCAGCGGCGTGCGCAGGAACAGCAACGTCAGTGAATAGGTCGCCGCGACGTTAGTATCCGCCCAGCCGAGACTATTCGCCATCCAGAAGACCAGGCCTATCGCCCCCAGCATCATGATATTCGACCAGTTGACGGCGCTCAGATGAAAAGTATCGGCACGGATAATGTGATGACGGTACTCTTTGGCGTCCGGGATATAGCATTGCTGAAAAATCTGCTCCGCACGCTCGCGGTTTAGCGTCAGCTCTTTGCGTCCTTCCAGCACCGTCTGATAGTCGTTGTACAGCTTATCTTCGGTCTCGCGCAGGGTCGCCATATGCTGGTAAACCCGCGCCACCAGCACGAATCCGCCCCAGATAGTGACCGCCATCCAGATAGCCGTAACCAGCAGCATTTTTGTCGATAGCATCGCCAGATACGCCGCCGAGCCGACGGTGAGGATAATGCCCTGCACCAGCTCAGGCAGACGCACAAAGGCGATAGTAATATTGCGAATATCGCTGGTCAGACCGGCCAGTAAAGAGGCGCTGCCCAGTTGCTCAATGCGTTCAACGTGCGTATCCAGAATGCGCTTGATAAATTCGCTGCGCAGGCGGTAAACGAAATGGTGTCCCAGAGTGGTGAGCGCCAGTTGGGAACCTAATGTGACGACCATTAGTAACAGGAGCAGGCCGAGAAATTCCGGCAGCACCATGACGGTGGTGTCCACCGTTTCAATCAGGCGCTGATTGATAAACGCGATCAGGCCAATCCCCAGCGCCGCGCTGGCGAGGCTCAGCGCTATCACGCTAATAAATGGCCAGCGGTACTGCCGCCAGACAAGAATAAGAAGTTCCATGCATACAACCCGGACCGATAATAACAGCCCGCAGTTTAACTAACTCCACCTGCACAGCAATAATAATTCTTATTTTTATTCTTTTTCAGCCGCCTGACGGAAGGTGAGATTGTAACGAAATTCACCGGTCATGGGATGAAAGCCCGCTTTAAGCGGCTGGATACCATGATAAAACAGCCGGGACTCGCCGCCCCAGACCACGATATCGCCATGCTCCAGTAAGATCCGCTGGAGCGGATCGCTGCGACGCAGGCCGCCAAACTGAAAAACCGCCGGCACCCCCAACGAAACTGAGACAATAGGCGCGCGCAGATCCGGCTCGTCTTTATCCTGATGCAGCGACAGTTTTGCGCCGGGCGCGTAGCGATTGATCAGGCAGGCGTCCGGTTGGAAGCTCGCATACCCTGCCGCGATTGCCGCCTGACGACATACGCTGGCAAACGATAACGGCAGCGCAGGCCAGGGTTTATCGGTCAACGGATCGCGCACGGCATAACAATAACCGTGACGATCGGTAGTCCACCCTAACGCGCCGCAGTTGGTCATCGCCACCGACATGGTGTAGCCGCCCGGCGTCACCATCTGACGAAACGGAGACTGACTGGCGACAAACCCGATATCGTCTAATAGCGACTGCGCCGCGCGAAACGCAAAGCGGCGCAACACCACCGCGCCAGGCGCCAGGGGCTCTTGCCAGGGCGCTTCATCAGCAAATAGATCCAGCATTGCTACTCCTCTTTTTGCGCTTCTCGCTTTAATAGCTGCGCTTTTCGACGCACGCCCCAACGATAACCGGAGAGCGCGCCATCGCGACGCACGACCCGATGACACGGGATCACCATCGCCAGTTTATTCGCGCCGCACGCGCTGGCGACCGCGCGTACTGCCGTGGGTTTGCCGATAGTCGCGGCAAGCTGTTGATAGCTTACGGTTTCGCCGCAGGGAATTGCGCATAACGCCTGCCAGACCTGCTGTTGAAACGCGGTTCCCTGGATATCCAGCGGCAACGAGAGCAGCACATCGCGTGTGTTGATAGCCGCGACAACCTGCCGCACCCGTTGCTGAAAAAGCGCGTCGGCAGGTTCGTGGCGGGCCGCCGGGAACAGGGTGTGTAATTCAGCCAGTAGCGCGTCGTCGCTATCACCGGGGAGAATCGCGCAAATCCCCCGCTCGCTCTCCGCCACCAGGCACCGTCCGTAAACCCAGTCCGTCAGCGCATAGCGAACGGAGACATTATCGCCGCCTTTGCGAAACTGTTTTGCCGTCATGCCCAGCGTCTGGTCGGCATGACGGTAGTAGCTACTGCTATCCGGGAAGCCGGCGCGATAAATAGCCGCCGTGATCGGCTCTCCTTTCGCCAACGCCTCACGCAGCCGCCGGGCGCGCCACGCCTGCTGCCACCCTTTCGGCGTCATACCGGTGCTCGCTTTAAACAAACGGTGCAGATGAAACGGGCTCATCGCCACCGCCTGCGCCAGAGACGCCAGCGTTACCGGCGTCTCCTGCTCAAGTAAACGGCAGGCGCAGGCAATCTTATCCAACCGCCGTTGCTGCGCGCGCGCATTATCCGGCTGACAGCGCTTGCAGGGGCGAAAACCGGCGTCCAGCGCCTGCTGCGCGTTGGCAAAAAAGCGAACATTTTTACGTAACGCCCGCTTCGAGTGACAAGAAGGGCGGCAAAAAACGCCAGTGGTTCGCACCGCAAAAACGAAACGCCCATCCGCGCTGGCATCGCGCGCCAGCACCCGCAACCAGCATTCATCATCGGTAAGTAACGCTTTTTTCATCATAGACTCCTTCATTAAGCATAGTGCTTGCTTACATGCAGTGTGTCCGTAAATCCGCCCACAAAAACCCGTAATCTTGCGTTTTAATTCTTATCGCTCACCATGAACGTTTTGAACTGCGGCGACATCCAGGTTTTAAAGCCTTCACCTTCTTTCATGATCATAAAGACCGCCAGCCCTTCCCGCCGCACGACCTCTTGCGCCTTTTGCGTACCAAGCACCATCAGGCCGGTGTCCCAGCCGTCCGCTTCCAGCGCCGTTGGCGCGATAACCGTAACCGATACCAGATTGTGTTCAATGGGGCGCCCCGTTTGCGGATCGATAACGTGCGAGATACGCTTGCCATCCAGCTCATAATAGTTGCGGTAGCTGCCGGAGGTGCTGATGCCATGCCCGTTGATATCCACAATCGCCTGCACCGCATTTTCCCGGTCGGTCGGCTTCTGAATCGCGACGCGCCACGGCTGCCCCTGCGCATTCATCCCGCGACTGCTTAATGCGCCGCCCACCGAGACCAGATAACGCGCAATGCCCTCCTGCTCCATCAGACGCGCCAGATGATCCGCCGCATAGCCCTCCCCGACCGTGGAGAGATCAACATAAAGATCCGGCAAATCTTTTTGCAAAAACTGATGTCCAGCCCTGTCGATAACCTGCAAATGTTGCAGGCCTGTTTTCGCTTTTGCCGCATCGATTTGTGCTGGCGTTGGGATATGCAGCGGCTGCCGATCCGGTCCAAACCCCCACAGATTGACCAGCGGGCCCACGGTGATATCCATCGCGCCGTCCGTCTTCGCGCCAATACGCAGCGCCGAGGTCACGATATCCGCCATGGCTTCGCTGACCGGCCAGGGCGCAAGGCTGCGTGAATGGTTAAAACGCATTAGCGCGGAGTCATTTTTATAGGTAGAAAGCAACCAATCATCAGCATCAAGCTGAGTCTGGATTTTAGTCTGTAACTCTGCGGCGCGTTTCGCATCGATGCCAACCACGCTCACCCGCCAGAGGGTCCCCATCGTTTTACCTTCCAGCACCTGAGCGGCAGGTGACGCTGTTGTCGTTTCGGGAGCCTCATCGCAGCCCATAAGTAAAAAAGCCGCCGCCAGACACACGGCCCGGCAAAAAGTCATTTTCATCGCTGTTTATCCTCATTCGAATGGACGCAAGCGTATATCAAAACGTCGTATTTGTACGCCGGAATAAGGCATGAAAAAAGGGCCCGTAGGCCCTTTAGCAACATCTTTTGCTGATTAGAACTGGTAAACCAGACCCAGCGCTACGATGTCGTCGGTGTTGATGCCCGCATCGCGGGTAAAGTCGTTTTTATCCAGCAGGTTGATTTTGTAATCAACATAGGTGGACATGTTTTTGTTGAAGTAGTAAGTCGCGCCGACATCAACATATTTTACGATGTCCTGGTCGCCATAGCTGGCGCCGTAGCCGTTGCTGATGTCCTTACCTTTAGACTGCAGGTAAGCCACAGACGGACGCAGACCAAAGTCGAACTGGTACTGAGCAACCACTTCAAAGTTCTGCGCTTTGTTGGCAAAACCGTAAGAGGTGGACGGGTTGCTACCGTTAGAGGTACCAAAACGGGTTGCGTTATAGGTCTGAGAATACTGCGCTGCCAGATAGATGTTGTTCGCATCGTATTTCAGGCCACCGGTGTAAACCGTGGCGCGATCACCGTTACCATACAGGCGAGCGTTAGCGGTGTTGTTCTGATCGGCAGTACGTTTAGACGTGGTGATAGCGCCACCGACAGAGAAGCCTTCGCCGATTGCATAAGTCAGCGATCCGCCGTAACCGTCACCGTTCTGGTTCAGCAGGCTGCGACCGTTGGTGTTTTCACCGCTCACGCTGCCGTTTTTGCCCTGATACTGCAACGCGAAGTCCAGACCATCCACCAGGCCGAAGAAGTCGGTGTTACGGTAGGTAGCATAGCCGTTACCACGCTGCTGCATAAAGTTGTCAGCGCCGTAGGTGTCGCCGCCGAACTCCGGCAGAACGTCGGTCCAGGAGGTCACGTCATAGGTTACGCCGTAGTTACGACCATAATCGAAGGAACCTGCGTCAGCGAATTTCAGACCCGCAAACGCCACACGCGTCCAGGAGTCGTTGCTGCCTTCAGTCTGGTTGCCCTGAATCTGATATTCCCACTGGCCATAACCGGTCAGCTGATCGTTAACCTGCGTTTCGCCTTTGAAGCCGATACGCATGTAGGTCTGGTCACCGTCGCTGCCTTTGTCGTCAGAGAAGTAGTGCAGGCCATCAACTTTACCAAACAGGTCTAATTTGTTGCCGTCTTTATTATAAATTTCAGCCGCATTCGCTGCGCCCGCCACCAGCAGAGCTGGTACCAGGAGGGACAGTACTTTAACTTTCATGTTATTAACCCTCTGTTATATGCCTTTATTGCTTTTTTATGCCACTGCTTACTGGTTAACCCTCATTAACCAGTCGGCAAGTCCATTCTCCGCAAAAATACAGAATAATCCAACACGAATATGATACTAAAACTTTTAAGATGTTACAGTTATCTACATAGATGTTTCAAAATATGAAGTTTACGGAACTTTTTTAAAGCAAAAATCAAGTAAAAATAAGCACAAATAGACAAAATATATTCACGAGACTTTTAAAATCAATGGGTTAAATTGATGAAATTCATAGCACTGAATGATAAAACAGAATCTTCATTCGCAACTAAAATAGTGACCGCTATCATCATTAACTTTATTTATTACCGTCATTCACTTCTGAATGTCTGTTTACCCCTATTTCAACCGGATGCTTCGCATTCGGTTTTTTTTACCCTTTTTCAGGCACACCTGGCTGATTTATGCTACCTGCCTAAAACTATCACGGTTATTCACTACCCTCCCCAGCTCGACCGTTCGTAAGACATTAGCAAATAATTTCTTGATATTTAGTGCTAAACATTTATAAGTAGTCTTTATATTTGTACCGTTCTGCGAAGGTTGTACGCTTTTCCCGTCCCGCCGACGGAGCGCGTGTTAAGTTGCCCGGCATGACGTAAGAGTCTGGAAATTCATTCATTACCCTTTATACTGCCCTTCACCTTCAGCGTTGCTTTTACAGGTCGTAAACATAAATGAGTCAGTCTGACACAACGGTCTCTACCCGATTCTCCCTTCTACCGGGAAGCATTACCCGTTTCTTCTTATTGCTGATCATTGTGCTGCTGGTAACGATGGGCGTTATGGTACAGAGCGCCGTCAACGCCTGGTTGAAAGACAAAAGCTATCAAATTGTCGATATCACCCACGCTATTCATAAACGCGTGGACACCTGGCGGTATGTTACCTGGCAAATTTATGACAACATCGCCGCGACCACTACGCCATCGACAGGTGAAGGACTTCAGGAAACGCGTCTGAAGCAGGATGTGTATTATCTTGAAAAGCCGCGACGTAAAACTGAAGCGCTGATTTTCGGTTCCCATGACAGCGCCACGCTGGAAATGACGCAGCGTATGTCAACTTATCTGGATACGCTGTGGGGCGCGGAAAACGTGCCGTGGTCAATGTATTACCTCAACGGACAGGATAACAGCCTGATTCTTATCTCTACCCTACCGTTGAAAGATCTCTCTTCCGGCTTTAAAGAGTCCACTATTGGCAATATCGTCGATTCCCGCCGGGCAGAGATGTTGCAGCAGGCGAATGCGCTGGATGAGCGCGAAAGTTTCTCCTCATTGCGAAAACTGGCCTGGCAAAACGGTCACTATTTTACGCTGCGCACGACCTTCAATCAGCCAGGACATCTGGCAACCGTGGTGGCGTTTGATCTGCCCATTAATGATTTAATCCCGCCGGGAATGCCGCTGGACAGTTTTCGGATAGAGCCTGACGCAACCCAGGCGACGGGGCGAAGCAGTGAAAAGGAAGCGCCAGATAGCGTCACGATTAGCTTTAACGGTTCAAAAATTGAGATCTCCTCAGCGCTTAACTCTACCGGAATGCGCCTGATCTGGCAGGTACCGTTCGGTACGCTTTTGCTTGATACGTTGCAAAATATTCTGCTGCCTTTACTGCTGAACATCGGGCTGCTGGCGTTGGCGTTATTTGGCTACGCCACGTTCCGTCATCAGCCGGGACGGTCGACGGAATCGACATCCGGCAACGCGGCGAATAATGAGCTTCGCGTCTTACGCGCCATTAATGAAGAGATCGTTTCTCTGCTGCCGCTGGGTCTGCTGGTCTACGATCAGGAAGGCAACCGCACCGTGATCAGCAATAAAATCGCCGATCATCTGTTGCCGCATCTTAACCTGCAAAATATTACCAGCATGGCGGAACAGCATCAGGGCGTGATTCAGGCGACAATTAATAACGAACTGTATGAGATCCGTCTGTTTCGCAGCCAGATCGCTCCCCGCACGCAGATCTTTATTATTCGCGATCAGGACCGGGAAGTGCTGGTGAATAAGAAGCTCAAACAGGCGCAGCGTTTGTATGAGAAGAATCAGCAGGGTCGCGCCGCCTTTATGCAAAATATCAGCAACACGCTTAAAGAGCCCGTACGCCAACTGGCGGTTAACGCCGCGGCAGTCACCACGCCGGAAAGCCTGAAACTGGCGGATCAGGCGGATGTATTGGTACGTATGATCGATGAAATCCAACTGGCGAATATGCTGGAAAATGACGCATGGAAGAGCGAAGCAACGCTGTTCTCCCTGCAGGATCTTATTGACGAAGTCGTGCCGGAAGTGCTGCCCGCCATTAAGCGTAAAGGGCTGCAACTGCTGATTAATAACCATCTTAGCGGCAACGATGAACGCTGGGGCGATCGCGACGCCCTGCGCCGGATTTTGCTGCTGTTGATTCAGTATGCCGTCACAACGACCGCTATGGGTAAAATTACGCTTGAAGTCGAGCAGGATGAATCTATCGCGGAGCGTCTGACTTTCCGTATTCTGGATACGGGCGAAGGCGTAACGTTAAACGAGATTGATAATCTGCATTTCCCGTATATGAATGAAACGCAGGGCGATCGTTACGGCAAAGCGAATCCGCTCACCTTCTGGCTGTGCAATCAACTGGCGCGCAAACTGGGCGGTCATCTCAACATTAAAGCGCGAGAAACGCTGGGCACGCGCTATACCGTTCATGTCAAAATGCTTCCTCACGATCAGCATACTCAGGTCGAAGAGCGCCTGCTGGACGACGTGAGCGTGATGGTCGATGTGACGTCCAACGAGGTTCGCGCGATTGTGCTGCGTCAGTTAGAAAACTGGGGCGCCACCTGCATCACGCCGGATGAAAGGCAGATAAGTCAAGAATATGATCTCTTTTTAACGGATAATCCGTCTAATCTTACTGCCTCGGGCTTGCTTTTAAGCGATGATGAGTCAGGCGTGCGGAAAATTGGCCCGGGTCAGTTGCGCGTCAACTTTAATATGAGCAATGCTATGCAGGAAGCTGTACTACAACTTATCGAAGAGCAGCTGGCGCAGGAAGAGATTCCCGCCTCCCCGCTCGGCGGAGATGAAAATGCCGAGCTTCATGCCAGCGGCTATTATGCGCTATTTGTAGACACAGTACCGGATGATGTTAAGAGGTTGTATACTGAGGCGGCAACCAGCGATTTCGCTGCGCTGGCCCAAACGGCCCACCGCCTGAAAGGGGTGTTTGCCATGCTTAATCTGGTACCCGGCAAGCAGTTATGTGAAACGCTGGAACATCTGATTCGTGAGAAAGATGCTCCAGGTATAGAAAAATATATCAGCGACATTGACGCCTACGTCAAAAGCTTGCTGTAGCAAGGTAGCCCAATACATGAACAATATGAACGTAATTATTGCCGATGACCACCCGATTGTACTGTTCGGTATTCGCAAATCACTTGAACAAATCGAGTGGGTGAATGTTGTCGGCGAATTTGAAGATTCCACAGCATTGATCAACAACCTGCCGAAATTAGATGCGCATGTGTTGATCACTGACCTCTCCATGCCGGGAGATAAATACGGCGATGGGATCACCTTGATCAAGTACATCAAGCGTCATTTTCCGAGCCTGTCTATTATCGTTCTGACCATGAACAACAACCCGGCGATCCTGAGCGCCGTGTTGGATCTTGATATTGAAGGGATCGTACTCAAGCAGGGTGCGCCAACCGATCTGCCTAAGGCGCTGGCCGCGCTGCAAAAAGGCAAAAAATTCACCCCAGAAAGCGTTTCTCGTCTGCTGGAGAAAATCAGCGCAGGCGGTTACGGCGATAAGCGCCTGTCGCCAAAAGAGAGCGAAGTATTACGCCTGTTCGCCGAGGGCTTTTTGGTCACCGAAATCGCCAAGAAGCTCAACCGCAGCATTAAGACCATCAGCAGCCAGAAGAAATCGGCGATGATGAAACTGGGCGTAGAGAATGATATCGCGCTGCTCAACTATCTCTCTTCCGTCACCCTGAGTCCGACAGACAAAGAATAAATCGCTTTTACGTTACCCAGCCTGATGGCGCTACGCTTATCAGGCCTACCAGTCGACTCATCTTTTGCAAGCCGGACAGGCGACGCCGCCATCCGGCATTTTTTATGCCCGCGTTTTACGTACTCGTTCGGCATACACCGCCAGCGTCTGTTTCAACACATCCAGCGTCACAGGCTTCGACAAACAGCTGTCCATACCGGACTCCAGGCAACGTTGTTTCTCTTCCGCCAGCGCGTTCGCCGTCACGCCGACGACCGGCAGCGTCAGCCCAAGCTGACGGATACGCTGCGTCAGGCGATAGCCGTCCATGTTCGGCATGTTCACATCGCTCAGAACAATATCGATAGCATTTTTACTCAGCACATTCAGAGCGTCCACGCCATCATTGGCTGTCTTACACTGATACCCCAGCGATCCCAATTGATCGGCCAGCAGACGGCGATTGATCGGATGATCGTCAACGACCAGAATCATCATGTCGTCATTTGAATCTGCGGTTTTATCCGTCGTCGGCAATGCGCTGGAAAGCGCTTCACTATCCAGCTCAATACTATAAATACGCGCCAACAGTGCGGGCAACTCATGCACCGACGCCACACTATGCACCCACTCGCCCGGCGCTCTTTCCAACGGAATCCCGATATGACGGCGGCAAAAGACGACCGCCGCCCTCCCCTGCCAGGTATGCTCCAGCGCGTCATCGACAATCAAAATATCGTCCGCGGCGGGTTCTTGCCCTTCATAACGCTGCGTATGAACGCCGCTACGCGCCAGACTGGTCTCAATAAACTGGCACAAAGAAGTATTGCGCACCGCCAGCCAACAGCAGGTTCCGGCGAGTCCTTCCACGCTCTTTTTTACAGGGTATTGCGCGCCATAAAGCGGGATGCGCAGCGTAAACTGGCTTCCCATGCCCGGCTCCGAATCGACGGAAATATCGCCGTCCATCATGCTGATCAATTTTTCGCAAATCGCCAGCCCCAGACCGGTCCCCTGAAAGTTACGCTGTACGCCGGTTCCTACCTGGAAGAAGGGATCGAACAGGCGAACCACCTCTTTTGCCGGAATACCAACGCCGGTATCCCGCACGCGAATGCTGAGATAATCCCCATCACAGCGCACATGCAGCACGATGCAGCCAATATCGGTAAACTTAATGGCGTTGCTCAACAGGTTTGAAATGACCTGCTGTAAACGCATCGGGTCGCCGTTCAGCGATACCGGCACGTCAGGCTCAATAAAACAATACAGGCCGAGCTGCTTACGCACCACCAGCGGCAGATAATTGGCGGTGATATGGTTCATCACCTCTCGCGGTGAAAATTCGCGCGGCTCAATCTTTAGCTGTTCCGACTCAATTTTCGAGAAGTCGAGAATGTCGCTGATAATTTTCAGCAACAGACTGGAGGAATTATTCATCGCCGTGACCAGACGATCCACGCCTTTTGGCAGCTCTTTGGTTTGCAGCAGATCGAGATTGCCAATGATACCGTAAAGCGGTGTGCGCAATTCATGGCTGACCGTTGCAAGGAACATGGATTTAGACTGGCTTGCCTGCTCCGCCGCCTGCGCCATCTCTTGCAGCGACTCTTCCATTTTGACGCGCGTACTCACATCTACCAACACGCAAATCGCGACGTTTTCATTACGATAGCGGGAATGGACGAAGCTAATTTGCAAATTGGTATTATTGCTGGTCAATACATCAACAAAGTTGACCTGCTGGCCGCAAATAATTTGCGTCAGGCGCTGTCTGTCTTCATGCGTGAGCATGTTCAGGTAGGTGTGCGCCAGTTCGTTACTCAGAATATTGACACCATCAATAGTGCGCAGAATACAGATCCCCACCGGCGCGGAGGCGACGATTTTACGGTTGAACTGTTCATGCTCTTCCAGACGCTGGGCATCGCTCTCCGCCGGAATGAAAATTCGCCGCTCATACATCCGCGCAAGCGTAAACAGCCCTGCCCCCACCAGCACGTTCAGCAGGATAGCGTTCAGGATAAGAATACGAATACGCTCCAGGACTAAATCTACAGGCACAGAATAGACAATACTGAGCGAGGATGGCGGCAGGCTTTTTTTGAGTACCAGTTCGCGAAAACCTGGCGTATAACCAAACCAGGAACGCTCCTGCATCCAGCGCGGCTCCGCTTTAATAATGCCGTCAGGACCGGTCAACGAAATCAGCGAATGGCCGTTCTCATCAATAATGGTGACGCCCATCGGCAAACTGCCCGGCGTGAAAAAATTTTCCATGCGGATGGACTGCTCGACGCCCAGCAACGCTTGCAGACGGTTGGCCAGATACACCGGCGTCAGCGCATAAAAGTAGCCCACGCCCTGACGCGCGCCCTGGCTTATCCAGAAAAGGTTATTCCCACTTTCCTCCTGCGGCGCGTTGCGGTATTTCATAATCCGCTCATGTAACGCTTTTAACGCATCATCGCGCTCCACGGGCATTTCACGCAGGCCGAAATTCGCCATACAGAGGTTATCGCTGCCAATCAGGAAAACGCGGTTAAGATCATACGCCGCTGAAAAGTTGTCGCGCCAGTAACGCATAAACCAGGCCAGCGACTCCAGCGAGCCGCGCCAGGCGGAGCCCATCGCCGCACAGTCTGAGTCGGCGAATAGCGGTTCAAAATCCGGCACCACCATTTTGTCATCACGCGCACGCGACGACATGACGCCGTTTTCCGCCGTTAAACGGTTCTCGGCGATATATTTGAGCTCTTTCATCACATCCGACGTGCGCTGGATAAAACGCTGCGCCTGATCGGAGCTAAGGTTGAACTCCTGACGAATTTCAGATTCCCGCTGGTGCAGGGCATTGACGATGTAAAACACCGAAACAAAGGCGATTAAGAGCCAAATGAGTAACGCTAACGCTCTGAATAAGTAGCGCGAGACTTTCAGCGTAGTTCGAAAGGAAGCAAGGTATTTCAAAGGGGCGAAGCTCCGCCTCAGGATGTAAATAGAGTGTGACTAAGGTAGCGGTAAATGACGTAGCCCGCAACGGCAAAGAAAAAGGGCCGGATATCCGGCCCTCGCACAGCAATAACATTACTCGTCAGCGTCATCCGCAACGTCGTCATCGCTTTCCGCTTCCGGGGCGATATCCTCATCCCCTTCCGCCACGCTGCCGTCGATAGCGTCGAGTTCTTCGTCATCTACCGGTTCAGCAACGCGTTGCAGACCCACCACGTTTTCGTCTTCCGCCGTGCGGATAAGGATAACGCCCTGGGTATTACGTCCCACTACGCTGATCTCAGACACTCGGGTACGCACCAGAGTACCGGCATCCGTGATCATCATGATCTGGTCGCAATCGTCTACCTGTACCGCACCGACAACGGAACCGTTGCGCTCGGTCACTTTGATAGAGATAACGCCCTGCGTCGCACGAGACTTGGTCGGGTACTCGTCCGCTGCGGTACGCTTCCCGTAGCCGTTTTGCGTTACGGTCAGAATAGCGCCTTCGCCGCGTGGGATGATCAGAGAAACTACTTTATCGTCTCCCGCCAGCTTAATACCGCGCACACCGGTCGCGGTACGCCCCATCGCACGGACGGCGTCTTCTTTGAAACGCACCACTTTACCCGCGGCCGAGAACAGCATGACTTCGTCAGAACCAGAAGTCAGGTCAACGCCAATCAGCTCGTCGCCGTCGTTGAGGTTCACCGCGATAATACCGGCGGAACGCGGACGGCTGAATTCGGTCAGCGCCGTTTTCTTCACGGTACCGCTGGCGGTCGCCATAAAGACGTTGACGCCCTCTTCGTACTCACGAACCGGCAGAATCGCGGTGATACGTTCGTTGGCTTCCAGCGGCAGCAGGTTAACGATCGGACGACCGCGCGCGCCACGGCTGGCTTCCGGCAACTGATAGACCTTCATCCAGTACAGACGGCCCCGGCTGGAGAAGCAGAGGATGGTGTCATGGGTGTTGGCCACCAGCAGGCGGTCGATAAAGTCTTCTTCTTTAATACGTGCTGCTGATTTGCCTTTACCGCCACGACGCTGTGCTTCGTAATCTGTCAGCGGTTGATATTTGACGTAACCCTGGTGAGACAGCGTCACGACAACATCTTCCTGGCTAATCAGATCTTCGATATTAATATCGGCGCTGTTGGCGGTGATTTCGGTACGACGCTCATCGCCGAACTGATCGCGAATTAACTCCATCTCTTCGCGAATCACTTCCATCAGGCGATCGGCGCTGCCCAGAATGTGCAGCAGTTCAGCAATCTGCTCCAGCAACTCTTTGTATTCGTCGAGCAGTTTTTCATGCTCCAGGCCGGTCAGTTTCTGCAAACGCAGATCCAGAATCGCCTGCGCCTGCTGTTCAGTCAGGTAGTACTGACCGTCACGCACGCCAAATTCTGGCTCCAGCCATTCCGGACGCGCGGCGTCGTCACCGGCGCGCTCCAGCATCGCAGCAACGTTGCCCAGATCCCACGGACGCGAAATCAGCGCCGCTTTCGCTTCCGCCGGCGTTGGCGCACGGCGAATCAGTTCGATAATCGGATCGATGTTGGCCAGCGCAATCGCCAGAGCTTCAAGGATATGCGCGCGGTCACGGGCTTTACGCAGTTCAAAAATAGTACGACGCGTCACCACTTCACGGCGGTGGCGCACGAACGCTGAAATGATGTCTTTCAGGTTCATGATCTTCGGCTGGCCGTGATGCAGCGCCACCATGTTAATACCGAAGGAAACCTGTAGCTGGGTCTGGGAGTAGAGATTATTAAGCACCACCTCGCCCACCGCATCGCGTTTCACTTCAATCACGATGCGCATCCCGTCTTTGTCGGATTCGTCACGCAGCGCGCTGATGCCTTCCACGCGTTTATCTTTCACCAGCTCGGCGATTTTCTCGATCAGGCGCGCTTTGTTCACCTGATAGGGAATTTCATGGACGATGATGGTTTCACGGCCCGTTTTCGCGTCAGCTTCAACTTCCGCGCGGGCGCGAATGTACACTTTGCCACGACCGGTACGGTAGGCTTCTTCGATACCACGACGACCGTTGATGATCGCGGCGGTCGGGAAGTCCGGCCCCGGAATATGTTCCATCAGCCCTTCAATGCTGATGTCTTCGTTGTCGATATACGCCAGGCAGCCGTTAATCACTTCCGTCAGGTTGTGCGGCGGGATATTCGTCGCCATACCTACTGCGATACCGGAAGAACCGTTCACCAGCAGATTCGGAATTTTGGTCGGCATGACGTCCGGAATTTTTTCCGTACCGTCATAGTTATCCACGAAATCCACCGTCTCTTTTTCGAGATCGGCCATCAGTTCGTGGGCGATTTTCGCCAGACGGATCTCCGTATAACGCATTGCCGCCGCGGAGTCGCCGTCAATAGAACCGAAGTTACCCTGACCATCCACCAGCATGTAACGCAGCGAGAATGGCTGCGCCATACGAACGATGGTGTCATACACTGCGGAATCGCCGTGGGGATGGTATTTACCGATTACGTCACCAACGACACGGGCAGATTTTTTATAGGCTTTGTTCCAGTCATTGCCCAATACGTTCATGGCGTAAAGTACGCGACGGTGTACCGGCTTCAGGCCATCTCGGACATCCGGCAGCGCACGGCCAACAATGACCGACATCGCATAATCCAGATAGGAGCTCTTCAGCTCCTCCTCAATGTTGACCGGTGTAATTTCTCTCGCAAGGTCGCTCATCTAACCGCTATCCCTCTACTGTATCCCGGATTCAAAGGTCGCAAATTATAACACATTCGCCCACGTACTGGTAAACGGAATGCAGCCAGACAATGCTTTATTCGGGTGCCGCATGCTCTCTTCATTTATAAGCGTGGTCTCGGCGTTTATCGGCGATCAGCTTCAGAGGCGACACAGAGGAGATCTGGGCCTGGCCAGGAAGAGGCTGGAAAATCAATACCTCCCGTGTATACCCGTCATACTTCAAGTTTCATGTGCGTTGGCGGCAAGTTACTCGGCCCATCCCTGGGCCTCGCCCCGTCGGGGTTAGCGCAAGCGCTGTTCAAGACGGTTAACCATTTTATCCTGCAACTCGAATTATTTAGGGGATATGCCGGGAGGCATAAACCATAATCAGTATCACCAGATGCTATTTAATCACATAGGCCAGGTATTCTTTCACTACCTCATCGTTTAATTCCTGACCCAATCCGGGCTGTTCCGGCGCGACATAATAGCCATTTTCCGGTTGATAATCGTGGGTACAAAGTTCCCGAATAGATGCTTTCATCGCATTGGTATGATGCTCATGAATAATAAAGTTGGGAATTGCTGTTTCCATATGCAGCGCGGCTACCGTGGAAACAGGACCGCCGCAAACATGCACCTGTACAGTGGTGTCATAAATATTAGCATAGTCACAGATTTTCTTTCCTTCGGTAATTCCGCCGCAGAGACACAAATCAGGTTGCGCTACGGCAATAGACTGCTTCTCCAGTAATTCCCTGTATCCCCATCTTGTGTAGGAACGCTCGCCAGTGGCGATTGGAATCGTTGTTGAACGGGAAACTTTCTGCATATTATCAGAATTTAATGGATGAATCGGTTCTTCATAAAGAAAGATACGATACTTTTCTATCGCCTTCGCAAATTGAATAGCTGAGTTTGTACCGAGAAGAGAATGGATTTCCACGATAATATCAGCATCATCCCCCATTGCTTCACGCATAGCGGCAATTCGCGCTTCCCCCATTTTTAATTGATCGGCCAGTAACAATCCTGAATAGTTACGATTTTTATTCTGAAAAACACAGTCATCGCCATTACGATCGATTTCGAGTGGATCCACTTTAATCGCATCATATCCATCGTCAAGAGCCGCACGCGCCGCCTCAGCATATTCATCAGGTGTCACTAATATCTGGCGTTTATCCCCCCAACCAAATTGTAACTGACTAGCATAGGTTCTTAATTTTTCATTAGTTTTCCCGCCAAGGAGCTGATAAACAGGTACACCTAAATATTTACCTTTGATATCCCAAAGAGCAATATCAATAGCGCTCATTCCGGCATAAAAAACGTTTCCGCCCCCCATCCCCCAAAAAGTCTTTCTGAAAAAGAACTCCCAAATTTTTTCGATATTTAATGGATCTTCACCCACAATCAATGGCGCCAGATCTCTGATGATCCCTACGCCAGCTTTAGCGCCTGCGCCATAGGCCAGTCCTACTTCGCCAATACCACTTAATCCTGAGTCGGTATTCACCCGGATAAGTACTGGATTATAGGATGACATCGTTTGATCTCTTTTTTTTAATTCACAGTCAAAAACTTCAATAGACGTAATTTTCATAATTTCTCCATTTATCAGGTTCGTGATACAACATTTGTTTGTTGGCTTTTTTCTTTTTTCACATCAATTTTCATTAACGCCAAAACGGCTACCGCAGCGAAGCAAAGTATTGCCTCTACAATAAATATTCCTGTCGCACCATAATGAGTAGAAACGAATCCCAGTGATTTATTAATCAGGAATCCGCCAAGACTTGAACATGAGTTAATAAACGCAATGCTGATAGCCAACCCTGACGGCGACAATAATGCAGAAGGCAGCGCCCAGTAAGGTCCGTAATAGCTGAGGATCCCAACACCATAGAACGTTAGCCCCAGCATTCTCAGCGACATTGAGGGGACAAGAGCAATCATCAGAAAACCACAGCCTGCCAGAAACATGGGTAATGCAGCATGCCATTTTCGTTCATTCTTTTTATCGGAATGCCAGCCCCACCAGGGCATGCTGAACATAGCGAAAATAAACGGAATACTCATGATTAAACCAACGTCAGTATCCGTAAAATCAGCTGAAAATCCCTTCACCAACCCCGGCAACCAGTAGTTTGCCGCCAGAGCAGCCGCCTGAATCAACATGTAGGCGAAAGAAAGCTGAAGCAAAACTGGATTTTTGATTACGGAAAGAAAGGATGAGTTGGTATTTTTATTTAATGCAGCTGCGGTTTCATTGTCAGTACGTAATTTATTAACTAAGGCCGATATCTGCTGTGGCGTAAGCCATTTAGCCTTTTCTGGACTGTCAGGCAGTAAATAAAATGTCAGGATGCCAAGGAATACGGTAGGGATACCTTCAATAGCAAAAAGCCAGCGCCAGCCTTCATAATCCGGGGTATTCAAATGCTCGATGATCCAACCAGACATCGGTGCAGCCAATACCGATGCAACAGCAATAGATAACATGAAGAAACTATTGACTTTTCCGCGTTCACGAGCCGGGAACCAGCATGCAAGATAATAAACCATGCCCGGGAAAAAGCCAGCTTCAAATACCCCCAAAAAAATGCGAGCCAGCAAAATATGTTGAGTATCTTTAGCAAAAAAAATCAGCCCAGTTACCGCTCCCCAGCCGATAATAATGGAACTAATCCATTTTCTTGCACCAAGCTTTTGCAAGCCAATGCTACTCGGAATTTGAAAGATTAAATATGATATGAAGAATATAGAAGAAATATTAGCGAAATCCTCAGGCGTAATACCGAGAGATTCATTCATGCGTAATGCAGCAAACCCAATATTGACACGATCCATATAGTTAAAAAAGTAAAGAATAAAGGCCAAAGGAATGATTTTCCTTTTTACAATACGAATTGCATCGTATAAATTTTCTTGTGGACTACTCATTTTGCATCACCTTTTATGATTCAATGAATAAGGGTATTAACCGGAATCGATGTTACGTAAAAAACAATACAATTCAAAAGCTAATGTGTCATATCTGATATATCAGCAAGCAAACTTAATGAAATATACAATAACAACAATAAAGTATGTAAATTTTCTTATATCTGATATATTAGATCCGTTAATTTTGAATAAATTAATTACAATGGAACCGGGTTTAACCATGGAGGAGAAGAAAATGAAAAATAGATTAAAGCGTGACTTTAGTCACATATCAATTGAAATACCCAAATCCATCACCCAGGTGATTAAAGAGAAAATAAGGGAGATGATTATCCATGGCGATTTCGATCTTGGGCAAGCGATCAGTGAAAATGAACTATCAAATATTCTGATGGTAAGTAAAACACCAATTCGTGAAGCTTTTATTTGGCTGAGCTATAATGAAAACTTGGTCAACATCATTCCCCGCAGTGGGACATTTGTTTTTTCTGTCACCGACGAGGATATCAATGATCTCATCAAAATGAGGGTTATCCTTGAACAGGGCGCAATTCGTGAAGCGATGGAGAAAAATGCTAACAATGTCATAGTCGAATTAAGCAATATTTTATCGAAGTCAGCAAAAATTAATGCAGAGCGAGATACGCAAGCTTACCTCAAACTGGATCATGATTTTCATTATGTTTTTGTGAAATATGCCGATAATAAATACATTTCACAAGCACACCTGTTGATCTCAGCACGTTTATTGGCAATTCGCTACAGACTGGATTTTACCGCTGAATATATCACCAGCTCTAACCGTGGACATGCCACTATTTTGGATATGTTAAAAAACAACAACGTCGAGGGCGTCTGTAATTTTATCACGCACCACATCGGTAGCGGTTTTACAGAACGCGCAAGAAAACTTCTTGCGCTGAAAGCGTAATAAAGACGGCAGTAGATATAACGCAGCGACTTTGCACCTGCTATACTGCCCCGATAGATCAATAGCGGAATCTCATGTACTCATGAACACTGAAAAACCGTCGGTAGCTCACAACGTTGACCATAATGAAATCGCCAAATTCGAAGCCGTCGCGTCGCGCTGGTGGGATCTGGAGGGCGAATTCAAGCCATTGCATCGCATCAACCCCCTACGCCTTGGCTACATTACTGAGCGCTCAGGCGGCCTGTTCGGTAAAAAGGTGCTCGACGTCGGCTGCGGCGGCGGTATTCTGGCGGAGAGCATGGCGCGCGAAGGCGCTACCGTTACCGGGCTGGATATGGGCTTTGAGCCTTTGCAGGTCGCCAAACTGCATGCGCTGGAAAGCGGCATCGAGGTAGAGTACGTGCAGGAGACGGTTGAGGAACATGCGGCAAAACACGCCCAGCAATACGACGTCGTCACCTGTATGGAAATGCTGGAGCACGTTCCCGATCCGCAATCGGTCGTCCACGCCTGCGCCCAACTGGTTAAACCCGGCGGCGAGGTGTTCTTCTCAACGTTGAACCGCAATGGGAAATCCTGGCTGATGGCGGTCGTCGGCGCTGAGTATATTCTGCGCATGGTGCCAAAAGGCACGCACGACGTGAAGAAATTCATTAAGCCTGCTGAACTGTTAAGCTGGGTAGATGAAACCGTCCTGAAAGAGCAACATATCACCGGGCTGCACTACAACCCGATAACCAATACTTTCAAACTCGGTCCCGGAGTAGACGTTAACTACATGTTGCATACCCGCGCTAAAAAAGCCTGACATCAAAGAATTTTCCTATAAGGGTTGCGTTAGATCATCGGGCGCAACCTTTCTCTTCGATGAAGAAATCAGCATTCGATCAAATTTTGATTTTTTTTTATGAATTGTTGACATCCTCTCCAGGCCTTATCAGACGCGCATTTAGCGATTCTTACGCTTTTGCAACCGCAATTTAACGCCAAAATCAACTCTTGTACTCAAAAGAATCCCTACTAGAATACTCACCATATAGCGTTTCACTTATCGATTACCCCCTATATATAGTATTTATCCACAGAGTTAGTCACAACGTGGCGTTGTGGATAAGCGGGGGGATATTTTTCTTTCACGGACAGGTAAACAGGTAGAAAACCACATGAATCAGAGTCTGCTGGTGACAAAGCGTGACGGCCGTACTGAGCGCATCAATCTCGACAAAATTCATCGCGTGCTTGATTGGGCGGCAGAAGGACTGAATAACGTATCGGTTTCTCAGGTCGAGCTACGCTCGCATATTCAGTTTTATGATGGGATTAAGACCTCCGATATCCATGAAACTATTATTAAGGCTGCCGCAGACCTGATCTCTCGCGATGCGCCGGATTATCAATACCTGGCTGCGCGTCTGGCGATTTTCCACCTGCGTAAGAAAGCCTTCGGCCAGTTTGAGCCGCCCGCACTTTACCACCATGTGGTAAAAATGGTTGAGCTTGGCAAATACGACAATCATCTGCTGGAAGACTACACGGAAGAAGAGTTCAAGCAGATGGATTCGTTTATCGTTCACGATCGCGATATGACCTTCTCCTACGCTGCCGTTAAGCAGCTGGAAGGGAAATATCTGGTGCAAAACCGCGTGACCGGCGAAATCTATGAAAGCGCACAGTTCCTCTACATTCTGGTAGCGGCCTGCCTGTTCTCGAACTACCCGCGTGAAACGCGTCTTGACTATGTAAAACGTTTTTACGATGCGGTCTCTACGTTCAAAATTTCGCTGCCGACGCCCATCATGTCCGGTGTGCGTACCCCAACCCGTCAGTTCAGCTCCTGCGTACTGATCGAGTGTGGCGACAGTCTGGATTCCATCAACGCCACCTCCAGCGCGATTGTGAAATACGTTTCTCAGCGCGCCGGTATCGGTATCAACGCTGGCCGCATTCGTGCGCTGGGCAGCCCGATTCGTGGCGGCGAAGCCTTCCACACCGGCTGCATCCCGTTCTACAAGCACTTCCAGACGGCGGTGAAATCCTGTTCGCAGGGCGGCGTGCGCGGCGGCGCGGCAACCCTCTTCTACCCGATGTGGCATCTGGAAGTGGAAAGCCTGCTGGTGCTGAAAAACAACCGCGGCGTGGAAGGCAACCGCGTACGTCACATGGACTACGGCGTACAGATCAACAAACTGATGTATACCCGCCTGCTGAAGGGCGGCGACATTACGCTGTTCAGTCCGTCGGATGTACCCGGGCTATACGATGCGTTCTTCGCCGACCAGGACGAATTCGAACGCCTGTACGTGAAATATGAACACGACGACAGCATCCGCAAACAGCGTGTGAAAGCGGTCGAACTGTTCTCGCTGATGATGCAGGAACGCGCCTCTACCGGTCGTATCTATATCCAGAACGTTGACCACTGCAATACTCACAGTCCGTTCGATCCGGTTGTCGCCCCGGTACGCCAGTCTAACCTGTGTCTGGAGATTGCCCTGCCGACCAAACCGCTGAACGATGTCAACGATGAAAACGGCGAAATTGCGTTGTGTACGCTGTCTGCATTCAACTTGGGTGCCATTAAAACTCTGGACGAGCTGGAAGAACTGGCTATTCTGGCAGTACGCGCTTTGGATGCTCTGCTCGATTATCAGGATTACCCGATTCCGGCTGCCAAACGCGGCGCAATGGGCCGTCGTACGCTGGGCATTGGCGTGATTAACTTCGCCTACTGGCTGGCGAAAAACGGTAAGCGTTATTCCGACGGCAGCGCCAATAATCTGACGCATAAAACCTTCGAAGCCATTCAGTACTATCTGCTTAAAGCGTCCAACGAACTGGCGAAAGAGCAAGGCGCCTGCCCATGGTTCAACGAAACCACCTATGCAAAAGGCATTTTGCCGATCGACACCTACAAAAAAGATCTGGATGCGATTGTCAACGAACCGCTGCACTACGACTGGGAACAGCTGCGTGAGTCGATCAAAACCCACGGTCTGCGTAACTCCACGCTATCGGCGCTAATGCCGTCGGAAACGTCGTCCCAGATCTCCAACGCCACCAACGGCATTGAGCCGCCGCGCGGCTACGTCAGCATCAAGGCCTCGAAAGACGGTATTTTGCGTCAGGTCGTGCCGGATTATGAGCATCTGAAAGACGCTTACGAACTGTTGTGGGAGATGCCGAACAACGACGGTTATCTGCAACTGGTGGGTATCATGCAGAAGTTTATCGATCAGTCGATTTCCGCCAATACCAACTACGATCCGTCACGTTTCCCGTCAGGAAAAGTGCCGATGCAGCAACTGCTGAAAGATTTGCTCACCGCGTATAAGTTTGGCGTGAAAACTCTGTACTATCAAAATACCCGCGACGGCGCGGAAGATGCGCAGGACGATTTGGCGCCTTCTATTCAGGACGATGGCTGCGAAAGCGGCGCTTGTAAGATCTGATGAATAGTGCCGGGTAGCGCTATGCTTACCCGGCCTACGATTGTACGGTTTGTAGGCCGGATAAGGCGCTTGCGCCGCCATCCGGCGCTCATCCCATAAAGGATTCACTTCAATGGCATACACCACTTTTTCACAGACGAAAAACGATCAGCTCAAGGAACCCATGTTCTTTGGCCAGCCGGTCAACGTTGCACGCTATGACCAGCAGAAATATGACATCTTCGAAAAACTGATCGAAAAACAGCTCTCTTTCTTCTGGCGTCCGGAAGAGGTCGACGTCTCCCGCGATCGTATCGATTATCAGGCGTTGCCGGAGCACGAAAAACATATCTTCATCAGCAACCTCAAATACCAGACGCTGCTGGATTCCATTCAGGGACGTAGCCCGAACGTCGCCCTGCTGCCGCTCATTTCCATCCCGGAGCTGGAGACGTGGGTAGAGACCTGGGCGTTTTCTGAGACGATTCACTCACGATCCTACACCCACATTATTCGTAACATCGTCAACGATCCGGCTGTCGTTTTTGACGATATCGTGACCAATGAGCAAATTCAGAAGCGCGCCGAAGGTATCTCCGCCTACTACGACGAACTTATTGAGATGACCAGTTACTGGCACCTGCTCGGTGAAGGCACCCATACCGTTAATGGCAAAACGGTTGTCGTGAATCTGCGTGAGCTGAAGAAAAAACTGTATCTGTGCCTGATGAGCGTGAACGCGCTGGAAGCCATCCGCTTCTACGTCAGCTTCGCCTGCTCTTTCGCATTTGCCGAGCGTGAACTGATGGAAGGCAACGCCAAAATTATCCGTCTGATCGCCCGTGACGAAGCTCTGCATCTGACCGGCACGCAACATATGCTGAACCTGTTGCGTAGCGGCGTGGACGACCCGGAGATGGCGGAAATCGCCGAAGAGTGTAAACAGGAATGTTATGACCTGTTCGTGCAGGCGGCGCAGCAGGAAAAAGAGTGGGCGGACTATCTGTTCCGCGACGGTTCGATGATCGGCCTGAATAAAGATATCCTGTGTCAATACGTTGAATATATTACTAATATTCGTATGCAGGCGGTAGGGCTGGATCTGCCGTTCCAGACCCGCTCCAACCCAATCCCGTGGATCAATACCTGGCTGGTGTCCGATAACGTTCAGGTCGCGCCACAGGAAGTGGAAGTTAGCTCTTATCTGGTCGGACAAATCGATTCGGAAGTCGATACCGACGATCTGAGTAATTTCCAGCTCTGATGGGACGCGTCACGCTGCGTATCACTGGCACACAGCTGCTGTGCCAGGATGAACACCCTTCTCTGCTGGCCGCGCTGGAATCGCATAACGTTGAGGTGGAGTATCAGTGCCGCGAAGGATATTGCGGCTCCTGTCGTACCCGGCTGGTTGCCGGTCAGGTTGACTGGATTACGGAACCTTTAGCGTTTATCCAGCCGGGAGAGATTTTGCCCTGCTGCTGCAGGGCAAAAGGCGATATCGAAATCGAGATGTAACTCAGTGCAACTCGCTGGTGGAAACCAAAGGCATCACGCCACGTTTTTTCATCTGCACGGCATACAGTGCGCCAGCGAGTACCACCAGCACCGCGCCAGCGACATAAATCATACGATAGCCAACCGACTCAACCATCATTCCCATGATAAAGGCGCCAATCGCCATTCCGGCGTCCATCGCGTTAAAGAACAGTGAATTCGCCACGCCGATTTTATGCGGTTCAACCGAGCTGATAATTTGCGTCTGGAAAACCGGCGTGACCGAACCGTAGCCGATACCGATGAGACCGCCGGAAATAATCATCATGATGCTGCCATTGGTGTAGCCCAGCGCCACCAGACCGATGGTAAAAGCCAACAGGCATGGGAAAACAACATATTTCGGCCCTTTTTTATCACAAATATTCCCGGTGAAGGTACGGCATATCATCAGGAAAATCGCGTAACACAGCAGGAAATTACTGGCCGCCGCCATTAAATCCAGCTCACGCGCATACAGCGCCAGGAAAGCCGACACGCCGGCATAGGAGAAAGTCATAAAAAAGGTGACCAGCGCAAAAGGCAAGGCGGCGCGGTCAAACATCGCGGCAAAACCCAGATTCGGTTTCGAACCATCGGCATGACGAATTACCGGAGGGACCGTCACAATCAGGGAAAGTACAATCCCTAACGCCGCTACAGCGGAACAAAGCCAGAATGCGGCAGTGAACGCGTTCCAGCGGGCCATATTCAAACCGATCCACGGTCCTACGACCATCGCCAGGCCCATCGCTAAAGAGAAAAAGCTGATGCCCTCTCCACGTCGGGAGGCCGGAATTAACCGCGCTGAAATAGTTCCTTTTACCGTGGTAATAACACCAAACGTAATCCCATGAAGTACGCGGATAAAGAGCAGCGACTCGATAGAATGGCAAACCGGATACAGCGCGGTAATCACCAAAAAAGCCAGAGAAGAGAGCACCAGAATCTTTTTATTCGAATATTTTCCCACCCATTGTCCGGCAAACGGCCGAATAACAATTGCCGCGGCCAGGAAACATGTCACTAGCAGCCCGGCCTTATCTGCAGAAGCATGCAGGCGGTCAGCGATATAAATGGGTAATAAAGTTAGCAGTACATAAAAAACAAAAAAGATAATAAAACTGACTATGGTGATTGCCCAAAAATCCTTCGTCCATAATTTTTCTTTCATTCTTAACGACCCGTTCAGATGGCGCACGCAGGCAACGCTCAGCTCAACTGAACACCTATCAGGTGCGTCAAAATGTGATGTATTCGATAGAATCACAGTATAAACAAGTGCACTCTATTAGAAAAATTAATCGTTTTAATTATATTGATTAGGTTTTACTAATTACGCTAACCCAAATCCACGCCCTGCTTGCCGTACTGGAGTACGGCGGATTTACCGAAGCCAGCAAACGGCTATACATGACGCAATCCGCCGTCAGCCAGGCCATCTCCGCGCTTGAGGAGGAGCTCGGCGTTGACATATTGATTCGTGAGCGTCGTAAAGAGATTGAGCTTACCGCCGCCGGTAGCCGCATCGTCAGGCACTTACGCGCGATCCAGCGCGACGTCAACGCGGTAAAAGAGATTGCCGAACAAGAAAAAAAGAACCCGGCCCGTACGCTACGGATTGGCTGTTTTCCCAGCGCCTGCGCCTGCATTTTACCCGGCGTCATTCGCTATTTTGAAAGCCATCATCCAAATGTAAAAATTATCCCTTATGAAGAGAACAGTACGGCTATTATTGATTCGCTGCAGGACGGAAGTATTGATGCCGGTTTCGTTCCTTTTCCGGTCAACGGTATGTATTGCGTCCCCATTTACCGGGATAAATTCACCGTAGTGGTGCCTGAAAATCATCCCCTGGCGGCCAATAGTACAGTAACGGTCGAAGAACTGATGGACGAACCACTTATTGTCAGTAAAGGTCGTTATGAATTAAGCATTATGGCGTTGTTTAAAGAAAAGGGTATTGAGCCGATATTTAAATATGAATTTAACCATCCCGATACTGCGCTGAATTTTATTCGCCAGGGATTAGGTATCGCCTTATTGCCAGAATTAACCTTAAAAGCCACGACAGGAAAATTATGCTCCGTGGCGCTGGAACCCACCTTTTATCGACAAATTTCCCTGTTAGCAAAAGAACCGCCGGTAGAAGGAAGTCCGTTATTTTTATTACAAAAATGTATGGAAACACTGACCGATGAGGGGTTGCTATAAAACAACCCCGCCTATGGCATTGCGTTTACCAGACTTACGCTGGCAAACGTTGCGCCAGGCCGGATGAGGCGTTTATGCCCTCATCCGGCGCGTCACTTCGACTATGGCAAACCTTTAGTCATTTTTTTGCAGGAACATAACCGCCTTATCCGGGAAGTCAGTGAACAGCCCGTCGACGCCCGCCTTGTTATACAGGATGTCGTACAACTGATTGACGTCTGTGGCATAGTCCGGCAATTGATCGGCACGCACAGTGTAAGGATGCACTACCATCTTATTCTGATGCGCGTCTTGCACCATTCCAGTCAGCTTGATATTCCCTTTCGTTGAGCCTTCCGCAACCAGCATATGGTAATCCGGACCAATACCGTCCGCATATTCCGCCACCTGCTTCATAGCGCCCGGCTTAAACATCCAGTCGTAGTTGTAATTTACCCAACGACCGTCCGGCTGTTTCTGCTGTGTTTCATTCCAGTCGGTATACGCAATAAGTTGAACCAGATTGAGATCCATCCCCATTTTGGGTTCCAGTTCATTCTTAATACGTTTCAGCTCAGCGACATCAAAACACTGCAAATAGACATTGTCCTGCTTGCCGGTGTAACCATACTTCTTCAGCACTTCCAGCGTTTTCGCGGCAATATCTTTCCCTTCCTGATGATGGAACCACGGCGCTTTAATTTCCGGATAAATACCGATATTTTTACCGGTAGAGTGATTTAATCCCTGAACGAATTCAATTTCCTCTTCAAAGGTATGAATGCGGAAATCAGATTTTCCCATCGGGAAACGGCCCGGATAAGTTTGTACTTTTTTGCCGTTTTCAATATCAAACCCTTCGGTAAACTTCAGGGATTTAATTTCATCCAGCGTAAAATCGATAGCGTAATAGCGCCCATCTTTACGCGCCCGGTCCGGAAAACGGTCAGCGACGTCAGTCACCCGGTCAAGGTAGTGGTCATGGAGGACGACCAGATGGTCGTCCTTTGTCATCACTAAATCCTGTTCCAGATAATCTGCCCCTTGCGCATACGCCATCGCTTTCGCTGGTAGCGTATGCTCCGGCAGATAACCGCTGGCGCCACGGTGGGCGATAACGACTTTTTCAGCCGCCACAGCGCCGCTTCCGATGGTCATTCCTGCCAACATTAACGCCACGCTAAGGTTTTTCAGTGTGGTTTTCATGTTATTAGCCTCCGTTGCGTTTTAACTGCAGCTCATCATGATGGCGTTTTTCACCAATCATCACGACTACCAGCAGGATTACCGCCAGAATGCTGCCGCCAATCATCACCATAAAGCCGCCATCCCAACCGAAGAAGTCAACGGTATAACCCACAATGGCGCTTGCAGCGACAGAACCGCCCAGGTAACCAAACAGACCGGTAAAGCCCGCCGCCGTACCCGCCGCTTTTTTCGGCGCCAGTTCCAGCGCGTGCAGACCGATCAACATTACCGGGCCGTAGATCAGGAAGCCGATGATAATCATACAAGCCATATCAACGTTCGGGTTTCCTGCCGGGTTCATCCAGTAAACGATGGTCGCGATAGTCACCAGGGTCATAAAGAACACGCCGGTCGCACCGCGGTTGCCGCGGAAGACTTTATCCGACATCCAGCCACACAGCAGCGTGCCCGGAATACCCGCGTATTCATACAGGAAGTAGGCCCAGGAGGATTTATCCAGTGCGAAATGCTTCACTTCTTTCAGGTAGGTCGGCGACCAGTCGAGGATACCGTAGCGCAGCAGGTAGACGAACACGTTGGCGATAGCGATATACCATAGTAATTTGTTCGGCAGTACGTACTGCATGAAGATCTGCTTCGCAGTCAGCTCTTCTTCCGCTTTTTCGTTGTAGTCGTCCGGATAGTCGTTTTTATACTCTTCGATAGGCGGCAGACCGCAGGATTGCGGCGTATCGCGCATCATTGCGAAAGCGAACAGCGCCACCACAATCGCGCCAAAGGCTGGCATATAGAGCGCCGCTTTCCAGTCGTTAAACCACGCCATCCCCAGCAGGAACAGCAGTGGCGGGATCCCGCCGCCGACGTTATGCGCACAGTTCCAGACCGACACAATGCCGCCGCGTTCTTTCTGCGACCACCAGTGAACCATCGTACGTCCGCACGGCGGCCACCCCATCCCCTGGAACCAGCCGCAAAGGAACAACAGCACAAACATCACGGCGATGCTGGATGTCGCCCACGGCACAAAGCCCATAAACAACATGACTGCTGCGGCCAGAATCAACCCTGCCGGCAGAAAAACGCGCGGATTCGAGCGATCGGACACCGAACCCATTATAAATTTCGAAAAACCATAAGCGATGGAAATCCCGGACAGCGCAAAGCCCAGATCGCCGCGTGAAAAACCCTGTTCTACCAGGTAGGGCATCGCGAGGGCAAAGTTCTTGCGCACCAGATAATACGCGGCATAGCCAAAGAATATCCCCAGGAAAATCTGCCAGCGTAATCGGCGATAGGTCGGATCAATCTCCGCCGCTGGCAAGCGCGCTTTATGCGGCGCTGGTTTAAAAATACTCAACATATTGTAGCCTCCGTGGCCCGTATTTTATTTAGAGGTAAACACCGCAGTTTGTTCAAACAACCCCGCTGCTCCCAGTGTGGCCGCGATGTTAAGTAAAGATACGTCACGTTAATGTGAATTACAGCACATATTGTTACAGATTTATGACTAATGTTCAGAAAGGCGCACGAAATCACGTTTCATTTTCGAATAGTGAGCGATTATGCGCGAAATCAAACATTCCATATGATTTGTATGGCTAAATGATAAAAAACGAACTGTGAGGAAAAACAATGAAAACTCGCGACTCGCAAGCAAGTGACGTGATTATCATTGGCGGTGGAGCAACAGGCGCAGGGATCGCCCGCGACTGCGCGCTGCGCGGTTTACGTGTCATTCTGGTGGAGCGGCATGATATAGCGACTGGCGCAACCGGGCGTAACCACGGGCTGCTGCACAGCGGCGCTCGTTATGCGGTTACCGACGCGGAATCCGCGCGCGAGTGCATTAGTGAAAACCAGATTTTAAAACGGATCGCCCGCCATTGCGTCGAACCGACGGATGGTCTGTTTATTACGTTGCCGGAAGATGATCTTGCGTTTCAGGCCACCTTTATTCGCGCCTGTGAAGCGGCAGGCATTCGCGCTGAAGCCATCGATCCGCAGCAGGCTCGCATCATCGAACCTTCCGTTAACCCTGCGCTCATCGGTGCGGTAAAAGTGCCGGATGGCACCGTGGACCCTTTCCGCCTTACCGCCGCCAATATGTTGGATGCCAGAGAACATGGCGCAATCGTGTTAACGGCGCATGAAGTGACCGGGCTCATTCGTGAAGGCGCAACGGTCTGCGGCGTCCATGTGCGCAACCATCTCACTGGCGAAACTCAGACGCTTCACGCGCCGGTGGTGGTCAATGCGGCAGGTATCTGGGGGCAACGGATCGCCGAATACGCCGACCTGAGTATTCGCATGTTCCCGGCGAAAGGCTCGCTGTTGATCATGGACCATCGGATCAACCAGCATGTCATTAACCGCTGCCGGAAACCATCGGATGCCGACATTCTGGTACCTGGCGATACGATTTCACTGATCGGCACTACCTCTACCCATATTGATTACAATGAGATAGACAGCAACCGCGTCACCGCAGATGAAGTCGATATCCTGCTGCGTGAAGGGGAAAAACTGGCCCCTGTCATGGCGAAGACGCGTATTCTGCGCGCGTATTCCGGCGTCCGCCCGCTGGTGGCCAGCGATGACGATCCCAGTGGTCGTAACGTCAGCCGCGGTATTGTGTTGTTCGACCACGCCGAGCGCGACGGGCTTGAAGGCTTCATTACCATTACCGGCGGGAAGCTAATGACTTACCGCCTGATGGCGGAATGGGCGACCGATGCCGTGTGCCGCAAGTTGGGCAATACTCGCCCCTGCATCACGGCGGATACGCCGTTGCCTGGCTCAAAAGAGTCTACGGAACATACGCTGAAACGCATTATCTCGCTTCCCGCGCCGCTACGCGGATCGGCGGTTTATCGGCATGGCGATCGCACGCCGGGGTGGCTGAGTGAAGGCCGCCAACACCGTAGCCTGGTCTGTGAATGCGAGGCCGTCACGGCGGGGGAAGTGCAGTATGCCGTCGAAAACTTAACCGTGAATAGCCTGCTGGATCTGCGCCGTCGCACCCGCGTAGGGATGGGCACTTGCCAGGGCGAGCTATGCGCCTGCCGCGCAGCCGGGCTATTGCAGCGTTTTAATGTGACGACCGCGGCGCAATCTATTACGCAACTCTCTGAATTTCTGAATGAGCGCTGGAAAGGCGTACAACCTGTCGCCTGGGGAGACGCGCTGCGCGAAAGCGAATTCACGCGCTGGGTTTATCAGGGATTATGCGGTCTGGAGAAGGAGCACCAGGATGAAATTTGATACGGTTATTATGGGCGGCGGTCTCGCCGGTTTGCTATGCGGACTGCAACTCCAGCAGCATGGATTACGCTGCGCCATCGTCACCCGCGGACAAAGCGCGCTGCATTTTTCCTCCGGCTCGCTGGATCTACTCAGCGCCCTGCCCGACGGCCAACCGGTGACCGACATTACCGCCGGGCTTGATGCGCTGTGCCGCCAGGCGCCTGAACATCCTTATTCGCGTTTAGGCGCGCAAAAAGTCCTTACGCTGGCGCAACAGGCGCAAACGCTACTTAACGCCAGCGGCGCGCAGTTATACGGTGACGTACAGCAGGCGCACCAGCGTGTCACGCCGCTTGGCACATTGCGTTCAACCTGGCTTAGCTCGCCGGAAGTACCGGTCTGGCCGTTATCCGCACAGCGAATTTGCGTCATCGGCGTTAGCGGATTACTGGATTTCCAGGCGCACCTTGCGGCAGCGTCGCTGCGCCAACGCGACCTCAACGTGGAAACCGCAGAAATCGACCTTCCGGAACTGGACGTACTGCGTGATAACCCGACGGAATTTCGCGCGGTCAATATTGCGCGTCTGCTTGATAACGAAGAAAAATGGCCGCTGCTGTACGACGCGCTGTCGCCAATAGCGACAAACTGCGACATGATCATCATGCCCGCCTGTTTCGGGCTGGCGAACGATACGCTGTGGCGCTGGCTTAACGAACGTCTGCCCTGCGCGCTCACGCTGCTGCCGACGCTGCCGCCATCGGTGCTCGGTATTCGTCTGCACAATCAGCTCCAGCGCCAGTTTGTCCGTCAGGGCGGCATCTGGATGCCGGGCGATGAAGTGAAGAAAGTCACCTGCCGTCGCGGTACCGTGAGCGAAATATGGACCCGCAACCATGCCGATATCCCACTGCGCCCGCGTTTTGCCGTACTTGCCAGCGGTAGCTTCTTTAGTAGCGGTCTGGTTGCCGAGCGCGAAGGGATCCGCGAACCTATTTTAGGGCTCGACGTACAGCAAACGGCCACCCGCGCCGAATGGTATCAACAACATTTCTTCGACCCACAGCCCTGGCAGCAGTTTGGCGTCGTGACGGATGACGCCTTCCGCCCCTCCCTTGCGGGCAACACGGTAGAAAATCTGTATGCAATAGGTTCTGTGCTGGCGGGATTCGATCCTATAGCTGAGGGATGCGGCGGCGGTGTCTGCGCAGTCAGCGCCCTCCAGGCCGCGCACCATATCGCTGAGCGTGCAGGAGAACAGCAATGAGCGACACACGTTTTGAAAGTTGTATTAAATGTACGGTGTGCACCACCGCGTGCCCGGTCAGCCGCGTTAATCCTGGCTCCCCTGGCCCTAAACAGGCCGGACCGGATGGCGAGCGCCTGCGTCTGAAAGACGGCGCACTGTATGATGAGGCGCTGAAATATTGCATTAACTGCAAACGGTGTGAGGTCGCCTGTCCGTCGGACGTGAAGATTGGCGATATCATCCAGCGCGCCCGCGCGAAATACGATACGACGCGCCCGTCATTGCGTAATTTTATTCTCAGCCATACCGATCTGATGGGCAGCGTTTCAACGCCGTTCGCGCCGGTGGTCAATACCGCCACCGCATTAAAGCCAGTGCGCCAGTTGCTTGATTACGCGCTCAAAATCGATCATCGCCGCACCTTACCAAAATACTCTTTCGGCACCTTCCGCCGCTGGTATCGTAGCGTGGCGGCGCAGCAGGCTAAATACAAAGATCAGGTCGCCTTTTTCCATGGCTGTTTTGTGAATTACAACCATCCGCAGCTCGGAAAAGATCTGATTAAGGTGCTGAACGCAATGGGTACTGGCGTACAGTTACTGAGTAAAGAGAAGTGTTGCGGCGTACCGCTGATCGCTAACGGTTTTACGGATAAAGCTCGCAAACAGGCTATCAGCAATGTGGAGTCGTTACGCGAGGCGATTGCCGTCAAAGGTATTCCGGTCATCGCCACGTCATCCACCTGTACGTTTGCGTTGCGCGATGAATATCCTGAAGTGCTGGACGTGGACAACGCCGGGCTGCGCGAACATATCGAGCTGGCCACCCGCTGGCTATGGCGCAAACTGGATGCCGGGAAAACGCTGCCGCTTAATCCTTTGCCGCTGAAAGTGGTCTACCATACGCCGTGTCATATGGAAAAAATGGGCTGGACGCTTTACACGCTTGAACTGTTGCGGCAAATTCCGGGGCTTGAATTGACGGTACTTGATTCACAGTGCTGCGGCATTGCCGGTACGTATGGATTTAAAAAGGAAAACTATCCGACATCACAGTCCATCGGCGCGCCACTGTTCCGCCAGATTGAAGAGAGCGGCGCCGACATTGTCGTCACCGATTGTGAAACCTGTAAGTGGCAAATTGAGATGTCTACAAGCAAACGCTGCGAACACCCCATTACGCTACTGGCCCAGGCGCTCGGCTAAGTAAAAAGCGCCGGAGCCCCTCCGGCGCCATTACCCTACTCACCAGGGCCGATTTTCCATCAGACATATACCCTTCATACTTCAAGTTGCTTATGTGTTGGCTACGGATTATTTTGGGTATAAACGCGGATGTCTCTTTGCAATAACCTGCCCTATTTGGTTAACCATGACCGCTAACCCACGGTGGCATGACAGATAACGACGTTACTGTTTATAGAGCAATATCTCTTGTATCGACGCGTTACCAGCCTCCTTTAAAGAGGGGGATAACTGAATATCCCCAATAATAATTGAGTGTTATGTGAATAATAAGAAAATCAGGTCTATGCCTGATTTAATATATCCCCCGCTAATAATAATATTTTTACAAATAATTATACATTACATCATATTCGCTACTTTCACTTACCAGGAAACAGAGCAAAATGAATATATGTGTAAATTCACTTTACCGATTGAGCATACCGCAATTTCACAGCTTATATACAGAAGAGGTGAGCGATGAGGCGCTTACATTGTTGTTTAGCGCCGTAGAGAACGGTGATCAGAATTGTATTGATCTGTTATGCAATCTTGCGTTACGCAACGATGACCTGGGGCATAGAGTTGAGAAATTTCTTTTTGATCTCTTTAGCGGAAAAAGATCGGGATCACCAGATATAGACAAAAAAATCAATCAGGCTTGCCTTGTATTACATCAAATCGCCAATAACGATATAACAAAAGATAATACTGAGTGGAAAAAGCTACATGCCCCTTCCAGATTACTTTATATGGCAGGTTCCGCGACAACCGACCTTTCTAAAAAAATAGGAATAGCACATAAAATTATGGGCGACCAGTTCGCTCAGACAGATCAAGAACAGGTAGGAGTTGAAAATCTTTGGTGTGGTGCGCGAATGTTGTCGTCAGATGAGCTAGCAGCTGCAACGCAAGGTCTGGTTCAAGAATCACCTCTTCTCTCGGTAAACTATCCTATTGGGCTGATTCATCCTACCACCAAAGAAAATATATTAAGCACTCAGCTACTTGAAAAGATTTCTCAATCAGGATTATCTCACAATGAAGTCTTCCTGGTAAATACAGGAGATCACTGGCTTCTCTGTTTATTTTATAAACTTGCAGAAAAAATAAAATGCCTTATATTTAATACTTATTATGATTTAAATGAAAATACTAAGCAAGAGATTATAGAAGCAGCAAAAATTGCAGGCATATCAGAAAGCGATGAGGTTAATTTTATTGAAATGAATTTACAGAACAATGTACCCAACGGCTGTGGTCTATTTTGTTACCATACAATTCAACTCTTATCGAATGCCGGACAAAACGATCCTGTTACCACACTACGAGAATTTGCGGAAAAATTCTTAACGCTTTCAGTAGAAGAACAAGCACTATTTAACACCCAAACCCGGCGGCAAATATATGAATACAGTCTCCAGTAATGGTGAGTACTTAGAGCCTATCCCATTAGGCTCTTATCCTGAAATGATGCTCTGCGAAGAATTTATAAGTATATAAGGATGGGAAGGCCAAGCCTTCCCACTAAAAGTTCTATGCCGTCAATGATTCAACCACGTCTATCCAGCCATGCTCGCTGGTAATGTCCTCGCCATTAAGCCAACGGCGCAGCATATTTAGCGCCATCACCGCACAAACCTCCTGACGTATTGCCAGACTATACCGATAGGCGCTAAGACGCATGCGTAAGGCATACGTGCCATCCGGCATTTTTCTCAATAACTACGTTTTGCCGTGCTTACTGACTGAACAGATTTAAACATCGCCAACCTGCTGTCCAGCGCCTCGGTGTAGAGCATCGTATCTACCCCGACCGCGACAAAATTCGCGCCCCACGCCAGACATTTCTGCGCCATTGCCGGATCGACCGCCAAAAAACCCGCCGCTTTTCCGGCGGCGCGAATACGATAAATACACGCTTCAATGATCCGCTGCACTTCCGGGTGTCCGGCATTATCGGGGTAACCCAATGAAGCAGAGAGATCTGCCGGACCGATAAAGACGCCATCAATGCCTTCAACCTCCAGAATCGCGTCAAGGTTTTCCAGCGCCACTTTGCTTTCAACCTGCACCAACAGGCAGAGCGACTCATTGGCCTGTGCCATATAGTTGTCGATTCTCCCCCAGCGCGCCGCACGCGCCACGCTCGCGCCAACGCCTCGTTGCCCCAACGGCGGGTATCGGGTAGCGGAAACGACCTGGCGCGCCTGTTCTGCGGTGTCAACCATCGGGATCAGTAGCGTTTGCGCCCCGATGTCCAGTACCTGTTTAATGAGCGCTTTACTTCCCTCGATCGGGCGAATCACCGGCTGGCTGGCGTATGGGGCGATGGCCTGTAACTGATGATACAAGTCCTGCACCGTATTAGGCGCGTGCTCGCCATCTATTAACAACCAGTCATAACCCGACGTCGCCGCAATCTCCGCCATATAAGAGGTGGTTGAACTGAGCCACAAACCAATTTGCGTATCCCCTTTACGTAATCCTTCTTTAAAAGGATTTGATAACAATGCGTTCATAGCGATCCTTACAACGTAGATAAGATTAATGATGCGCAGCGCCGGATTGCGCCACCGGACGATTAACGCTCAGCGTGAAGATAATTAATGAGCCAATGATGGCGACTCCGGCCAGCGTCAGCAGGCCCGCCGCATCGCTGGCAAACAACGTTTCCGCTTTTACGCGCAGAATTGGGGCAATAAAACCGCCCACAGCGCCAAACAGATTAACGAAACCAATTCCTGCCGCCAGAGCCGTACCGGAAAGTAGCTGCGTCGGCATGGTCCAGAATACGGGCTGAACGGCAATAAATCCTACTGCTGCAACACAGAGCGCCAGAATAGCGAGCACCGGAGAAACCAGACCTGACAGGCCAATGCCAATACCCGCAGCCAGTAACGTCACTGCCGCAACGTTACGGCGATCGCCGGTACGGTCGGAGTAGCGAGGAATAAGCCATGTGCCAAGCAAAGCCGCCACCCAGGGAACCGCTGTTACCACCGAAGCGGTAAAGCCCACTTTAGTGCCCAATAGCGCGGCAACCTGGGTCGGCAGGAAAAAGATGAGTCCGTATACCGCCACCTGAATCGTCAGATAAATAATAGCCAGTTGCCAGACGCGTCCATTACGCAGCGCATCCGCAAGCCTTGACGTGACCTTTTTCTCTTCTTCGCTCGCCAGTTGCCTGATAAGCGCGTTCTTTTCTTCCAGGCTAAGAAAACGCGCCTGCTGCGGAGTGTCATCAAGCCAGAAAAAGGTGAATATCCCTGCGCCAATCGCCAGTAGGCCTTCGATAACGAACATCCAGAACCATCCCGGGTGCCCCATAAAACCATGCATCTCCAGCAGAGCGCCGGAGAGCGGCGAACCCAACGTTAACGCCAGCGGCGCGCCCATATAAAATAGCCCCATAATGCTGGCACGGTTACGCTGCGGGAACCATTGTGAAGTTAGATAGATCATGCCGGGGAAAAATCCAGCCTCCGCCGCGCCCAATAGCGTGCGGATTATCAGAAATTTTGCTTCACTATCCGCCCAGGCCATCGCAGCAGAGAGAAAGCCCCACAGCAGGGTAGTCGTGCCGATCCAGGTTCTTGCGCCAAATTTGCGCATCAGCAGGTTAGCCGGTACGCCAAGGAAAGCGTAAACCACAAAGAAAATACCGGCCCCTAGCGCGTAGGCTTCATTACTTAGCCCGGTATCTATCTGATAGGTCTCTTTGGCAAAACCAATATTTGAACGATCCAGAAACGCCAGTACATACAGCGCCAACATAAAAGGAATTAAACGTGCGCGGTTTTTCTTCACTACGCCGTCAAGTAAAGTGATGCTCATAGCAATATCCTCAACAGGATGAGGGCGTTGCCGTACAAAGGCAACGCACGAGTTATTAGTGGCTATAAGGGCGTTTCAAGTGACAGTCACGGTTAAGCTCGACGCCGAAGCCCGGCTTATCCAGCACTGATTTATGGATGCGTCCATTCACCGGCACCGGCTCATCCAGGAGAATCGGGTCAAATTGCGGACGCAGGGTGGAGCAGTCCGGGCTGGTCATCAGGAACTCGCTGAAAGGGGTATTAGTGAAAGTAATAACTGCATGGTGCGAATAGACAGACGAACCGTGCGGCACCACCAGTTGCCCGCGCGATTTGGCAAGCGCGGCGATCTCAACCAGCGTGGTTAATCCGCCGCACCAGCCAACATCCGGCTGCATAATATCAATGCCGGTTTCTGCCAGAGTGCGGAAGGATTGCAGCGTACCATGGTGTTCGCCGCTGGTAACCATCATCCCTGCAGGCGCGTTGCGTTTTAATTCGCGATAGCCTTCATACTGCTGCGGCGGCAGACACTCTTCAATCCATTTGAGATTAAATGGCGCACAGGCGTGAGCCAGTTTAGTCGCATAGTTCACATCCTGACTCATCCAGCAGTCGAGCATCAGCCAGAAATCCGGCCCGCACTTTTCACGCATATCCGCCACCATCGCGGCATCTTTACGGATCCCCGCATCACCATCGTGCGGTCCCCAGTGAGTCGGCATTTTACCGCCGATAAAGCCCATTTCTTTAGCCAGATCCGGGCGTGCGCCGGTGGCGTAAAACTGAATTTCATCGCGCACCGCTCCGCCCAGCAATTTATAAACCGGCAGCCCAACCACCTTGCCAAACAGATCCCACAGCGCCAGATCCACACAGGAAATCGTGTTCATCACCAGACCGCCGGAACCGGAGTAGTACATGGTCGCGCCGAGCATCTGATCGTGAATAAGTTTGATATCGCTTACGCATTTGCCTTCAATAAACCGGTTAAGATGTTTTTCTATGATAAAACAGCCCATCTCCCCTGCTGTCGAAACGGCGAACCCCGTCTGCCCATTTTCCGCCTCTACTTCGACAATCAGCGTCCCTAACACGTTGATCCCAAAAGACTGACGAGACTGCTCATAGTCGCGATATTTGCTCATGGGAGTGGCGATATGGTCATCAATCCAGTGATTTCCTCCCTGGTCGTGATAATCCCCGCCGCCAGCCCCTTTCTCTGCGGTAGCGCCCCCAATAAACCAGGCTCGAACGTGTTTAATTTTAGGAAGAGTCATAATATTCTCCATTTTAAGATGCGAGTGAGTCGAAGGGACTTTTCCATCCCAACAGGCGTGAAATATCTTTGGCACAGGCAATAGCTTTACCGGCCAAATAATCAAGATTCTCTTCGTTGATTTGCAGGCGCGTGCCGACCACTGAAATTGCCGCGGTCAGTTCGTTTCTGGCATTAAATACCGGTGCGGCAACGCAGCGGACATCCGGATAATCCTCCCCGTTATCAAAGCTCCATCCTCGCTGGCGAATGCGTTCCAGCTCATCATTCAATTGTTGCGGCTCGGTGATGGTGGTCAGCGTGGCTCGCTCCCATACCAGTTGTTCAATAATGGCTTTGCGTACGGCGGCCGGCTGCCATGCCAGCAGGCATTTGCCGATGCCGGAACGATAAAGAGAGAGGCTTTTCCCCTCATGCGAGCGCACGCTGATAGTGGATGAGGATTCCACTTTCAGTATGTAATACGCATTTTCGTGGTCGATGATCCCCAAGTGACACAGCAGCCCGGTTTCATCCATCAGTTGTGTTAGACGAGGACGCGCCAGCTCCCGCAGATCCATCTTGCTGAGCGCATGACCCGACAATTCAACGAGCTTAGTCCACAGGCAGTAGTTATCCTGATGATCGAGGCTAATAAATCGCTGACGTTTTAATTCATTCAACAGCAGGTACGCGGTGCTTTTTGGAATACGCAGCGTTTCAATAATGATTGCCGCGCTGCATGGGCCAATACGCGCGATCAAATTGAGGATGTCGATTGCGCGAGTAAGAGCCGGGACTTTACTTGATTCCAACATATTGGACTCCAGTCTGAGACACTGGAATCAGTGTGAAAGGTCAGTAGGGAAAAAATTGTGAAGCGCGTCAAAGCTTATCCGCCTTCCAACGGAGTGGAAGGGTTAACCATATAAATGTGAATTAACGCACGTATTACTTTGTATTCAGTACAATTGGCTGGACAAAAAAGCAGATGATATTGCCGGATAATGGCATAGCGGCCTTATCCGGCTCACGATGTCGTTCCCATCGCAGATAAGAGAAAGGGATTATGATGTCAATGATTCAACCACGTCTATCCAGCCATGCTCGCTGGTAATGTCCTCGCCATTAAGCCAGCGGCGCAGCATATTTAGCGCCATCATCGCGCAGACCTCCTGACGTATTGCCAGGCTATACCGATTGGCGCTAAAACGCACGCGTAAGGCATACGTGCCATCCGGCGTCGCCAGCGCGAAATTAAGATGTTCGTTTTCCAGCCCCGACACGGCCAGCGCCAGACCGGCATAATGATTGCTGCGCCGTTCTGTCGTCCAGTGCGCCGTTTGCGCCAGCGTCTCTTCCTGAGAAGGAACGACTTCGCTGGCAAGAACAGGCGCCCCGGCGCGGGAAAGCTGTAGCGCCAGTAAGCCGCTGGTGTATTGCTCGCTCAACGTCAGACTCAACTGCCTTTCCTGCAGGCGGCGGGCTATTTGCGCCGGCAGGTTTTCCGTACCTTCAAAAATCAGGTTCTGCCCGGCAACCCGTTTGACCTCTGGCCATAACGCCAGCATCGCCTCCCGTTGCGTAGCCGGGCCGGTCAATTTCAGTTCAATGATCGGCATTGATGAGCGATACCCCATCGTCACGCCGGGCGGCAACGGCAGTGAATCGAGACGCTGCGCGAGGTCACTTTCTGAACGTCCAAAAGTCGTTAACCGCAGGCAAAGCGGCGGCTCCGGCAGCGAAAAACGCGCGCGTAACCGCGGTAAGATTTCCTTCTCCACCATAACCTTAAATTCCGACGGTACGCCGGGGGTGAAAAACATCAGGCAGCGGTTGAGCTGTAGCGCAAATCCACAGGCAGTGCCGACCGGATTATTAATAAACTCCGCGCTGGCAGGCAGTTCCGCCTGTTTACGGTTGCTCGGCGCCATCACGCGGCCACGCTGCTGAAAGTAGCGTTCCATTTCGGTCAGCCACGCCTGGTGCAGTACTAATCCTTCGCCTTTTGCCGTTGCCGCGGCGAGCGCGCTTAAATCATCGCTGGTCGGCCCTAACCCGCCATTAACAATCAAAACATCAGCATGTTGACTGCGTTCACGCAAGATAGCGACCAGACTGTCCAGATTATCGCCTACCGTATTTCGCCGTGATAACGGAACGCCCTGATGAAAGAAAAAATCAGCCAGCCAGGCGGCATTGGTGTCAACGATTTGTCCGTGCAACACCTCATCCCCGGTGGATAGCATTTCCACATTTAGCATTGTGTTCTCCTGCTCTTATGATGAAAACACTATAACGCAAAGACGAATATGACGTGGAAAGAAGAATGACGGGAACAGGAGGAATATGGCGCGACGATTGCCGCGCCGTTAGCATCAAAAGCTGGCGTTTACGCCAACATAAGGGCCGTCAGCAATCGCATTATCGCGGTTGCCGTCTTTACCCGCCAGGTTCAGGTAACGATAACCGGCTTCAATGCTCAGCGGGCGCATAATGGTGAAACGCGCGCCTGCATTCGCTTCTTCATAGCTGTCGATACCGCTGGACAGCGAATCTGGTGAATAATAATACTCGCCGAACAGACGGAAGCTGTTGCCGATTTTCCATTGTAGCCCACCGCCGACAGCCGCCGCATAGCCTTCATCGCTGTCTTTTGGATTGGTATAAATACCTTTACCGCCGACCGTCGCCAGCAGCGGTCCCACCGGAATGTTCAGCCCCAGACCCACGCCCGCAGCGTCGCCATCATCATCGTTGTGCATCCAGTTGCCGCTTAGCGCCAGTCCCGTCGATTCCGTACCAAAACCCACGCCAATGTTGGTGTAATCTTCGCCCGCCTGGCCGCTAATACTGATGGCCTGCGCCGATGCAGAAACGAACAGCATTCCGGCAAAACCTAATAATATGCTTTTTTTCATTTTTACCCTTTCCAGCAAGCACATAAAGAAAAACTCCCCAAAACGGCAGAATTGTACTGCCAGACGCTGAGGAATCAATGCACTAAAAAACCATTCCAAAAACATATTGTAACGAAATACTACTTTCGCCATGCCGCATCATTGCGCCATCACATGGCGACGCCTGCATCAACAGGATTAACAAAAAACGCAGTCTGCGTTATCGCTTCCATTTTTCACAAAGAATTTCGCAGAATGATTTGTTAAGCTGACGACCTGGTGGTTTAAGGAAGCGACTTATGCGTCAACGAACTATAGTTTGCCCATTAATTCAAAATGATGGCTGTTATCTGCTGTGCAAAATGGCCGACAACCGCGGCGTCTTTCCCGGTCAGTGGGCGCTGTCGGGCGGCGGGGTCGAGCCAGGCGAACGCATTGAAGAGGCGCTGCGTCGGGAGATTCGGGAAGAACTCGGCGAACAACTGATTCTGAGCGATATTACGCCGTGGACCTTTCGCGACGATATCCGCGTTAAAACCTACGCTGATGGCAGACAAGAAGAGATTTATATGATTTATCTCATCTTCGACTGTGTTTCCGCTAACCGCGATATATGTATTAACGACGAATTTCAGGACTACGCCTGGGTCAAGCCAGAAGAACTGGCGCTGTATGATTTGAATGCAGCGACACGCCACACATTAGCATTGAAAGGGTTATTATAATGACGACAGCCGCTTCAGGCTGTCTTTACGCTTTTAACATGCGGCTAGCCGGGAACAAATTCACCATCTAAAAAGAGTTTTCCGTTTTCCGCATGCATAACGAGCGCATTAAGATAGTCCGGATCAAACTTTACGCCGCGCTTATTTTTTGCAATATACGTCAAACAATGATTATGGGTAAAAATGACTATATTTTTATTCTGCGACTTTTTCAGTAACGTATTGATTGAAGCATAAATACCGCTGCCGCAATCCATCATTTTTTTATCCACCGTAAGCGACCTGCCCGCAGAAAACCAGGTTGCCGACTGGATGGTGCGCACCGTATTACTGGAATAGAGATTGTAATTTTGTATATCGGCACTGAAGGCTTTACCCAGCGCTCTGGCATCTTGCGCACCCTTGACCGTAATCCCCGTGCTGTCTGACAGGCAGGTATTATCGGAACGATCGCACCGCTCGGCATGGCGGAATAACACGACTACCGGATGCTGCTTCGCCAGCGCCGCCAGCGCTTTACCGTTAATCTGCGGTAGACCGTTACCACTCCAGGCATGTTGTGAGGTCAACCCGGCGATAATAACCAACGCCCCCGCCAGAGTCGCGAGATAGCGTTTGTTTTTAATAAAGCGTAGGGTAAATGCCAGCACATTAACCTCTCAGGCAGACAGTGCAGCTAACTTAATAGCAATACAATTAAAATGAAATTCCGCGACGGAAGACCAGACCAGAAACATAAAAACAGCTTTTGGGCATGCATAAAATGCCTTAAACTTTCGGCGAAAGCAAAGCATAATTCCGTTAAAAATTATCTTTTTACTTCACCTTAATTTCTTAATGTTAATTTAATCTTCATCCAGTAGGGTTCAGCTAAATGCGTTAAAAAATAAGCCCTTTTCTATTGCCGAAATATTTGAAAAGCGGCTTTCAATGGCTGAAGGAAAAATGATGTCGGACTTTTTGCCTTTCTCCCGTCCGGCGATGGGCGCGGAAGAGCTCGCTGCCGTTAAGACCGTACTGGACTCAGGTTGGATAACAACCGGCCCGAAAAATCAGGAACTGGAAGCGGCATTTTGTCGGCTAACAGGCAATCAATATGCCGTTGCCGTCAGTTCAGCCACTGCCGGTATGCACATCGCGTTGATGGCGCTGGGCATTGGTGAAGGCGACGAGGTCATTACACCGTCAATGACGTGGGTTTCTACGCTAAATATGATCGTTTTACTCGGCGCGAACCCCGTCATGGTCGATGTCGATCGCGATACGCTGATGGTCACGCCTGAACATATCGAAGCCGCGATTACGCCACAAACCAAAGCAATTATCCCCGTCCACTACGCTGGCGCGCCCGCCGATCTGGACGCTATTTACGCTCTTGGCGAGCGTTATGGCATCCCGGTGATTGAAGACGCGGCGCACGCGACAGGAACCAGCTACAAAGGTCGCCACATTGGCGCCCGGGGCACCGCGATTTTCTCCTTCCACGCCATTAAGAACATCACCTGCGCTGAAGGCGGTATCGTCGTCACGGATAACCCGCAATTCGCCGATAAACTGCGCAGTCTCAAGTTTCACGGGCTTGGCGTTGATGCCTGGGATCGACAGAGCGGAGGACGCGCGCCACAAGCGGAAGTCCTGGCGCCGGGCTACAAATATAATTTGCCCGACCTCAACGCCGCTATCGCGCTTGCTCAGTTACAGAAACTGGATGCGCTTAACGCTCGCCGCGCCGCCATCGCAGCGCAGTACCACCAGGCAATGGCAGACCTGCCTTTTCAGCCTCTGAGCCTTCCGTCGTGGGAACATATTCACGCCTGGCATTTATTCATTATCCGGGTCGATGAAGCCCGTTGCGGTATTACCCGGGATGCTCTGATGGCATCGCTGAAAACGAAAGGCATCGGCACAGGGCTGCATTTCCGCGCCGCGCATACGCAAAAATATTATCGCGAACGTTTCCCAACGCTCACGCTGCCTGACACCGAGTGGAACAGCGAGCGGATCTGCTCACTGCCGCTCTTCCCGGACATGACCGAGAGTGACTTTGATCGGGTCATTACCGCCCTTCATCAGATAGCAGGACAATAAGCATGTTTGACGCCGCCCCCATAAAAAAAGTCTCGGTGGTTATTCCTGTCTATAACGAACAGGAAAGCCTGCCGGAATTGATAAGACGCACCACCACCGCCTGCGAGAGTCTGGGCAAAGCGTGGGAGATTTTATTGATAGATGATGGTAGCAGCGATAGCTCGGCGGAGCTGATGGTTAAGGCGTCCCAGGAGGCCGATAGCCATATCATCTCTATTTTACTCAACCGTAACTACGGTCAACATGCAGCAATTATGGCGGGGTTTAGCCATGTAAGCGGCGATCTCATCATTACGCTGGATGCCGATCTGCAAAACCCGCCGGAAGAGATCCCGCGCCTGGTGGCGAAAGCCGATGAAGGGTTCGATGTGGTAGGCACCGTGCGCCAGAACCGACAGGACAGCCTGTTTCGCAAATCGGCGTCAAAAATCATTAATCTGCTGATCCAGCGCACAACGGGCAAAGCGATGGGCGATTACGGCTGCATGTTACGCGCCTATCGCCGCCCTATTATCGATACCATGTTGCGCTGCCATGAACGCAGCACCTTTATCCCTATTCTGGCCAACATTTTCGCTCGTCGGGCTACCGAGATCCCGGTGCATCACGCTGAACGTGAATTTGGCGACTCTAAATACAGTTTTATGCGTCTCATTAACCTGATGTATGACCTGGTGACCTGCCTGACGACGACGCCGCTGCGCCTGTTGAGCCTGCTGGGCAGCGTTATCGCCATCGGCGGGTTTAGCCTGTCGGTATTGCTTATTGTACTTCGCCTGGCGCTGGGGCCGCAGTGGGCGGCGGAAGGCGTATTTATGCTCTTTGCCGTCCTGTTTACCTTCATCGGCGCGCAATTCATCGGTATGGGGCTGCTGGGCGAATACATTGGTCGCATTTATAACGATGTCCGCGCCCGCCCCCGCTATTTTGTTCAACAAGTTATCTACCCGGAAAGCACGTCGTTTACTGAGGAAAGTCACCAATGAAAGCCGTTATTTTTGCCTATCACGATATGGGATGTCAGGGCGTGCAGGCCGTACTGGATGCCGGGTATGACATTGCCGCGATTTTTACTCATGCCGACAATCCTGCGGAAAACACCTTTTTTGGCTCCGTCTCCCGGCTGGCGGCAGGATTAGGGATTCCGGTTTATGCGCCGGATAACGTAAATCATCCTATCTGGGTCGACCGCATCGCTGAGCTTGCGCCGGATATTATTTTTTCGTTCTATTACCGCAACCTGTTAAGCGAAGAAATTCTGCACCTCGCCCCGGCTGGCGCGTTCAATCTGCACGGTTCTCTATTGCCTGCCTATCGTGGCCGTGCGCCGCTAAACTGGGTTCTGGTTAACGGCGAAAGCGAAACGGGCGTAACGCTGCATCGTATGGTCAAACGTGCCGACGCCGGAGAGATTGTCGCCAGTCAACGCGTTGCTATTGCGCAGGACGATGTTGCGCTTACCCTGCATCATAAGCTATGCCAGGCCGCGCGCCAGTTGCTTAATAGCATCCTGCCCACCATGAAATGCGGCGATATACCTTCTGTTCCCCAGCGTGAGTCTGACGCTACGTATTATGGTCGCCGCAGGCCGGAAGATGGCCTTATCGACTGGCATAAACCGGTTTCCACTGTGCATAACCTGGTGCGGGCGGTAGCCGCCCCCTGGCCCGGCGCGTTCAGCTATAACGGCTCGCAAAAATTCACTATCTGGTCTTCCCGAATTTGTCCGGATGCGCAGGGCGCGCTTCCCGGCTCGGTAATTTCGGTCTCTCCGCTGCGGGTCGCCTGCGCTGATGGCGCGCTGGAGATTATTACCGGCCAGGCCGGAGACGGCATTACTGTACAGGGCTCGCAGCTTGCACAGACGCTTGGTCTGGTGGCGGGCGCGCGTTTGAACCGTCCACCAGCGACCAGCGGTAAACGTCGCATTCGCGTTCTCATCCTCGGCGTCAACGGTTTTATCGGCAATCATTTGACCGAACGGTTACTGAATGAAGAGAATTACGAGGTCTACGGTATGGATATCGGCAGCAACGCCATTAGCCGATTCCTGCTCCACCCTCGATTTCATTTCGTGGAGGGAGATATCAGCATCCACTCAGAATGGATCGAATATCATGTCAAAAAATGCGATGTCGTACTGCCGCTGGTAGCAATTGCAACCCCGATTGAATACACCCGCAACCCGCTGCGCGTCTTTGAACTTGATTTTGAAGAAAACCTGCGGATTATCCGTTATTGCGTGAAATACCGTAAACGCGTGGTTTTCCCGTCTACCTCTGAAGTGTACGGCATGTGTACGGACGCCTCTTTTGACGAGGACAAATCGAATCTGATCGTCGGGCCGGTGAATAAGCCACGCTGGATTTACTCCGTTTCCAAACAGCTTCTCGACCGGGTGATTTGGGCTTATGGCGAAAAAGAGGGATTGCGCTTCACGCTTTTCCGTCCCTTTAACTGGATGGGGCCGCGGCTGGATAGCCTGAACGCGGCGCGTATCGGCAGTTCACGCGCGATAACGCAGTTGATTCTGAACCTGGTAGAAGGGACGCCGATCAAGCTTATCGACGGTGGTCAGCAGAAGCGCTGTTTCACCGATATTCGCGATGGGATCGAAGCATTATTCCGCATTATTGTGAATGATGGCGATCGGTGCGATGGCAAAATCATTAATATCGGCAATCCTGACAACGAAGCCAGTATTCAGGAACTGGCGACGCTGTTGCTCGACAGTTTTGATAAGCATCCGCTGCGCTGCCATTTCCCACCGTTTGCCGGTTTCCAGGTCGTCGAAAGCCGTAGTTATTACGGCAAGGGTTATCAGGATGTCGCACACCGGAAACCCAGTATCGACAATGCCAGGCGCTGTCTGGGCTGGGAGCCGTCTATTGCGATGCGTGATACGGTTGAAGAAACGCTGGACTTCTTTCTGCGCAGCGTAGATGTCGCGGAACGCGCATCATGACGAAAGTCGGTTTACGCATTGATGTTGATACCTTGCGAGGAACGCGTGAAGGTGTTCCCCGGCTGCTGGCGACATTGCATCGCCACGGCGTTCAGGCCAGCTTTTTCTTCAGCGTCGGGCCGGACAATATGGGACGTCATCTTTGGCGTCTGATAAGACCGCGATTTTTATGGAAAATGCTACGTTCAAACGCCGCCTCGCTCTACGGTTGGGATATCCTGCTGGCCGGCACCGCCTGGCCGGGAAAAAATATCGGCAACGCTAATGCCGGGATTATTCGTGAAACGGCAACATACCATGAGACGGGACTACATGCCTGGGATCACCATGCGTGGCAGACTCACAGCGGCCACTGGAGTATCCGCCAGCTTGAAGAAGATATCGCGCGCGGCATAACGGCGCTTGAGGCCATTATCGGAAAACCCGTCACCTGCTCAGCCGCGGCCGGCTGGCGAGCGGATGGGCGCGTTGTTCGTGCGAAAGAGCCGTTCAACCTGAGGTATAACAGCGATTGCCGTGGAACCACCTTATTCCGTCCGCTACTGATGCCGGGCCAGACAGGGACGCCGCAAATCCCGGTCACCTTACCCACATGGGATGAGGTTATCGGCCCCGCCGTTCAGGCGCAGTCGTTCAATACCTGGATTATCTCCCGTATGTTGCAGGACAAAGGCACGCCGGTATATACCATCCATGCGGAAGTCGAAGGTATTGTCCATCAGCCGCTGTTTGAAGATTTGCTCGTTCGTGCACGTGACGCGGGGATCACCTTTTGTCCTCTGGGCGAACTGCTGCCGACATCGCCTGAGTCTCTGCCGTTGGGGCAAATTGTACGTGGGCACATCCCTGGCCGTGAAGGTTGGCTGGGGTGCCAACAGGCAGCGAGCGCCTCATGATGAAATCGATACGCTATTATCTGGCTTTCGCCGCATTTATCGCGCTCTACTATGTTATTCCTGTCAATAGCCGCCTGCTCTGGCAGCCGGATGAAACGCGCTATGCCGAAATAAGTCGGGAGATGCTGGCGTCTGGCGACTGGATCGTGCCGCATTTTCTGGGATTACGTTATTTTGAAAAACCGATAGCCGGTTACTGGATAAACAGTCTGGGTCAGTGGCTTTTTGGCGCTACCAATTTTGGCGTGCGGGCCGGCGCTATTTTAACGACATTGCTGGCCGCAGCGCTGGTGGCGTGGCTGACGTTCCGCTTATGGCGGGATAAACGTACCGCGTTGCTCGCCTCCGTTATCTTTCTCTCCCTCTTTGCCGTTTACAGTATCGGGACGTATGCGGTACTCGACCCGATGATCGCCCTTTGGCTTACGGCCGGGATGTGTTGTTTCTGGCAGGGGATGCAGGCCACGACCCGAACGGGCAAGATTGGGATGTTTTTGCTACTGGGCGCAACCTGCGGTCTGGGTGTATTAACTAAAGGCTTCCTCGCCCTGGCCGTACCGGTGGTGAGCGTGCTGCCGTGGGTCATTGTTCAGAAACGCTGGAAGGACTTTTTGCTTTACGGCTGGCTGGCGGTCTTGAGCTGCTTTGTGGTTGTCCTTCCCTGGGCGATCGCCATTGCGCGACGCGAAGCCGATTTCTGGCATTACTTTTTCTGGGTGGAGCATATCCAGCGATTCGCCATGAGCGATGCCCAGCATAAAGCCCCTTTCTGGTACTATCTGCCGGTACTGCTCGCGGGAAGTTTACCGTGGCTGGGGTTACTGCCTGGCGCGCTTAAACTGGGCTGGCGCGAGCGAAACGGCGCATTCTATTTGCTCGGATGGACGATCATGCCGCTTCTCTTTTTCAGTATTGCGAAAGGGAAACTGCCCACCTATGTTCTTTCCTGTTTCGCACCGATAGCGATACTCATGGCGCGCTTCGTCCTGCATAACGTAAAAGAAGGCGTCGCCGCGCTACGTGTCAACGGCGGGATCAACCTGGTGTTCGGGTTAGTCGGGATCGTCGCAGCGTTTGTCGTCTCCTCATGGGGCCCGCTGAAATCGCCGGTGTGGACGCATATCGAAACCTATAAAGTTTTTTGCGTCTGGGGCGTCTTTACTGTTTGGGCGTTTGTGGGCTGGTATAGCCTCTGTCATAGCCAACAATACCTATTACCCGCGTTTTGTCCGCTGGGACTGGCGCTGCTGTTCGGCTTTTCCGTCCCCGACAGGGTGATGGAGTCCAAACAGCCACAGTTTTTTGTCGAAATGACCCAGGCGCCTTTGGCATCAAGCCGCTATATTCTTGCCGACAGCGTGGGCGTCGCCGCCGGGCTGGCCTGGAGTCTGAAACGAGACGATATTATGCTCTACGGACACGCGGGCGAACTCAGGTATGGTCTTAGCTATCCTGATGTACAGAATAAATTCGTTAAAGCCGACGATTTTAACGCCTGGCTCAACCAGCATCGTCAGGAGGGCATTATTACGCTAGTACTTTCAATAGACAAAGACGAAGACATCAGCGCTCTTTCCCTTCCCCCTGCGGACAATGTTGATTATCAGGGGCGTCTGGTGTTAATTCAGTATCGGCCTAAATGATCGGCATCGTTCTGGTGCTTGCCAGTCTGCTCAGCGTTGGCGGTCAGCTCTGCCAGAAGCAAGCGACACGGCCATTGACGACGGGCGGACGCCGCCGTCACTTGATGCTGTGGCTGGGCCTGGCGCTGATATGCATGGGTGCAGCGATGGTGCTGTGGCTGCTGGTGCTACAAACCCTGCCGGTGGGAATTGCTTACCCGATGTTGAGTCTGAATTTTGTCTGGGTCACGCTGGCGGCCTGGAAAATCTGGCATGAACAGGTTCCGCCCCGCCACTGGTTGGGCGTCGCATTAATTATCAGCGGCATTATCATTCTGGGGAGTGCGGCATAATGGGCGTAATGTGGGGACTGATAAGCGTTGCGATTGCCTCCCTCGCCCAGTTGAGTTTAGGATTCGCCATGATGCGACTGCCATCGATAGCGCATCCACTGGCGTTTATTTCCGGGCTGGGCGCATTTAATGCCGCGACCCTGGCGCTATTCGCCGGTTTGGCGGGGTATCTGGTTTCCGTCTTCTGCTGGCAGAAAACATTACACACGCTCGCGCTCAGCAAAGCCTATGCGCTGCTGAGTCTCAGTTATGTGCTTGTCTGGGTAGCCTCAATGTTGTTACCCGGTTTGCAAGGCGCTTTCAGCCTAAAAGCGATGCTCGGCGTATTGTGCATTATGGCGGGGGTAATGCTGATTTTTCTGCCCGCCAGATCATGATGGCTTGCGCGTCAACCGCTGCCATTCGTCGCAGGAATAACAGCGTGCATCAACGATTTTTAAGGTCTGGTGTTTTTCCCGATTAATACAATACTGCGCATCCTGTAAAGGCGACAGGATATCGCCGGGACTCAGTAATATCATGGAATTCGCCTCGGCGATCATTTTTAGCGAACCGCCGCTATCGCACAGCACCAGAACATGGCACGCCCTCTTTTTGACATAATGCGATTTCTTAACCAACCATTCCATAGCGCCCCCGTTTCACGCTGATTGTTCATAACACGTTACACATCAACGGATAAACAAAACGGCAATAGCGATGGAATGGTTGTATATTAACCTAACATTAATTTTTACAGATCTTACACACCCACTGCTGGAGCGCACGGCGAGATATTTTAATCCCTCCGTTTTTCAGTTCTGACGGCAGCGTCAACCAGCGAACCGGCTGTTGAAAACGCGCCAGCTTATCGCGAACCCATTCAGCGAGGTTCACGTCTCCGGCCTGCGATGCATACTCCACAACCGCAACGGGACGATGGCCAAACTCTTTATCTTCTACCGGCACGACAAAGGCTTGTTGCACCAGCGGATGCGCGTTAATAACGCGTTCGACTTCCTCCGGCTGAATGCCTTCGCCGCCGCTAAAGAACAGGTTGTCCAGCCGCCCGGCGATGGTTAGCCTGCCGTGGTTCAGCTCGCCGCGATCGCGCGTGGCAAACCAGCCTTCGTCATTAACCAGCGGGATCAGTTTGCCATCACGCCAGTAACCTTCCGCCATACTGGCGGCGCGCAGCCAGACTTCATTATCGACGATTCTGATCTCTCTGCCGGGAAGCGGCGCGCCCACATCATCCGAACCATCGGCCTCTTTGGCGCATACCGTAGACGCGAACTCCGTGAGCCCATACCCGCACCAGCAGCGAATCCCTTGTTTGCTGGCCTGGTCGGTGAGTTCAACCGGAATCACCGCGCCGCCGAGCAAAACGGCTTTCAGCGTCACCGCCGCCCGATTCGCCAGCAACCGCCATAGCTGCGTCGGCACCAGCGAAGCATGAGTACACCCTGCCAGCATCTGCTCCAGCGGTTGCTTATCGCGTACCGTCATGCGCGCCCCGGCGAAGAGCCAGCGCCACATAATACCCTGCCCAGATACATGAAACAGCGGCAGCGATAGCAGCCAGTCATCCTGAGGGCCAAACGGCATTAGCGAAAGCACTCCCTGCGCGCTGGCAAGATGCGCCTGGCACGTATGTACGGCCGCTTTTGGCAATCCTGTGGAACCCGATGTCAGCGTCATGGAAACCAGACGCTGCGGTTGCCAGTCCACAGCATACGCCGCTGTGCTCTTTTGTATCTGCAACGCGGTTAATCCGGAAAACGCGTTTTCGCCTTCCAGTGTCAGCGCAAAACGCAGCGTTAACTTCGGCACCAGCGCCTCCAGCAACGTCTGGGGCAACTGCGGATTGACGGGCAGAACCCGCGCGCCGCACTGCATCAGCGCAAGCCATGCCAACAGAGTGCGCGGCTGATTCCCGGCGCGCAGCAGGACACCGTCGCCCTCGCGTACGCCCTGCGCGGCAAACCCGCCCGCCAGCGCATCAATACGCTCACAGAGGGCGCGCCAGCTTAGCACTTCATCGTTCAGGCGCAGAGCGGGCGCCTGACTGCGAACCTGACGCCAGTGGCGCCACGGCCAGTCCGTGAATGTCATAACAGTCGTTCCAGCTCATCACGCTTCAGACAAGGCAACGCGCTACCGGGCCAGGGGCGAATCTGTTGCGCCTGCATCAGATGCAAGGTATCCAGTCCAGGCAGCGTTCCCGGCGTCAACCAGGCGGCAATCCGCGCCAGTTGCGTCAGGCCGAGGCTGGACTCGATCGAAGAGCTGATGACCGCCGTCAGTCCCAACGCATGGGCGGCAGCGACTTGCTCACGCACTTTATCAAGCGATCCGGTCAGCGTAGGTTTGATAACCACAGCCCTGACGCCCTCTTCGGCTTCAAAGGTGAAATCCGCTTCGCGCAGACTTTCGTCCCAGGCAATCGCGATGCCGGTTTCACGGGCAAAGGCGCGGGAATCATCCCGCGTCTTACACGGTTCTTCGAGAAAGGCGATACGAGCGCGGTAATCCGGATTAACATACTTTGCGAACTGTTGGGCTTTTAGCGGCGTCCAGGCGCGATTCGCATCCAGACGCAGATGCAGATCCGGGATCGCCTCCAGCAGCAAATTAACCACCATGCCGTCGCGTACCGCTTCATAAAGACCCACTTTGACCTTAGCGATTTTCTCGCCGGGCATATCGGCAAGCCGCAGCACCAAATCGTCAGGATCGCCAGTGCATAACGGCGCAGCGCGATAGTCCGCCGCCTCCGGCAATACGCCTGTCAGTTCCGCCAGCGCGCAGCTTGCGCCAAACGCGACCGAAGGCATCTCGGGTAATCCCTCGCTCCCCTGAAGCCAGTCGTTCACCCACGTCAGGAGCGCCGTCTGCGCCTCTTCCCACGTTTCCTGACTGAAGCCCGGCAGCGGAGAGATCTCTCCCCATCCCTCACGCTCGCCGTCACGCAGACAAACATACAGCCCGTCGCGAGTTTTTAACCGCCTGTCGCGCAGAACCACCCCCGCGTCCATGGGGATCTGCCAGCGGTATACCTGCGCGCTACGCATTATGGGTTCCGTTTGAATTTGCTGAAGTCAGGCTGACGCTTCTGGTTAAAGGCGTTACGGCCTTCCTGCCCTTCTTCCGTCATGTAGAACAGCATGGTAGCGTTGCCCGCCAGCTCCTGCAGCCCGGCCTGACCGTCACAATCGGCATTCAGCGCCGCTTTCAGGCAACGCAGCGCCATCGGACTGTTTTGCAACATTTCGCGGCACCAGCGCACGGTCTCTTTTTCCAGATCCGCCAGCGGCACAACGGTGTTAACCAGCCCCATATCCAGCGCCTGTTGCGCATCGTACTGGCGGCACAGGAACCAGATTTCACGCGCTTTCTTCTGACCAACGATACGCGCCATATACGAAGCGCCCCAGCCGCCGTCAAAGGAGCCGACTTTCGGACCGGTCTGGCCGAAGATGGCGTTTTCGGCCGCGATGGTCAGGTCGCACATCATGTGCAGCACATGACCACCGCCGATGGAGTAACCCGCGACCATCGCGACAACCGGTTTTGGACAGGTGCGAATCTGGCGCTGAAAGTCCAGCACGTTCAGGTGATGCACGCCGGAGTCATCCTGATAACCGCCGTAATCGCCGCGCACCTTCTGGTCGCCGCCCGCGCAAAACGCTTTATCGCCTTCGCCGGTCAGAATAATCACGCCCACGTTGTCGTCGTAACGGGCATCCGCCAGCGCCTGAATCATCTCTTTGACGGTCAACGGACGAAATGCATTGCGCACCTGCGGACGATTAATGGTGATTTTTGCAATACCGTCGGTGGATTTTTCATAACGAATGTCGGTGTAACCCTCCGAGCAGTCGTGCCATTCTACCGGTGCGTAAAGCATTGTTTCATCAGGATAGATCATAGTGTGTCCTTTAGTCAGAGACGCAGAATCTGAGCCAGACTGTCTACCACGCCAGCGGGGTTTTCCCGATGTGCGTTGTGTCCGGCGTTACGAATGACATGGCATGTCGCCGCCACTTCCTGCGCCAGGGCGCGGAATTTGCTGTCGCGTTCGCCACATAAATAATAAAACGGAAATGCCAGCGCGTTGAGCGCCTCGCGTAAATCCGGCTGGGCGGCAAGCGATGTCGCCTCCAGCATCGCAGCCAGCGTTTCGCCGTTATTCTGGCTACGCAGCGCCGTCAGCGCCTGCCTTTGCTGCGCCGTCAGCGAGGCGAACACCGGCTGCTGATACCAGTCGTGAAAAACCTCAGTCAAGGGTTCATGACGAAAACGCTCTGCCCAGCGCCCGTCGGACAATCGTCTTTCAGCGCGCGCCTGTTCATTTTGCAGCCCCGGATGACCGCCTTCGACCACCAGGCCGCACAGGCCTGGTATTCCCTGGCAAGCTGCCATCATCGCCACCCGGCCGCCAAGGGAGTATCCCACCAACCAAAACTTTAGTATGTTGTAACTAATTAACGTAGCGCGCAGTAATCTGATGACATCGGCAAATCCGCCGACCGGAATAGCCGTAGATCCGCCATGTCCCGGTAAGTCAATATAGAGCCGCGAACAACCGTGAAACTGTTCGCCAACCGGCTGCCATTCGCGGCAATCGCCAGAAAAACCGTGCAGGAAAACCAGCGAGGGCGCCCCAGGCTGTCCGGGCATGTGCTGCGCGTGCAACATCATAGATGGCTTACCTGGGCCAAAAGTTGCTGCAACGTCTGCGCGCCGTCCGTATCGTTTACCACCAGCTCAATCACCGTTGTCGCCGGGGTTCGCCACGCGCCAGCCAGCGCAGACTCCAGTTCTTCCCAGTTTTCCGGGCGATGATAGCGCAGGTTAAACATGGCGGCCGCATGGTCAAAATGGACGTTTTGCGGCATCAAATAAAAGCGCTCACGTTTGCTTTGCGGCGTCGGCAGCAGGGAAAAGATCTGCCCGCCGTTATTGTTGACCACAATCAACACAAACGGCGCGGATACCTGACGTAGTAACGCCAGCGCGTTAAGATCGTACAGCGCGGATAAATCGCCGACGATAGCCAGCGTCGATTTGGCGCTGGCGCGCTGCACGCCTGCCGCCGTGGAAAGCAGGCCGTCAATGCCGCTCGCCCCACGATTGCTGTATACCGGATAGCCAGCCGGCAACTGTGACAGCGCGTCGATCAGACGCACCACCAGACTATTGCCCACGAACAATTGCCCCTGCTCCGGCAGATAGTCGCGGATACGGTGCGCCAGCTGCGCTTCGCCAAAGGTGTCTCGCTGCGCGACCACCCGTTGCCACGCCAGTTCCGCCAGACGCGGGATCTCTACACACCACGGTTTACGTTTTTCCGCCGGATGCAGTTCCAGCCAGTCGGCGATTTTCGCTACCAGTCTGCGTCCACGATGGTGCGCAGGGTCCAGACGACCTTCAATATTGTCGATTACCCAGTACTCTTCCGGCTCGCAGGTTGCCTGCCATTGCAGTAAGCGTTTTCCGGTAAGGCTACTGCCAAGCTGGACGACAATTTGCGCCTGCTGCAGTTCGGTCACCGCTTTGGCGTTGCCGAGCCACAGGTCGGCGCACGGCAGCGGCTGCCCGGTTTGCGACAATACGTCGCCAATTAATGGCCATCCCAGAGTTTGCGCCCACTGCGCCACTTTTTTGCCTTCTTCTGCGCTCATACGCCCGGCGACGACAACGCCGCGTTTTTGTCGCCAGAAGAACCAGTCGCGCTGTTTGTCGCTTTCCAGTCGACGCGCTTCGCGCAGCCAGGGTTTTTCATCCTGCCACCAGTCGCCGAGACGCTGCTGCCAGACCAGACCGGTGTCATTCATATCGCCATACAGCGGTTCGGCAAAAGGACAGTTAATGTGCAGCGCGCCCGCATGAAGCATGGCGAGCGCATTGTCGATGGTCGACACCAGCCAGCGCGCCGGAATGTCCTGCGTGGGACGCGGCAACGACAAAGTTTGGGAGGGGTGCGAGGCAAACATCCCCGCCTGACGGATCGCCTGGTTGGCGCCGCAGTCAATCAGCTCCGGCGGGCGATCGGCGGTAAGTAAAATGAGCTTCTCGCCCGTCAGCCCCGCCTCAATCAGCGCCGGATAGAGGTTCGCCACGGCGGTACCTGAAGTGACAATAACGGCAACCGGCTGTTGACTGACTTTCGCCAGCCCTAACGCCAGATGACCAAGCCCACGCTCATCAAAGTGCGTATGGTGAATAAAAGCAGGATTCTCTGCCGCCGCCAACGTGAGCGGCGTGGAACGGGAACCAGGGGCGATACAAACATGCCTGACGCCATGACGGGTTAAGGCTTCCAGGATGACCGCCGCCCAGCGCCGGTTAAATGCACTTACTGACATGAGTTTGTCCGGTATCAATCATTGGGACTAAGTATAAAGAGCTGCAAAAATGGATTATTGATATGGGTCGGGAATATGTGACTCATTACGCATCCATCTGCAATAAGGTACGTAACCCGGCCGCTTTATTATCTATTTCCTGCCATTCCTGTTCCGGATCGGAGCCGCGGACGATTCCCGCGCCGGCATACAATCGCACCACATTGGCCGTCACTTTGGCTGAACGTAACGTCACGCAAAACTCACTTTGCCGCGTGGAGAGATAGCCTGCCGACCCGGCATACCATTCACGTTCGAACGGCTCATGTTGTTCTATAAAACAACGCGCGGGTTCACGAGGGATCCCGGCGACCGCTGCGGTAGGCTGTAACTGGTGCAGGCAGAGCGTGTCGTCCGCCTGATTAAGCGCCGTCCAGATACAGCGGCGCAAATGCTGTACCTTGCGCAGTCTGAGCACCTGCGGCGGCAGCACATCCAGCGAGTGGGTGCAGTTTTGCAGTCGCTGGCAGATGTCTTCGACAACCAGCATATTTTCTCGCTGGTTTTTATCGTCTTTCATTAACCATTCGCCAAGCTGCCAGGCTTTATGGTTATCCGGATGGTTCGCCACCGTCCCGGCCAGCGCTTCGGTACGCAGCGCCGTTTCACGCCGCCGCCAGAGCCGCTCCGGCGATGATCCCAAAAAGGCGGTATCGGCGGAAAAAGCCATAAAAAAGTGGTAGCAGTTGAGATTTAAACGACGACTGGACGCCATCATCGCGGCGGCATTGACCGGACGGGAGAATTGTAAGTCGGTGGCCCGCGCCAGCACAACTTTATCAAACGCCTCTTGCGCAATGGTGTGGGTGGCCTGCTGAATCAGCTTCACCCAACCGTCTTTGTCCGGCCAGTGTTGTTCGCTCGTGAGCGAAAGGCGTAGCGCCGGAACAGGCTTAATGCCGACCAGAGAAGCGAGAAACGCTTTCGCCTGGCGCGCATCATCGCGTAGCGAAACGTCACTGTGCAGATGTAAGCGTAAGGTCGCCGTACCCCCGCTACGTCGCCACTCCAGCCGCGGCAGCAATAAGTAGCCCTCTTTCGGCTCGAACGCATTCAGCCCCCAAATACGCAGGTCAGGCTGCGCGTGCTGACGTAAAAACCGTTGCGCCAGATCGAGCGATGAAAAAACGGTGATGGCCCCGAGAACGGCAGCTTCTTCGTCGCCATTGCGCTGTTGCCAGTAGAATTGCGGAAAGGATGACTGGCTGGCCAGCCAGCTCAATGCATCGAAGGCATCGTTTAAAGGGAAAGGCGCATCGAAAACGCAAAGCCCTGGCGTCGCCGGTATCTCTTGCGATAGCTGACGCGTCAGATTTTCCAGCGCAGTAGTAATAGAATGCACGCGGACCCTCCCTGTTAAAAACCCCACATTATACGGGGTACTGCCCTAAAAAAGCAGTACCTCATTTAGGGAGGGTTGCAATTCTGTTCAGTGGGGGGATTTAGCGCCGCGCCAGCAGCAGTCCAAGTACCAGTCCTACCGCCGCGCCTACGCCAATACCCTGCCAGGGTTTTTCATGAACGTAGTCATCCGCTTTATAAACGGCCTGCTTTGCCCGGTAATAATAGCTATCCGACGCATGGCTTACGCGGTTTTTCACCTCTTCCAGCGCTTGTTCCGCGCGGGCTTTCAGCTCAATGTATTTTTGATCGGCGGGATCGCCTGAGGAACGTAAAATCTCTTCCAGCGTTTCGCTGAGCAAAGTCAGATCATCATCAACACGTGATTCACCAAATTGATATGACATTCTCATTCTCCGTTGTGTTAACACCTGCTCCTAACTATAGTCAACGGTTTCGGTTTATGCCTGATGAACCTCCCGCGCCATTCCCCGGTGCGGAATGCCGTCTTCGTCATAAACATCGGTAACCGGAATAAAACCAAACCGCGCATAAAAAGGTTCTAGATGCGCCTGCGCCCCCAGATATAGCGGCTTATCCGACCAGTGCCGCCCACAAGATTCCAGCGTTTTCGCCATTAATTGCTGGCCCAGTTTCGCCCCTCGCCAGGCATCGCTGACGATCACCCGGCCAATGACAACCGGGTCTGATTCGTTATCGCTTTTCAGAATCCTCGCATACGCCACCAGCTCATCCTGATGCCAGCCCAGAATATGCCGATTGTCGCCGACTAAATCATCGCCATCCACATCCAGGTAAGGACAGCGCTGTTCTACCACAAAGACCGCGCAGCGCAATTTGAGTAACGCGTAAAGTTGAGGAACGGTAAGTTCGCTATGGTGGAGATCCTGCCAGTCAATCATGATGCGCTCCTGTGTTGTGGTAATCTTGGGTTAAACGATAACCAAACATGTATGGACAAGATGGAATTAATTTTTTTAGGTACGTCCGCAGGCGTTCCCACGCGCTCACGCAATGTAACGGCAATTTTATTACATCTGCAACATCCAACGCAGCCGGGAGTATGGCTTTTTGATTGCGGCGAAGGGACACAGCATCAAATGCTTAATACCGCGTTTCATCCCGGTAAGCTTGAGCGCATTTTTATCAGCCATCTTCACGGCGATCATCTGTTTGGCCTGCCGGGTCTGCTATGCAGCCGGTCGATGGCGGGGAACCCCCATCCGCTAACCGTATACGGGCCTCAAGGCGTGCGTGAGTTTATTGCAACCACACTGCGTCTTAGCGGTTCATGGACCGATTTTCCGTTGCAAATTGAAGAAATTAGCGCAGGCGATATTCTTGACGACGGTCTGCGTAAAGTGACCGCGTTCAGGCTGGAGCATCCACTGGAGTGCTACGGATATCGCGTTGTTGAACATGACAAGCCTGGCGCGCTGAATGCCAGGGCGTTAAAAGCCGCAGGCGTTACGCCCGGCCCGCTGTTTCAGGCGTTGAAGGCAGGAAAAACCGTCACGCTTGCCGATGGAAGGCAGATCAATGGCGCCGACTACCTTGCTCCCGCCGTGGCCGGGAAATCAGTGGCGATTTTCGGCGATACCGCGCCCTGCGAGGCCGCCCTCGCGCTGGCGCAAGGTGTGGATGTGATGGTCCATGAAACCACGCTGGATGCGTCAATGGAGGAGAAAGCCAACGCTCGCGGACACAGCTCCACCCGTCAAACCGCGACGCTGGCGCGGGAAGCTGCCGTTGGTCGGCTGATCATGACCCATATTAGCTCACGCTATGACGATAAAGGCTGTCAGCGCTTACTGGCGGAATGCCGCGCTATTTTCCCGGCGACGGAACTGGCTTACGATTTTTCTGTTTTCCCGGTTTAGCGCTCCATTTTTTGTCCTCATTGCCGATAACACTAAAAAAGGCAGGCTTTCATAATGAGGTTAGGATGGACAATTTTCAGAAAGATATTGATGACAGGGCCAATTTAACCCTGTCCAACCGTTTTGAGCTGCTGTTATTCCGTCTTGGTACATCGCTGCATGAACAGAAGTCAGAGCTGTTCGGCATCAATGTATTTAAGCTGCGCGAAATCGTACCAATGCCCGCCTTTACGCGCCCGGCAGGCATGAAAGCGCCGCTATTGGGCATGGTCAATATTCGGGATCAGGTCATTCCAGTGATTGATTTGCCAGCGGTAGCGGGCTGCAAGCCGGAAACCGGGCTGAATATTTTGCTGATCACCGAATATGCGCGCAGCGTACAGGCATTTGCCGTCGAGTCGGTGGAAAATATTATGCGTCTTGACTGGCAACAGGTGCATACCGCCGAGAAAGCCGTCAACGGTCGCTACATCACCAGTATTGCCTGCCTGGATGACAACAAAGAAACCAACAACCTGGCGCTGGTGCTCGACGTTGAGCAGATCCTTTATGATATTGTCCCCTCCAGCCACGATCTGCGCGCCACCAATCTGAAGACCAATAAATTTTATATTACCCCTGGCGCGGTAGCCATTGTGGCGGAAGACTCCAAAGTCGCCCGCGCGATGCTGGAAAAAGGGCTGAACGCGATGGGAATTCCGCATCAGATGCATGTGACCGGCAAGGATGCATGGGAGAGAATCCAGCAACTGGCGCAGGAAGCGGAGGCCGAAGGTAAGCCAATTAGCGAGAAAATCGCGCTGGTCCTGACAGATCTTGAGATGCCGGAGATGGATGGCTTTACGTTAACGCGTAAAATTAAAACCGATGAACGGCTGAAAAAGATCCCGGTCGTTATTCACTCTTCCCTTTCCGGCAGCGCCAACGAAGATCATATACGTAAAGTGCAGGCCGACGGCTACGTGGCCAAGTTTGAGATTAACGAACTCTCTTCGGTCATTCAGGAAGTGCTGGAGCGCGCAGCAACAAACAGCCAGGGACCACTGATCAGCCGCAAAAGCGCCTGACGTAACAGGGGATGCCTACAGTACAGGCATCCCCTGACGCTTAGTGAGACAAGCCTTCCGCCAGTTTTACCAGTTTAATAAACTCCGCGCGATAGCCTTGTCTATCTTCCCCGCGCGCCTGTTCACCCCATTTAATAATTTGCGGCCAGGTCGTATCTGCCAGCGTTTCTGAGCCACGCAGTTTTTGCCCGAAAGCCGCTACCGCCGCGCGGAAACGAAAATCTTCAGAGGCGTCAGCAAAGATCGGCATTTTTCCCATAACGACCGGGAACTCGGCTAATGTACTTTCGCTGCCCTGCGGCGCTTTCCAGCGCAATTTGATCCACGCCAGCTCGCTTGATTTTGTTGGCTTTGAGGCGGCTTTGTCCTGAGCGTAGCGCAGTTTATCCACCGAGGCTTTCTGCCCGTTAAGCGTCAGTTCAAAGAATAGCGTGACGTGTTTACCCGCGCCGATATCACCGGCATCAACCTTATCGTTATTGAAATCCTCGTCGCGCAGTTGGCGTTTTTCATAACCAATCTGCCGGTACTCAGTCACCCACTGCGGATTAAATTCGATTTGCGATTTTACATCTTTGGCAACGGTGACCAGCGTTTGATGCATTTCATCCTTGAGGACTTTTTGCGCCTCGGAGAGGGAGTCGATGTAGCTGTAATTGCCGTTACCCACATCAGCAATTCTCACCATCATGGCTTCGTTGAAATTGTCATCGCCGACGCCCAGCGTAGATAAGGTAATACCTTTCTCGCGCTCTTTTTTTACCAGCGCTTCGATGTCTTTGGGATCGGTAATACCGAGGTTAAAATCACCGTCGGTGGTCAACAAAATGCGGTTAACGCCGCCTTTGATAAACCCTTTTTCGGCCTGCTCGTAGGCTAGTCGTAATCCCGCTTCACCACCGGTACTCCCGTAAGCATCCAGATTATCAATTGCCGCTTTAATCGCGGTTGTGTTATTTCCCGCTGTAGACGCAAGCGCGACGTGAGTGCCGCCCGCGTAGGTCACAATCGTGATGTTATCCTGCGCACGCAGATCGTTCACCAACAGTTTTAGCGCCGACCGGATCAACGGCAGGCGTTCCGCTGGCTGCATAGAGCCGGAAGTATCAATGAGAAAAACCAGGTTGGCAGGTGGCAGATCTCTGGTCTGCATGTCCCGGGCCTGAACATCAACTTTTAATAGCGTACGCTGCGCGTTCCACGGCGAGGGAGCCAGTTCGTATTTAACCGCAAATGGCATCGGTATACAGGCCGCAATGGGTTTAGTGTTATCCTGCTTATCCGCAACGGGCTGAGGCGCGGGAAAATAATTGAGCATCTCTTCTACCCGCACGGCTTCCGGCGGCGGCAGTTGTCCCTGATTCAGAAAGCGCCGCACGTTAGCGTAGCTGCCAGTGTCTACATCCAGACTAAACGTGGCGAGCGGCGCCTGACTTACCTGTTTAATCGGATTTTCATCGTAGTGTTCGTAACGCGCGGTCCCCATTACATTACCGCCTTGTGCAGCGAACGCTTTTGGTGCCGCGGCACGTGTCTGCATTACATATTGCGGTGCTTCGGCTGTTGCCAGAGATGCCGCTTTGGCATCTGCCAGGGCTTTGGCTTCAGCATATTCGGCTGCTTTTTTCGCAGCCTGTTGGGCGGCCTCGGCTTGTCTTTTCTGGACAGTGTCATCCCCGGCCTGAGCGCTATTTTCTTTCTGGATAGTCCGCTTCTGTTTTAACTCAGCCGGATTATTTCCCTGCGGGTCGGAGGGCTCCGGCCCACAGCCCGAGAGAATAACCCCACCCAACAACAGCATTAATGTTTTTCCGTTAAGCATACAAATTCCTTTTCAATTATATTCGGGTAATTCTCTGCAGATGTCCTGCATTATATTCCGCTTTACTTTTATTATCAGCATGACGAAAGTAGAAAATAATTTTACCTGCGTTAATAGCCACCAATAATAAAAAAGATAATTATATTTTTGAGGTAAATAATATTTACGTTTAAGATGAACGGCTTAATCAGTTGCTGGCGTTCGACCCACAGATTCTGCGTGAAGAACACTATTTACAGGTGACCGATTTACCAAAAGTGAATATATAAGATGGGGGACTATCTGCACTGTGCCCTCGCCGATACTTCCTTTTACAACCCACCAAACAGCAATCCATTAAGCCGTGCCGACACTCACGTTATTGATGGAAAGATATTATATGCCGCCGTCACATGAAATAATGAAGTGAGCGCGATCGGACGCCTTGAAAAACGCTGACAGAAATACGCTTCAGATCAAATTTTTCCCATTGAAGTCGATGAGATAGACATTTATCCGGGAAACGGGTCACGAAAACAGTTGGGAGAGTTGTTCCACTGCCTGATGCAAGAAATGGACAAACTGCTGAGTTTTTATCAGCGATGCCTGAGAAATGACAGTCACGTTATAATTTTTATAGCGGAGTAATGGGCCATATGTTTAACACTTCGACAATTATTGTGAATTACCCATATGAAACCGCTGGCGCTTACGGAACCGCCCAACATCCGGCTCTTCGTTCGTCGGGACGTGTTGGGTATGAATTTGGGTTAGCTTCGCTCCACCCAACCTACGCCACTAATACAACGTTGATGCCGGATGGCGACTACGCCTTATCCGGCATCTGGTTCTGTGTTCGTTGAAAAAGTGTTGGGTTTCGGCTACGCCTCACCCAACGAGTCTATGGTCTCTATGCGTCACAGGTTTTCATAAGTTGGATGCAATCCAACATTTAGAGGCTCAGGTATTGCTCATCAGCCTCAACCGCCGATAAATCGGCGGTTATTGACATCATCAACGCGGCATTACATCAGCGGCATCGCCAGTTGCACAAGGCTAATCAGCGGCTGCGGCCAGACGCCCAGTACCAACACCAGCAACGCGGAGATCAGCACCACGATACCGCCTGCGCTGTACTGCCAGTTTGTCGGCGCGTCGCGTCCCGGTTGCTGCGGCGCGTGCAGGTAGAGACTCACCGCAACACGCAGGTAGTAGTACAAACCAATCGCGGAACCCACTACCACGGCGGCGACCAGCCACCACAGGCTGGCCTGAACGCCGACCGCCAGCACGTAGAATTTGCCGATAAAGCCCAGCGTCATCGGGATACCTGCCAGCGACAGCATCATCACCGTCATCACCGCGGCAAGAACCGGGCGGTGCCAGAATAGACCACGGTAAGAGTACAGAGAATCCGCATCCGGGCCGCGGAACGGGCTGGACATCAGGCTGACCACGCCAAACGCGCCGAGGCTGCTGAACAGATAACCGGCCAGATAAACGCCTACCGCTTCCATCGACATCTCGCCGCTCTGCAGGGCAATCAGCGCCACCAGCAGATAGCCGAGGTGAGAGATAGAAGAGTAACCGAGCAGACGTTTGATGTTGGTCTGGCTCAGCGCCATCAGGTTACCGAAGATGATAGAGGCAAAGGCGATAATGCCCAGCACCACGCGTACCGCTTCGCTGTCGCCTACCGGCGCATACAGGAACAGACGCATCACCACGCCGAAGATAGCGATTTTGCTCGCCGTCGCCAGGAAGGTAGAAACCGGCGCAGGCGCGCCCTGGTAAACGTCTGGCGTCCACAGGTGGAACGGCACCAGAGAGAGTTTAAAGCCCAGACCGACAATCATCAGGCCAAAGCCCGCCAGCAGCAACGGCTCGTGCAGCATACCATCGCCGAGGCTCTTACCGAGCGCTTCGAAAGACAGGTTGCCGGACTGCGCATAGACCAGCGCCATCCCGAACAGCAGGAAAGACGAGGCGGCGGCGGAGAGGATGGTGTATTTGATACTGGCTTCCAGCGAGCGTTTCTGGCGGAAAGCATAACCAATCAGGCCGAACAGCGGCAGTGAGATCAGTTCAATACCGAGGAACAGCGCCGCCAGATGGTTGGCGTTCGCCAGCAGAATTCCCCCCAGGCTGGCGATTAACACCAGCAGGTAGAACTCTTCCTGGTTATCGTTATAGCCTTCCAGCCACGGGTAGGCAAAGGTACAGGTGGCGAGGCTCGCCAGCAGCACCAGCCCGGTGTAGAGCATCGCAAAGCCGTCAACGCGCATCAGCGGCGTGACGTCCATTGCCCCGGCCTGGCCGACAAACCAAAGCGAAACCAGAGCAGCGTTAAGCCCAATGACCGACAGCGTGGCATTGAGGAAGTGATTGCGTCGCCACGCAATGGAGAGCATCACAACCACCACCGTCAAGCCGACGATCAGCAGCGGTAGCAGCGCAATCAGGTGTTGTGGAGTTATTGTCATGGCGATTTACGGCCTTGTAGTAGTAACGGAATTAACAAACCACTGCTGGATGTTGCTCATCGCAGAATGCGAGGTATCCAGAATCGGCTGCGGATAGAAGCCAAGCAGTACCAGAAGCACCACCAGCAACAGAATGATAAACAGCTCGCGCAGCGACATCCCTGGCAGTTCTACACTGGCAATCTGGCTCTTCGCCTTACCAAAGTAAGCGCGATGCAGCATCGCCAGCGAGTATACAGAGGCGAATACCAGCCCAAAGGTGGAGATCACGGTAATCACCGGCACCACCTGGTAGCTGCCGAACAGAATCATAAATTCGCCGACAAAGTTACCGGTGCCCGGCATCCCGAGCGTCGCCACCGCAAAGAACATGGACAGCGCAGGCAACCATTTCATCTTGCCCCACAGGCCGCCCATCATACGCATGTCACGCGTATGCAGACGTTCGTACAACTGGCCACACAGAATGAACAGACCCGCCGCGGACAAACCGTGCGCAATCATCTGAATCACCGCGCCCTGGTACGCCAGCTGACTGCCGGTGTAGATAGCGATCAGCACGAAGCCCATGTGGGAAACGGAGGTATAGGCAATCAGGCGCTTGATGTCGTATTGGGTAAAGGCCATCCACGCGCCGTAGAAAATGCCGATAACGCCAAGCCACATAGCGATAGGCGCAAACTCCGCCGACGCGTTCGGGAACAATGGCAGGGAGAAACGCAGCAGACCGTAAGCGGCGGTTTTCAGCAAGATCCCCGCCAGGTCGACGGAACCGGCGGTCGGCGCCTGGGAGTGCGCATCCGGCAGCCAGCCATGCAGCGGAACCACCGGCATTTTCACCGCGAAGGCGATGAAGAAGCCCAGCATCAGCAGATATTCCACACCGTGGGACATCGGCGTATTCAGCAGCTCTTCATAATTGAAGGTCCACACGCCGGTCGCGTTGTAGTGCACAAAGACCAGCGCCAGGATGGCAATCAACATCACCAGACCACTCGCCTGGGTGTAGATGAAGAACTTGGTCGCCGCCGTGATACGCGTTTTCCCGTCAGAAGCTTTGTGGCCCCACAGCGCGATCAGGAAGTACATCGGCACCAGCATCATTTCCCAGAAGAAGAAAAACAGGAACATGTCGATGGCCAGGAACACGCCGATAACGCCGCCTAAGATCCACATCAGGTTCAGGTGGAAGAAGCCCTGATATTTTTCGATTTCTCGCCAGGAGCAAAGCACCGCCAGAACGCCGAGCAGGCCGGTCAGCACCACCATTAGCAGCGACAGTCCGTCGAGCGCCAGATGGATAGAGATGCCAAAACGCGGGATCCACGGCAGGACAAATTCAGATTGCCACTGCGGAATACCGGCGGATTGCGTCAGTGAATAGCCGCCCTGCAACCACAATTGCAGACCGAGCGCCAGCGTCAGCCCCATGGTAATCAGCGCTATCCAGCGCGGCACCTTCACGCCAAAGCGTTCGGTCTGCCAGCACAGAAAGCCGCCGATAAAGGGGATTAATATCAACCAGGGTAATAACATAGCTAAGTATGTCCCTTATATTTACTCCTGCTCAGGCTATCTCACTCGTCAGCCCAAATCCTGCCAGTGCTCACACAAAACGCAGCGCGTTTTGAACGTCCGTAAGGACGGCCCCGTAGGGGTGAGCTTCGCGAATCATCCTCACGTACTTCAGTACGCTCCGGTTGCTGTGCGCTGGCGGTATCCGGTCTGACTTCGCCGATGACGCCTGTACTTCAGGAACAGATTTTCAACGAATTCTAAAAATTATTTTTGGGTTTGTAGGCCGGATAAGCACTGCGCCATCCGGCAGTCGTTCATCCAGCCAACAAACTCAACGCAGTACCATCAACAGCGCCAGCACCACAACCGCGCCGATGCTCATGGATGCCACATACCAGCGCAAATAACCGTTCTCGCTCAGTACCAGGCCTTTGCCTGCAAAACGGGAAAGGATAGCCGGAATGTTCATCAACGCATTAAGCGGGTCGCGCTTCAGCAGCCAGGCGATACCGAGGAATGGCTTGACGAATACTTTGTCGTACAGCCAGTCAAAGCCCCAGGCGTTATACCACCAGGTGCCCAGCAGACGGCCCGGCGCGCTGTTGGCGATCGACGTCACCAGCGTACGTTTACCCAGCCACAGCCATGCGGCAATCAGGATGCCGGCAATCGCCACTACGCCAGAGGTAATTTCCAGCGTCATGACGCGACCATGCGCCAGTTCAGTTGTCTGCGGCAGCACCCCCTGCAGCGGCGGCACAATCAGCGCGCCAACAAAGGTAGACAGAATCATCAGGACAATCAGCGGCAGATGGTGGGTAATCCCCTTCCCTGCATGAGCATGAATTTGTTCTTTACCGTGGAATACGATGAAAATCATCCGGAAGGTGTACAGGGAGGTCATGAACGCGCCGACCAGACCCGCCACCATCAGATTGATATGACCGTTCGCCATCGCCCCGGCCAGAATCTCATCCTTACTGAAGAAGCCCGCAGTGACCAGCGGCAGCGCCGACAGCGCCGCGCCGCCCACCAGGAAGCAGGCATACACCAGCGGAATGGACTTACGCAGACCGCCCATCTTAAAGATGTTCTGTTCGTGATGGCAGGCCAGAATGACGGAACCGGACGCCAGGAACAGCAGCGCTTTGAAGAACGCATGGGTCATCAGATGGAAAATCGCCGCATCCCACGCCTGTACGCCAAGCGCCAGGAACATGTAGCCAATCTGGCTCATGGTGGAATAGGCCAGCACGCGTTTGATGTCGGTCTGCACCAGCGCGGCGAAACCCGCCATGACCAGCGTAATCGCCCCGATAATACCCACCAGATGCAGAATTTCCGGGGTCATCAGGAACAGGCCATGCGTGCGTGCGATCAGGTAGACACCGGCGGTCACCATGGTAGCGGCGTGGATCAGCGCGGAGACCGGCGTCGGACCGGCCATCGCGTCGGCAAGCCAGGTCTGCAACGGTAGCTGCGCAGATTTACCGACCGCGCCGCCCAGCAGCATCAGCGTCGCCCACATCAGCATATTGTTGCCGTCAGCAAAGTGCGCTGGCGCCAGCTCGACCATTTCGCGGAAGTTCAGCGTACCCAGTTCGTTGTAGAGGATGAACAGCGCAAAGGCGAGGAACACGTCACCGACACGGGTCACCACGAAGGCTTTCATTGCCGCCGCGCCATTCTTCGGATCGCTGTAATAGAAGCCGATCAACAGATAAGAGCACAGGCCCACGCCTTCCCAGCCGAGGTACATCAACAGCAGGTTATCGGACAGCACCAGAACAACCATGCTGGCGATAAACAGGTTGGTATAAGCGAAGAAGCGGGAGTAACCCTCTTCCCCACGCATGTACCAGGAAGCGAACATGTGGATCAGGAAGCCGACGCCGGTGACCACAGAGAGCATGGTCAGCGACAGGCCGTCCAGCACCAGGTTAAAACCGATGTTGAAGTTACCGACCGACATCCACGTCCACAGCGGCTGGCTGAACGCCTGTTTGCCGTTGGCGAAGAAATCCATCCCGACAAACGCTGTCACCAACGCCGCCAGACCAACGGAGCCCACGCCAATGGTCGCGGAGAGATTTTCCGACCAGCGTCCGCGAGAGAACGCCAGCAGTACAAAGCCAATCAATGGCAGAATAATGGTTAAGGCAAGCATGTTCATCCACGCATCTCACTTACTGAATCGATGTTCAGGTTCTGGCGACGGCGATGGAGTTGCAGCAACAGCGCAAGTCCAATACTCGCTTCCGCAGCCGCAAGGCTGATGGCGAGAATGTACATCACCTGACCATCGGTCTGGCCCCAGTAGCTCCCGGCGACCACAAAGGCCAGCGCGGAGGCGTTAATCATGATTTCCAGCCCGATCAGCATAAACAGCAGATTGCGGCGGATAACCAGACCGGTTAAACCCAGGACGAATAAAATCGCAGCGAGGATCAGTCCGTGTGTTAAGGGGATCATGCGCGCTCCTCCGTTTTTCTTTTCGCGCGGTCATCGGCGCGGTTGCTTAGCACTTCGCCCGCACGCTCTTCACGACCGACGTGGAACGCCACCACCAGGCCTGCCAGCAGCAGCATAGACGCCAGTTCGACCGCCAGAACATAAGGCCCGAACAGCGTAATGCCCACCGCTTTCGCGCTAATCGGCGTGCCGTCGATGCCCTGGTCGTTAACGCCCAGAATGGCGTACACAATGACCGCCAGCATAATGGCCGACAAAACCGCCGGACCAATCCACACCTGCGGCTTCAGCCACTGGCGTTCCTGTTCGATTTCGCTGCCGCCGAGGTTGAGCATCATCACCACGAACACAAACAGCACCATGATGGCGCCTGCGTAGACGATAATTTCCAGCGCACCGGCAAAATAAGCGCCCAGCGAAAAGAACACCCCGGAAATCGCCAGTAGCGATATCACCAGATACAACAGCGCGTGTACCGGATTGGTATGGGTGATCACTCGCAGGGTCGCGAGGATGGCTATCAGGCCACAGATATAAAAAGCGAATTCCATTGCCCTCTCCTTACGGTAACAGGCTCTTGACGTCGATAGGCTTGGCTTCGTTCTCTGCTTCGCCTTTATCTTTGCCGTCGATTGCCATACCCGCCATCCGGTAGAAGTTATATTCCGGGTATTTGCCCGGACCGGAAATCAGCAGATCCTCTTTTTCGTACACCAGATCCTGACGTTTGTATTCGCCCAGTTCGAAGTCCGGGGTCAACTGAATCGCCGTGGTCGGGCACGCTTCTTCGCACAGGCCGCAGAAGATGCAGCGTGAGAAGTTAATGCGGAAAAATTCCGGATACCAGCGGCCATCTTTGGTCTCCGCTTTTTGCAGAGAGATACAGCCTACCGGACAGGCTACCGCACACAGGTTACAGGCAACGCAGCGCTCTTCACCGTCCGGGTCGCGCGTGAGCACGATACGGCCACGGTAACGGGGCGGTAAATAGACCGGCTCTTCCGGATACATCCGCGTTTCGCGTTTGGCGAACGCATGCAGGCCGATCATCCAGATACTGCGTACCTGAGTGCCGAAACCTACTAATAATTCTTTTAAGGTCATGGTCTTTGTGTCCCTTATTGCGCCTGCCACAGAATGACAGCCGCCGTTACCAGCAAGTTGATGAGCGTCAGCGGCAGGCAAACTTTCCAGCCGAAGGACATTACCTGGTCATAACGCGGACGCGGTAACGACGCACGAATCAAAATGAACATCATCATGAAGAACGCGGTTTTCAGCGCGAACCAGACGAATGGCGGTAAGAACGGGCCATGCCAGCCACCGAAGAACAACGTTACCATCAGCGCGGAAACGGTGACGATACCGATGTACTCCCCCACGAAGAACAGACCGAATTTCATACCGGAATATTCGATGTGGTAACCGTCCGCCAGTTCCTGCTCGGCTTCCGGCTGGTCAAACGGGTGACGGTGACAGACCGCTACGCCCGCGATGGCGAAAGTAACAAACCCAAAGAATTGCGGAATCACGTTCCACAGATGCGCCTGGTTATTGACGATATCGGTCATATTAAATGAACCGGCCTGCGCCACCACGCCCATCAGGGAAAGACCAAGAAACACTTCGTAGCTCACCGTCTGGGCAGACGCGCGCATCGCGCCCAGCAGCGAGTATTTGTTGTTGCTCGACCAACCGGCGAACAGCACCGCGTAAACCGCCAGACCGGCCATCATCAGGAAGAACAGAATCCCGATGTTTAAATCGGCCACCACCCAATTAGGGCTAACCGGCACAATGGCGAAGGAGAGCAGCAGCGAAGTAAACGCGATCATCGGCGCCAGGGTAAAGATGACGCGATCCGAGAATTTCGGGATCCAGTCTTCTTTAAAGAACATCTTGATCATGTCCGCGACCAGCTGGAGCGAGCCGCCCCAGCCAACGCGGTTTGGTCCATAACGGTTCTGGAACAGACCCAGCAGACGACGTTCGCCAAAGCTCATGAAGGCCCCGCAGGTGACGACCACCAGCAGAATCACCACCGCTTTGAGAATGCTCAGCAGGATCTCAATCAGATCCGGTGTAATCCAACTCATTGTTGCGCCTCCCGCAGATCCTCAAGACGCGCGCCAGCCAGAACCGGCGCGATGCCAGGCATACCCATCGGCAGCCCTACCTGCCCTGCCGCTAACCCTTCAGAGATTTCAACCGGCAGCGTCACCGTATTGCCATCGTAGCTAAAGGAGACGCGCGTCCCGGCATTGACGCCCAATTTCGCGGCATCCGCCGGGTTAAGTTTGATATACGGCTGCGGCATACGGCTCTGGAAGACCGGAGAACGCTGAGACAATTCGTCGCTGCCAAACAGGTGGTAATACGGCGCAATACGCCACTGACCGTCCTGCGCCTGGAAGCTTGCCGGCACGGTAGTGAAATAATCCAGACCGCCCTCAGTCGCTTCAATCAAACGCACGCCCGGATCGCCGTGACGCAGTTTGCCGCCCACTTCATCCTGGAATTTGTTCCACGCCTGCGGGGAGTTCCAGCCCGGCGCCCAGGCGAACGGAATTTCAGATCGCGGGGCAGTCGGTTGGTTATTCCCTTCCATCGAGAAGGCGAACATGGTGTCTTTATCCTGCGGCTGACGTGGTTCATGCACGCTGATATTGGCGCGCATCGCCGTACGACCGCTGTAACGATGCGGTTCGCGCGCCAGCTTCTGCCCACGAATGCGGAAGGTCGCATCCGGCGCGGCGTCTTTAATGCCGGCAAATTGCGGCATGGCGGCAATGACCGCGTCGATCACATGGTCAAGCTGTGTCCAGTCCACTTCGCGGTTTTCGACGGTGCTGTGCAGCGAATGCAGCCAGCGCCAGCTTTCCAGCATAATCGTCTTGTTATCGTAGTAGGCCGGATCATAAACCTGGAAGAAGCGCTGCGCGCGGCCTTCGTTGTTGATGACCGTACCATCGCTTTCGGCGAAGCTTGCCGCGGAAAGCACCAGATGCGCGTTTTCCATAATCGCCGTGCGCTGATGGTCAACCACCATCACCAGCGGCGCTTTGGCGAGCGCGGCGTTCACGCGCGTAGCGCTTGCATGACGGTGGAGATCGTTTTCCAGCACCACCACCGCGTCCGCGTTGCCGGTTTCCAGCTCGCCCAACGCATCGTCAAGCGAACCGCCGCCCATCATACCCAGCCCCATGCTGTTCACGGAGCGGGCAATCATAGTAATACCGACGTCGGCGCCACGGCCTTTCAGCGCTTTCGCCACGTTGGCGGCCGCCTGAATCACCTCACTGCTACCGGCGTTAGTGCCGGAGATAATCAGCGGTTTTTTCGCGCCGGCCAACGCCTGCACAATGACATCAATTTTGTTTTGTAAGTCGCTGTCGATACCGTCAACCGCAGGCGCTGTATTGTCCAGCGCATGGGCAATCGCAAAGCCCAGGCGCGCCTGATCTTCCACCGGCGCGCGATAAGTCCAGGCGGCGATATCATCCAGACGGGTGTCGTCCACGTTAGTCACGAACAGCGGATGTTTGGCACGCTGGCCGATGTTAAGGATGGCCGCAATCTGCCAGTCGGCCACTTTCTGCGCCGCCGCCATTTCACGCGCTTTACCTTTCACCGCCTGACGTACCGCCAGCGCAACGCGCGCGCCGGTCTGGGTAACGTCTTCGCCCAAGACCAGTACCGCGTCATAAGATTCGATTTCCCGCAGCGCCGGGGTGTAAATTCCGCCTTCACGCAGCACTTTCAGCGCCAGTTGCAGACGTTCCTGCTCGCCGCGCGCGATACCGGTGTAGAAGTTTTCCGCACCAACCAGCTCACGCAGCGCAAAGTTGCTCTCAATGCTGGCGCGTGGCGAACCGATACCGATCACTTTCTTCGACTGGCGCAGAATATCCGCCGCGCCCTGCATCGCCTGCTCGGCGTTGAGGGTGATGAAGTCGTCGCCACGACGCTGAACCGGCTGACGCGGACGGTCTTTCAGGTTCACATAGCCATAGCCGAAACGACCGCGGTCGCAGAGGAAGTAGTGGTTAACGGTGCCGTTGTAACGGTTTTCGATACGGCGCAATTCGCCATAGCGCTCGCCCGGGCTGATGTTACAGCCGATGGAACACTGCTGGCAGATGCTTGGCGCAAACTGCATGTCCCATTTACGGTTATAACGCTCGGAGTGCGTTTTATCGGTGAAGACGCCGGTCGGGCAAATCTCGACCAGGTTACCGGAGAATTCGCTTTCCAGCGTACCGTCTTCCGGACGCCCGAAGTAGACGTTGTCATGCGCGCCATAGACGCCCAGATCGGTGCCGTCGGCATAATCTTTGTAGTAACGTACACAACGGTAGCAGGCGATGCAGCGGTTCATTTCGTGAGAGATGAACGGCCCCAGATCCTGGTTGCGGTGGGTACGTTTGGTGAAACGGTAGCGACGGAAACTGTGGCCCGTCATCACGGTCATATCCTGAAGATGGCAGTTACCGCCCTCTTCACAGACCGGACAGTCGTGCGGGTGGTTAGTCATCAGCCACTCCACCACGCTTTCACGGAACTGTTTCGCTTCTTCGTCGTCAATAGAGATAAAGGTACCGTCGGTGGCTGGCGTCATACAGGACATCACCAGGCGACCACGCGTATCTTCCGCGTTTTGGTATTGCTTCACCGCACACTGGCGGCAAGCACCGACGCTTCCCAGCGCCGGGTGCCAGCAAAAATACGGAATATCAAGGCCCAGGGACAGACATGCCTGTAGCAGGTTGTCCGCGCCGTTGACCTCGTATTCTTTGCCGTCTACATGAATCGTAGCCATTAGCATGCTTCCAAATTAAAAATCGTTAACTCACCAGCGCTCTTTGAGCAGGTTCGGCTGAATACCATTGATTAAATGGGTATTGCTGAACGGCTGCTTGATGCCAGCTTCGAATTCTTCGCGGAAATACTTAATTGCGCTTTGCAGTGGCTCAACCGCGCCCGGCGCATGCGCGCAGAAGGTTTTACCCGGTCCGAGGAAACGACACAGTTGCTCAAGTGTCTCGATATCCCCCGGCTGGCCTTCGCCACGCTCCAGCGCGCGCAGAATTTTCACGCTCCACGGCAACCCGTCGCGGCATGGCGTACACCAGCCGCAGGATTCGCGGGCAAAGAACTCTTCCAGGTTACGCACCAGCGATACCATGCCGATTTCGTGGTCTACCGCCATCGCCAGCGCGGTGCCCAGACGGCTGCCTGCTTTACCGATGCTTTCGAACTCCATCGGCAGGTCAAGATGCGCCTCGGTCAGGAAGTCGGTTCCCGCCCCGCCCGGTTGCCAGGCTTTGAATTTCAGGCCATCGCGCATACCGCCCGCGTAATCTTCGAGGATCTCGCGCGCGGTGGTGCCGAACGGTAATTCCCACAGGCCCGGATTCTTCACGCGGCCCGAGAAGCCCATCAGCTTGGTACCCGCATCTTTGCTTTTCGAGATGTTCTGGTACCACTCCACGCCGTTGGCGAGGATTGCCGGGACGTTACACAACGTTTCGACGTTATTCACACAGGTCGGCTTGCCCCATACGCCGGAGGTCGCCGGGAAGGGCGGCTTGGAGCGCGGGTTCGCGCGGCGGCCTTCGAGGGAGTTAATCAGCGCCGTTTCTTCACCACAGATGTAACGCCCTGCCCCGGTGTGGACAAACAGTTCAAAGTCGAACCCGGTGCCCATGATATTTTTGCCAAGCAGCCCGGCCTCGGTTGCTTCAGCAATCGCACGGCGCAGATGTACAGCCGCTTCGATATATTCGCCGCGCAGGAAGATGTAACCACGATACGCTTTCAGCGCGAACGCGGAGATCAGCATGCCTTCCACCAGCAGGTGCGGCAGCTGTTCCATCAGCAGACGGTCTTTATAGGTGCCCGGTTCCATTTCATCGGCGTTACACAGCAGGTAACGGATGTTCATGGATTCATCTTTCGGCATCAGGCTCCACTTCAGACCGGTGGAAAAGCCCGCGCCGCCGCGCCCTTTCAGACCGGCGTCTTTTACCTGGCTGACGATTTCATCCGGAGACAGGCCGGTCAGCGCCTTACGCGCGCCTTCGTAGCCGTTTTTGCTACGATATTCATCCAGCCAGACCGGCTGTTTGTCATCGCGCAGACGCCAGGTCAGCGGATGGGTTTCGGGAGTACGGATAACGTTTTTCATTTATACCGCTCCAGTAGTTCAGGAATGGCTTCCGGGGTCAGATGGCTGTGAGTATCCTCATCAATCATCATGTTCGGCCCTTTATCGCAATTCCCCAGGCAACAGGTCGGCAGCAGCGTAAAGCGACCATCAAAGGTCGTCTGCCCCGGTTTGATGTTGAGATTTTTTTCCAGCGCGGCCTGAATCCCCTGATAGCCGGTGATATGGCACACCACGCTGTCGCAGTAGCGAATCACGTGGCGACCGACCGGCTGACGGAAAATCTGGCTGTAGAATGTGGCGACGCCTTCGACGTCGCTCGCCGGAATACCCAGCACATCGGCAATAGCGTAGATCGCGCCGTCCGGCACCCAGCCACGCTGCTTCTGAACGATTTTCAGCGCTTCAATGGACGCCGCACGCGGGTCTTCGTAGTGGTGCTTCTCGTGCTCTATCGCTTCACGCTCTGCCGCACTCAGCTCAAAAGCCTCGGTTTGTGGTTGTTGATTCTCGTGCATAATTAGCGGTCCACATCTGACATAACAAAATCGATACTACCCAGATAGACAATCAGGTCGGAGACCAGGCTACCGCGGATCGCCGAGGGAATCTGCTGCAGGTGCGCAAAGCTCGGCGTGCGCACGCGGGTACGGTAGCTCATAGTGCTGCCGTCGCTGGTCAGGTAGTAACTGTTAATCCCCTTCGTCGCTTCCACCATCTGGAAGGACTCCTGCGCCGGCATCACCGGGCCCCAGGAGACCTGCAGGAAGTGGGTGATCAGGGTTTCGATATGTTGCAGCGTGCGCTCTTTCGGCGGCGGCGTGGTCAGCGGGTGATCCGCTTTGAACGGCCCTTCCGGCATGTTATCGAGGCACTGCTGAAGAATGCGCAGACTCTGGCGCAGCTCTTCCACTTTCAGCATCACGCGGGTATAGCAGTCGGAAACGCCGCCGCCCACCGGCACTTCAAAGTCAAAGTTTTCGTAGCCAGAGTATGGACGCCATTTACGTACGTCGAAGTCGATCCCGGTCGCGCGCAGCCCTGCGCCGGTGGTACCCCACTCCAGCGCCTCTTTCGCGCCGTAAGCGGCAACGCCCTGCGAACGCCCTTTCAGAATGGTGTTACGCAGCGCGGCTTTCTCGTAAGAATCCAGACGCTTCGGCATCCACTCAAGGAACTCTCGCAGCAGGCGATCCCAACCGCGCGGCAAGTCGTGCGCGACGCCGCCGATACGGAACCAGGCCGGGTGCATACGGAAACCGGTAATGGCTTCCACCAGGTCATAAATTTTCTGCCGGTCGGTAAAGGCAAAGAAGACCGGCGTCATCGCGCCGACGTCCTGAATAAAGGTCGAGATGTACAGCAGATGACTGTTAATGCGGAACAGTTCGGAGAGCATCACGCGGATGACGTTCACACGATCCGGGACGGTGATCCCTGCCAACTTTTCTACCGCCAGCACGTACGGCATTTCATTGACGCAACCACCGAGGTATTCGATACGGTCGGTATAGGGAATGTAGCTATGCCAGGACTGTCGCTCGCCCATTTTTTCGGCGCCGCGGTGGTGATAGCCGATATCCGGCACGCAGTCGACGATTTCTTCACCGTCAAGTTGCAGGATAATACGAAACGCACCGTGCGCAGACGGGTGGTTCGGGCCGAGGTTGAGGAACATGAAGTCCTCGTTGTCAGTCCCGCGCTTCATCCCCCAGTCTTCCGGCTTAAAGGTCAGCGCTTCCATTTCCAGATCCTGCTTGGCTTTGGTCAGCTCAAACGGGTCGAATTCGGTCGCGCGCGCCGGATAATCTTTACGCAGCGGATGGCCTTCCCAGGTTTGCGGCATCATGATGCGCGTCAGGTGCGGGTGGCCTTCGATATCAATACCAAACATCTCCCAGGTCTCACGCTCGTACCAGTTGGCGTTAGGGAAAAGTTTAGTGAAGGTCGGCACGCGCAGGTCGTTTTCAGACAACGCCACCTTGAGCATGATATCGCGATTACGCTCAATGGAAATCAGGTGGTAGAAAACGGAAAAATCCGCGGCGGGTAACCCGTCACGGTGCGTACGCAGGCGTTCATCCATGCCGTGTAAGTCAAACAGCATGACATAAGGTTTCGGCAGTTTCTTTAAGAAATCGCCAACCTCCAGTAGTTGTTCACGCTTGACCCAAACAACGGGGATACCGGTGCGGGTCGCCTGAACGGTAAAGGCATCCGGCCCAAAACGGTTGCGCAGTTCGCCGATAACCGGATCATCAAGATGATCGCGGGTACTCCATGCAGCGTCTTGCGCGGTTAAGTCGGTCATATTGTTCACCATTGCAAATGGTCCGTGGTGGTCGGCAGTGCTTCGCGCTATTAAAATAGTGGTTAGCGAAGTGAAGTGCTGCTGCCGACAGGCGCAAATTAAATCTCGTCCGGGGTACGCAGGTTCGTGACGGCAATACGCTCGCCGCGTTTACGTTCGCGTTCTGGCTGCATATTGGCGCGATACACGCCCTGATCGCCCACCACCCATGATAGCGGACGGCGCTCTTTGCCAATCGATTCTTGCAGCAGCATCAACGCCTGCATATACGCTTCCGGACGCGGCGGACAGCCAGGGATATACACATCCACCGGGATGAACTTATCAACGCCCTGCACTACCGAATAAATATCGTACATGCCGCCGGAGTTGGCGCAGGCGCCCATAGAAATGACCCATTTTGGCTCCAGCATTTGGTCATACAGACGCTGAATAACCGGGGCCATTTTGGTAAAGCAGGTACCGGCCACCACCATCAGGTCAGCCTGACGTGGCGACGCACGCAGCACTTCCGCGCCGAAACGAGCAACGTCATGCACTGCGGTAAAAGAGGTCACCATCTCTACATAGCAGCAAGAAAGGCCGAAGTTGTAGGGCCAAATTGAGTTTTTACGGCCCCAGTTAACCATGTCATGCAGTTTGCCCATGAACACGTTTTTGTTAACTTCCTGCTCCAGGGGGTCGGTTACGATCTCCTGTTTTTGCAGGGGGTAACGGTCATTCTCACCGTTAGGATCTATGCGGGTGAGCGTATAATCCATCTTAATGCCTCGCGGTTAGCGTTGACGATTAGCGATACTGTTCGTTTCCGGGTTCATACGCTCGCGGCGTGAACGCGCGGGCGTCCAGTCCAACGCGCCAATACGCGCCAGATAAACCAGACCAGCCAGTAACACAAAAATAAAAATTGCAGCTTCCACAAAGCCAACCCAGCCGCTTTCGCGGATAGAAGTTGACCATGCGAACAGATACAGCGCTTCAACGTCGAAGATAACGAAGAACATGGCTACCAGGTAAAACTTGGCAGACAGGCGTAAGCGGGCGGTGCCGACCGAGTCGATACCTGATTCAAACGGAACGTTCTTGTGCCTCGCGCGTGCGCGACCGCCTAAAAACCAACCGCCTACCAGCATCAGGCAGCACAGGCCAATGGCAACGATAAGAAAGATAGCGAATGCCCAGTGATGAGCGATGACTTCAGTGGATGTTGACATACTCATTGCTTACTCATCAAAAGTAGCGCCAGTTCCTCTGCTCTTTACGGCAGATGGACGCCACATCGATTCATGGGGAGGAATAAAAAAAACCCTACAATTACTGTAGAAAATGATAAAAACAGCTAATTGATGTGGTTTTTTACTCCTTTCTATAACCTTTTGTCAACTTTAACAAAAGTTCCTTCACATTAATTTACATCAATTCATCATCATTAACATTAAGTGCCATCCTGGAGAAAATGACTCTTCGACCAGGGGGGATTTTATGTTGTTGAATCGTGTCCGTTGTGAAGCAAAAGAAATAACACACACCTATTTTGACAGGAATTTGTGAAGATGCCTCCCCCTAAATGGGAGTATTTTCTTGATCTGTGACACGCTTTTGTTAATTCACCCCCTAAAACAGCAACAATTTCTCTAGTTTTTTAACATGCAAATTCATAAAATGGATGTTCTGGTTATTTTTTACCCACATTGAACTGCGAATCGCTACTGGCTGATTTACCGCAACTTTTACAATTTGTGCGGTTAAGCGAGTACAGATGGGCACAAAAAAAGAGCCACTGAGCGTTTTTCCATCGCCAGCGGCTCTTTTTTACATTTACGACTTAGCGCCTTTTGCCTGCGAGCTACTCAAAACCCCCTTCCACCATCAGCGGATCATCTCCGCCCTCTGCAGAAAACTGGTTGTAATGCCATGGGTTTTGATAGCTTTCCATCGCATGGAAAATCACCATCGCCAGCTCGTTCTGGCTATTGGGATCGCGGCACAACAGATATTCCGTATCCGGCAAAGGCGGTAATCCGTCTGCGGCGCCCAGCACGCGAAGGTCGGGACTCATCATTTCGACAGGTCGAGCCGTTACGCCAAGACCGGCTTTAACGGCCGCGCGTACCGCCGGTAAAGTAGACGCCACATAGGCCAGCCGCCAGGGAATACCCGCTGCATTTAGCGTCTCCAGCACCATATCGCGGAATGGGCTGGGATCGTCCAGCAGGACCAATGGTACGGGCTCTCCCCTTTGCAAAACATACTCAGCCGCACAATACCAATGGGTGGGCGAGGTCCGCAAATTCAGACAGTCCAGCGAATGAGGTTGGTTAGTCGTCACCACCAAATCTACTTCCTGCGATTTAACCATGTCCACCATATAGGCGTTGCGTTTTACCCGTACATCAAGCGCGAGTTTCGGATAAACCGAGCTGATTCGGCTAAGCAAAAAAGGCAGGATAGTATCAGCTGATTCATCAGAAGCGCCGATTGTTAACACTCCCTGAAGATTACTGAACATTAATGATGAACACGCCTCATCATTAAAACGCAGGATTTTTCTGGCGTACCCCAGAAGCTGGATACCGTGTTCGGTCAAAAGCTTGTTACGACCATGGCGGGCGAACAATTCCTTTCCCACGAGTTGCTCAAGACGCTGCATTTGTTGACTGACCGCAGACTGAGTACGACATACCGCCGCCGCCGCCGCGGCGAAGGTGTTCAGATCGGCAACGGCCACGAACGTTCTCAGCAGATCGAGATCGAGGTTAATTATCGGACGATTTGCATTTATCATAATTTTTCACTTACTGGCGGGTCATATCGGGCTGACCTGGTTAATGCTGTGCATTCAGAAACAAGCAATTCCATTTGTAATGTGCATCCTTCGCAGTACCGCCTGGTTACCCAGGTAAATGTTAGAATGTAATTGAAAATACGACCAAAACACTTCTCTTACTTACTGATATAATACCAAATGCAACTGATCGGGATATATCAAAGAGAATGTGTCATACCTTTAGGCGTCTACAGATTTCTGCTAATGATGGACGTGTAAATCTTGTAACAGCGTCAAATAGTTTACCGAGACGCACAGATACAAAAACAATATATTGAACAATAGGTTATGTATAAAATCGCGTCATAATAATTAGCAGACAACGCAGACTACGCCCCCGTTTCGGATCATTATCTTAACCTAAAACCGCTATATTTATAAGTATTATTACGAATAATCTTAACCTGGGATATGTTATACTAATCGGACCAGAAAGATATTATTACGACTTTAGTAAATGCTTTTTAAATATTAAATAATAATTAATTAAGATTTCTACCATTCATTAATTATACTTAACAATACTTTCACACCCCCCGCCGCCGGAAAGGTCTAACCTTCTCATTTTACCTTTAATACTCAGTATTTCCGAAATAGCCGACGCGACACTAATGATGAATGCTTATCTCTCATAAAACAGATAATTTCTGACAACATAAAAAACCACATTACGCGCAATCACATAGAACAAAACACTATACATACAGACAAAAATAGAAAATACATCTAACCAAATGATTTTATGAAGTTTTAAACAGTACGAAAGCGCGTTAAAAATAAACAAAATCTTCTTCTGTTCACTCTTCAAAACTCACCGTCGTGGGAGTACATTGTTTCGTGCTGACTTCCACGGCAGGGAGTGGCAATAACAGCTAAAAGGTCAAGATTCATGTCCCCCATTGAAAAATCCAGCAAACTCGAAAATGTCTGTTATGACATTCGTGGCCCCGTTCTGAAAGAAGCGAAACGCCTTGAGGAAGAAGGTAATAAAGTTCTTAAACTGAATATCGGCAACCCCGCCCCCTTCGGATTCGAAGCGCCGGACGAAATTCTGGTCGATGTCATTCGTAATTTGCCGACGGCGCAAGGATATTGCGACTCGAAAGGGCTTTATTCCGCCCGTAAAGCGATTATGCAGCATTATCAGGCCCGTGGAATGCGCGATGTAACCGTGGAAGATATCTATATCGGTAACGGCGTTTCCGAGCTGATCGTTCAGGCGATGCAGGCGTTGCTTAACAGTGGCGATGAAATGCTGGTTCCCGCGCCCGATTATCCGTTATGGACAGCGGCGGTATCGCTCTCCAGCGGCAAGGCGGTACATTATCTTTGCGATGAATCTTCCGACTGGTTCCCGGACCTTGACGATATCCGCGCCAAAATCACCCCACGTACGCGTGGTATTGTCATTATTAATCCAAACAACCCTACTGGCGCCGTCTATTCTAAAGAATTGTTGATGGAAATTGTCAACATTGCGCGCGAGCATAATCTCATCATCTTCGCCGATGAAATTTATGACAAGATTCTCTATGACGATGCCGAGCATCACTCTATCGCCGCACTGGCGCCTGATCTGCTGACCATCACCTTTAATGGTTTGTCTAAAACCTATCGCGTCGCCGGCTTCCGCCAGGGCTGGATGGTGCTGAACGGGCCGAAAAAACATGCGAAAGGCTATATTGAAGGGCTGGAGATGTTAGCCTCAATGCGCCTGTGCGCCAACGTCCCGGCGCAACATGCTATTCAGACCGCGCTCGGCGGCTATCAAAGCATTAGCGAATTTATTCTGCCGGGCGGTCGACTGTATGAACAGCGTAACCGCGCCTGGGAGTTGATTAACGATATCCCCGGCGTTTCCTGCGTAAAACCGCGCGGCGCGTTGTACATGTTCCCCAGGATCGACGCTAAACGTTTTAATATTCACGACGACCAGAAGATGGTGCTGGACTTCCTGCTACAGGAAAAGGTGCTGCTGGTGCAAGGTACCGCCTTTAACTGGCCGTGGCCGGATCACTTCCGCATTGTGACGCTACCGCGTGAAGATGACCTGGAGATGGCCATCAACCGTTTTGGGCGTTTCCTCTCAGGTTACCATCAATAATCTTAAATTCAGGCTACTTCGGTAGCCTGAATTGCATCTTCATCACCCTCCCCGCACAATGAAGTCTGCCGCAGTGAAAACAAAAGGTAATCTATGAAGCAGAGCCATTTTTTCGCCCATCTCTCCCGCATGAAGTTGATTAACCGCTGGCCGCTGATGCGTAACGTGCGTACGGAAAACGTCTCCGAACATAGTCTGCAGGTGGCGATGGTCGCCCACGCGTTGGCGGCGATAAAAAACCGTAAATTTGGCGGCCAGCTCAATGCTGAACGCATCGCGCTTCTGGCGATGTATCATGATGCCTCGGAAGTACTGACCGGCGATCTGCCGACGCCGGTAAAATATTTTAATTCCCAGATAGCCCAGGAATATAAAGCGATCGAAAAAATCGCCCAGCAAAAGCTGGTTGATATGGCGCCGGATGAATTACGCGATATTTTCGCACCGCTTATTGATGAGAATGCCTGGAGCGAAGAAGAACAGGCAATCGTAAAACAGGCCGATGCGCTTTGCGCCTACCTGAAATGCCTGGAGGAGCTCTCAGCGGGAAACAATGAGTTTGGACTGGCAAAAACGCGGCTGGAAAAAACGCTGGAATTACGTCGCAGCCAGGAGATGGACTATTTTATGGCGGTGTTCGTACCAAGTTTCCATCTCTCTCTTGACGAGATAAGCCAGGATTCACCGCTTTAAACGGTTGTGCCGGATGGCGACGTCAACGTCTTATCCGGCCTGGACGTAGCGTGATACCCGTAGGCCTGATAAGCGTAGCGCCATCAGGCCTTTTCCAGCCTGGGGTTAAAACGGAAACAACATCGGAATCATCACAATACAAACCGCCATCACAATAAGCGTGAACGGCACGCCAAGCTTCACAAAATCGCTAAAGCTATAGTTTCCCGGCCCCAGAACCAGAGTATTCACCGGCGATGAAACCGGCGTCATAAAGGCGGCGGATGCCGCCATCGCCACCGCCATCGCAAACGGATAGGGCGACACCCCCATCGATTTCGCCGCCGCCAGCGCAATCGGCGCCATCAGCACCGCCGTTGCCGTGTTAGAAATGAACAGTCCTATGACGGCACACAGCACGAACAGGCATCCCAGCATCATATATGGCCCATAGCCGCCGCCGATATTCATTAACCCTTGCACGACCAGAGAGACGCCGCCGGTTTTTTGCAACGCCTGCGCAAACGGCATCATACCCACAATCAAGATAATGCTCGGCCAGTGGATCGCTTTATACGCGCTTTCAGCATCAATACAGCGAAATTTCCCCATCAGCAGGCAGGCGATAATCGCCGCGATCGGGTTGGGAATTTCATCGGTCAACATCAGCGCCACCATCAGTACCAGGCAGAAAATGGCGTGCGGCGCCTGGCTGTGCGCCGGCGAGGCTTCGCTGACCTCGACCGGCATATTCAGTACCACAAAGTCGCGGCCTTTTTGCCCCAGCAGGCTGATTAACTTCCAGTTCCCCACGACCAGAATGATATCGCCCATCAATAACGGTTCATCGGCCAGCGACCCTTCCAGCGCGACGCCGTCGCGTTTCAGGCCGACCACATTCAGCCCGTAACGTGTACGGAAGGCGATTTCACGCACCGACTTGCCTATCAGTTCAGACTCCGGAATAAGCGAAATTTCCGCCATGCCAACATCCAACGCCTGATCGGAAAAATATTCTCCACGCAATACCATCGGTTCCAGCAGTTGCTCGACGCAGAACTCTCTGAGGTCAACCTCCGCCGCCGACATATCAATCAGCAGAACGTCGCGAGCGCGAAACTCCGATACGCCGTTCACATTGACGATAACCCGCCGAAAGCGCCGCCAGCGTTCAACGCCGATGACATTGGCGCCGTAACGTTCGCGCAGTTTAAGGTCGTCCAGCCGCTGTCCCACCATCGGCGAACCGGGGCGAATCGCCAGACGCCGAGCGCGCCCCGTCAGACGGTACTCGCGGATAAGATCGCGGAAAGTGCGACGCTTACCGGCCTGTTGTCCGGGCGCATCGCCTTTTAGCATGAAGCGCATCACCAGCATATAAACAATGCCGAGCGCCAACACCACTATCCCCAGCGGCGTCACGCTAAAAAAGTTGAACCCGTGCAGGCCTTCACGCAGCAGTTCACTGTTAACCACCAGGTTCGGCGGCGTCGCCACCAGCGTCATCATTCCGCTGATAAGCCCGGCAAAACTCAGCGGCATCATCAGGCGCGAAGGCGAGGTCTGCATATGCATAGAAACGCTAAGAACAACGGGGATAAAGATCGCCACCACGCCGGTTGAACTCATGAAAGCGCCAAGTCCGGCGACGGTGATCATCAGTAAAACCAGCATTTTGATTTCACTGCTGCCCGCCATTTTAACCAGCCAGGTACCGACCACCGTCGCAACGCCGGTGCGCACGAGGCCGTCGCCAATAATAAATAAGGCGGCGATAAGAATGACATTCGGATCGCTAAAGCCGGAGAAGGCTTCCGGAAGGGTCAAGGTACCGCTAAGGACAAAAGCAACAATGACGAATAAAGCCACCGCATCCATACGTACTTTGCCCGTCGCAAACAACACGACGGCAATCGCCAGTAAAGAGAGAACCCAAATCAATTCACCGTTCACAACATATCCTTGTCAGATGAGAAGATAACGCGATTCTGCCATAAATATGCCCCGCCAAAGCGGGGCGATATCATGATCAGGTCTTTCTTAACACCACCACATCGCCGTTTGGTTGTTTAGCGACCGATAATTGCGTCAGGCTATCCAACGCAAAATCAACATCCGACAGACGCGGCGTGTCGGCCGGCGCATTGACCGCAATGACGTGGCAGCCCGCAGCCAGTCCGGACAGCACGCCAGCCGGGGCATCTTCTACTACGACGCACTCCTGAGGGGCCAGGCCAAGCAGTTGTGCGCCCAGCAAATACGCATCCGGCTCCGGTTTGCCGCGTTTGACTCGTTCGGCGGTGACAAACACCTCTGGCGCTGGAAGGCCCGCGACCTGATGGCGCGCACGCGCGACCGGCATTGAACCGGAGGTGACGATAGCCCACGGAATGCCCGCTTTATTCAGGTGATTGAGTAAATCGACTGCCCCCGGCAACGCGGTGATCCCTGCGGTTTCAGTGGCTTCTATTTGCTCCAGGCGCGTAAACTCAGCGGCAATTTCCGCCTCCGATTTACCCGCCATAAAATGCCGCAACGAGGTGATCGCCTGTTTGCCATGAATAAAGCCCAGCACCTCATCATGAGCAAGGTTAAAACGATCGGCCCAGCTACACCACGCGCGTTCGACGGCAGGTAATGAGTCAACCAACGTTCCATCCAGATCAAACAGAAAACCTTTACACTGCACGCGAGCCTCCTCAGGCATTAATGATTTGATTGATTTCATTCGCGCTCAGGTGGTACTGACGCGGGCAGGCATGCCAGACATTCAACATCCGCTGGTATTTTTCCCACATCGGCGTCTGGGCATTAAAGCCGTGCGTCCCGGCGTCAAAGTGAGTGTAGCGTCCTTCTATATTCACCATAAAACGGACATAGCCGAGGTAACGCGCTTCTGTCGCGGCGTCAAACCCCAGGAAGGTGACGCGACGTTCGTCGATGGCTTGCGTATCTTTGAGGTTGGTCCAGGAGACGTGCAGCGCATGGTACATCTCCATAATATCGATGATGGTACGACAGGTCTCTTCCGTCAGCTCGCCAAACTCGCGATCCAGCTCGCGCATCTGCAGGCCGTAGCCGCGTTCAATAATTGTTTGTAAGCGACGGTAACGCTCGGCGTTGGTGGGATCGAGCATCGTCATCATTTTGTACTGGTTAGACAAAATCAGACGTTGCGCGTTGGTCATTTCCATTTTGAACTCCTGTATCACGCTATGGCGATGAAAAAAAGAAGGCATTGGTATGCCTTCTTTTATATGCGTAATCCGGGGTCAATTACAAATCATCCAGGAAAGTTTTATCCAGTTGTTTGAAGGCGCGCTTAAGCGTGTCAGCTAATGCCTGGTAATCCGGCTTTCCTTCTACCGGCGCCAGCGCTTGTCCAGCCTCCTGCAATTTACCGCGAACTTCGTAAAACCAGTTAAGGATTGAAGGCGGCAACGGCGTCACGGAACGTTTCCCTAACCACCATAATCCCTGCATAGGCAAGCTCAGGGCGAACAGGGCGGTCGCCACGGCCGGACCTAACTGACCGCCCAGCGCTATCTGCCAGCATAATGTAAAGACGGCGACAGGCGGCATAAATCGTATGGCATAGCGCGTCATACGAATGACGCGGTTTTCGACGAAAACGGGCGCCAGCCGTTTTTCCATCGGCCACGTCTTCGCGTAGTGCTGCCCCCGGCGAAATAAGCTAAAAAAATTTACGGAGCGATTATCCGGTGTCGACATGGCCTACCTCAACTTCACATATAAAATTTAAAAAATTTGTGCAAAACAACAACTGCGAGGGACAACGTTCAAAACATTTTGTCTTCGATACCCACTATCAGGTATCCTGTGTCGGCCTGTCAAAGGCCGGTAGTTTAAAATCATTGAGTCGTCAATATTACACATAGTATGCCATTGGCTGAAAAATACGCAAAATGGCATAGACTCAAAGGTATTTCTTCCATCATGCCCAAAAAAACTCCTGCGCATGATGTTAATCATAAATGTCAGGGCTATCATGCGCTACGCTCTATGGCTCACTGACGTTTTTTTAGCCACGTATCATAAATAGGTACTTCCATGTCGAGTAAGTTAGTACTGGTTCTGAACTGCGGTAGTTCTTCACTGAAATTTGCAATTATTGATGCAGTTAATGGTGATGAATACCTTTCTGGTTTAGCCGAATGTTTCCATCTGCCAGAAGCACGCATCAAATGGAAAATGGACGGCAGTAAACAAGAAGCGGCTTTAGGTGCAGGCGCCGCTCACAGTGAAGCGCTGAACTTTATCGTTAACACTATTCTGGCACAAAAACCAGAACTGTCTGCGCAGTTAACTGCAATTGGTCACCGTATCGTACACGGCGGCGAGAAGTATACCAGCTCCGTAGTCATTGATGAGTCCGTCATTCAGGGCATCAAAGATTCCGCCTCTTTCGCACCGCTGCATAACCCGGCTCACCTGATTGGTATCGCCGAAGCGCTGAAATCTTTCCCGCAGCTGAAAGATAAAAACGTCGCCGTGTTCGACACCGCGTTCCATCAGACCATGCCGGAAGAATCTTACCTGTATGCCCTGCCGTACAGCCTGTATAAAGAACACGGCGTTCGTCGCTATGGCGCACACGGCACCAGCCACTTCTATGTAACTCAGGAAGCGGCAAAAATGCTGAACAAGCCGGTAGAAGAACTGAACATTATCACCTGCCACCTGGGCAACGGCGGTTCTGTTTCCGCTATCCGTAACGGTAAATGCGTGGATACCTCTATGGGTCTGACCCCGCTGGAAGGCCTGGTCATGGGTACCCGTTCCGGCGATATCGACCCTGCGATTATCTTCCACCTGCACGACACTCTGGGCATGAGCGTGGATCAGATCAACAAAATGCTGACCAAAGAGTCCGGTCTGCTGGGTCTGACTGAAGTGACCAGCGACTGCCGTTATGTTGAAGACAACTACGCCACCAAAGAAGACGCAAAACGTGCGATGGACGTTTACTGCCACCGCCTGGCGAAATACATCGGTTCTTACACCGCTCTGATGGACGGTCGTCTGGATGCAGTCGTGTTCACCGGCGGTATCGGTGAAAACGCCGCGATGGTTCGCGAACTGTCTCTGGGCAAACTGGGCGTACTGGGCTTTGAAGTCGACCACGAACGTAACCTGGCGGCCCGCTTCGGCAAATCTGGTTTCATCAACAAAGAAGGTACCCGTCCGGCGGTGGTGATCCCAACCAACGAAGAACTGGTTATCGCGCAGGACGCGAGCCGTCTGACTGCCTGATTTCACACCGCCAGCCTCGCTGGCGGTGCTGTTTTGTAACCCGTCCCCAAAAGACGGTAACGAAAGAGGATAAACCGTGTCCCGTATTATTATGCTGATCCCTACCGGAACCAGCGTCGGTCTGACCAGCGTCAGCCTCGGCGTCATCCGTGCTATGGAACGCAAAGGCGTTCGTCTGAGCGTCTTTAAGCCTATCGCCCAGCCTCGCGCTGGCGGCGATGCGCCTGACCAGACCACCACTATCGTTCGCGCGAACTCTACCCTGCCGGCGGCTGAACCGCTGAAGATGAGCCACGTTGAATCTCTGCTCTCCAGCAACCAGAAAGACGTGCTGATGGAAGAGATCATCGCGAACTACCATGCGAATACCAAAGACGCGGAAGTGGTGCTGGTTGAAGGTCTGGTTCCGACCCGTAAACATCAGTTCGCTCAGTCTCTGAACTATGAAATCGCGAAAACGCTGAATGCGGAAATCGTTTTTGTCATGTCTCAGGGTACCGACACGCCAGAACAGCTGAACGAACGTATCGAACTGACGCGCAGCAGCTTCGGCGGCGCGAAAAACACCAACATCACCGGCGTTATCATCAACAAACTGAATGCGCCGGTTGATGAACAAGGCCGTACTCGCCCGGATCTGTCGGAGATCTTTGACGACTCTTCCAAAGCGCAGGTGATCAAAATCGATCCTGCTAAACTGCAGGAATCCAGCCCGCTGCCGGTTCTGGGCGCGGTGCCGTGGAGCTTCGACCTGATTGCGACCCGCGCTATCGATATGGCGCGTCACCTGAACGCCACCATCATTAACGAAGGCGATATCAAAACCCGCCGCGTTAAATCCGTCACGTTCTGCGCGCGTAGTATTCCGCATATGCTGGAACATTTCCGCGCAGGCTCGTTGTTAGTGACCTCCGCTGACCGTCCGGACGTACTGGTCGCAGCTTGCCTGGCCGCGATGAACGGCGTAGAAATCGGCGCCCTGTTGCTGACCGGCGGCTATGAAATGGACGCGCGCATTTCTAAACTGTGCGAACGCGCATTCGCCACCGGTCTGCCGGTCTTTATGGTGAACACCAACACCTGGCAGACTTCGCTGAGCCTGCAAAGCTTCAATCTGGAAGTCCCGGTTGATGACCATGAGCGCATCGAGAAAGTTCAGGAATACGTCGCGAACTACGTTAACGCTGAGTGGATCGAGTCGCTGACCGCCACTTCCGAGCGTAGCCGTCGTCTCTCTCCGCCGGCGTTCCGCTACCAACTGACCGAGCTGGCGCGTAAAGCCGGTAAACGCGTAGTGCTGCCGGAAGGCGACGAACCGCGTACCGTCAAAGCGGCGGCAATCTGCGCTGAACGCGGCATCGCCACTTGCGTACTGCTGGGCAACCCGGATGAAATCAACCGCGTCGCGGCATCTCAGGGCGTTGAGCTGGGCGCAGGTATTGAAATCGTCGATCCGGAAGTGGTGCGTGAAAGCTATGTCGCTCGCCTGGTTGAGCTGCGTAAGAGCAAAGGCATGACCGAACCGGTTGCCCGCGAGCAGCTGGAAGACAACGTGGTGCTCGGCACGCTGATGCTGGAGCAAGACGAAGTCGACGGCCTGGTTTCCGGCGCGGTTCATACCACCGCCAACACCATCCGTCCGCCGCTGCAGCTTATTAAAACGGCGCCGGGTAGCTCCCTGGTCTCTTCTGTGTTCTTTATGCTACTGCCGGAACAGGTTTACGTTTACGGCGACTGCGCAATCAACCCAGACCCGACTGCAGAGCAGCTGGCAGAAATCGCGATTCAGTCTGCGGATTCCGCCATTGCCTTCGGCATCGAACCTCGTGTGGCAATGCTCTCCTACTCCACCGGCACCTCTGGCGCGGGCAGCGACGTAGAGAAAGTACGTGAAGCGACGCGTCTGGCGCAGGAAAAACGTCCTGACCTGATGATCGACGGTCCGTTGCAGTACGACGCCGCGGTCATGGCTGACGTAGCGAAATCCAAAGCGCCGAACTCGCCGGTTGCGGGTCGCGCTACCGTGTTCATTTTCCCGGATCTGAACACCGGTAACACCACCTACAAAGCGGTACAGCGTTCTGCCGACCTGATCTCCATCGGGCCGATGCTGCAGGGTATGCGCAAGCCGGTGAACGACCTGTCCCGTGGCGCACTGGTTGACGATATCGTCTATACCATCGCCCTGACGGCGATCCAGGCTTCCCAACAGCAGCAGTAACAGTAAAAGCTAATGCCGGATGGCGGCGTGAACGCCTTGTCCGGCCTACAGGTGAGATACCGTTGTAGGCCGGATAAGACGCGTTAGCATCGCCATCCGGCATTCTGCTATTTACCCTGCAAAGCGGAATTTTTTGCTTAACTGCGCTGCATCAATGAATAACTATTCCCTTCTTCTCATACTTAGCCTCTTTGCTTTGCAACAGGGATAGTCTGTCATGTCTGTCGTTACAGAATCAAAAACAGCCAGAAAATGGGCAATGCCCGATACGCTGGTCATCATCTTTTTTGTCGCCATTTTAACCAGTATCGCCACCTGGGTCGTCCCCGTTGGGATGTTTGATAGCCAGGAAGTGCAGTATCAGGTCGATGGTCAGACAAAAACCCGCAAAGTCGTCGATCCGCACTCTTTTCGCATTGTGACCAATGAGGCCGGGGAAGCGCAGTATCATCGCGTGCAATTTTTCACTACCGGCGATGAAAGACCAGGGCTGATGAATTTTCCGTTTGAAGGGTTAACATCCGGATCGAAATTCGGCACTGCCGTCGGCATCATTATGTTTATGTTGGTGATTGGCGGCGCATTCGGCATCGTGATGCGTACCGGCACCGTGGATAACGGCATTCTGGCGCTTATTCGCCACACGCGGGGCAACGAAGTCCTGTTTATTCCGGTGCTATTTGTCCTCTTTTCGTTAGGGGGCGCCGTATTTGGCATGGGCGAAGAGGCGGTCGCCTTTGCAATTATCATAGCCCCGCTGATGGTCAGGCTGGGCTATGACAGCATTACCACCGTCCTGGTGACCTATATCGCCACCCAAATTGGCTTTGCCAGTTCGTGGATGAACCCGTTTTGCGTAGTCGTCGCCCAGGGGATTGCCGGCGTGCCGGTACTTTCCGGCTCCGGGCTGCGTATTGTGGTCTGGATTGTCGCCACGCTGATTGGGCTGGTTTTTACGCTGGTCTACGCCTCACGCGTGAAAAAGAATCCGCTGCTTTCCCGCGTCCACGAATCCGATCGCTATTTCCGCGAACAGCAGGATGAAGTCGTCCAGCGCCCTTTCACCTTCGGCGACTGGCTGGTACTGCTGGTTCTGACCGGCGTAATGATTTGGGTCGTCTGGGGCGTGATTGTCCACGCCTGGTTTATTCCGGAGATCGCCAGCCAGTTTTTCACCATGGGCGTGGTGATCGGCCTCATCGGCGTTATCTTCCGCCTCAACGGTATGACGGTCAACGTGATGGCGTCCTCATTCACCGAAGGGGCGAGGATGATGATCGCGCCCGCCTTGCTGGTGGGTTTTGCCAAAGGCATTCTGCTGCTGGTCGGCAACGGCGAAGCCGGGGAACCCAGCGTGCTCAATACGTTGCTTAACAGTATCGCGCATGGCATCAGCGGGCTTAATAATGCTATCGCCGCCTGGTTTATGCTGCTCTTCCAGGCGGTATTTAATTTCTTTGTCACGTCCGGTTCGGGCCAGGCGGCGTTAACCATGCCATTACTGGCGCCGCTCGGCGATCTGGTCGGCGTTAACCGTCAGGTGACTGTTCTGGCCTTCCAGTTTGGCGATGGCTTCAGCCATATTATCTATCCGACATCGGCCTCGCTGATGGCCACGCTGGGCGTGTGCCGGGTCGATTTTCGCAACTGGCTGAAAGTGGGGGCGTCGCTGCTGGGACTACTGTTTATTATGTCCAGCGTGGTCGTCATTGGCGCGCAGATGATGGGATATCATTGATCCAAAATGCCGGATGAGCATCAGCGCCATCCGGCAATATCTCCATGATTAAAGCAGTGATTTCGCGGCTTCTACAATCGCTGCGGCGGTGAGTCCGTACTCTTGTTGTAAGAAATCCTGCGTTCCTACCTGCCCATAACGCTCTTTGACGCCAACACGGCGCATCGGCACCGGGCAGTTTTCCACCAGCACTTCCGCCACCGCTGACCCCAGTCCATTATGGATGCTGTGGTTTTCACACGTGACGATACGCCGCGTTTTTTCCGCGTAGTTTTTCACCAACATGCGATCGATAGGCTTTAAGGTGAACATATCAATGACCGCGGCGCTCACGCCTTCCTGCTCCAGTTGGCGCGCCGCCTCCAGCGCCTCCGCCACCATAATGCCGTTGGCGATAAGCGTAATATCATCGCCCTCGCGCAGTACGTTGCCCTTGCCAATGGTAAAGGTAGAGCCTGGCGCATAGATACTCGTCGCCTGCTTACGGATGGTACGCAGCCAGTAAAAACCGTCCAGGTCCATTAGCTGGCGTAAAATATCCGCGAACATCACCGCATCCGTCACCTCCAGTACTACGGAGTGCGCCAGCCCGCGAACAATCCCCATATCTTCAAAAGACATATGGGTGCCGCCGTTATGGCACGCCGTCACTCCGGCATCGGAGGCGATCACTTTGACGTTGTTACGCTGATAATCCAGCGCCATGAAGAGCTGATCAAAACAGCGACGGCTGGCAAAAGCGGTAAAAGTATGCACAAACGGTTTACGACCGGTCAGCGCCAGCCCCGCCGCAGTGCCAATCACATTCGCCTCCATAATACCGCAGTTAATGACATGCTGCGGGTAGTCACGCGCCACGCTGTCCATCGCCATTGAGCTCATTAAATCAGCCTCAAGCGCAATAATTGGGCTTCCGGCCTCAATCTGCCCGGCGACAAAACCGGCGTAAACTTTGCGCATTTCGATATCGTCTTTAAGCCCTGCGGGCGCAAGCTTAATCATGCATGACCTCCAGTTGATGAATGGCCTCATTGAGCGTCTGCTTCATGCCATCCGTCAGGCGTAAGTGGTGAGAATTCGTTAACTGCTCCAGGCATGGCACCCCCTGCCCTTTAATGCTGTCAAGGATCACTACCCGTGGCCGGGCATCGGCGGGCAGCACAGGCTGAACCACCGCCAGTAGTCCGGAGATATCATCGCCTTTGACGGTGACGACATCGAAACCAAACGCGCGGAATTTCCCTTCCAGATCGAACGGATTGATAATCTCCTCCAGCTCGCCGTCAAGCTGCTGTTTGTTCCAGTCAATGAAAACGGTCAGATTATTCAGGCGGTGGTGGGCAATAAACTGAAACGCCTCCCAGCACTGCCCTTCATTGAGCTCGCCATCGCCGACAATACAAAATACCCGGTTGGGTCGCCGCGCCAGTTTATGCGACAACGCCATACCGCCCGCAATAGAGATGCCCTGTCCCAGTGAGCCGGTCGTGGCGTCCACGCCACGCGTTTTTAGCCGATCCGGATGGCTGGGCAGACGGGTGCCGTTCTGGTTAAGCGTATTCAGCTCTTCGCGCGGGAAATAGCCTTTAATCGCCAGGGTACTGTACAACGCGGGGCCCGCATGGCCTTTCGACAGCACGAAGTAATCGCGCTCCGGCCAGTCCGGGTCGGCAGGGTCGATTTTCATCACCACGCCGTACAGAACCGCCAGAGTTTCCACTACCGACATGCTGCCGCCATAGTGACCAAAGCCAAGATGGTTTAAGGATTTGAGCGTGGCGACGCGAATGTCGCGCGCCAGTTGGGTGATTTCGGTTACGTTCATTCTTTCGCTCCGCTATTTTCCTGCACTTCGGCAGTCGCTTTTTTGTTTTTGGCCAACACGTTGTACGCCACCAGTAGCGCGAATAGCGCCACCACCAGCCCCGTGATAGCCATCGGCGACAGATAACGCGCCAGGTTACCCAGCAAAATACCGATTACGCCAAAGTCAGCATCCGAGAACGTGGTATTGGCGAAGCCGATCGCGCCGAGAACCGGCAGTAACAGCACTGGCAGGAAAGTGATTAATAGACCATTAGCAAATGCGCCGATCATCGCCCCGCGGCGACCGCCGGTGGCATTGCCAAAGACGCCTGCGGTCGCGCCGGTAAAGAAGTGCGGCACAACGCCTGGCAGGATTAACACAAGCTTCATCTGTCCAAGCAGGAACAGCCCCACCAGCCCGCCGAGAAAACTGAACAGGAAGCCAATCAGTACTGCGTTAGGGGCATAGGGATACACCACCGGGCAGTCCAGCGCCGGACGCGCGTTTGGCACCAGTTTTTCTGAAAAGCCGGTAAAGGCCGGAACAATTTCAGCCAGAATCAGACGGACGCCTTGCAGAATGATGAACACGCCGGCGGCGAAGGTGATTGCCATGATGATGGCGTACACCAGATAGTTTTGCCCGCCGCTAAACGTCGCTTCGACATACTCACGCCCAGCGCTGACTGCCATGATCAGATAGATAATCATCATGGTCAGCGAAATCGAGATAGAACTGTCGCGTAAAAAACTGAGGTTTTTCGGCAGGTTCATCTCTTCCGTGGAGCGGGAGCCTTTACCACACAGGCTGCCAATCCAGCCGGAAAGCACATATCCCAGGGTACCGAAGTGACCAAACGCAATGTCATCGGTACCGGTAATCCGCCTCATATAACGTTGGGCCAACGCCGGGAAGAAGGCCATCACCAGCCCCAGGATTAGCGATCCGGTGAAGACCAGCCCTACGCCCTCAAACCCCGCCACGGTCAGGATTACGCCAATCATATAGGCCATGTAAAAGGTGTGATGCCCGGTCAAAAAGATATATTTAAGACGCGTAAAGCGCGCCACGACAATATTGGCCACCATACCAAATGCCATAATTAACGCCGTGGACGCGCCATATTTTTCCAGCGCGATTGAGACTATCGCTTCATTATTAGGAATAATGCCCTGAATATTAAAAGCGTGTTCAAACATACCCCCTAGCGGATTTAATGAACCCACCAGTACGGTTGCGCCGCCGCCAAGCACAATAAAACCTAAAATGGTTTTAATCGTGCCTTTTACCACATCGGAAAACGCTTTTTTCTGCGCCACCAGACCAATCAGCGCAATTAACCCTACAAGCACCGAGGGCACTTTTAAAATATCAACAACAAAATTCAGCGTTTCAAGGATAAACATATCCACCTCGCCAGCAATAATTATTGTTTAGCGAACCATGCGCGCAGCTGCGTTTCCAGTTCGTTGATGTCGATGATGTTATTGATCACCACCAGTTGGCTTTCCGGTACGCTGGCGCTGGCCGCGATATCTTTGGCCATTACAAAAAGATCGGCGGCCCCGGGTGTGGCCGATGAGAGATCGGAGTGTTCCACCTCGGCGTCAATATTGAGTTTCTTTAATACTTTTTTAATGTTCATTTCTACCATAAAACTACTACCCAGGCCGGAACCGCAAATTGCCATGATTTTCATTATTGTCACCTTTTAAAAGTAGAGTTGGTCTGCATCACGCACGGGCGTAATGTTATTTACCGCAAGAAAATGGAATAAAATCAGAAACGGTCAATAATCGTTTTAATGTCCTCCAGGTTTTTTGCCTGATGTAATTTTTCCATATCTACATCACTGGAAAATAATTCCGCCAGCGCCGATATCATTTCGATATGACTGTGCTTATCAGGCGCCGCCAGCATAATAATGATGTCAACCGGATCAAATTCGTCTGCGCCAAATGAAACGCCGCGCTGTAGTTTCAGTAACGATAAACCTAACCCTTTCGCCCCCTCTTCCGGCCTCGCATGCGGCATCGCTAACCCTGGCGCTAATACATAATACGGTCCAAGCTTTTGGTGCTGCTGAACAATCGCCGTAAGGTATTCCGGTGCGATAACATCTGCGTCCAGCAGGGGTTTGCCGCAAATTTCCAGCGCCTGCGGCCACGTTTCCACGCTCTCCTGTAGCGTGATGGTTGCGTCAGATAACCAGGTTCCCAGCATGTTATTCGCCCCCACGGTGTATGAAATTATGAACAAACTTTATTCAAGCCATTCGATATTAGCTGCGATCGTTATCACAAAGATAGCGCTACCAGCGACTATTACTCAGAATTGTGATAGCGCTATCAAATTAAAATCATGGTGTGAAATCACAGCAAAAAAGCGGATTTAAGGCGTATACTGCCAGTCATGCGAAGCAAAGAACGACAATAAAAAAGCATCTCAACATGTTGTAATGACGCAGGAATTTGTATGTCGATACCCCGTAAACGGCGCAGTACCGGTAAAGTGACTATCGCCGATGTAGCCCAACTTGCCGGTGTAGGCACGATGACCGTATCACGAGCCTTACGCACGCCGGAACAGGTCTCTGATAAACTCCGGGAGAAAATCGAAGCGGCAGTGCATGAGCTGGGCTATATGCCCAATCTCGCCGCCAGCGCGCTGGCGTCTGCCTCCTCGCACACCATCGCGATGGTCGTACCGAACCTTGCGGAAGCGGGGTGTTCTGAAATGTTCGCCGGGCTGCAACAAATTTTACAGCCCGCAGGCTACCAGATAATGCTGGCGGAATCGCAGCATCGCGTGGAACAAGAGGAGAAGCTGCTCGAAACGCTGCTGGCCTCCAACATTGCCGCGGCGATTCTGCTTAGCGTCGAACATAGCACTACTGTGCGCCAGTGGCTGAAAAATGCCTCTATCCCGGTGATGGAGATGGGCGCGATTCGCAGCGATCCTATTGATATGAATATCGGTATTGATAACGTTGCGGCAATGTATGAGCTGACGGAAATGCTGATTCAGCGCGGTTATCAGAATATCGGGCTGCTATGCGCCAATCAGGAGCAGTGGATTTTTCAGCAACATCTGCACGGCTGGTACAAAGCGATGCTTCGCCACCATATGTCGCCAAACCGGGTGATTAATGCCGCCTTGCCGCCCAATTTTTCTACCGGCGCGTCGCAACTGCCGGAGTTTTTACTGGCGTGGCCGGAGCTGGACGCGCTGGTATGCGTATCGGATGAGCTGGCCTGCGGCGCGTTATACGAGTGCCAACGACGGCGGATCAAAGTTCCGGACGATTTAGCGGTGGTCGGGTTTGGCGATAGCGATGTCAGCCGGGTCTGCCAGCCGCCGTTAACCACCATGGCCGTACCGCACCGTAAGATTGGCAGTGAAGCCGGACGGGCGCTGTTGGAAAGGTTAAATCAGGGAAACTGGAGCGATCGGAAATCCATCGCCTCCAGTTTATGTATGCGGGAAAGCTGCTAAAACGCTTATTCCGTCTCTTCCGGTTTCTCCTGGAGCGCGGCTTCGTTTTTGGCGTTGCGGGTCATCCACAGCGCCAGCGCTTTGAGCGAATCTGGCGTAAACTCATCACAGCGCGCGGTGATCTCCTCCGGAGTCAGCCAACACACTTCGCTGACTTCATCTTCCTGAAGCGCGAAAGGCCCGTGGGAAACGCAGCTAAACAGCGCGCCCCAAACCCGGCAATGTTGGTCTTCAAAGTAAAACAGACCGTGTTCGGCAAACGGCACGCCTGCAATACCCAACTCTTCTTCCGCTTCGCGGCGGGCAGATTCCAGTAGCTGCTCATCAGCCTGGACCACGCCGCCTGCGGTAGCATCTAACATACCGGGCAAAAAATCTTTTGTTTCGGTACGACGCTGCACCAGAATTTTACCCATACCATCATGAACGACGATATACGTCGCACGATGCCGTAAGCGTTGCGCACGCATCTGTTCCCGGCTGGACTGTGCAATGACTTCATTGTCTTCATTCACAATATCCACCCATTCCGTACTTGCCAAACGACGCTGTTCCACCATCAGGAAACCTTCTTATTTCTGGCGCTCTTACGGCGCATTTACGTTTGTGAGGTAAATTACGAGTTAATTGCAACCTGCGCAATGATACTTTGATCATTGAGTGCGATTACGCTCAACACATTATCATCCAGAATACCGTAGCTTGCCGCATACCCGCCTTTCGGGATGCTCACTGACCCAGGATTAAAGTGATACAGTCCTTCCTGCTGTTGCGCCACCGGCAGATGCGTATGACCATAGACCAACACATCGCCAGTATGCAGAGCGGGCAGATTCGTCGGCCCGAAGAGGTGCCCATGCGTTAAAAATAGCCGCCTCTCTTGCGTCAATATTTGCTGCCACGGCGCAGTTATCGGGAAATGCAGCAGCATCTGATCCACTTCGCTATCGCAGTTGCCGCGCACGGCAATGATTTGCGTCGCCACCGCGTTCAGGCGTTCGGCGACCTGGGCGGGCGCATAGCCTTCAGGCAGCGCATTTCGCGGCCCGTGGTTAAGGACATCGCCTAATATCACCAGCCAACGCGCGCCGCTTTGCGCGAACCGCTCAAGCACGCGTTCCGTGGCGGGTAAAGAACCATGAATGTCCGATGCGAACATCAGTTTCATCGCTCACTCCTCGTTGTGAAAAACGGCGTTATGATACTGGAATATGAATAGATTTTCAGCCTGAACGCTTCGAGGAAAGCGCAATAAAACGCTGTACGGAAGCACGCTGCCACTGGAATGTCGCATATGCCGCCAGCGATGTCGGCACGTCATCGCCATGCAGCGCCAGACGATTGATCATCAATGCCAGATCGGTATCGGCAATGCACCATTCACCAAATAAATTTTGCGTCCCCTGCCCCAATAGCGCTTCAGCCGTCGCAAACAGTTTTGCCGCGCTGGCTTTTCCAGCCTCGCTTAACGGCGCTTTTTTCGCCCCGGCAAACACCACGTCGGTAGGCCGTTCTTCGCGAAGCGGCAGTAAATCGCTGCGTAGCCACGCCTGAATCTGTCGCGCGCGGGCGCGTTTTTGTAAATCGTGCGGGTAGATACGCTCCCACTGCGGCGGCGCGAAACGCTCCTCCAGGTATTCCGCAATAGCGGACGACTCGCTCAGCTCAAAATTGTCGGCCTCAAGCACCGGTACGCGCTGCGTCAGCGCATATCCTCGCCAGCCAGGTTGCAGATGTTCTCCCTGGTCCAGATCGCGAGTTTTCAGAGTAAAGGAAAGCCCTTTTTCTTGTAATGCCACCCAGGCGGACAAGACGTAGGGAGAGAAAAAGTTCGCATCCGACCACAGCACAATAACAGGCTTACTCATAATGTCCTCTTGAGGGCGTATTAAGTTTCTTCCCAAAATATAGCGTCTTTCGCCTGCTGTCACCTGATGAAAACTCACACACATCAGGAGGCTTTCTATACTTAATTCAGCCCAGACTCTTTACGCACATGCAGGAGCCAAAATGATTGACCTTTACTACGCCCCCACGCCCAACGGGCATAAAATAACGCTGTTTCTGGAAGAGGCGGAGCTGGCGTATCGTTTGCTAAAAGTAGATATCAGCAAGGGCAATCAGTTTCGCCCTGATTTTTTGGCTATCTCTCCCAATAATAAAATTCCTGCCATCGTCGATCACGCCCCGGCAGACGGCGGTCAACCGCTTAGTCTTTTTGAATCCGGCGAAATTCTTCTCTACCTGGCGGAAAAAAGCGGCAAACTGCTTAGCGGGGAGCTGCGTGAACGCCATACCACGCTGCAATGGCTGTTCTGGCAGGTCGGCGGGTTAGGGCCGATGCTGGGCCAGAATCACCACTTTAACCATTTTGCGCCGCAGGCCATCCCCTATGCGATTGAACGCTATCAGGTTGAAACGCAACGCTTATACAACGTCCTGAATAAACGCCTGGAAACCTCCCCGTGGCTGGGCGGCGACCACTACAGTATTGCGGATATCGCCAGTTGGCCGTGGGTTAACGCACATCAGCGTCAGCGAATCGATCTTGATAGCTACCCGGCGGTGTATAACTGGTTTGAACGCATTCGCACGCGTCCTGCGACAGCGCGCGCACTGTTACAAGCGCAACTGCACTGTAACAGTGCGAAAGCATAACGCGGTAGCATACATCATGTATGATGTAGAGGTGTATACACGGAAAAAACCTGCGTCCGGCACCCTTATTCGTATTAAAAACCTGACATTAGGGAAGAGGAAATCCTCCCTACTCTGGAGGTCATATGCAGATTCTGATTACCGGCGGTACGGGCCTGATAGGGCGTCATCTCATTCCCCGGCTGTTAACACTGGGGCATCAGGTGACGGTCGTTACGCGCAATCCCGATAACGCGCGTCAGATTCTCGATTCCAGAGTGACATTATGGAAAGGGCTGGCGGAACGTGAGCACCTCAATGAGATTGATGCCATCATCAATCTGGCGGGCGAACCGATTGCCGACAAGCGCTGGACGTCGCAACAAAAAGAACGGTTGTGCCAAAGCCGCTGGGCTATCACGCAAAAGTTGGTGGATTTAATTCATGCCAGCGCAACGCCGCCCTCGGTGTTGATATCCGGCTCCGCCACGGGCTATTACGGCGATCTGGGCGACGTTGTCGTCACTGAAGATGAGCCGCCGCACAACGAATTTACGCATAAACTTTGCGCCCGCTGGGAACAGATTGCCTGTCGTGCGCAGAGCGACCAGACCCGCGTCTGCCTGCTGCGTACCGGCGTTGTCCTGGCGCCGCAAGGCGGGATTCTGGGGAAAATGGTTCCGCCGTTTCGCCTCGGGCTCGGCGGTCCGGTGGGTAATGGTCGGCAATATCTGGCCTGGATTCACATCGACGATATGGTCAACGGCATCCTGTGGCTGCTGGATAACGATCTTCGCGGTCCCTTCAATATGGTCTCGCCGTATCCCGTCCATAATGAGCATTTTGCTCATGCGCTGGGTCGCGCGCTGCGCCGCCCGGCGATTATTCGCATTCCGGCGACGGCAATTCGCTTATTGATGGGAGAGTCGTCAGTGCTGGTATTGGGCGGACAGCGGGCGCTGCCAAAACGGCTTGAAGCCGCCGGATTCGCATTTCGCTGGTATGATTTAGAAGAGGCGCTGGCGGATGTGATTCGCTAGTTCCTAAAGCGCCGTATCCTGCCCGGTAAGCGATGCGCCGCCGGGCTTCTTTTATTTCAGCGAGCCTTTCAGGAATTGCTGTAAACGCGGGCTTTGCGGATTGCCGAACACCTGCTCCGGATCGCCCTCTTCTTCAATTTTCCCCTGATGCAGAAAAATAACGTGCGAAGAGACATGGCGGGCGAAGCCCATTTCATGCGTGACCACCACCATCGTTTTGCCTTCTTCCGCCAGTTGTTGCATGATGCGCAACACTTCGCCGACCAGTTCAGGATCGAGCGCCGATGTGGGTTCATCGAACAGTAAAACGTCAGGTTCCATCGCCAGCGCGCGCGCAATAGAAACGCGCTGCTGTTGGCCACCGGAGAGATGGACGGGATATTTGCCCTGAGCGCGCTCATCAATCCCCACCTTCGCCAGATATTTCAACGCCCGCTCGCGCGCGTCGTGCTTGCTTAATCCCAGTACCTGAATCGGCGCTTCCATCACATTTTCCAGCACCGTCATGTGGCTCCAGAGGTTAAAGTGCTGAAACACCATCGTCAGGCGGGTACGCAACAAGCGTAGCTGATTTTTATCCGCCACTTTGAGCTGCCCGTCTTTGTCGCGCACCAGATTAATGTTCTGACCGTTCACGATAATCGCGCCTTCGCTCGGTTTTTCGAGGAAGTTAATACAGCGCAAAAAAGTACTTTTACCGGAGCCGGACGAGCCGATGATGCTAATCACATCTCCGGCGCGGGCCTGCAGCGATACCCCTTTCAGCACTTCATGACCGCCGTAGCGTTTGTGCAAATCGATAACGTGTAATTTATTTTCTGACATCATGTTACTCGAATTATTTAGAGGACACGTGCTGCAACCAGCGTCTTTCCGCCCGACGGAACAGGCTTATCAGGACATACGAAATGAGTAAATACAACACGGCGGCAATGCCAAACGCGGTAAACGGCTGGTAAGTCGCTGAGTTAATATCGCGGGCGATTTTCAACAAATCCGGCACCGTCGCGGTAAACGCCAGCGCCGTAGAGTGCAGCATTAAAATCACTTCGTTGCTGTAGGCAGGCAAGGCGATGCGTAATGCCGACGGCAAAATAATGCAGCGATACATTTTAAATGACGAGAAGCCATAGGCCCGTGCCGCTTCAATTTCACCGTGCGGTACCGAACGAATCGCCCCGGCGAAAATTTCCGTGGTGTACGCGCAGGTATTCAGCGTCAGCGCCAGTACGGTACAGTTCAGTCCGCTGCGGAAAAACGCGTTAAGAAGATCGGTGCCTTTGACTATCTCCAGCGTATACATCCCCGAATAGAACACCAGTAGCTGTACGTACAGCGGCGTGCCGCGAAAAATATACGTAAACAGCCAGATGGGAAAACGGATGAATTTATTACTGGAAACGCGACCTACCGCCAGAATCACCGCCAGAAGACCGCCCATCACCACCGATGAAATTAACAACCACAGCGTAATCGCCACGCCGGTAAAACGATAGCCATCCGTCCACAGCAGGGATTTCCAGTACTCCTGAATGATCTCAATCACAAATCGGCCCTCTTCACGCCCACGGAATAGCGACGCTCAAGTAAGAGCAGCACACCATTGGAAACGGTGGTAAATACCAGGTAGATAAGTCCACAGACCACGGCAAAATAGAAAGGCTCCCAGGTGCTTTTACCGGCAAGCTGCGTGGCTTTGACGACATCTTCCAGGCCCAGCAGCGACACCAGCGCCGTCGCTTTGAGTATCACCTGCCAGTTATTGCCGATCCCCGGCAGGGCGTAACGCATCATCGCCGGGAACATAATCCGCCGGAAGGTTTGCCCGTGGGTAAAACCAAAGGCCGTCGCCGCCTCGATATGGCCTTTCGGCACCGCCATAAACGCGCCGCGAAAGGTTTCGGTAAAATAGGCGCCGTAGATGAAACCAAGGGTGATAATACCGGCCACCATCGGATCAATATCTATCTGGTCGATACCCAGCGAATCGGTCACCACGTTAAGCGCGATTTGCAATCCGTAAAATATCAGCAGCATTAAGACCAGATCCGGCACCCCGCGAATCAGGGTGGTGTATCCTTCAAAAATAAGCCCCGTTACCCGGTTTTGCGAAAGCTTCGCCCCCGCGCCGACGAGACCGATAAGCACGGCCAGCACCACGGAACTGAGCGCCAGTTCCAGCGTGACGATCGCGCCCTGTAAAATTACGCCTGAAAACCCGTACAACATGCAGCCTGTCCTGTTGTGTGTGGTGAAGTAAGAAGCCTCTTTTGCATTTTTGCCTCACATCACGCCGGATGGCGGCTGTGCCTTGCCCGGCCTACGATGCTCCGTAGGCCGGGCAAGGCACAGCGCCATCAGGCAATGCAGACAGTCAACATTCTTTGGGCTTTATCTGCACCGACGGTGATTAACCGCCATAAACATCAAAATCAAAGTACTTTTTCGCCAGCTTTTCGTAAGTACCGTCAGCACGCATTTCAGCAAAGGCTTTGTTCAGCGCTTCGCGCAGCTCGTTATCTTCTTTGCGCAGCCCCATACCGGTTCCTACGCCGAATAACTTCTCATCTTTCACCGCCGGGCCGCCGAATTTATAGTCTTTTCCGACGGGCTGTTTAAGGAAACCTTCGCTGGCCGCGACCTCGTCCTGGAACGCTGCATCAATACGGCCAGCCGTCAGATCGGAATAAATGTTGTCCTGCCCCTGGTAAGAGACGATCTCAATCCCTTTCGGCGCCCAGTGCTCATTGCCGAAGGTCTCCTGCGTCGTCCCCTGTAGCACGCCGACGCGCTTGCCTTTCAGCGACGCGATGGTCGGCTGAATATCAGAGTTCTTCGCCACCACCAGACGGGAATCAGCGGCGTAAAGCTTGTCGGTAAACGCGATTTCCTGCTGGCGCTTTTCAGTGATGGACAGCGAGGACATGATGGCATCAATTTTCTTCGCTTTTAAAGACGGAATCAGCGCATCCAGCGGGTTTTCCACGAACGTACACTGTGTGTTGATACGTTTGCACAGCTCTTTGGCCAGATCGATATCAAAGCCGACCAATTCACCTTGTGCATTTTTGGATTCAAACGGTGCGTATGTAGGATCGGTACCGATACGAATCTTTTGTGGAATAGCGGCAAATGCTGCGGTAGCGCTGGAAAATGCCAGCACCAGAGAAAGGGATAACGCCAGTTTTTTCATAACTATCCTCAACAGACTGTCTTTCCAGGAGATCTTTACAGATCCGATGCGACTATCGTGCCATTAATCAGGCCGACAAGGCAAAGCATTCTACCTTGTCAGCCGGTTTATTTTGCATAAAAATCGATTAAGTATGCATTTATGCGCCTGTTCCGCAACGGCTTATGCACCAAAAAGGTGCAAAACATCTATTTTGCACCGTGATAGTTCCCCAGCGCGGCGCGTTATCCCCTTCCCTCAATCGCCGTAGACATTAAAATCGAAGTACTTTTTGGCCATTTTGTCGTAAGTTCCGTCCTGGCGCAGTTCGATCAGCGCTTTATCAAACGCGGCTTTTAGCTCGGTATCGTCTTTGCGCAGCCCAACCCCCGTCCCGTCGCCAAAATATTTTTTATCCTTCACGGAAGGACCGGCAAACGCATACTCCTTGCCCGCTGGCTGCTTCAGGAAACCTTCGCTGGCGGCGACTTCATCCTGCAATGCAGCATCCAGGCGACCGGCGGTTAAATCGGAATAGATAAGATCCTGGTTGGCATAAGCCACCACATCCACACCTTTAGTGCGCCAGTTATCATTGGCGTAAGCCTCTTGCGTGGACCCTTGCAGCACGCCGACATGCTTGCCTTTCAGCGATTCCAGCGTCGGCTGAATGGGAGACCCTTTTGCCGCAATCAGACGTGAATCCGCCGCGTAAAGTTTGTCGGAAAACGCAATTTCTTGCTGGCGTTTATCGGTGATAGAGAGCGATGAAATAATGGCATCAATTTTTTTCGCTTTTAGTGAGGGAATAAGCGCATCAAAGTCGCTGGCGACCCAGGTACATTTCACCTGCATACGCTTACACATTTCATTACCGAGATCGATATCAAAGCCAATAAAGTCGCCTTTGGCATCTTTCGATGAGAAAGGCGCGTAGGTGGTATCTGTTCCAATACGAACCGTTTGCGGGAGCGCGGCGTAACTGGCCGCCGTCGCGCCCAGACCTATCAGCAAAGACAAAGCGAGAACGGTCTTCTTCATACATACCCCTCAAGTGGCGTCATTTTCTTATGTTTTACGTGGTGTTGTGTGTTTGCAGACTTTTTCATGCAGGTCTTATGCCATTTTCACGTCAGCAAAACGATTCGACGTTAAATTTGTTAATAAAACGTTGCAATATTGTCCTGATGTTGAAGATAGCAGGTATGACGGTTGAACCGCAGCGTTTCGGCGGCTTTTAACGAATTAAATGTTGAGGATATGATCGCGGTTACAAAATTGCCCTGAAACAGGGCAACAGGGACAATAATGCACGCTAAACAGACAACGCTATGCGCCCTGCCAGCGAACAAAAAGATCGTGCGGAAGGGGGATATCAAACTGATCCAAAACTCGGTTAACCGTTTGATTTATAATATCATCTAACGTCTGAGGAAGATGATAAAAAGCCGGAACCGGCGGCATAATCACCGCGCCTATCTCAGCGGCCTGGGTCATTAAACGCAAATGCCCGATATGCAGCGGCGTTTCGCGCACACACAGCACCAGAGGTCGCCGCTCTTTTAATATCACATCCGCCGCGCGGGTAAGCAGTCCGTCAGTATAACTGTGGACAATCCCCGACAGCGTTTTAATCGAACAAGGCAGGATAACCATTCCCGCCGTCGGGTAAGAGCCCGAGGAAATGCTGGCGGCAATGTCGCGCGCATCGTGCGTCACATCGGCCAGCGCCTGCACCTCGCGCAGCGAAAAATGGGTCTCCAGCGCCAGCGTTTGCCGGGCCGCCTGGCTCATCACCAGATGCGTTTCCACGCTATCGACATCGCGCAAAATTTGTAATAAGCGCACGCCATAAATCGCTCCGCTGGCGCCGCTAATTCCTACAATGAGTCGTTTCATGTTCTCTTACCGTTTACGAGTGCCGTTCATCCCACTGTGTTACGTAATCGGCTCAAAGTGGGTCTGAAGAGATACCATGACAAAAGAATCCCTATCATAAAAGCCAGCTCAACCAACATTATCACTACCCCTTGCTCACTAAACCAGGTGCCGACCATAATGGCAAAATTGGTGATAATGACAAATCGGGCCGTCCAGGGGAAAAGCGGCGATCGATAGCGTAGCAAATCGCTGGCGTACGTTCCATTACGCACCGATTGTCGGAAGCGATACTGGCACCATCCGATGGTTATCCATGCCAGGCAACCCACCTGCCCGGTACTGGCGATCAGATATAAATAAAATTGCTGTGCGGGAATATAGCGGGTCAGCAACGACACCAACGCCAGCAAGGCCGTGATTAAAATAGCATACACCGGCACGCCGCCGCCGTTCGTTTTACCAAAGCAGGCTGGCGCAAAGCGATCGCCCGCCATAGACCACAGCATACGCGAACTGGCGTAAATGGCCGAGTTAGCGGCAGAAACCGCGGCGGAAAAGATCACCAGCGTCATCAGCGTATCCGCCCCAGGAATGCCCGCGTGGGAGAATACCCATACAAAGGGACTTTGTCCATTTGGCGTCAGTTCATGCGGATAGACCAGCGCCAGCACCGCAATCGCCACGCCGTAAAACAAAATGATTCTGAGACCGATCCCCAGGATCACCTTCGGTAAAATAATGTGCGGCGATTCGGTCTCCCCTGCCGCATTTCCGACCAGTTCCACCCCCTGGAAGGAGTAAATCACGATCGTCATACAGACCACAATTTGCTCCCAACCGTGGGGAAACCACATTCCGTCTGTTTTTAACGTCGGGTGCCAGTCACTATGGCCCATTAGCGAGTAGATCATAACCCCGCCCGCGCAAATAAACAGCACGATCGCGAAAACCTTAATGGCCGAAAGCCAGTATTCGCATTCGCCAAAACTTTTTGCGGAGGTGAGATTGATGGCCGTCAGGATGAGCAGAATCGCCAGGCAGAACATATATACCGGAACCGCGGGGAAAAACTGGTGAGCAATAAACCCTGCGGCAGTGAGGTCGGCCGCAAGGGAAAAGACCCAGCTAAACCAGTAAAGCCAGCCAATGGTATAGCTCCAGCAAGGTGACGGCATAAACATCAGCGCGTAATGTTGAAATGAACCGGAGTGAGGAAAGGCGCATGATAATTCGCCAAGACACATCATCGTCGCCAGCATAATGCTTCCGGCAAACAGATAGGCCAGTAAGGTTCCCGCCGGCCCGACGCTGCTTAACGGTTCGGCAATGCCGATAAATAAGCCGGTGCCAATCGTGCCGCCCAGCGACATCATCAGCAGATGCCGCTTCTTCAGGTTACGCCGCAGACCGCCTTCGGGCTCTGCTGGCGGTGGTTGTTGCAGGGTATCCATCGTTACTCCCTGTCTTTCGTGAGGTCAAAGATGCCGCCGCGACATAGCCGCGGCGGTTATGCGTTAACGCGTAAACCTCCAGGCGACGCCTTTGGTCTGGCAGGCCATTAACAGGCCCGTATAATCCAGCTCAAAGCGAACCACATCGCCTACTTTTAGCGACTGACGACAATCTTCAATATCCACCAGCGTATGATCGCTGGTTTGTCCTAAGATAGTGATAGCGTCGTCGCATGGTACACAGTTATCCGACGGCACATCCTGGCGACCAAACGCCAGCAATGCGCGTCGGCGTATGCCACGATCGACAAAGGTTTTACTTTGCAAAAAGGCATCGACGCCCAGCTCCCCGACCGGGACGGTAGGTTTACTGTTCAGTTCGATGATTTCCGCTTCCAGGATATACATATCGGAACAGGCTTTATCGACCGGTTTTGCGGAGTGGTGAAATTCATTCAGGTATTTCATGTCCACATATTCAATGCCGAATTCATGCAGTCCGCCGATGCGCAGATGATTCAGTCCCTGCGGCCAGATACCTTTATCCAGCAGGTGATAGCTGGTGCAGTTTCCCGCAGAAAGCCGCCGGACAGGAATACCGCTGTCAGCTTCCAGCCGGGCGGCCAGCGCCAGAAAATCCTCGCCATTTTTTACCGTTGGCAACACGGTGCCGTAACAATTAAAGTTGGTGCCCAGTCCATATAATTCCAGACCGGGCAGACCAGTAATCAGAGTCACGGTCTCAAGAATGCGTTGATATTCACCAAACCAGATACCCTCGCGTAAATCGCCCATATCCACCATCAGTAATACCTGATGCGTTTTCCCCTGGCGTTGGGCTTCTTGCGATAATGCCCGTAATACCACCGGCTCGCTATTTAAACTAATATCCGCGTAGCGCACCACATCTTCGATTTCACTCAGACACGGACTGCGTAACAGGCAGGTCGTACATCCTGTCTCGCGTATTTTTTTCAAATTATAGGTTCGTGATTCAGCGATAACGGTAATTCCGCCGTTGAACACCGCCTGCGCGGTTTCCACGCAGCCGTCAAAAACTTTATTGACAGCCATCACGTCAATACCGCTGCTTGCCAGCAGAGCTTTTTCCGTGCGGGCGTTTTCTTCCAGCTTGCGTAGATTTATTTCCAGAACTGGCATATACATTTTATTTTCCTCCCGCCATGCTTAAACGGGCATTACGTTTCTGCGCCCGATGGTAAATGTACTCCGCGACGACAACCGCCAGCACGGCTCCGCCAATAATTTTCCCGGCGTACTGGAAATATCCGCCCATATCAATTTGAGAAGGCGGAATAAATAACAGCGCAACGGCAAAGGCGATAGAAAGAAAGCCCAGCGCGGGTAAAATAGCCGGTAAAACCTTGCCCGGAATTTTAAAACTTCTTGGCGTATCCGGCTGGGTCTTACGTAAACGCCAGAACGCCGGGAACATCACCAGATAAGGAATAAAATAGGTGATGGTCGTTAGCGCCGTTAACATCCAGTAAGCCGCCGCAACGCTTGGCGAAATAAAAGTCGAAAAACACAGGACCGTGACAATAATCGCCTGTACAGTCAAGGCAAAGGCGGGCGTTTTCCACACCGGATGTAATTTGCCGATTCGGTCCCCCAGCAGATTATCTTCACGCGAGGCTTCCTGGAGCATATAAATCGGCCCCACCAGCCAGGAGTTAATCTGCCCGAGAGCGCCAAAAAACATACAGATGGCCATAACAGGAATTAACCACGGCATATGCAGCGTGTCCGCAGCAGCATGCATAGCCTGCATGACGCCTGCCACGATGTCGGTTTTCCCTGCGGGTAAAAGCGTGTTTAGCGCCCAGGTGCCGACCATATAGATCCCAACGATAACGGCGGCGGAGACGGCCATCGCTCGCGGAAAATCACGCTGTGGATTACGGGTACGCCCGGCAATCATCGGGGCGACCTCCAGTCCGGCAAACGCAAACATCATGCTGGATAAGAAAACGATCGTATCCCAGTGCCCGAGATCCGGAATCCAGTTTTTCGCTGTAGTGTAGTCCGTCTGCATCTGGTGTCCGGTACATAGCCATACCACCGCCAGTAAAATGAGGATGGCGGAGGGAATAAATACGCCGCACCAGGCGCTGATGCTATTAATAATTTTTGTCCATTCCATCCCGCGGATATTCATCAGCGTTAATAGCCAGAAAATTACCGCGGAACCAATACCGATAAACGCTTTATTTTCCGCCAGGCCGCCGCCGATCATATAGCCCAACGCGGTAAAGCCGAATTGCAGCATTAATGGGAAAAACAGTACGCAGGAAAATAGAAAACAAACCACGACAATCCATGCAATACGTTTACCAAATGCCTCTTTAATCCAGACAAATATCCCGCCATCTTTCGGCCAGCCGGTTGACAGCTCGCCGCATACCATCGCTAAAGGAAAAAACAAGCAGAATGCGGCTATCACCCATAACAACATGGCCGATGCCCCGTAAGGCGCCACGTTAGGGATTTGCCGCAAACTCAGAATAGCGATGACATTCATAAAGACAATGTCTTTGATGCCAAGTAAGCCAGAATTCGTGTTACTCATGGCCATCTCCTGTTATGCATTCAGGCATCACTGCCCTCTTCTTATCATCTGACGACGGGCTTCAGCATGAAACTGAAGCCCAAAACAGTATTAATAAATGTCGTACTTGACCATATCTTCGTAACTGTCTTCCCGACGAATCAGACGCGTCTCACCATTTTTATCGATCATCACCACGCCCGTGCGCGGACGGTTGTTATAAACGGTTTGACTTTCAATGGTGTATGCCCCGGCATCAAGAAACGCGACAATATCGCCAACATGAGTCTCCTTCGGCAGTAAAAACTCTTCGCCTTTCACTCCCATGTGGAAATAATCTCCGCCATCACACAGCGGCCCGGCTAATTTTATCCAGGCGTCGTGCGCTGCCGTCATGCGAGAGGCGTTATAGACATAAAAGAACCAGTCAAAATGCTGGCTGTCAGAGAGTACGCTGTAACCAGCGTCGACAAATTTCCATTCAACGTGGCATTCCACATTGCCGTTAAGATCGTAATTTGTTTTACGTTTTTCGCAGGAGACTTCCGTAAGTAAAACCGCCGCCGACCCGGTCACTTTACGTCCCGGTTCAATACATATTTCCACATCGGTACGCCATTTATGCACTTCGCGAATGACCGCATCGGCAAAATCCTGGGCGGTAATACCGGCATACATATTATCTTTTAACGGGTCGCCATTCTCGTCGTCATATTTATAGGGAACCGGAATTCCGCCGCCCACGTTGATCAAATCAAATTTAATACCAAGCACCTCTTCCAGGCGACGGGATTCATCCACCAGCACTTTAGTCGCTTTTGCGAAAGGCTCTGACTCCGGCACCTGATCGCCCACATGCATATGCAAGCCGCGCAAATGCACATAAGGCATCGCCAGAATGCGGCGGCAGGTTTCTTCCGCCTGTTCCAGGTCGAGACCCGACTTCGCATGGAAAGCGGTAACCAGTTCCGCATGCGTCGCCGAGGGAACATTCGGCTCTACACGGACGCAAACATTGGCGACTTTCTTCAGCTTGCGAGAGATGGCATCAATATGTTCCAGCTCATACAGGCTATCAACATTAATAAGATACAGATCGTTAGCGATGGCATATTCCAGATCGGCAGGCTTTTTCACCACGCCGTTGAAGACGATCTGATCGCCGCGAAAGCCTATCTCCAGACACTTGCGAACCTCATATTGTGAGTTTGCCTCCGCGCAAATTCCGGCGTCACGAATGGCTTTCAATACCCCCATGACCGAGCAGGTTTTTGACGCAAAGAAGGTTTTGGTATTTTTATGCGCCGCAAATGCCTGCTGGATTTCATGAATGTTACGAATAATCTCCGGCTCAGAAAACACATAGAACGGCGTGGGGTACTGGCGCGCCAGAGCGTCCAGATCGACCCCTTCAAAACACAAATGACCGTCTTTGTGCTGGAAACGGCGATCGCCGTTGATTACCTGCTCACGTAGCTGGTTGTAATTCTGCATAATCGAGTCAGTCATAACGCCCTCTGCTTAATGTTTATGGTAAAAATCCGCATTCTTTACAGGGATAAAGCAAAAGGCATGCCACTATTTTTTATCAAAATAATCAATTACTTATAAAAATAAGCTTTTTCTCATTTTCGTCATTGAGTTTGCTATTCATCACAACGACGAAAATTCGTCACTTTTATAATGACAACATGAACAATAGATATGAGGAATGCATATATGGCATCCACCAATCAGGAGCTGGCCTCGGCGCTCAGGATGTTTTCCCGCTTTTTCGATTTGATTCATCAGCCGTTGGCCGTCATTAATGAGCGTGGTGAATACGTTTACTACAATCAGGAAAGCGCGGATCTGGACGGCTATAGTATTGAACGGGCAATGGGAAAACATATGCTGGATGTCTATCCGGGCATGAAAGAGACGCAAAGTACGATGCTTTCATCGTTAAAAAAAGGCGTGGAATACATTGGCCATTATCAAATTTATTACAATGCGCGAGGCCAGGCCGTTGACTATCAGCACACCACCGCGCCGCTCTATGCAAGCGATGGCGGCATGGTCGGCGTTATCGAAATCGGCAGGAATATGTCTGGCGTCAGGCGGCTCCAGGAGCAGGTGGTAGAACTGAACCAACTGCTGTATGCCGATCACCATGAGAAGCACCATGCCATTATTACCGAAAACCCGGAAATGCTCAGTAATATCGCCAAAGCCAAACGGCTGGCCGCCAGTAATATTCCGGTGACGATTGTCGGGGAGACGGGAACGGGTAAGGAGCTATTTTCCCGCCTGATCCATCAATGCAGCAAGCGGGCGAATAAACCATTTATCGCCCTGAACTGCGGCGCTCTACCGCCTACGCTTATCGAAAGTACGCTTTTCGGCACCGTGCGCGGTGCCTATACCGGCGCGGAAAATAGCCAGGGCTATCTGGAGTTGGCAAACGGGGGAACGCTCTTTCTTGATGAGCTGAACGCCATGCCGATAGAAATGCAAAGTAAGCTGCTGCGATTCTTGCAGGATAAAACCTTCTGGCGGCTCGGCGGACAACAGCAACTCCACTCTGATGTCAGGATCGTTGCCGCCATGAACGAAGCGCCCGTCAAATTAATTCAACAAGAACGCCTGCGGGCAGATCTTTTTTATCGGTTGAGCGTCGGAATGTTGACGCTACCGCCGCTGCGCGCCCGCCCGGAAGATATTCCCTTACTGGCGAATTATTTTATTGATAAATACCGTAATGACGTGCCGCAGGATATTCACGGATTAAGCGAGACGGCACGTGCTGATCTGCTCAATCACGCCTGGCCGGGTAATGTCAGGATGCTGGAAAACGCGATTGTACGCAGCATGATCATGCAGGAAAAAGACGGGCTGCTGAAACACATCATTTTTGAACAGGACGAGTTAAATTTAGGCGTACCGGAAACCGCGCCGGAAAATCCCCTTCCCTCGTCACCCGATCCGCAGTATGAAGGGTCGCTGGAGGCACGGGTTGCCAACTACGAAAGGCATTTAATAGAAACCGCGCTGGATACGCATCAGGGGAATATTGCCGCCGCGGCCCGTAGCCTTAACGTATCCCGCACCACGTTACAGTACAAAGTACAAAAATACGCTATTCGCTTCGGCGTGGTGCGTAATTGACATCGGCCAGCGGCATTGCGCCGCTGGCAAAGCCATTAGCCTTCGTTATGCATTTCCAGGTTTTCCATTTCGTTCTGGAACAGCACCGCTTTGGCGTCGTCATTACGTAATGAATCCAGGAAGTCGAGGTATTGCTGGTCTACGTCTTTGGTGACATATACCCCGTTAAATACCGAACATTCAAACTGCTGGATATCCGGGTTTTCCGCGCGTACGGCTTCGATCAGATCATTCAGATCCTGGAAGATAAGCCCGTCTGCGCCGATAATCTGCCGAATCTCATCCACCTCGCGACCATGCGCGATCAGCTCATTGGCGGTCGGCATATCAATGCCATAGACGTTGGGGAAACGAATTTCCGGCGCGGCGGACGCCAGATAAACCTTCTTCGCGCCGGCTTCCCGGGCCATCTCGATGATCTGCTCTGATGTGGTGCCACGCACGATGGAATCATCCACCAGCAGGACGTTCTTATCGCGGAATTCCGCGCGATTAGCATTGAGCTTACGGCGCACGGATTTACGGCGTAGCTGTTGGCCCGGCATGATAAAGGTACGTCCCACGTAACGATTTTTGACAAATCCCTGGCGGTACGGCTTGCCGAGAATACGGGCAATTTCCAGTGCGATATCGCAGGAGGTTTCCGGGATAGGGATCACGACGTCGATGTCCAGATCTTCCCATTCACGAGCGATTTTTTCGCCAAGTTTGGTGCCCATATTCACACGAGCGCTGTAGACGGAGATCTTGTCGATAAAGGAGTCCGGGCGAGCAAAGTAAACGTACTCGAACAGACAGGGATTACTGACCGGATTATCCGCGCACTGGCGCGTGAACAGTTGCCCCTTTTCGGTAATATAGATAGCTTCGCCCGGCGCGACATCGCGCAGAAACTCAAAGCCCAGCGTATCCAGCGCCACGCTTTCAGAAGCGACCATATACTCCGTACGACCATCGCCAACGTCACGCTTGCCCAGCACTAACGGGCGAATGCCGTGCGGATCGCGAAAAGCCACCATGCCGTGGCCGATAATCATCGCCACGCAGGCATAGGCGCCGCGGATTTGACGGTTAGTCGCGGCAATCGCGGCAAAAATATTGTCGGCTTCCAGCGGATAGTGACGGAAGTTGTCGAGCTCGCTGGCGAAAATATTGAGCAGGATTTCGGAATCGGAGGTGGTGTTGATATGACGGCGCTTTTCTTCAAACAGCTTTTTACGTAGCTCGTGCGCATTAGTCAGGTTGCCATTATGGGCCAACGTGATGCCATACGGCGAGTTAACGTAAAAAGGTTGCGCTTCGGAAGCGCTGGAGCTGCCTGCGGTAGGGTAGCGTACATGGCCGATCCCCATGTTGCCCTGCAAACGCTGCATGTGGCGAGCTTCAAAAATATCGTTCACCAGCCCGTTTGCCTTACGCAAGCGGAAGCAGTTATTCGCATCAATGGTGATGATACCGGCAGCATCCTGACCACGATGCTGGAGCACTGTTAACGCGTCATAAATCGACTGGTTGACCGGCATAACACCGGCGATACCGACAATACCGCACATACGTCATTTTCCTCGTTAAGCCACATCTCAGAACCTGTTACGTCCTGGGCAAGAAACTCGACGAGCTTTGCAGATAGTCAAAGAACCATCTGATGATGAAGCTGAACTGCGGGATGAGCTGCGATTTGCTCCAGTCTTCGCTTTTCGACAAGCCGGTAAAGGTATCAAGGAAGAACAGAATGGCGGCGACAATCAGCGCGCCTCGCAGTGCGCCGAAACAGATCCCCAACACCCGGTCAGTTCCCGACAGGCCGGTCTTTTCTACTAGCTGACCTATCACAAAATTCACGATAGCGCCGACGATAAGCGTCGCGATAAACAGTACCGCGATAGCAATCCCATTACGAACCAGTTCGTCTTCAAAGCCCGTAAACCAGACAGACAGGTAAGTGTAGTAGTGACTGGCGACAAAGAAAGCACAACCCCACGTCACCAGCGATAACGCTTCACGAACAAAGCCGCGGATCAGGCTAACCAGACAGGAAAAAGCAATCACCGCGATAATGGCGTAATCAATCCAGACCATAGATGTCCCACGATTTTACGCCCTGTCGTCCTGTTCGGGGCGCATTCTAACAGAAAAAGAAAACGTTTGCGTAGGGATTTCCTTCCCACGCGTAAATAAAAATGGCGCTGAAAAAATATTCAACGCCATCACACTTTTTATCTCTTCGGGCACGACCAGAAGAGCTGCCATCGGCCTGATAAGCGCAGGATACCAGGTTTATTCCTTCTGCCGGATGGCGACGTAAACGCCTTATCCTGCCTACAGAACTTCGGCTATTTACCAAGTGAACACCGTAGGCCTTAACGCTGCGCGCTCAGGCAAAACGCGCCTTAGTTCGGGCTATATCCCATCACCACGCCGCTTAACCCGGAAATCTGCTTGAGCTCGCCAAGCGATCCTTTCATCTTATCTTTCGACGCATCCGGCCCGACGAGAATACGGGTTATTTTACCCTGTACCGGCGTTGAGGGGGAAGTATAAACCCGGAACCCGGCGGAACGAAGCTTGCCGACTATCTCGTTGACTTTATCCGCATTTTTCAGCGCACCCAACTGTACGACATAGGCTTTGCCGGTCGGCGCAGGTTTATCGTCGGTAGCCGGTTGCGGCGCGGGCGTCGGCGTGGAAGCGGCGACAACCGGCTGTTGCGGTTTAGGCTGCGGCTTCGGCTTTTCAACCGGCTTCGGTTTAGGCGTCTCCACCGGTATCGGATCAAGCTCGACATTGTTAGACGCCATGCGCGACGGGTCCAGCGACGGCGCGGCCGCATCTCCCGCCCGCACCTCTTCAGCCGCCCCTTCCGGCGGCTGTGTCGGCAGCGCCTGCGTTGCGGCAGGCATCATATCCGGCTCATCACGGTCGCCAGGCTTCGGTACCAGTGGAATCGCAGCAAATTCATCCTGATAATGCTTTTTCTGTCCGTCCAGCAGACCGGGAAGCACAATAACCCCCAGCGCGACTAACACAATCGTGCCGACTAAACGATTCTGAAACTTACTCGCCACCGATTCTCCCCGCGTCTATCACTTCCATAACATGTGCGACGGTGTGGAACGATCCGCACACCAGCACGGTATCTTCTGGCTGCGCCGCGTCGATAGCGGCCTGCCATGCCTGCGCGACGCTATCATAGACATTCCCTTTCCCCAGATGTTCCAGAAGTTGTTCCGCCGTCGCGCCGCGCGGCCCCTCTAACGGAGCACAATACCAGTCGTCAACCACGCTTTTCAACCAGGCTAACGTGCCGGCGATATCTTTATCATGCAGCATACCAATCACCGCAAGCACGCGCCCGCGTTTCGGCAACATTTTCAGACGACCCGTCAGGTATTCCGCCGCGTGGGGATTATGGGCGACATCAAAGATAACGCGCGGCGACTCACTCACGATTTGAAAACGTCCCGGCAAGGTAGCCTGCGCAATACCGTCGCGAATCGCCTGCTCATCAATGTTCAACCTGCTGGCGCGCAGCGCGGCCAGAGCGGTGGCGGCATTCGGCTGAGGAACCTGCGGCAACGGCAGTCCGGCAAGCGTGCCGTCACCATCGGTAAACGCCCAGTGGGTCGCTGTCACCTCATAACGCCAGTCAACGCCACGACGCCGCAACAGCGCGCCGGTCTCCTGCGCGACATCCGCGATGGTTGCCGGCATTTCCGGTTCGCCGACGATAGCGGGTTTTTCCGCGCGAAAAATCCCGGCCTTCTCGCGGCCGATACTTTCGCGATCCGGCCCCAGCCAGTCAGTATGGTCAAGCGCGATGCTGGTAATTACCGCTACATCGGCATCCACAATGTTCGTGGCGTCCAGGCGGCCGCCCAACCCGACCTCCAGAATCACCACGTCAAGGTTAGCCTGTTTAAACAGCCACAATGCCGACAACGTGCCATATTCAAAATAGGTCAATGAAATATCGCCGCGTGCCGCTTCTATTTCCGCAAAGGACGCGGTATGCGCGGATTCCGCTAATTCTTTCCCCTGCACGCGCACGCGCTCGGTGTAACGTACCAGATGAGGCGAACTATAGACGCCCACACGGTATCCCGCCGCGATTAACACCGACTCCAGCGTGCGACAGGTCGTACCTTTGCCGTTGGTTCCCGCAACGGTAAAAACGAACGGCGCAGGCTTGAGGATGTCCAGACGCGCTGCCACCTGGCTTACGCGCTCAAGGCCTAAATCGATACTCTTGCTGTGCAGGTTTTCCAGATAAGAAAGCCACGAGGCCAGGGGCGACGCAGCTTGAGGTATAGATTTGTTTTTCATTGTTTCCGCTGCTTCTTTACGGTGAAAAGCAAAAGGGCAGAGCCTGCGGCCCTGCCCTTTTCAGTTATCAGGCCTCAGACTCCTGATCCGGCGCCGGAGGCACCACCACGCCTTCACGCGGGGCGTCCGGGTTCGGCGCGGGCAGATTCATCAGCTTCGCCAGAATGCTCGCCAGCTTCAGGCGCATTTCCGGGCGGCGGACTATCATATCAATAGCGCCTTTTTCGATCAGGAACTCACTGCGCTGGAATCCTGGCGGCAGTTTTTCGCGAACGGTCTGTTCGATAACGCGCGGGCCGGCGAAGCCAATCAGAGCTTTTGGCTCGGCGATGTTGAGATCGCCCAGCATCGCAAAACTGGCGGAAACGCCGCCCATTGTCGGATCGGTCAATACCGAAATGTAGGGCAGACCACGTTCCTGCATTTTAGCCAGCGCCGCCGAGGTTTTCGCCATCTGCATCAGCGACATCAGCGCTTCTTGCATACGCGCGCCGCCGGAAGCAGAGAAACACACTAACGGACAGTTGTCTTCCAGCGCCTGTTCAACGGCGCGAACGAAGCGTGCGCCAACGACAGACCCCATTGAGCCGCCCATGAACGCGAATTCAAACGCGGCGGCGACAACCGGCATACCGTGAAGCGTCCCTTTCATGACCACCAGCGCGTCTTTCTCGCCGGTTTCTTTCTGCGCGGACGCCAGTCTGTCTTTATATTTTTTGGAGTCGCGGAACTTGAGCACGTCTTTTGGCTCCAGCTCGCTACCCAACTCCACAAGGGAACCTTCATCTAACAGGCTATGCAGGCGATTGCGCGCCGACATGCGCATATGATGGTCACACTTAGGACAGACCTCAAGATTACGTTCCAGCTCAGCGCGGTATAAAACCTGACCGCAGCTATCACACTTGGTCCACACCCCTTCAGGAATGCTAGCCTTGCGGGTGGGAGTAATGTTGCTTTTAATTCGTTCAATCCAGCTCATTGGTGACCTTTCTGCCTGAACCTTAGTCAGCTTTATTATAAGGGGCGCATAATGCCATTTTTGCCCCCAACAGACCATGAATGTTGCACATTAAAACATAACAGCCCGAAACTTTGGATAAAAAAGTGGTCGAACCGCTGAGTTACTTTCTATTTTGCGGCACGCGACGCAGCGCGCTTATGCCGGACAATCTCAATGACGCCAGGTAATATCGAAACCACGATAATCCCCACAATCAGCAACTTAAGGTTATCCTGAATCAACGGTATCGTACCGAAGAAATAACCGGCGTAGGTAAAGAGCAGCACCCACAGCAGCGCGCCGATGACGTTATAGGCGGCAAAATGCCGATAGGACATGTGCCCCATCCCTGCCACAAACGGCGCAAAGGTTCTGACGATCGGCACGAAGCGAGCGAGAATGATAGTTTTACCGCCGTGTTTTTCATAAAACTGGTGGGTTTTATCCAGATAACTACGGCGGAAAATTTTCGAATTCGGATTACTGAACAGTTTTTCGCCGAACAGTCGACCAATCGTGTAATTTACCGCATCGCCGACAATTGCGGCGATCAGCATTAACGCCACCATGACATGCACATTGAGATCGTTGGTTTCCAGCGAAGCCAGCGCCCCGGCGACAAACAGCAGCGAGTCGCCCGGCAGGAACGGCGTGACGACCAGGCCGGTTTCACAAAACAGAATCAAAAACAAAATAGCGTACACCCAGACGCCGTACTCCGCGACCAGCTCCGCCAGATGCACATCGATGTGCAGAATAAAATCAATAATAAAGTAGATCAGGTCCATATTTGTCTTTGCCTTTCTACCCGACACGTTTCGGGTGTGCGATTCGGATTAGTCCGCCAGAAATAGCGGGCCCATTGGCGGTTTTGGAAGGTCAAACCGGTCAGGGTAATCCACCGCAACCAAATATAGCCCCTCCGCCTTCGCCGTTGCCGCCGCCAGCGTTCTGTCCCTGGCCGCTAACAGCTCTGCGATCCAGCTCTCCGGCTGGTTGTGAGCGCCTACTTCCAGCAGGCTGCCGACAATATTCCTGACCATATGATGAACAAAGGCATTCGCTTTGATATCGACCACCACATAAGGGCCGTGGCGGGTAACGTTGATGTGCATCACATTACGCCACGGCGTGCGCGACTGGCACTGCACCGCGCGAAACGAGGTAAAATCATTTTCGCCAAGCAGACACTGCGCCGCGCGATGCATCCGCTCTGCATCCAGCGGCTCATAGTAATGCGTCACGCCTTTTGCTAATACCGCAGGACGCAGTCGATGATTGTAGATGATATAGCGATAACGGCGAGCCGTAGCGCTAAATCGCGCGTGAAAATCATCCGGTACAGTTTTCACCCAGCGCACGGCAATGTCACCAGGCAAATTCGCATTTACCCCCAGCGTCCATGCCGCATCTTTGCGCAATGCGGTCGTTTCGAAATGGACAACCTGCCCGGTGCCGTGAACGCCGGCATCGGTACGCCCGGCGCAGAACACGTTAATAGGTTCATTTGCCACCTGCGAGAGCGCTTTTTCCAGCTTTTCCTGCACGCTGCGCACTTCATTCTGACGCTGCCAGCCATAATACTTGCTGCCGTCGTACTCAATACCCAGCGCAATTTTATAGACCGGCGATGATTGCTGTCCGGACATCAGTACAGATACTCCTGCACCAGCTTCTCCGCAATTTTAACGGCCATCAGCGCGCCGCCGAAACGCACGTTGTCCGCCACTGACCAGAACTGAATTTGTTCCGGCATACCGTAATCATTATGCACACAGCCAATAGAAAGCTGTGGATTGCCGGAAGCGTCGCCCACCTGCGTCGGGTAATCCGTCTCTTCTGACAGTACGATATCTTCACCGCGGGAAAATGCCTCGCGCGCCTCTTCCGCCGCCAGCGGACGGAGCGCTTCAAAGCTCACCATCTGCGCATGGCCATAGAACACCGGCGACTGCACGACACTGGCGGAGATCATCACGCCATCGTCCTGCAAAATTTTACGCACTTCATCGACGATACGACGTTCCTGGCGCACGCTGCCTTCACGATCCGGCAGCAGCGGCAGCATATTGAACGCTAACTGGCGGCCAAAGAAATCATCTTCATCAATCGGTATGCCGTTAAGCAGCTTCGCACTCTGTCCGGCCAGCGCATCGACCGCTTTTTTCCCCTGTGCGGACGCTGATAACATACTGGTGACGGCGATGCGCGACAGTCCCCCCTGATCGATTAACGGCTTGAGCGCCGCCAGCAGTTGACTGGTCAGACTATCGGCGACCGCAATCACGTTACGGTTACGGTAATCCGCCAGTACATACGGGTTAACTTCCGGCACGACCAGCGGCACATCAGGCTCCAGCGCGAACAGACCGCTGGAATCTATCACCAGGCAACCTGCATTGGTCGCGTCGTCTATCCAGGCAGCCGATGCCTCTGCGCCGGCAACGAAAAACGCCAACTGCGCCTGCGTCCAGTCAAAGTCCGCCGCATCCTGGACAATGACCGACTTGCCACCAAAACGGAGGTGCTCGCCCGCGCTTTCATGACGCGCCAACGCATAAATTTCACCGACCGGGAACTGGCGTTCAGCCAGTGTTTCAAGCAGGGCTTCGCCTACGGCGCCCGTTGCGCCCAGAATGGCAATGTTCCAGCCTTCAGACATGGTGATTTACTCCAGAAATACATAAGCGTCCCTGTCGCATTATTCGACAGGGAGCATTAAGAAGACATTAATGTGCCGGGTGATGAACAGCGTTAAAACCTAGCTTACACAGCAAGGCGGCTGCCGTTTCGTCGTCACACATCACGTATAAAGACGACCATTCACGGCGCTCAAGATAATTTTTACGCAATTTATCAAATTCACCCGGAATTCCAGCGACTTTACGCAGCGGCGCATCGTCGCGGCGCACATCATACACCAAATGCGCCAGTCTTTTCAGCGTCGGTTGATCCAGCGTGCCATGAAGCGTAATACGACCAAACTCAGGCGCAGGCAGTAATGTCTCCAGCGCGACATGCTGCTCGCGGCCAATAAACGCGCTATACGCCTCAAAGACCTGAGTGGTGCCGCGCGCTTTGCCTTCCAGCGTATAACCGGCAATATGCGACGTGCCGATATCCACGGCTTCCAGTAGCGCGACGTTAAGATCCGGTTCGCCCTCCCACACATCAAGCACCACGCTCAGCGGCTGCCCGGCATTAAGTCGCGCCAGCAACGCGGCGTTATCCACCACCGGACCGCGGCAGGCGTTAATGAGAATGGCGCCGGGTTTCAGTCGACGGATCAGCGTCTCATCGGCCAGATGCAGCGTTTTGTACGGTCCGTCTTTATAGAGCGGCGTATGGAAAGTCAGGACATCCGCTTCCTGCACCAGCTCATCCAGCGTACGAAAATCACCCTCGTCCCCGCGTGCGGCGCGTGGCGGATCGCACAGCAACGTGCGGATACCCAACGCTTCAAGCCTGGTCTGTAGCCGGCTTCCGACGTTACCCACGCCGACAATCCCTATAGTGCGATCGCGTAACGAAAAGCCGTCACGTTCGGCCAGCATCAACAGCGCGGAAAACACATACTCCACCACGGCGATAGCATTACAGCCGGGCGCGGCTGAAAAACCGATGCCCGCCTGCTTCAGCCATGCCTCATCCACATGATCGGTGCCTGCCGTAGCAGTACCAACGAAGTTAATCGGCGTGCCGCTCAGCAGCGATTCATTCACTTTCGTGACCGAACGCACCATTAACGCATCGGCATGGTTCAATTCTTCAACGGGGATCGGGCGACCCGGCACTGCCTTTACCTCACCCAGGCGGCTAAATAATTCGCGGGCGTAAGGCATATTTTCATCAACGAGAATTTTCACGACTGTCGTACCTGTTTGAGAACGAGAGTTAACCGGACAAGTGTGCCATAATCTGGCCGCCAGGCATATATTGCTCAGATTTATGGTTAAAGGATAATTAATTATGCATCCCATCTCCGGCGCCCCTGCACAGCCTCCAGGCGAAGGGCGTAATCCTCTTTCCGCTGCGAGCGAGCAGCCGCTTTCCATGCAACAGCGTACGGTACTGGAAAGGCTGATCACGCGCCTGATTTCACTGACCCAGCAGCAAAGCGCGGAAGTATGGGCCGGAATGAAACACGATCTGGGGATAAAAAATGACGCGCCGCTACTGTCGCGCCACTTCCCCGCCGCTGAACAGAATCTTACCCAGCGTCTGGGCGTAGCGCAGCAAAATCATGCCAATCGTCAGGTGCTTTCACAGCTAACAGAGCTGCTTGGCGTCGGGAATAATCGTCAGGCCGTCAGCGATTTTATCCGTCAACAATACGGTCAAACCGCGCTTAGCCAGCTTACGCCCGATCAACTCAAAAACGTGCTGACGCTCCTGCAACAGGGGCAGCTTTCCATTCCGCAGCCGCAGCAACGTCCGGCAACGGATCGGCCATTATTGCCTGCTGAACATAATACGTTGAATCAGTTGGTGACGAAGCTGGCAGCCGCGACCGGCGAGTCAAACAAACTTATCTGGCAATCAATGCTGGAACTCTCCGGCGTGAAAAGCGGCGAGCTCATTCCGGCAAAGCAGTTTACCCATCTGGCGACATGGCTACAGGCGCGGCAGACGCTGTCACTACAACACGCGCCTACGCTACATACGCTTCAGGCTGCGTTAAAACAACCGCTTGAGCCGGACGAACTCACAGCGATCAAAGAGTATGCCCAGCACACTTATCAAATTCAGCCGCAAACGGTGCTGACCACCGCCCAGGTGCAGGATTTACTTAACCATATTTTCCTGCGTCGCGTAGAGCGGGAGACTGATGAGCTGGAACCGCTCTCTATTCAACCCATCTACCGCCCGTTTGCGCCGATGATTGAAACCGTGAAAAATCTGTCTGCGCGGCCAGGCCTGTTGTTTATCGCGCTAATAATTGTACTGGCGCTTTTCTGGCTGGTTTCTTAACCACGCCGGAACGATAATATCGTCACCAGGATGCCAACCACAGCGGAGATCGCTCCCGCGAGGAATACGGAAGGATAGCCGCATGACGTGGCCAGCATGCCCGCCAGCGGGCCGGTAACGCCGTAGGAGATATCCTGAAACGCGGCGTAGCCGCCGAGCGCCGTACCGCGTACCTGTGCAGGTACGCGTTTCACAACCTCCACGCCCAGCGCCGGGAAAATCAGTGAACACCCTGCCCCGGTGAGCGCCGCGCCTACCAGCGCTATCCAGGCCGTCGGCGCCAGCCACAAGAGCAGCAACCCTGCCGTCTCAACCAGCAATGAGACAACGGCGACCTTCACGCCGCCAAAGCGGTCCGGCATCCAACCGAACAATATGCGCATCAGTACAAACGCACCGCCAAACGCGGTCAGGGTGAATCCCGCCATCGTCCAGCCATTGCTGACAAAATAAAGTGAAATAAACGTACCGATGACGGCAAAGCCCACGCCCTGCAATGCCAGGCCCAGGCCCGGTTTCCAGATAAGCCCGACCACGCTCCACAGTGAAGGTCGCTCCCCCGTATACGCAGGCACTTTACGCACGGTGCCGTTGAATGCCCAGGCCAGCAGCGGTAAAACCATCGTCGTCCCCGCCAGCGCCGCGAAGCCAAAGTGGCTATGGATCAGCAAGCCCAACGGCGCACCGGCCGCCAGCGCACCGTAAATCGCCATCCCGTTCCACGACATCACCTTACCGGAACGCGTTGGGCCAACCAGCCCCAGTCCCCAGGTCAGGGTTCCGGTCAGCAGCTGGCTTTCGCCAAATCCGAGGATCAAACGCCCGACAATAAGCAGCGCGAATTTTATCGGCGCGGAAACCGGCAACAGCGCGGCCAGGAGCCAGGCGGCGCCCGCCAGCCCGCAGGCAAACATCCCCTGTAACGCCGATCGTTTAGCGCCATATTGATCCGCCAGCCGTCCGGCATAGCCGCGCGTCAGTACCGTCGCAAAAAACTGAATGCCCACGGCGATCCCAACCATCGTATTGCTATAGCCCAGTTCGTGATGAACAAAAAGCGGGATGACGGGTAACGGCAGGCCGACCGTCATATAGGTCAGGAAAACCGCAAAGGCGATGCGGAACAGCGAAAAATTCGCAGACGGGGTCGTTGTTTTTTGGCTAACTGCTGTCATGCATTACTCCAGAATGCAGAGTAAGGCGGGGAAAGGCCACGCCCCCCTCTACCTGAACGTCAGGATTAAGGTGCGTTGGATAACGTTAAACGCTTACGCATTATCGGAAGGATAATGTAGAGAGTGAAGTCTGCCTGTGAGACGCGAAACTTGTCAACCTTGAAATTGCAGCCAGGGTATCAACGTGGCGGCGTGTCATCAAACAGAAAGGGAAAGACCGCTTTCATCCCTCTCACCTTAAACCGTCCGGTCACCTGCTTGCGCTGTTCTGGCGTCAGTAACCTGAACATCATCTCCCAGATATCTTCAGGCTCCGCTTCCTGTAAGGAAATGGGTTCTGGCGTCGGTTCCTCTCCGCTGTCGTCCAGATAACGATGAACATAGAGAGGGAAAACAGATATATGAAACTCCTCGGCCTTTGATTTAACACGCTTACGCCTGACCCCCGCTTTCCCTTCACTGTACTTATATAAACGTTCGCGAACCGCAGGCTCGCTTCCCGGAAACCCCGGTAAGCCAAGACATTCCTTAACCGTGAACCATTCCTTTGCCATCGGTTTCTTTCCTTTCCCCTGATGAAATAAAAATATTTCTTCTTTTTCGCGAAATTTTGCTTTCTTTCTGGCACTATTCTCAGAGTGAAAAAGAAAGTAACTTTCTTTTTCTCGCGCTAATTTTTACCTTAAAAATATCGGTGCCGATAACACATCTTCTTAGGATTACAGAATGGAACCAAAAAGCCAAGACTGGCATCGTGCAGATATTAAAAGTGCACTTGAAAAAAGAGGTATTACGCTCAGAGATCTTTCTCGTCAGGCCGGTTTATCACCTGATTCACTGCGCAATGTCTTTACCCGTTCCTGGCCGAGAGCTGAACGAATTATTGCGGACGCGCTGGGCATCACGCCGCAGGAGATCTGGCCGTCGCGCTATGATGATATGCAAATAAAAAATGATGCCGATATCGCAGAATAATAGTTAATGCTGAATAAATTGGCTTTAACCTATCAATCTCAACAATTAATAAATATTTAAACTTATTATATTGAAAATAGTAATAGCACTATCTGTCATGCTTCCCGAATCAAATACTGTTAAAGCATTACGTAATTGCTATTACGTATTTTATTAACAGGAATCATTATGAGTTGGGATAAAAGAGTGGCGGTTAATTATGCCAAAACGCATGCAGGTTCTCATTCTCAAGGCCGGTGTGCGGAATTTACCCGAAAGGCAATTCAGGCGGGCGGTATCACGCTGGGGCATACGTATCATGCGAAAGATTATGGCCCAATGTTAAGAAGCGCCGGATTCACCGCTATTGGTACCTATGAAATGCCGCGCGAGGGTGACGTCATCATTATTCAACCTTACGCTGGCGGAAACCCGAGCGGTCACATGGCGATATACGATGGCACAGAGTGGTATTCAGATTTTAAACAACGCGATATGTGGGCCGGCCCGGGCTACCGGGCAGCCAGGCCCTCATATACCATCTACAGGAAGAATTAATGAAAACGTTCTCCCTTGTCGCGCTTATCCTGTTGCTTTGTAGTTGCTCTGCGCCTCATCACGACAGTACGCAGGCCGTGAAGCAGTTCTATACCTCATGGATGACGACGTTCACGAACGATGTGAATCCCCCTGACGACACCACCGCCTTAATGCAACGTTACGTTGCTAAAGAGGTTATTCTTCGCCTAGCGCTAATACAGTCCCTTTATGAACAGGAGATTGTGGGGGCAGATTATTTTATGTATGCGCAGGACTATGCGCCAGAGTGGATTCCACAGTTACGGGTTGGGAAGGCACACCCTTTCCTCGGCGGAGAAAAAGTGGATGTTCTGTTGGGCACAGAGTCAACGCCCATCCACCTGGAAGTTTATACCCGTTGGGAAGAGGGACGCTGGAAAATTTACCGCGTTCGGGATGCTGACAGGGGTTATGAACAGCCGATTTATGACGCAGGCGCCATCACCCAGGCTGAGGCCTGGTCAGCAAAAGTCGCGCCGGAATATAAGAAGCATTAAAAAAGGGAATCGCCATCGGTCTCTTGTTCGTACCGGAGAGGTTAAAGCGCCTATTTCATCAGGCTCTTATTCCGTCGCTGAAAACAGTAAGCCGAAAACAACCCAGGCATTATTTAAAATATGAAGTGTTATCGGTATCATTAGCCCACGGCTTCTCATTCGAACAACGCATAATATCGATGAAAAAACAAACAGATAAACAAAAGTCACCGCAAAGAGATATTGTGTATGCATAAATGCAAAAGCGAGTGAAGTAATAATAATACCGGAAGCTCTTGAGTACCGACCCCAACCGATACTGCTGTTTAATAAAAACCCTCTGAATATAATTTCCTCCGCCACAGGAGCCAGAAAGCACATCGCCAGCGTGTTAAGAAATTTATGAAGAAAAAATTGCCTTGATAACTCGGCCATCCAGGGTTCCGGGCCACTAAAAGCATTGTAGAGAACGGTAAGGCACACCAGGGCCAGCGCCGGAACAAAACACTCCACGAATGATAAGCGACCCAATGATAAAAACGGGTAATACTTTGAATAAATACTCCAGGCGGCAATCGCATAGACAAAAACAATACTATATATAAAAGGCGCAGCCAGACCTCCCAAATAAAGCCAGGCATAGGAAGGCGAAAATGAGGCAAAAACAAAAATGCCGAACAAACCAAATAAAACAGCCACACAACTCAAACTATGCCTAATTTTATCTAATGTATTAGTTGGCATTTATATAATATCCATATAATTTGTTGTTCCCTGAATGAAAAAACAGGTCGCATTAGCGACCTGTTTCATTGTTGATACTACAACGTAATAGTCAGGCTTACAACTTACGCATCACCAGCGTGGCGTTGGTGCCGCCAAAACCGAAGCTGTTAGACATTACGGTAGTCAGTTCACGCTCGGTCGTTTCGGTCACGATGTTCAGACCCGCAGCCTGCTCATCCAGCTCTTCGATGTTGATGCTCGGCGCGATAAAACCGTGCTCCAGCATCAGCAGAGAGTAGATGGCTTCCTGCACGCCAGCCGCACCCAGCGAGTGGCCGGTCATCGCTTTGGTCGCGGAGATAGCCGGGCTGTTATCGCCAAACACTTCACGGATTGCACCGAGTTCTTTCACGTCGCCTACCGGAGTAGAGGTACCGTGAGAGTTCAGGTAGTCGATCGGCGTGTCTACGCCGTGCATCGCCATCTGCATGCAACGTACTGCGCCTTCACCAGACGGAGCAACCATGTCTGCGCCATCGGATGTTGCGCCATAGCCGACGATTTCCGCATAGATATGCGCGCCGCGCGCCAGAGCGTGCTCCAGCTCTTCGACAACAACCATACCGCCACCGCCCGCGATGACAAACCCATCACGGTGCGCATCATAGGTACGGGACGCTTTTTCAGGCGTATCGTTATATTTGGTGGACAGTGCGCCCATCGCGTCGAACTCACAGGCCATTTCCCAGCACAGCTCTTCGCCGCCGCCAGCAAAAACGATGTCCTGTTTGCCCAGTTGGATCTGTTCAACCGCATTGCCGATACAGTGTGCGGAGGTCGCGCAAGCGGAACTAATGGAGTAGTTCACGCCATAAATTTTAAACGGCGTAGCGAGGCAGGCGGAAACGCCGGATGCCATTGCTTTCGTCACCACATACGGGCCAACGGCTTTCAGACCACGCGGACTACGCATGGCGTCTGCGCCAAAGACCTGGAATTTCGGGGAGCCGCCGCCGGAACCTGCAATCAGGCCGACACGCGGGTTATTCTGATAGACTTCCGGCGCCAGACCGGCGTCGGCCACTGCCTGCTCCATAGACAGATAAGCATAAATGGAGGCGTCGCTCATAAAGCGCACGACTTTGCGGTCAATGAGGCCAGTGGTATCCAGTTTTACGTTGCCCCATACCTGGCTACGCATGCCGGCGTCCTTCAGCTCCTGAGAGAAAGTGATCCCTGAACGTCCTTCACGCAGAGATGCCAGGACTTCCTGCTGGTTATTACCGATGCTGGAAACGATGCCCAGGCCAGTAATCACTGCACGTTTCATTCAATACCTCTGTAATTCGCACTATTTTTAAGTTTCGATTGGCACAATAGCGTACACTTGTACGCCGAACAAGTCCGATCAGCCATTTAGTACGGAAATTTGCGCCATCAGGCACACATCGTTAAGATCGCGATACCGCCCGTCAGACGAGTAACTTACGTGAAACAATACGCCATACAACCCGCCACACTCGAATTTAACGCTGAGGGTACACCTGTTTCCCGAGATTTTGATGATGTCTATTTTTCTAATGACAATGGACTCGAAGAGACACGCTACGTTTTTCTTGGCGGCAATCGTCTTGCGGAGCGATTTCCCGTACATTCACATCCATTATTTATAGTCGCGGAAAGCGGTTTTGGCACCGGACTCAACTTCCTGACGCTGTGGCAGGCGTTTGACAGCTTTCGTTCTGCGCACCCACAGGCGACGCTGCAAAGGTTACATTTCATCAGTTTTGAGAAATTCCCGTTAACGCGCGACGATCTGGCGCTGGCGCACCAACACTGGCCGGAGCTCGCGCCCTGGGCAGAGCAGCTGCAGGCGCAATGGCCGCTGCCACTCCCGGGATGCCACCGCCTATTGCTGGATCGGGGTCGGGTGACGCTGGATTTGTGGTTTGGCGATATTAATGAATTGACCGACCAACTGGACGCCACGCTGAATCAAACAGTCGACGCCTGGTTCCTCGACGGTTTTGCCCCGGCGAAAAATCCGGATATGTGGACGCCAAACCTGTTTAACGCGATGGCGCGGCTGGCGCGGCCCGGCGCAACGCTGGCGACGTTTACCTCGGCGGGTTTCGTCCGTCGGGGATTGCAGGAAGCCGGTTTTACCATGCAAAAACGCAAAGGCTTCGGGCGTAAACGCGAGATGCTTTGTGGAGTGATGGAACAACACCTCATGCCGACCCTTTCCGCGCCCTGGTTTTACCGCAGTGGAAGCGAAAAACGTGAAACGGCGATCATTGGCGGCGGCATTGCCAGCGCGCTGTTATCACTGGCGTTACTGCGTCGCGGCTGGCAGGTGACGCTCTATTGCGCAGATGATCAGCCCGCCCAGGGCGCTTCCGGTAATCGACAGGGCGCGCTTTATCCGCTCCTTAGCAAACATGACGCCGCCATTAATCGCTTTTTCCCGACCGCATTCACCTTTGCCCGTCGCCTGTATGATGCCCTGCCCGTCTCTTTTGATCATGACTGGTGCGGCGTAACGCAGCTCGGATGGGATGAGAAAAGCCAGCAGAAAATTGCCCAGATGCTGTCCCTGGCGCTGCCCGCCGGACTGGCCTCGGCGCTCAATGCCGAAGAGGCGGAACAGGCGGTTGGCGTGACGACACGCTGCGGAGGAATTACCTATCCGGCAGGCGGCTGGCTGTGCCCGGAACAATTAACTCGCGCAGTCATCGCACTGGCGACCGAACAGGGTTTACAAACGCGCTTTCGCCATACGCTCACGTCGCTCGTTGCGCAGGAGTCGCGCTGGCAACTGCGCTTTACGTCAGGTGAAACCGCCAGCCATGAGACCGTCGTTCTGGCGAACGGCCATCAGATTAACCGTTTTGATCAGACCCGGCCGCTGCCGGTGTATGCCGTCGGGGGGCAGGTCAGTCATATTCCCACCACCTCCGCCCTCTCGGCGTTGCGTCAGGTGTTATGCTACGACGGCTATCTGACGCCGCAAAATCCGCATAATCAGCAGCACTGTATTGGCGCCAGCTATCACCGGGGCGATGAAAGCACCGTCTGGCGCGAAGAAGATCAGCGTCAGAACCGACAGCGTCTGCTTGACTGTTTTCCGGATGCGAAATGGGCCACAGAGGTTGACGTTAGCGGCAACAGCGCCCGTTGCGGCGTGCGTTGCGCCACCCGCGACCATCTGCCGATGGTGGGCAATGTCCCGGATTACCACGCCACGCTGACGCATTACGCCGATTTAGCCGATAACAAAACGTCGGCGGCGCCTGCGCCTGTGTATCCGGGTTTATTTATGCTCGGCGCGCTGGGATCGCGCGGTTTGTGCTCAGCGCCATTATGCGCAGAAATTCTGGCGGCGCAGATGAGTAACGAGCCGATTCCACTGGATGCCGGTACGCTGGCGGCGTTAAATCCAAATCGGTTATGGGTGAGAAAGTTATTGAAGGGAAAAGCGGTGAAGTAATGGGTCAGTCAATAGCGGAAGGCGGCAAGCGTCGCCTTCCGGCCCACGGCGTTATTGTTTTGCCTTGTCGAACAAATTGTCCCACATCGCTTTGACTAACGCCTGATCGCGCGGCGACAGTTCGCCGGCGCCGATCGCTTTTTCCAGACTTTGGCTAACGTTGGCATAGACCGCCTCAACGGAGTGGTCATCACCGCTCTCCAGCTCGGCAATGGCTAACGTCAGGTGGCCACGCAGGTATCCACTGGCAAAAAGCTCATCGTCGCTGGCGTGCTCTACCATATCGTCAATTAATGCCAGAATGCGTGATTCAAACTCCGCGATCATCTTCTTTCCTCATTGTAAACGTGGCGCTGGCTTTAATTAAGCGCTTCCGGCCACGGGAACTGTTCCGCCTTAAGTTCGGGCGTGTGATAGTAATTCTGTAGCGCTTTGATGAAGCGGGCCGGACGTTCAGGAATGCCCTGCTCCAGATACGCCATTACCTGCGCATGAACCCGGCGCTGAAACGCCACGCGATCCGGTTCAATATCGCCTTCCAGATTGTCGCAACTGACGTTAAAGGGATACCCCGCCGCCACGCAAAACAACCAGTCGAAAGCCTGTGGCTTCACCTCAACGTCTTCGAATTGACTTTGGGTCTGCGCGTCGCGTCCGTCCGGGCAGTACCAGTAACCAAAGTCAACCAGTTCGCGGCGCGCCTTACCGGCGATACACCAGTGAGAAATCTCATGCAGCGCGCTGGCGTAAAACCCATGCGCAAAGACGATACGGTGGTACGGTACCTGCGCGTCAGCAGGAAGATAGATCGGTTCGTCGTCGCCTTTAATCAGACGGGTATTAAATTCTTCGGCAAAGCAGCCGTTAAAAATCTCAATTAACTGTTCGTAATGGTGCGTATTGTTCATTAATTCATCCCCAACCAGTGGAGGATCTCCTGTCCGTGGCTATCATAAAGTAACCTGGCGCTCATTACCGCCGAGACAATAACGATCATCGGTCTGATAAGCTTTTGGCCTTTGCTCAACACCAGACGCGACCCCATTCGCGCCCCTAAAAACTGACCAACCAGCATCACGAAGCCCGTCGCCCAGATCACTTTGCCGCCGATGATAAATAACAGCAGGCCGCCAACGTTGGAGGTAGCGTTAAGCACTTTGGCATGTGCCGTGGATTTCGCCAGGTTATAGCCACATAAGGTGACAAACGCCAGAGCGTAAAACGACCCGGCGGCAGGCCCGAAAAAGCCGTCGTAAAAACCGACGCATCCCCCGGCTATCAGCGCGAACGGTAATCCATACAGGCGGCGCTGGCGATCTTCCTCCCCCAGCTTCGGCATCAATAAAAAATAGAGGCCGATGAAAATCACCAGGATGGGCAAGATCTGGCGCAAAATATCCGCCTGCACGTGCTGCACCAGCAGCGCGCCGCTCATCGAGCCAATGAACGTCATCAGAATATTGAGCTTTTGCTCGGCCAGGTTTACCACTTTACGGCGAATAAAATAGAGCGAAGACGAGAGGGAGCCGCCGCACGCCTGTAATTTATTGGTCGCCAACGCGTTTGCCGGCGACATCCCGGCGGCCATCAGAGCAGGGATAGTGAGCAGCCCTCCGCCTCCGGCGATAGAATCGATAAATCCTGCCAGTACGGCGACAAAAAACAGCACCACCAGCAGCAGCGGGGAGACCATAAACAGATCATAAAAATTGTCCATCAGAGTACATGCTCATCCAGTAGCGCCTGGCAGGAAGGCGGCAACGGCGGCGGTGTCTTCTTCTCAGGCTTTGTGGTGCCAGGTTTTGGCGGTTCGAACCAGCTTTGCAGTTCAGCGCCGCATCCATCGCCCGGCGGGGGTAAAGGTTGATCTTCGCACTCCAGGCTGTCGGCAGGGCAGCGTAAACGCACGTGCATATGCGCGCGATGCTGGAACCAGGGGCGTACTTTACGTAGCCAGTCACGATCGCTTCCGGCATCGAGGCAAAGCTGTTGTTTAATAGCCGGATTGACGAAAATACGGGTGACGTCATTGTCTTGTGCCGCCAGTTTGATCAGACTGGCGATATCCGACGACCAGCGCGACGGCACGACATGTTTACCGTCGCGGGACACCAGATCTAACGCCTGCGGGCGCAAGAGCTGCGCCTGGCTCCAGCGCGTTTTCGGCAACTGCAAGAAAATATCCACATCAAGCCCGGTCTGATGACTGGCGTGTCCGCCATTAAAGCGGCCTCCGGCAGGCATCCCCATGTCGCCTATCAGGACGGTTCCGAGCCCCCGTTGCTGCACCTGATGACTCAACCGCTGGATAAACATGACCAGATCCGGGTGGCCGAAATAACGGCGCTGATCGGTGCGCATCACCTGATAATTATCGGACTGTACCGGCAACGTGTCGGCGCCAATGATGCATCCGTTGGCAAAGCTACCGATAGACTGGGCGGCGCCGGGGACAGGATGGGTTATTTTCTGCCACGGCGTCGCCGCCAGGCTGGCGCTACTGACAAACCATGCCAGCAGCGCAATCGCGGTTTTTTTCATTTCTTACCAGCGTGGAATCTCTGTCTTTACATCCGCATTCTGTGCCCGATGGCGCAGCAGGTGATCCATCAGCACGATCGCCAGCATGGCTTCTGCGATCGGCACTGCGCGAATCCCCACACACGGATCGTGGCGCCCTTTGGTGATCATTTCGACTTCTTCACCTGCCCGGTTGATCGTACGTCCCGGCACGGTAATGCTGGAGGTAGGTTTCAGCGCCATATGCGCCACAATGTGTTGCCCACTACTGATGCCACCGAGGATGCCGCCAGCGTGGTTGCTCTGAAAACCCTGCGCCGTGATTTCATCGCGATTCTGGCTGCCGCGCAGCGCCACCACGTTAAATCCTTCGCCGATCTCCACGCCTTTCACCGCATTAATGCTCATCAGCGCATGGGCGATGTCCGCATCCAGTCGGTCAAATACCGGTTCGCCAAGCCCTGCCGGCACGCCGCTCGCCATCACCGTCACTTTCGCGCCGATGGAGTCACCCTCTTTTTTCAGCGCGCGCATCAGTTCGTCCAGCGCGTCAAGTTTGTCCGCATCGGGACAAAAGAACGGATTAAGCTCAACCTGACGCCAGTCTTTAATCTCCAGCGGAATGTCGCCCATCTGGGTCAGGCAGCCGCGGATTTCGATGCCGAACTTTTCCGCCAGGTATTTCTTGGCAATCGCCCCTGCCGCTACGCGCATCGCGGTTTCACGCGCGGAAGAACGTCCACCGCCACGGTAATCGCGCAGGCCGTATTTCTGCTCATAGGTGTAATCCGCGTGTCCCGGACGAAAAACATCTTTAATCGCGCTGTAGTCCTGCGAGCGCTGATCGGTGTTTTCAATCAGCAGGCCAATGCTGGTGCCGGTCGTCACGCCATCAAACACGCCGGAGAGAATTTTTACCTGGTCCGGTTCGCGGCGCTGGGTAGTATAGCGCGAGGTGCCGGGGCGGCGTCTGTCGAGATCGTGTTGCAGATCGGCCTCCGTCAACGGGATGCCGGGCGGCACGCCATCGACGATACACCCAAGCGCCAGCCCGTGTGATTCGCCGAAAGTGGTTACGCGAAAGAGTTGTCCAATTGTGTTTCCTGCCATCACGGCTCCGTTATCGTTGTTGTCGTTTGCGTGTTTTAATCTTTATAAATATTGAAATGTTCACGGGCCGCGAGCAACTGCGCTTTGGTCAACATAAAGACGCCATCGCCGCCGTTGTCAAACTCCAGCCAGGTGAACGGCACATCCGGATACTGCTCCATCAGATGTACCATGCTGTTTCCGACTTCACAAATCAGAACGCCGTCATCGGACAGATAATCCGGCGCATTCCCCAGGATACGACGGGTCAATTTGAGGCCGTCAGTGCCGGACGCCAGCCCCAGCTCAGGTTCGTGGCGATATTCGTTCGGCAGATCGGACATATCCTCCGCATCGACATAAGGCGGGTTAGTGACAATCAGATCGTACTGAACTTTCGGCAGATCGCGGAACAGATCGGAACGGATTGGCGTCACGTGATGGATAAGACCGTGTTCTTCAATGTTATGCTCGGCGACAGCCAGCGCATCCGGCGAAATATCGACCGCATCAACCTCTGCGTCCGGGAAAGCATAAGCACAGGCGATGGCGATGCAGCCGCTGCCGGTACACATATCCAGAATATATTTCGGCTGTTGGCTAATAAGGCCGGCGAAGTGGTTATTAATCAGCTCGCCAATGGGCGAACGCGGCACCAGCACGCGCTCATCGACATAAAATTCGTGGCCGCAGAACCAGGCTTTATTGGTCAGGTAGGCGACCGGGATACGCTCGTTAATGCGACGAATCACTCGCTCGACAATGCGGTGTTTTTCGCTGGACGTCAGCCGCGCGGTCCGCATATCTTCCGGAATATCCAGCGGCAGATAAAGAGACGGCAACACCAGTTGTACCGCTTCATCCCACGGGTTATCGGTACCGTGTCCATACCAGATATTCGCCGCGCTAAAGCGGCTTACCGCCCAGCGCAACATGTCCTGAATGGTATGCAGTTCACTTACTGCTTCATCGACGAAAATTTTATCCACGTATTCCTCCAGGGCATGCTCGCATTAAATTCGGCGGCTAGTTTGCCACGAAGACAGGGATAAATCAGCATTGACGCGGCGGGAGAATACGAAAAATCCGTTTTGACCGTTCGGATATCCTCCGGGTCGGGTAAACTAAGGCAAAAGATCAGACGAGACCCACGAATGAAAAAGAAAACATCGCTCAGCGAGGAGGACCAGGCGCTGTTCCGTCAGCTGATGGTCGGCACCCGAAAGATTAAACAGGATACTATCGTCCATCGGCCACTGCGCAAGAAAATCACGGAAGTCCCTACCCGAAGGTTAATTCAGGAACAGGCGGACGCCAGCCACTATTTTTCCGATGAGTTCCAGCCGCTGCTCAATACGGAAGGGCCGGTAAAGTATGTCCGTGAAGATGTCAGCCATTTCGAGCTAAAAAAAATGCGCCGCGGCGACTATTCGCCGGAACTGTTTCTGGATTTACACGGCTTAACGCAGCTTCAGGCCAAGCAGGAACTGGGGGCGCTGATTGCCGCCTGCCGTCGGGAACATATTTTTTGCGCCTGCGTCATGCATGGACACGGTAAACATATTCTGAAACAGCAAACGCCGTTATGGCTGGCGCAGCATCCGCATGTGATGGCCTTTCATCAGGCGCCGAAAGAGTACGGCGGCGACGCCGCGCTGCTGGTGTTGATTGAAGTGGAAGAGTGGCAACCGCCCGAATTACCCTGATGCGGAATTGCCGGATGGCGGCGCAAGCGCCTGATCCAGCCTACGAACAGCCAGCGCTGTCGTAGGCCTGATAAGCGAAGCGCCATCAGGCAGCAAAGATTAAATCGCTTTCGCCATTTTCAGATTGCAGGGACTCATTTGCCAGTTGAATGTCCCCTTGCCGCTTTCATCAAGCGTAACGTTGGCAATTGCGGACGTCGTGAACATCGGCGGCGTTTCGCCCGGACAAAGCTCAGATACCAGGTATCCGACCAGAGGTAAGTGAGAAATCACCAGCACCGATCCGATCTCTTCATTGGCCAGCACCTGGAGGTAGGCGCTGACCAGACCGACATCGCCACAGGGCGTTAGCTCCGGCAGGACATCCACCTGAGCCGGCAGATTCATACAATCGCCGACCACATCTAACGTCTGTTCGGCCCGAAGAAACGGACTCACCAGAACACGTTCGATATCCACTTTTTGACCTTTCAGCCAGTTCGCCATCAGGCGAGACTCGTCACACCCACAAGGGGTCAAGGGACGAACCGAATCACTGGCGGCATCAAGGGCTGCGTCGCCGTGACGCATGATAAAAACTTGCATATTGCACCGCTTTTGTTAACCAGTTTCACCAACACGCTTACCACATGCCCCTATTGGCTGCGGCAAAAATGCGGTGGCCGGCATTGTGCCTTATCCATTCACTGAATGAAACGCTGTTTTTTACCTCAATGGCGTAAGTATAGTCAATCCTTGATTATTATTTCGCCACTAAGGAGGCATTCAGTGCGGATTCATATTCTCTTTGACCTCAATTTCCCTGGTCAGTTTCCCCATTCGTCCAGAAATGCTCCCTGCGCTCCGCCATGCGCACTAATTGTTCACAAGGCGCGTAACGAGGACCGTAAAGTGCGGCCAGGCGCTGTAATGTCGCCACCATTTCACCCGGCCCGAGAGCATCCATATAGCGGAACGGGCCACCGAGAAACGGCGGAAAACCGATACCAAACACGGCGCCGATATCGCCATCGCGCGCGCTGCGAATCACTTTTTCGTCGAAACAGCGCGCCGCTTCGTTAAGCATTAACATGACACAGCGCTCTGCCACCTGCTGCGCAGACAATCGACTCTGCCCTTGCACGCCAATAAGCTTATAAATAGCAGGGTCAACCTGTTTTTTGCTTTTACGCCCTTTTTCGCCATAAAGATAGAAACCGCGACCATTTTTTCTACCTTTGCGATCGTCATTCAAAATTGAAGCAACAACATTTGCAGGCGCGCTAAAACGTTCTCCATACGCCGCCTCAAGCACAGGAATAATTTTAGTGCCCGTATCGATTCCCACCTCATCCAAAAGTTGGATTGGTCCCACCGGAAAACCAAATTTTACCAGGGCGGCGTCAATATGTTCGACGCGTTCGCCTTCAGTCAGCATCCGAATCGCCTCATTGATATACGGCGCAAGAATTCGGTTAACATAAAACCCGGCTTTATCACTGACGACTATCGGGGTTTTACCCTGTTTTTTCGCCAGCTTAACGGTCGTGGCGATGGTCTGCGCGGAAGTAGACGCATGAGGAATAACCTCAACCAGTGGCATTTTTTCGACCGGGCTAAAAAAGTGCAATCCAATCACCTGTTCCGGTCTGGCCGCATTCGCCGCAATATCGCCAATCGGCAGGGAAGAAGTATTGGAGGCAAAAATGGTGTGAGCAGCGCAATTTTGTTCCACTTCCGCCACCATCTGTTGTTTTAACGGCAGATCTTCAAACACCGCTTCAATGACCAGATCACGATGACTGAAACCACGGTAATCGGTCGAACCTGATATCAACGCCAACTGTTTATCGCGTTCGCTGGCTTTGATATGGCGGCGGCGTACTTTTGTTTCAAGCAGATCCCAGCTGTATTTCAGAGCATGATTGATCCCCTGAGTATTTATATCCTTAATTCGTACTGGCAAGCCGCCTTTACAGGCCGTAACCCAGGCGATACCGCCGCCCATTAACCCGCCGCCTAAGATGCCCACGCTGTTCAGCGGGCCGGGCGGCGCATCGCTACCGGGATCTTTTTTCACCTCGGTACTGGCAAAGAAAATAGCGCGCAGCGCCTGCGATTGAGGCGTCATCGCCAGCTCGCCGAAAGCGCGCGCTTCCGCGTCATAGCCGCTACTGCTGCCCTGCGCCAGTCCAGTTTCAATCACATCAATGATCCGCTCCGTCGCCGGATAATTACCCTGCGTTTTTTGCGCCGTCTTTTTACGCACCAGGCGAAATAACAGCGCGCGTCCCAACGGCCCCGCCAGGATACGTTCCCGGACCGGTAATGTCCGCTGCGCCAGACGTTCTTTTTTAGCCAGCTCGACAGCCGCTTCCAGTAAAATAGTTTGCGGCACCACATCATCAACCAGCCCGGCTTTAAGCGCCTGTCTGGCGCGAAGCTGTTTACCTGTCAGGATCATATCCAGCGCGGTACTGACCCCCACCAGCCGTGGAAGTCGCTGCGTTCCGCCCGATCCCGGTAAAAGCCCTAACTGTACCTCCGGCAGTCCAAGAACGGTTTTAACGTCATCGGTACAGATGCGCCGATGGCAGGCCAGCGCCATTTCAAGGCCGCCCCCCAGACAGGCGCCATGAATGGCAGCGATAACCGGAACAGGCAACGCCTGGATCTCCGCCATCAGTTGTTGCCCCTGACGCGCCAGCGTTTCCGCTTCCTGCGCGTTTTGGCAGTGACCTATCATGTTGATATCAGCGCCAGCAATAAAGTTATCTGCTTTGGCTGAGATAAAAACAACGCCCTGCAACGCTTTGTTTTCCCGGATCTGCTTCAGGATGGCGCGTACCTGCGTGGCAAACTCCGCTTTCAGGGTGTTCACCTTTTCTCCAGGGACATCAATAGCGACAACCGCGACATTATCCAGACGCACGTTAAGCATAAAAGCTGATGTGGTAGTCATTATTCCGCCTCCAGAACCATCGCCGCGCCAAGACCGCCAGCCGCGCAGGCCGTGACCAGGCCAAAACCTCCGCCCCGACGCCGTAATTCATGCAACGTTTGGGTTATCATCCGTGCGCCCGTTGCGGCAAAAGGATGCCCGTAGGCGATTGAGCCGCCGAGCACGTTGAATTTAGCGTCATCCACCTCCCCTGTCGCCTGCGCACGACCAAGCACCTCACGGGCAAATCGTTCGCTGCCCAGCAGTTGTAAGTTCGCCAGAGTCTGGGCGGCAAACGCTTCATGCATGTCAAAAAGCGTCAGATCGGCCATCGTCAACCCGGCCCGCTCCAGCGCCAGCGGCGTTGACCAGGCCGGCCCCAATAGCATGTCCTGCCAGACATCAATAGCGGTAAAGGCGTAGCTGCGCAGATAACCAAGCGGGTGCAGCCCCAGCTCTTTAGCGCGGGATTCGGTCATCAGAATAACGGCGGCAGCGCCGTCGGTCAGCGGTGTACTATTGGCGGCGGTCACAGAGCCATGTTTTCTGTCAAAAGCGGGACGCAGTTTGGCGTAGTCCGCCAGCGTGGAGGTGCCGCGAATGTTGTTGTCTTCTGCAAAGGGGTTTTTATACGGCGGCACATAGGTCGTCATCACTTCTTCCGCCAGTTTGCCCTCCGCCCATGCCTGCGCGGCGCGCTGATGTGAACGATGCGCCAGCGCGTCCTGCTGTTCACGCGTAATACCATACGTTTTCGCCATCTGTTCGGCGGTATCGCCCATGCGCAGACCGGTGGAATACTCAGCAACGGCGGGAGGAACGGGCAGCAGGTCGCGTAAGCGCAGACGAGAAAAAAGCGTCAGCCGTTGGCGGGTCGTCCGGGCTTTATTGACATCAACCAGTACCCGCGCCAGGGCTTTACTCACGCCTATTGGCAGTACCGACGACGAATCTGCGCCGCCAGCGATACCCGCGCGTATCGTGCCGGCCATCAGGCTTTCCGCCACATTCGCTACCGCCTGAAAACTGGTGGCGCAGGCGCGGCTTACGCTATAGGCATCGGTATGAACATTCATTCCCGTACCCAGCACAATTTCGCGCGCAATGTTGGGGGCTTCCGGCATTTGTACTACCTGACCAAAAACCAGTTGCTCAATGGCATCGGCTGGAATTTCACTGCGCGCCAGCAGCTCGCCTACCACCATCTTGCCGAGATCAACAGCGGGAATACCATGAAATGCAGTGGCCTGACGAGCGAAGGGGGTTCGTAACCCACTGACAATAGCAATGCGATCGCCCTGACGGGTGACCAACGGTAAAGCCTGACGCATAGTACTCCCCTGTAAAAAAATAAATTAGTGGTCTGACCTGATCACAGTCTTAACCAATTTTTTACATTTAGCCAAGCAGAGAGAAAAGAAAGTGGGAGCTAAGGCACAGTGAAGGGAAACGACAAAAAAAGAAAACGCCTCCGCCAGATGATGACGGAGGCGTCGTGAATGAACGGATTAACGCAGGCCGAGCTGGAAGATCAGCGTTTCTGCTTCGCAGGCGAAAACAAAATCAATATCCAGACGAACGCCTTCGGATTCCTCGGTAAAGGTTGGCGTAATTTGGCAAGGTTCAGACTCCACGCTACGCGCTTTTTCGGTTAACGCCGCCAGCGTCTCTTCAGCCTCTGCGCGGGTAGCGAATACGCGGCTGTATGACGCGGTGCAATCGGAGTTGTCCATGATGGTTCCAACGTCCATACAGCAGCAAACCGGGGTTTCATCAGCACTGCATTTACTCATTGTAGATTTCCTCTGTATTTGCACCCAGGGTGCCAGATAAACGATGGGGATATTTTACGCTCCCGGCATTCGCCTCTCCAGTCGTTAATGGTGGGAAACGCGTTAAGTGACCGAAATCACACTTAAAAATGATCTAAAACAAAAATCGCGCGATCGGGTGACCGTTAAGCCCGCCGATTTTGCCAGCCAGATCTCGTTTCTAAGATCACAATTGAAAAAACTTATAAACATACTTGCAACATTCTAGCTGGTCAGACCTATACTCTCGCCACTGGTCTGATTTCTAAGTCGTACCGCAGACCCTACACTTCGCGCTCCTGTTACAGCATGTAACATAGTTTGTATAAAAATAATCAATGAGGTTATGGTCATGAGCCAGAAAACCCTGTTTACAAAGTCTGCTCTCGCAGTCGCAGTGGCAATCATCTCCACCCAGGCCTGGTCTGCAGGCTTTCAGTTAAACGAATTTTCTTCCTCTGGCCTTGGCCGGGCCTATTCGGGTGAAGGCGCAATCGCAGATGATGCGGGTAACGTTAGCCGCAACCCGGCGTTAATTACCATGTTTGACCGCCCGACGTTTTCAGCGGGCGCGGTTTATATTGATCCTGATGTTAATATTAGCGGGACATCGCCATCTCGTCGGACGTTAGATGCGGATAACATCGCGCCGACGGCCTGGGTGCCGAACGTCCATTTTGTCGCCCCGATTAACGATCAGTTTGGCTGGGGGGCTTCTATTACCTCTAACTATGGTCTGGCGACAGAGTTTAACGACACATACGCCGGCGGCTCGGTTGGCGGTACGACCGATCTTGAAACCATGAACCTGAATTTAAGCGGCGCTTATCGCTTAAATGAGGCCTGGAGCTTCGGCCTCGGCTTTGATGCGGTATACGCACGTGCGAAAATCGAACGTTTTGCGGGCGATTTAGGCCAGTTGGTCGCGGCACAGAATCCGGCGCTGGCGCCGGTCGCGGGTCAGATTCCCAGCGACACCAAGATTGCCCACCTGAACGGTAATCAGTGGGGCTTTGGCTGGAATGCCGGTATCCTTTATGAACTGGATAAAAATAACCGCTACGCGCTGACCTACCGCTCGGAAGTCAAAATTGACTTTAAAGGCAACTACAGTAGCGATCTTCCCATCGCTATAAACCGATTTAACCTGCCTATCCCAACGGCAACCGGCGGCGCGACACGGTCAGGCTACCTGACGCTGAATCTGCCGGAAATGTGGGAAGTGTCCGGTTATAACCGTGTGGCGCCACAGTGGGCCATCCACTATAGCCTGGCCTATACCAGCTGGAGTCAGTTCCAGGAATTGAAGGCAAAATCGACCGCCGGTGATACGCTCTTTGAGAAGCATGAAGGCTTTAAAGACGCTTATCGCATTGCGTTGGGTACCACCTATTACTACGATGACAACTGGACGTTCCGTACCGGTATCGCCTTCGATGACAGCCCGGTACCAGCGCAAAACCGTTCTATCTCTATTCCGGATCAGGACCGTTTCTGGCTGAGCGCCGGTACGACTTACGCCTTTAACAAAGATGCCTCTGTCGACGTTGGCGTCTCTTATATGCATGGTCAGAGCGTGAAAATTAATGAAGGCCCTTATCAGTTTGAATCTGAAGGGAAAGCCTGGCTGTTCGGTACTAACTTTAACTACGCGTTCTAATCTCTTTCTGAAACGGATCAAAAAGGTGAGCATTGCGCTCACCTTTTTATTTACTGCCGTTTATTCCGAGTCGATCTCTTTGAGTTCGTCCTGAATCGCCTGTGCGTTCGGGTTTTCCTGCGGCTTGAGTTTTCCGCCATTGGCGATAAAGTCATGACGCTGGAAGTACGCCTCGCGCACCATAATATAAGGATCGGAAGACTGGCGCAGCAAACCATCGGAGTCCAGCAACTGCGCGCGGGTTTCTATCCCTTCGATAGTCCATTTTCCTATGGACATTGGCCAGGTCAACCACGAGAGCACCGGATACAAGGTATCCGCCATATCCCCGCCATCTTCACGCAGCGTGAAGCTGCCGTAGAACGGAAGTTGCATATAAGGCCCATACCCCACGCCATAATGGCCCAGCGTACTGCCAAAGCGATGCGGTTCAACGCGCTGCAGCTTAGGATTCGCCATTCCCGCGACGTCAATAAAGCCGCCCATCCCTAATAAGGTGTTCAGGAAGAAACGGGTGAAATGCACCATACCCTGATAAGGATCGCCCTGCAGGAAATAGTTCACCATGATCGCCGGTTCTTCGAGGTTGCCGGTGAAATTACTTAAACCGTTACGCGCAGGCTGTGGAACATAATCACGCCAGGCGACCGCGACCGGCCGAACAACATACGGGTCCAGCACATTAAAGTTGAAGTTGTACATGGTGCGGTTAAACCCTTCAAATGGGTCTGAACGCCCCTGCTGTTCTGTACCGGAACTCGCACACCCGACCAGCAGTGTGGTTCCCAGCGCCAGCGCCGACAGGCGAAGCTTCATAGATGTCTCCCTGTGAATTATGGCTATCGCTGATTGCCATCCATGACGGAACGCTACCGTATCCGCCTGTTTAGGTGTGAGCGATTTTAACAGCACGTCAAACGATGTCTATATGCGCGATCTCATTGCTCTGAGCATAGCCTGGTAACGCAACAACGTGACGGCCCTATTCTAACGAAACAGATAAAAACGAGCGTGATCATTTTTATTTTTTCGGAGAATGCCCCGGCCTGGGTAAATGAAAAACCGCTACGCTTTATTAATATGTGTTAATCAGCAGGGATCATCATGGATAGCCTTAACGACGATAAAATTAACCGGCACAGCAGTGACCTGGAAGTTGAAAGCGAAGAAAAACAAAGCGGTAAAGAGATTGAAGTGGATGAAAATCGTCTTCCTTCCCGCGCCATGGCGATTCATGAACATATTCGCCAGGATGGTGAAAAAGAGATGGAACGCGATGCGATGGCTTTGCTCTGGTCAGCTATTGCCGCAGGACTTTCTATGGGGGCATCACTCCTGGCGAAAGGGATTTTTCACGTGCAGCTTGAAGGCGTTCCCGGCGGCTTTTTACTGGAAAATCTCGGCTATACCTTTGGTTTTATCATTGTCATCATGGCCCGCCAGCAATTATTTACTGAAAATACCGTTACCGCCGTATTGCCGGTAATGCAAAATCCCACTCTGAGTAACGTTGGCCTGCTGATGCGCTTATGGGGCGTAGTCTTATTGGGCAACCTTATTGGCACCGGGGTTGCTGCGTGGGCATTTGAATATATGCCTATATTTGATGAAGAGACCCGCGACGCCTTTGTCAAAATTGGTATGGAGGTCATGAAAAATAGCCCAACGGAGATGTTTGCCAACGCGATTATCTCTGGCTGGATCATCGCCACAATGGTATGGATGTTTCCTGCTGCAGGAGGGGCAAAAATTGTGGTCATTATTTTGATGACCTGGCTTATCGCGCTGGGCGATACCACCCATATTGTCGTCGGTTCCGTTGAAATTTTGTATTTGGTTTTCAACGGCACGCTGCCCTGGAGCGACTTTTTCTGGCCCTTCGCCCTTCCCACACTTGCCGGAAATATCTGCGGCGGCACCTTTATTTTCGCATTAATGAGCCACGCGCAGATCCGCAACGATATGAGCAATAAACGTAAGGAAGAAGCGAGGCTACGCGGCGAGCGCCTGGAACGGGAGCGGAAAAAAGCGGAAAAACAGCGCTGAGTGGCGACGGTTTAACCAGTCAGGCGGCGCTACACTTACTCCGGCGAATAAAAAACGCTATACTGGCGCCGCGTTGTCCCCTTAGTTAAATGGATATAACGAGCCCCTCCTAAGGGCTAGTTGCAGGTTCGATTCCTGCAGGGGACACCATTGATACCCAGGACATTCTCTTCTTGCTGCATAACCTTTCGAGCGGTTCCCCTTTCATGTTGCTTTTATTGCCCCTATGCAATATCACCGGACATGCCATACGTTCAGCAAAAAGTCGTCATCGGCCGGTTATGACCGATGACATCCTGATGTGGTCTAGAAGCGGTACTGCAACCCCGCGGTAACCGTATAGTTATTATTAGCTATACCTGCGGCATCGCCACCAAAATACGCCGTATCACCGCTGGTTTTATCTATGATTTGCGTACCGCCCTTACCTTCTTCATATTTACTGTAAGCGAACTCAGCAAAGATTTTTGCATTACTGGTAATATAATATCCGGCGTCAATAGAAGCGCCATAATATCGTGAATTTTCCGTTTTTTCACGGAAGGTAAGTTTGCGCATGTAGTGTTCGTCATTATCATGCGCATTTACCCAGTCGCTGTATTTAAACAGTACATTACACTCAAAGTCATTAATACGATAATCACCCGCCAGCCCGATATAGGGCATTTCGAAACGCTGGCTATAACCTATGCCGCGCACGCCATGAGGAAAATTACCAATATACCGACCATTATCATAAATATAAGACCCGCCTCTTGCCGTCCAGCTAAAACGGGTTTCCTGATAGCCCGCTGTCACGCCCGCCTTGTAGTTATCGCCCTGCAATAACCAACCTTTCACATTCAAATCGTATTCATTAGCATAGTTGGCGCTGGTGTCCGGATGAATTGAACGATCGGTCCAGCCTGGCTGCTCACTGCTCATCCAGTCATGGTCAACCATATGACCCGATCCCGATGCCAAAGACGTCCAGCCGCGGGCGTCCAGCGTCATGAACGAATAGGGTTCCCATGATAAATCCCCCTGCAACGTGGCGACATTTTTTATTTTCCAGTCCAGTTGACTAATCTTCCGCCCGGTGTCGGTATCATAAACCAGCTCCCTGGATTTACCATTTAACACTCCCACGGAAAGGGATGTCGTGACGCTATCAGGAGAGACGTCCGGAATAAATAAGGTAGACTCCGCATAAACCGACTCAGAAAATACGGCGATCATCATTACTGCAATAGCATGTTTTTTCATTTCTCTTGTCCTCATATTCAGATGTAATCTGGAGAGGTGATGAAGTTTTCATCTTGTCAAATCGTCGGACAAGAGTACATTTATTACGCCAGAGAACTTGACGCATTTTTACCTTATATTGAAGTTAAGAAATAGAATTTGATGCTCAGGTGAATAATAAGCAATCTATAATCATAATGGAATGATTTACCATTACGGTGATGTGACGTTATCTGGCTAACGACATCGTTGCTGTTGTTGTCAGCCAGATTGAAAGTAACTGTAATATCAGAATTTATAATGCTCTTTACTTAGACCATATTTTTTCATGCGCAGATAAAGTTTTTTACGGGGAATTTGCAAGTACTCCGCCACTTCATTAATTCGTCCCTGATGAATATTTAATGCTTCGGTAATAATTTGTCGCTCATACTCTTCAACGCGCCGGTCAAGCGGGCTCGGCTCCTGAAGAAGCAACTGCGGGTTGACCGTTTCCGCCAGCGGCAGCACGCCAACAGCAAAAAGCTCTGCCGCATTAGCCAGTTCGCGCACATTGCTTGGCCAGGCGCGTCGCATTATTCCTTTCAGTAATTCCCCCGCTATTTCCGGCACTGGATGATTGAGTCGCAGGCAGGCTTTTCGAAGATAATGGCGAAATAACGGCTCGATATCATCCGGTCGCTGAGAAAGAGACTGGCAGGCGATTTGGGTCATGGCGAAACAGTAGTAAAGCTCGGCCGCAATCTGGTTAGCTGCCGCCTGCTCCACCAGCGAAGCGCTGCCAACGCCCACCAAACGAAAAGGCCGATGCTCCAGGCTTTGTAAACGCGCCAGATGGTGCTGCTGTTCGCGTGTCAGATATTCGGGATGACTCAACACCAGCGTGCCTCCTTGCGCCTGGTCGATGAATGTCTCCAACTGCCCGGCATTCTCCGGCGTAAGTTCATAGCGTACAAACGGCCCTTTCGCGTTACGCCCCAGTTGATGGAGATAACGGGCGCCAGTCATACGTCCAGTGCCATGCTCACCGTAAAACCATACGGCAATGTCCGTTTCCGCCAGTTGTTGTAACCGTTGTCGAAACTGATTCATCCACTCGCTGCGCCCAATCAGTTCAACCTGTAACGTCTGCTGGCAATATTGCCGCCGTGCAATGACCGACCGGCGCTGGCGTAGCGCGTCTTCAATTAATATCAACAGCTTGCCCGGATCGACGGGTTTTTGCAGAAAATCCCAGGCGCCCTTTTTCACCGCATCAACCGCCATCGGTACATCGCCATGTCCGGTAATCAATAAGATTGGCAGTTGATCGTCATCCTGATGAAACAGCGTCATCAGATCGATACCGGAACACCCCGGCATACACACATCGCTCAAAACGATCCCCTCCCAATCCGCTTTTACCCACTCTTTGGCCTCGAAAGGATGGGTAAAGCCACGCACGCGGTAGCCTGCCTGCTCAAGCATTTGGGTATAGGCGTCAAGTACATCAACGTCATCATCAATCAGCAAAATAGAACATTCATCATTCAACATCATCGACATCCGTTACCGAGAATTGCAGCACCACGCAAGCGTTACGCGTCAGCGTCGACGCCAGACGCAGGTCGCCCTTCATTTGCGCCATCAGCGACACGCTAATCGACAGCCCAATACCCAACCCGACAGCTTTACTGGTGGTAAACGGCTTGAGTAAAGAGGGCAACAGCGCCCCAGGCCAGCCAGGGCCGTTATCTGCAATATAAACCTCCAGCGCATCTCCCTGCGTCTGCCATGTCACCGCGATCGCCGCATCATGCGAACAGGCGTCAAGCGCATTCGCCAGCACATTCACCAGAACCTGCTGAATACGCACTTCATCGCCGCTAACCCATACGGTGTCGGTTGGCAGTGAAAGCGCTCCCTGCCGGGATTGGTGGCGCATGGCCAATAACTCCCATGCCGCCACGAAAGTTTGGCGCAGATCAACGGGATACAATGGCGTTTCCAGCTCCGCCCGGCGGGTAAACTGCCGCAGCGAACGGATGATGGCGTCAATCCGGTTAATGAGCCCTTCCGCTTTGGTGAGCGTATTTCTCGCCTGTCCGCTCTGACCTTGTTCAATCGCGCGTCCCGCCGTAAATAAATACATTGAAAGCGCATTCAGCGGCTGGTTAATTTCATGCGCCAGCGTGGTCATGGTCTGGCCGACTACCGCCAGTTTCGCCGTCTGAATCAACTCATCCTGCATGGCGCGCAGGTCGGCTTCTATCTCTTTGCGCTCGGCGACTTCTTGTTCAAGCTGCCTGCGTTGCATATTGAGCTGGCCCAGCGTATGACGTAGCAAACGGGCTATCCGTCCTAGCTCATCGCGCCCGTAAACCGGGATAGTCGAGTCGGTTCTCCCCAGCCCTATCTGTACCACAGCCTGATTAAGCGCGGTAAAACGCTTTACCAGCCGGGAACGGATAAAATAGTGGTTGAGTCCCCAGGCCAGCAGCAACGCCAGGAGCGTCGCCACTAAAATAAGCCCGCCGCTAACGCGAACAATCTGTTCCAGGCGTTGATTGAACGTCTGCATTTGCTGGTGACTACTACCTAACTGCGCCTCAAGCAGCGTGCGAAAGCGCCCTAGCGTAGCCTCTCTGGCGCGGCTGGCGTCCAGTAAGGCTTTTTGCGCCGCAACATAATCGCGCATGGTATCGGGCATCTTATTTTTTACCATCCCGATTTCCAATAGTTCGTCGATGGTTTGCCGCAGCGTGATCGTACTGGGCCAGTCATCCAGCGCACGAATATTCTCATCCGCCGTTTTTTTTAGGTTTTCCAGATAGCGAATATGGGTCTCCACCAGCATCCCGTCATTATTGCCGGACTTGAGCTCATTCAATCTGTCGCGCAGGTCATCAACAATCTGATTTTCAATTCGCGCCAGGGTATATACCTGCTGCTGCTCGTTCTGCACCTCGCGCGAACGTTGCAAATACTGCGCCGCGTCGCCCTGATTCGCCTCAATTTGATCGAGCAGCGTCCCTTGCTGCCAGGTAAAATCCTGTACCAGCGAATTTAGCTCCGTGGTGAAATCATCATGGAGCCAGTCGATGCGAGCGGAAAGCTCGCTGACTTTCTCCCGCACCAAAAACATGTTGTAGAGGGCGTTGTCCAGCTCCGCCAGCAAGGTCCGGCTATCCTGTAAAATGACGGCCAGTTGCCGGCGCTCAGCAAGCTGAAGCCCCTGACTGAGACGCTCAATTTTATCCAGATGCTGAATAATCTGCGTACGTAACTGCAAACGTACCGTCGTGTTCGGCGCCAACAAAAATTCATTGAGTTGATCCACGGCCAGATTCAGGTTCCCCTCAATTAAAAAAGCGGAGTGGATGCGAGGAAAATATTCATCAAGCGAATAGCGAACCTGCGAACTTTGCTCATGCCAGGAATAAAGGCTGACCATACTGACAATCAGCGTCAGTAATGCGCCCGTTAAAAATGCGCCCCGTAAACTGTTGCTGATACTGAGCTGACGAAGCCGTTGCAATAATCTCCCCTTCATTTCAGCTCTTCCAGTTTGTGAATCGCCAGCCGCTGATTGTTCAGAAACCAGATCTGCCACTCCATCATTTTTTGTTCGGCAAAGCTTTTATTATCAAACTGCGCCAGCCAGGTTTCATCCTCACTGCTTGCCGCATCCACCGGGACGCTGGTCAATAAAGCTCTGATTTCAGGTAAGGGGCGTTTAAGCCGCGTTTCTGCGCTGTGCAACGCTCGCCATGCATCTTTAAGCTGCGCAAGTCGAAAACTGATCGCGGTATCAAACATGCGTTGTACCAGTTGCTGACGCTTCAGGATCAGACGATAGTTCAACGGCGGCTGGGCCATCAAACGCTGTTGTTGCGCGGCGCGAGGATTATCGGCGCTAAGCGGTGCGACGGGATACTTACCGGTATTCGCGTCAGCCAGTATCCTTTGCCCTTTCGGACTTAATAAGTAATGAATAAAAGCACGCGCTTCGTCTGCATGACGGCTGTTTTTCAACACCGCGACGTAAGTGGGCGACACCGCAGAATACGGGAAATAGGTAAAAGCAAGATTAGGATCGTTAAGTAGCAAATTAGCATAGTTATCAATGACCGGCCCGGCAACGCCAAGCCCGCTTTTGATTTTATCCGCTACGCCGAAACTGCGAGAGGAAATCGTGACCAGATTACCCGAGATTGCCAGCAGCGTCGCCCACCCTGCCGTCCAGCCTTTTTGCTGCAACAGCGACTCCACCATCAAATGATTGGTGTCTGAGCGTGACGGACTGCTCATTAATAGAGCGCCCTGGTAACTGGGCAGGCCCATATCCTGCCAGTCGGCAGGCGGCGGAAGATGGCGCGCAGCGAGCGCTGAACGGTTGATCAATAGCCCAAATCCGGATACCGCTACCGCCACTGAAGTTGAGCGGATAGAACGCGGCACCAGCTTCTGGCTGGCGGCAGGCGCGCTATCCAATAGCGCCAGCTTTTGGTGCTCCTGAAGGTGTTGCAACAGCATGGGGGATGACGTCAGGATCAGATCGACATTTTCCGCATTCGCCGTATCAAGTAATTGCTCTAAAGAACCGCTGGTACGATTGAGCGTACGAATCATGACGGAACCCGGCTCCGTCTGCCAGCGCTGGATAATCCAGGCGGTCGCGCTGGGTGAAAAGGTCGTTGCCATCACCAGCTCGCGGCTGTACGCCTGGCAAGAACCGAACATTGCCGCCAGCCATAGCGTAAAAGCGCCCACTCTGGCGAAACGACTACAGCATGAGAAAAGTCGATTTGTGATCCCGTTCATAAATATCGATATCACATAAAGAAAATATTGAGACAAAACTTACCCTTTTATTTCTGTTGGCATCCAGAACAACGTTATTTGAATAATAACGGGTCCGTCGCCCGAAAACATCAATAAAGCGTATCAGATCACTGGCAGCAAATTTGTTAATATCCGCACATGCTAACGATAAAACGGCCATGCCAATAATTAAAGTTTCACCACACCCTTCAGGATGGGTCAAAAATAACCTTTAAATTCACCCAATTGAGTCAATTTTGACACATTTCTTCGACTTGAATTTTATTGTCACTCCTTTCACTCTACCGACAAAACCTCCTGATGTTCATCTCACTATAAAATACAGGTGACTCCATGTTAACAATATTAAAAACAGGGCAATCGGCGCATAAAGTCCCACCGGAAAAAGTCCAGGCCACATATGGTCGATATCGTATACAGGCATTGTTAAGCGTATTTCTGGGATATCTCGCTTACTATATAGTCAGAAACAATTTCACATTATCGACGCCTTATTTAAAAGAGCAATTGGATCTCAGCGCTACGCAAATCGGCCTGCTGAGTAGCTGTATGCTTATTGCTTACGGAATCAGTAAAGGCGTAATGAGCAGTCTGGCGGATAAAGCCAGCCCAAAAGTCTTCATGGCGTGCGGTCTGGTACTCTGCGCGATTGTTAACGTTGGGCTGGGATTCAGTAGCGCATTCTGGATATTTGCCGCTCTGGTGGTCTTCAATGGCCTTTTTCAGGGCATGGGCGTCGGCCCCTCGTTTATTACTATTGCAAACTGGTTCCCTCGTCGGGAACGCGGACGCGTAGGCGCCTTCTGGAATATCTCGCATAACGTTGGCGGCGGGATCGTCGCGCCTATCGTCGGTGCGGCTTTTGCGATATTGGGCAACGAACACTGGCAAAGCGCCAGTTATATCGTTCCGGCCTGCGTCGCCGTCATTTTTGCCTTAATTGTTCTGGTCTTGGGAAAAGGTTCGCCACGCGAAGAAGGTCTTCCCTCACTGGAACAGATGATGCCGGAAGAAAAAGTCGTACTGAAAACGAAGAATACGGCAAAAGCGCCGGAAAATATGAGCGCATGGCAAATCTTCTGTACTTATGTGCTGCGCAATAAAAATGCCTGGTATATTTCGCTGGTGGATGTCTTCGTCTATATGGTGCGGTTTGGCATGATTAGCTGGTTGCCTATCTATCTGTTGACAGTAAAACACTTTTCAAAAGAACAGATGAGCGTCGCGTTTCTCTTTTTCGAGTGGGCGGCGATTCCCTCCACGCTACTGGCAGGCTGGCTGTCAGATAAACTGTTTAAGGGCCGCAGAATGCCGTTAGCCATGATTTGCATGGCGCTGATTTTTGTCTGTCTGATCGGATACTGGAAAAGTGAATCTTTGCTGATGGTAACGATTTTCGCCGCCATTGTAGGTTGTCTGATTTACGTCCCGCAGTTCCTCGCGTCCGTACAGACAATGGAGATAGTCCCCAGCTTTGCCGTAGGTTCCGCCGTCGGTTTACGTGGGTTCATGAGCTATATTTTCGGCGCCTCGTTGGGCACCAGCCTGTTTGGTGTAATGGTGGATAAACTTGGCTGGTACGGCGGATTTTATCTTCTGATGGGCGGCATCGTGTGCTGCATTCTATTCTGTTACCTCTCCCATCGCGGCGCGCTGGAACTGGAACGCCAGCGCCAGAATGCGTTACATAATCAGGACTCACTGCAGCTTGCGGACGCGCAATAAACGATTAGCCTTCCCGGGGAACAGAAGCGCCGACATTGTCGGCGCTATCTATTCGCTGACATCGTGTATACCCAAAATAATTCGAGTTGCTTAAAAGCGGCAAGGGAGTGAGTCCCCAGGAGCATAGATAACGATGTGACTGGGGTGAACGACAAATCTGCCGGGAACAGGTTTGAACGTCGCGTGCGACGGCCGTCAGGGCGAGGCCCATCGATGGGCCGAGTAATCCGTAGCCAACGCATCAGCAACTTGAAGTATGAAGGGTATGTACTGACTAACGCTTACCGTATCCCACCATAAAGCGAATAATTAACCCACATGCCGGTGCGAGAAAAAGCAATAATCCGCTAACGATGTCATCGCCATCCTGCAACCATACATTGAGTAAATAAATCAGCGCGGCAAGGATAACCATTCCCGTAAAAGAAGAAACCGCAGAAAAAGCCCCCATCACCTGACCGATATAGCCACTCACGGCAAGTATACTTATTGCAAGAAATGTCCATAAATAGATCATCTATAATACCTCCTGTCTATGGCAAGGCTTCCATATAGCCTTACGGTCCCTCTCACTTCTCCTTTAAGATAAACCTTATCAGCCCGTCATTTCCATAACATTTATCTCACATTTTATTTTTTTAATCATTTTTCAATGACCTTCGTCTGAAATAAAATTATCACTGTAAAAACAATGCATTAAAAATAATGATTAGCTTATTTTTGCTACGGGAGAAATATTTACGCTTCTTGATAAAGAATTTCTGGGCGCGAGTAAATAACTGGTGGTACATTAGCCTGCCTGGCGTTCATGCCCTCGTGGTTTAGTACTGACTTAGTTTTACACTCCTTACGGGAACCATTGTCGTACATGATGGCCTAACTATACGTAAATCATTCAAGTTACCCTGATGAGCTTACTCAAGTAAGTGCTTCGGATAAGCGAACGCAACTTGAAGGATGATGCGTATTTCAGAGTGTACCGCTGCGGATAATGACTCTTCTGCGATACATTATTTTCGTATCTACAGAAGGTATTTTATGTTTCCTCAAAGCAAATTTTCACGCGCGTTTTTGCACCCGCGCTACTGGCTGACGTGGTTTGGCGTTGGCGTCCTCTGGTTACTGGTGCAGCTTCCCTACCCGGTTTTGCGTTTTCTGGGCACCCGCACCGGTAAGCTGGCGCGCCCCTTCCTGAAGCGACGTGAGTCGATCGCCCAGAAAAATATTGAACTCTGTTTTCCGACCCTCTCCCGGGAAGAAAGGGAAAAACTGATCGCCGAGAATTTCCACTCTCTTGGCATGGCGCTGCTTGAAACGGGCATGGCCTGGTTCTGGCCTGATAACCGGGTTCGCAAATGGTTTGATGTGGACGGGCTGGACAACCTTACCCGTGCGCAGGCGCAAAATCGCGGCGTAATGGTCGTTGGCGTGCATTTTATGTCGCTGGAATTGGGAGGCCGGGTAATGGGTCTCTGCCAGCCGATGATGGCGACCTATCGTCCGCATAACAATCCGCTCATGGAGTGGGTGCAGACGCGCGGTCGTATGCGCTCAAATAAAGCGATGATCGGCAGAAACAATCTGCGCGGCATTGTGGGCGCGCTAAAAAAAGGGGAAGCCGTTTGGTTTGCTCCCGACCAGGACTACGGCCCTAAAGGCAGCTCCTTTGCGCCATTTTTCGCGGTTGAAAACGTCGCCACCACCAACGGCACCTATGTACTGTCCAGGCTGTCTGGCGCCGCCATGTTGACCGTTACAATGGTAAGGAAATCCGATAACTCGGGTTATCGTCTGTATATTACCCCTGAAATGGAAGGTTACCCGGCAGATGAAAATCAAGCCGCTGCCTATATGAATAAAATTATTGAGAAAGAGATCATGCGCGCCCCGGAGCAATATCTCTGGATCCATCGCCGTTTCAAGACTCGCCCGTTGGGGGAAGCGTCACTCTACATCTGAAAAAGGCCGCAAGGCCTTTTATTTTGGCATTTCGCATTGTCATAATATTCATATCGTAAATTACTCATTCCTGCTTTTAGCGATAAGTCTCCTGTTTACAGGCGATTTTTTACTGTGTCGGCGGCGTCGCTCAATAGCGATTCATCACTGTCAGAAATTAAACTGTCGCCGATTCCCGACACTTGTAAGTTACTAAAAGTAAATAAGAAAATGCCTCTTGTTTCACCTCATTTTTAGGCGTACATTAGCGCCGTCTGGAGCGATGACGCGCAGAATTCTGAGGTGATGCAGGCGGTCGAAACACGAATAATTCTCAATTTCGTATTGTCCGGCATCAACTCTCTATAATCAGGTAAGTGTAAGTTCATTTAGGCGTACGACAGGTACGCGGAGAGATGAAACGTGAAATATTTCTTTATGGGCATTTCATTTATGGTCATCGTTTGGGCCGGTACTTTCGCCCTGATGATTTAAAAGTACAATGCAAAGAAAAACAGGAGCCATGGGGCTCCTGTTTGCTTTTCTACTCCGTGCTCGCCTCAACGGGTTTTGGATGTGACGGCAGCACGCCATCGGCGCGGAACATCGCTTTAATCCCTCTGACGGCCTGGCGAATGCGGTCGCGATTCTCTATTAATGCAAAGCGTACATGGGTGTCGCCATAATCACCAAAGCCTATCCCTGGAGAAACACAAACCTTCGCCTCATTCAGCAGCTTCTTGGCAAACTCAAGCGACCCCATCGCCGCATATTGCTCCGGGATTTTCGCCCAGACGTACATTGAGGCTTTCGGCATTTCAACCATCCAGCCCGCCTCATGCAGCCCCTTCACCAGCACATCGCGACGACGTTTATACTGCTCGGCGATATCGCGCACGCACTGCTGATCGCCTTCCAGAGCGGCGATAGCCGCCACCTGAAGCGGGGTAAAGGTGCCATAATCGTGATAACTTTTAATGCGCGCCAGCGCGCTGACCAGGGTTTTATTGCCCACCATAAACCCAATACGCCAGCCCGCCATATTATAGCTTTTCGACAATGTGAAAAATTCGACCGCCACGTCGCGCGCGCCGGGCACCTGCATAATGGATGGCGCTTTCCAGCCGTCGTACACGATATCGGCATACGCCAGATCGTGCACCACCAGCACATCATAACGTTTAGCCAGAGCGACCACTTTTTCAAAAAATTCCAGTTCGACGCATTGGGCCGTAGGGTTAGACGGAAAACCCAAAATCATCATTTTCGGTTTCGGATAACTTTCGCGAATAGCGCGCTCCAGCTCGTTGAAGAAATCCACCCCCTCTACCAATGGAACCGAACGCACCTGCGCCCCGGCGATAACGGCGCCATAGATATGAATCGGGTAACTGGGGTTCGGCACCAGTACCGTATCGCCATGATCCAGCGTCGCCAGCATTAAATGCGCCAGTCCCTCTTTGGAACCGATGGTCACAATCGCTTCGGTTTCCGGATCGATATCGACATCATAACGTTCCTGATACCAGTGAGAAATCGCGCGGCGTAAACGCGGTATGCCGCGAGACGTGGAATAACCGTGCGTATCCGGACGCTGCGCGACGGTGCAAAGTTTTTCGACAATGTGGGGAGGGGTTGCGCCATCAGGATTACCCATACTGAAATCAATAATATCTTCACCGCGCCGACGCGCAGCCATTTTGAGTTCAGCGGTGATGTTAAAAACATAGGGCGGAAGGCGATCGATACGCGTAAAGCGACGTTCAGGGCGGAAGTCAGCCATAATATCCTCAGATTAACGTTAGCGCCCGGACCGTCCGAGCGACGCTGCCACGATGGTGGCTCCTTTAGAAAATAGCCTGAAAATTTTCTTCCTGTCGAGAGGCTAATGAAAATATTTTTTAGCGACGAAAAAAGAGGAACAAGCGTAAAAATTTACCTTTTAAGCATGTCAGTTATAGCATCAAACAAATCATATTATTAACAACTTGATATCATTGAATTTACCTAATGTGGTGCAGCCGACGATAATTTCCTGTCAATAAACCTTATCTCAAATAATCCCCTTTTGATTTTGTGGTTTTTCCTCTTTAACCAAAATCCTTACTAATGATAATGGTATTCGATCATGTCATATTGCGATATTTTTCAGGGACATTTCCCCGAAAATGAGGATCCTTTCCAGCAAGATGCCGCGATGAAACCGTAAATAAGGCAGCGAACCGGATACGTATAGTAAAATAAATCCCTGTTTTCGCCTGACTAACCGCCATGACATGATGACTCAACGCGCTGGTGTTTGACCTTTCGCTCAGCAAAAGTAAAGTGAAATAATTCAGTCAGTTGAAGCATTCATGCACAGGAAAGGCAATGAAAAAAACCGCGTGAGGCACGCGGTTTGAGACTGACAAGAGAATGTTTAATTGCCTGATGACGCTGCGCTCATCAGGCCTACAGATGACACACTTTTGTAGGCCGGATAAGGCGTTTATGCCGCCATCTGGCTTATAGAATATGACCTAATGTCTGGCGCAGATGCGCGCCGGAGCCTAACAAGCCAGGATTATCATGGACAATCAGATAGACCGGAATACCGTGTACATAATCTTTAAAGCGGCCTTTATCTTCAAAGCCACCACGGAAGCCGGACGCTTTAAAAAATTCCAGGAAGCGCGGGACAATACCGCCAGCGATATAAACGCCGCCAAATGTCCCCATGGTTAACGCCAGATCGCCGCCAAATCGCCCCATGATGACGCAAAAGAGCGACAACGCGCGGCGACAATCGATACAGTTATCCGCCAGGGCGCGTTCGGTAATATCTTTCGGGCGCAGATTCTCCGGCAGACGGTTGTCGGACTTAACAATCGCCCGGTAAAGATTCACCAGCCCCGGGCCAGACAGCACGCGCTCGGCGGAAACGTGGCCAATTTCGGCGCGCAATATTTCCAGAATCATAGCTTCTTCTTCGCTATTAGGCGCAAAATCGACATGCCCGCCTTCGCCCGGAAGGCTAATCCAACGCTTATCCACATGCACCAGATGCGCCACGCCCAAGCCGGTTCCCGCGCCATACACCGCAATAGGTTTGCCGTCTACCGGTTCGCCGCCGCCGAACTGAATTAAATGCTCTTTTTTCAGCATCGGGATCGCCATCGACACGGCGGTGAAATCGTTGATGATTTCCAGATGGCTAAAGCCGAGATTTTTTTTCATTTCCGCAATAGAAAAAGCCCAGGTATGGTTAGTCATCGCTACCCAGTCACCGGTAATCGGGCAGGCTATGGCGATACAACCATCTTCCACGCTGACGCTATGCTCATCGAGATAAACGCGCACCACGGCCTCAAGACTGGGATAATCCAGGCCGGAATACGTTTTGGCCTGCGAGATTTCTCCACTGGCGATATCACACAGGGCAAGACGCGCATTCGTGCCGCCTACATCTCCTACTAAAGCATACTTTGTCATTCTTCTACTGCTCCGCTAAAGTCAAAATAAGTCTTTGTCACACTGTAAATTCATGGGGGCATAACAACAACGGCCATCAGGCTGACTGCCTATAAATATAGATCTTCATCACAGAATTACTTTCTTGTTTCAGCACCAATTGCAGCAATGCCGTCGGGCAGGCTGTGCAAAATAGGTATACGACCCCGTGTAAGGAAGAGATTATGTTCCACCCGCGTGCCCGAACGATGCTGCTGCTGTCGCTCCCCGCGCTGATTATTGGCGTAGCGTCAAGCCTGGTTTTAATCGCTGCGATGAAAGTCGCGTCGGTTTTTCAGCAATTTCTTTGGCAACGACTGCCCACCAGCATCGGCATCGCTTATGATTCGCCGTTCTGGATAGTGGGTATGCTCACGCTAACCGGGATCGTGGTGGGTTTGATTATCCGTTACAGCCCCGGACACGCTGGCCCCGATCCGGCCATCGAACCGTTAATCAGTATGCCGGTCTCGCCATCTGCGCTACCCGGGCTGCTTCTCGCCTTAATCATCGGCCTTGCTGGTGGGGTAAGTTTGGGGCCAGAGCATCCGATAATGACAATAAATATCGCGCTGGCGGCGGCTTTCGGCTCCCGCCTGTTTCCGCGTATCACGGCGTTAGACTGGACGATTCTGGCCTCAGCGGGCACCATCGGCGCGCTGTTCGGCACGCCCGTCGCCGCAGCGCTGATTTTTTCGCAAACACTTAGCGGCTCTAACGATATTCCCATGTGGGATCGCCTGTTTGCGCCGTTAATGGCGGCAGCGGCGGGGTCACTCACCACCAGTCTGTTCTTTCATCCGCATTTTTCGTTACCCATCGCCCATTACACGCAGATGCGGCTGGTGGACATTGCCAGCGGAGCGATCGTCGCGGCGATCGCCATTGCCGCCGGGATGGTCGCCGTCTGGTGCCTTCCGCGTCTGCATGAGTTGCTGCACCGCCTGAAAAATCCGGTCCTGATTCTCGGCATTGGCGGTTTTATACTGGGTATTCTGGGCGTCATTGGCGGGCCGCTTACCCTGTTTAAAGGCCTGGACGAAATGCAACAAATGGCGTTTAGCCAGACGCTGGGCGCGGGAGATTATTTTACCTTAGCCGTCGTCAAACTCGCCGCGCTGGTCATCGCGGCGGCGAGCGGCTTTCGCGGCGGGCGCATTTTTCCGGCTGTGTTTATCGGCGCGGCGCTGGGGCTCATGCTCCATGCCCATGTTGAGGCCGTACCCGCGGCGATTACCGTCTCCTGCGCGATTCTTGGCTTAGTGCTGGTAGTGACGCGCGACGGCTGGCTCAGTCTGTTTATGGCGGCAGTCGTCGTGCCGGATACCAATCTGCTGCCGCTGCTCTGCATTGTGATGCTCCCCGCCTGGCTATTGCTGGCGGGAAAACCGTTGCTGGCCGCCAACCGTCACGAACCCTAATCCGGCGCAGCGGGGGCCATTATCCCCCGTTGCGGGCTTCCAGCGCCCGGGTCACGGTACGCAGTAATTCCGGCAGATCGGCTTTTGGCAACATCACTTCAATAAATGACAGACGTTGTGGGCGCGCCAACCGTTCGAGGACCTCTGCCAGTTGGATAGCCTGCGTCACCCGCCAGCACTCCGCCTGTTGCGCCGCGTTTAGCGCCGGTGGTATCTGCGTCCAGTTCCAGCTCGCGATGTCGTTATACCGCTGGGCCGCGCCGTGAATGGCGCGCTCTACGGTATAGCCGTCATTGTTGAGCAGCAGGATGACCGGCGCCTGCCCGTCGCGTAACATCGAGCCCATCTCCTGAATCGTGAGCTGCGCCGCGCCATCGCCGATAATCAGAATCACCCGCCGATCGGGACAGGCGGTTTGCGCGCCAAACGCGGCGGGCAAGGAATAGCCGATAGACCCCCACAGCGGCTGTACCACAACTTCCGCGCCGTCAGGAAGCGACAGCGCGGCAGCGCCAAAAGCTGCAGTCCCCTGGTCGACAAGGATAATATCGCCGGGTTTGAGATACTGCTGTAAGGTTTGCCAGAAGCTTTCCTGGGTCAGTTCTCCTTTATCAATCCGCACTGGCTGTCCGGCGGAACGCGTCGGCGGCGGCGCAAAAGCGCATTCCAGGCACAGTTCGCGCAGCGTAGACACCGCCTGCGCCATCGGGAGGTTGAACCAGGTTTCGCCGATGCGCGACGCGTAAGGCTGAATCTCCAGCGTGCGTTCCGCCGGTAATTGTTGGGTAAATCCGGCCGTAAGGGTATCGACAAAACGGGTGCCGACGCAGATAACCCTATCGGCGTCCTCTATGGCCTGACGCACTTCTTTGCTGCTGGCGCCAGCGCTATAGGTGCCAACGAAGTTCGGGTGCTGTTCATCAAAAAGCCCCTTCCCCATCAGTAGTGTCGCATGAGCGATGGGCGTTTCCGCCATCCAGCGCTGCAACAGTGGTCGTAAACCAAAACGCCCGGCAAGAAAGTCGGCCAATAGCGCAATGCGCCGACTGTTCATCAGGCACTGACGGGCGTGATAACGAAAGGCCGTCTCCATGCCGCTTTGCACTTCATGCACGGGCAACGCCAGCGCCTGCGTAGGCGGGATGGCCGTTTTTTTCGCCACATCGGCGGGCAACATGATGTATCCTGGCCTGCGTGCGGCAAGCATTTCACCCAACACGCGGTCAATCTCGAAACAGGCGTTCTGTTCATCTAATATTGCGCTGGCAGCGGATATCGCCTGACTCATGCGATAAAAATGACGAAAATCGCCGTCACCGAGGGTATGGTGCATCAATTCGCCACGCTGCTGCGCAGCGCTACAGGGCGCGCCGACGATATGCAAGACCGGGACATATTCCGCGTAACTGCCCGCGATACCGTTAATAGCGCTAAGTTCTCCCACGCCAAAGGTGGTGAGTAGCGCTCCAGCGCCCGACATGCGCGCATAGCCGTCCGCGGCATAAGCGGCGTTCAGCTCATTGGCGCATCCCACCCAACGCAGGGTCGGGTGGTCAATCACATGGTCAAGAAACTGCAAGTTATAATCGCCCGGTACGCCAAAAAGATGGCCAATGCCGCATCCTGCCAGTCTGTCCAGCAAATAGTCGGCCACGGTATAGGGGTTTTGCATGACAGCTTTCCTTCTGACGTTGATATTATGTTGAGTATTAAGGAATGCCGATGGCTGTCCAGCACGGTGGGGATGAAAGCCTGGAAAACAATGTTTACAGCGGCAAACAGTAAAAGCCGGATACCGCCTGGCGAGTGTAACCGTATACATTATTTATTCACGCCACAGGGGGAAAGGTCATGATTTATCAGCCCGATGAGAATCGTTATCACACAATGGAGTATCGTCGCTGCGGACGCAGCGGCGTCAAACTTCCCGCTATTTCGCTGGGGTTATGGCACAACTTCGGCGATACGACACGGGTAGAAAATAGCCGGGCGCTGCTGCAACGCGCGTTCGATCTGGGCATTACCCACTTTGATCTCGCCAATAATTATGGGCCGCCGCCGGGCTCCGCAGAATGCAATTTTGGCCGCATTCTGCAGGAAGATTTTTTACCGTGGCGTGATGAATTGATCATCTCCACCAAAGCGGGCTACACCATGTGGGATGGCCCTTATGGCGACTGGGGTTCACGGAAATACCTTATCGCCAGCCTCGATCAAAGCCTGAAACGTATGGGGCTGGAGTATGTCGATATCTTTTATCACCATCGTCCCGATCCCGAAACGCCGCTTAAAGAGACGATGAAAGCGTTAGATCACCTTGTGCGCCAGGGCAAAGCGTTGTACGTAGGGATCTCTAACTATCCTGCCGATCTGGCCAGACAAGCTATCGATATTCTGGAGGATCTCGGCACGCCTTGCCTGATTCATCAGCCTAAATATTCGCTTTTTGAGCGTTGGGTAGAGGACGGGCTGCTGGCGCTGTTGCAGGAAAAGGGCGTCGGTAGTATTGCCTTCTCGCCGCTGGCGGGCGGGCAGCTCACTGACCGTTATTTGAATGGCATTCCGGAAGATTCCCGCGCGGCGAGCGGAAGCCGTTTCCTTAAACCAGAACAGATTACCGCCGACAAACTGGAAAAAGTTCGCCGGTTGAATGAACTGGCCGCGCAACGGGGCCAAAAATTGTCTCAGATGGCGCTCGCCTGGGTGCTGCGTAACGATAACGTTACCTCGGTACTGATTGGCGCCAGCAAACCGTCGCAAATCGAAGACGCCGTAGGAATGCTGGCCAATCGCCGTTTTTCGGCGGCGGAATGTGCAGAAATTGACGCTATTCTGGAGGGCCGGTTTTAGCAAAAAATGCTCTCCTTCATGATTTAAGAGTTAAGGCGATGAAACAAATCTTTACTGCTTTGTAATATTGCATTAACAGGCCGGCGACGGCTCGATCGTGAAGGAGAGAAAGTATGTTCAGGTCACTGATTCTGGCGGCAGCCTTGCTGGCTTTTACACCGCTTGCCGCGAATGCGGGCGAAATCACCCTGTTGCCCTCAATAAAATTACAGATTGGCGATCGCGATGATTACGGTAACTACTGGGACGGTGGTCGCTGGCGCGACCGTGATTACTGGCACAATCATTATGAATGGCGTAAAAATCGCTGGTGGCGCCATGACAACGGCTATCATCGCGGCTGGGATAAGCGTAAAGCGTATGAACGCGGTTATCGGGAAGGCTGGCGCGATCGCGACGATCATCGCGGGCGAGGCCGGGGTCACAAACATCATCACTAAGCCTCCTGCTGAATAACAGCCCGATGACGTTCACGCATCGGGCCTGCTATCTTTCTGTCTTTATGACAACCCCATCACCGTTCCAACCAGCAACCAAATATTCAGGGCGACGACCAGCACGACAATTATCCAGCCAATCTGTTTTACTCGCCGCGTGTTCACCAGCTCGCCCATTAGCGTAGCGTTACTGGTGAAAATCAGGAGCGGCACCAGCGCCAGCGCAATACCAAAACTCAGCAGCACCTGACTCATCACCAGAATTCGGGTAGGGTCCAGCCCCATCAAAATCACAATAAATGAGGGCAGCATGGTAATGGTGCGCCGTACCCACAGCGGAATGTGAAAACGGACAAACCCTTGCATCACCACCTGCCCCGCCAGAGTCCCTACCACAGTGGAGGAAAGCCCTGCAGCTACCAGACTAAGACCAAACACCGTTGCCGCCGCATGGCTTAGTAACGGTTCCAGCGTCAGGTATGCCTGATCGAGGTCGGCGATGCCGGTGTGGCCGCTAAAATGAAACGCCGCCGCGGCGGTCGCCATCATTGCAAGATTGACAAAACCGGCAATCGTCATAGCAATAGCGACATCCCATTTCGTTGCTGAGTACCGTTGTTGCCGCGTTCCGCCGTGCAGATGCTGTGTTAATGACGAGTGCAGATAAATCACGTGCGGCATAATCGTCGCGCCAAGCACGCCGGCGGCTAAGAATACGGCTTCCGGGTTCGGTAGCGCCGGGATAACCATTCCTTTGCCGAGCTGCGCCATATCAGGCTGAGAGAAAAACAGCTCCACAATGTAAGCAGCGGCGACAAAAAGCAGTAAACCGCCGATGGCTTTTTCAAGCGGTTTTTGACCGCGGCGCTGTAACATTAAAATCAGAAACGTCGCGATACCGGTCAATACCGCGCCCTGTAATAAAGAGACGCCCAGGATCAGCTTAAAACCTATTGCCGCGCCGATAAATTCAGCTAAATCGGTGGCCATCGCGATGATTTCCGCCTGTACCCAGTAAAACCAGACTACCGGGCGCGGATAATGGTCGCGAATTTGCTCCGCCAGGTTCTTGCCCGTGGCGATTCCGAGTTTTGCCGAGAGGATTTGAATCAGCATCGCCATCAGGTTCGCCCAGACCACCACCCAGAGTAGCTGGTAGCCAAAGCTGGCGCCGGCCTGAATATTGGTCGCGAAGTTACCGGGATCGATATAACCAATCGCGGCAATGAACGCAGGTCCCATTAATGCGAGCCTTAGCTTGCGCGCCGCCCGTCCGCTGCTATTCTCTACGCGATTGTCAGTCATCTTTTGCCTCAAAAACATAGCCTTTGCTATGTTTCATGCTATGTTTATTGATAATGATTATCAAGTGCATTTCAATGGGTACGGGTGATTACTTTGATAGTGTGAAACGATAGACCGATACGATGACGACCTGTATCAGAACAGTTTGGCTTAACATTACAAGATTAGCACACTGATATAACTTTTCATTTTCATATTCAGTACAGTAAAAGTGTATTACAGATCACTAATTTTGAATCTCGTCACAGGTCCTTATTATAGTGTGTGTTGGATCTCGTTTTCTTTACGGCTGTTGCATAGAATGTGCACGAAAATTAAACCTGCCTCATATTTGGAGCAAATATGGACCGCGTCCTTCATTTTGTCCTGGCGCTTGCCGTTGTTGCGGTACTCGCACTGCTGGTTAGCAGCGACCGTAAAAAAATTCGCATTCGTTACGTCATTCAGTTACTTGTTATCGAAGTATTACTGGCCTGGTTCTTCCTGAACTCGGATGTTGGCCTTGGCTTCGTAAAAGGTTTCTCCGAGATGTTTGAAAAACTGCTCGGATTTGCCAACGAAGGGACAAACTTCGTCTTTGGCAGTATGAACGATCAAGGTTTGGCGTTCTTCTTCCTGAAAGTATTGTGCCCGATCGTCTTTATTTCCGCGTTGATCGGTATTCTTCAGCATATCCGCGTTCTGCCAGTGGTCATCCGCGCTATTGGTTTCCTGTTGTCCAAAGTAAACGGTATGGGCAAACTGGAGTCTTTTAACGCCGTCAGCTCGCTGATCCTCGGCCAGTCTGAGAACTTTATCGCTTATAAAGATATCCTCGGCAAAATGTCCCGTAACCGCATGTACACCATGGCGGCGACCGCAATGTCTACCGTTTCCATGTCTATCGTGGGCGCGTATATGACCATGCTGGACCCTAAATATGTGGTCGCAGCGCTGGTTCTGAACATGTTCAGCACCTTTATCGTTCTGTCGCTGATCAACCCCTATGTCGTTGATGCCAGCGAAGAAAATATTCAGATGTCGAACCTGCATGAAGGCCAAAGTTTCTTCGAAATGCTGGGCGAGTACATTCTGGCAGGTTTTAAAGTGGCGATTATCGTCGCGGCGATGCTGATCGGCTTCATCGCGCTGATCGCGGCGCTGAACGCGCTGTTCGCAACGGTTACCGGTTGGTTCGGCTACAGCATCTCCTTCCAGGGCATTCTGGGTTACATCTTCTACCCGGTCGCATGGGTAATGGGCGTACCGTCCAGTGAAGCGCTGCAGGTAGGAAGTATCATGGCGACCAAACTGGTTTCCAACGAATTCGTGGCGATGATGGATCTGCAGAAAATCGCCTCTACCCTCTCTCCACGCGCTGAAGGCATTATCTCCGTCTTCCTGGTGTCCTTCGCGAACTTCTCTTCCATCGGTATTATTGCGGGCGCGATTAAAGGCCTGAACGAAGAGCAAGGCAACGTGGTTTCCCGTTTTGGTCTGAAACTGGTTTACGGTTCTACGCTGGTGAGCGTACTGTCCGCCTCTATCGCGGCGCTGGTACTGTAAGTCTGCGTTTAATGTAGAAACCGGGGAGCTATCCCCGGTTTTTTTATGCCGCTTATTTGCCTAACGGGCGCGGGCGGCCAATCAGATATCCCTGCAAACTGTGTACGCCAAGCTGCAATAGCAGATCGCGCTGCGCAGGCGTTTCAACAAACTCAGCCACGACGCTCAACGATTTCGCTTTCGCTAAATCAGTGATGGATTTCACGATCATCGCATCCAGGGAGTCCGTCAGAATATCTTTTACGAAACAACCGTCGATTTTAATGATGTCCGCCTTGAGGCGTTTTAGCCGTTCATAGTTTGCATAGCCGGTGCCGAAATCATCAATGGCGATTTTTAGGCCAAACTTACGCAGCTGGTTGATATTGTGCATACTGATTTCGGAATGAGAGAAGGCCTGTTCTTCAGTAATTTCGATGATGACCGAAGCAGGCGGGACGCCATAGCGTTTAAAAAGCTGCATAATGCGCGACGCCGTCTCTTTTTGCAGCAGCGTCAGCGGCATCAAATTAACCGAGAAACGCGCCCCCTGCTCCGCCGAAGGATGCGCGGACAACCATTGCAGGAGCGCTTCCATCACCTGCATATCAAACCGTACGCTCAGGTTAAACTGGGCGATAAGCGGAATGAACTGATTCGGCATCATGATACCGTCGTCGCACCGAAGCCGCGTCAGAATCTCGTCATACCCTTTTCCCTGCGCGTCGCGAATGGGTTGCGCATACAAAACCAGCGCGCCGCGCTCCAGCGCCTGACGGATTTTCTGCAACCGCAGCACCCGTTCCGTCGTCTGCCCGGAAGCGGCTTCAATACTCTGGGTCAGTGCAAGCACCCGACGATGCGAGCAGGATTGCTCCGCCAGCCAGCTTAATTGCCCCAACAGCGGTTGCAAGGTTTCCTGGCGACCATCGAATGTTCCCCACGATGCGCCGTATTCCATGTCCAGACCGGTATTGTTCCAGTAAATTTTGCGGTTATTAAGCACATTGAGCATATATTGCAGGCGGGCTTCCGTCTCCGGTCCCGTCAATACCAGCAATAATTCACTGCCCGGCAGATGGAAAATTTTCTCCTTTTCCAGCAGCAGCGGCTGCAACACGCGAAACACCTCGCGTTCGCAATGCACGCGCATCTGCATACCGTAATGACGGCTCAGAAATTCCAGGTTTTCCATGCGTAAATAACACACGCTTTGCCCGGCATCCTGTAAAAGAAACTGCTCCAGCGCACGCAGGTTAGGCAGTTGCGTCAACGGATCGGTCAATGCCTGCGAGTGCCACTGTCGATTCAACCATTCGCTACGCTGATTAATCCGCGCCATGTACAACAAACAAATACTAAAAGAAATGAGAACTGAAAGGATAAATGCCAGCGAATATTCTGAGCCCACGCCCTGCAGAAAATTGCGGTTATAGCTAAGCAGAAATAGCGCAGTGAGAGCCCAACTAAAATTCAATAGCGGATAACTGATTTTCCCCACGCCGATGGTAAATCCAATGAACAGAACTGGCACCAGATAGCCAGCAATATACTTTGTCTCGAAAGGCGTACACAGCACCGCTAATAGCGTCGCCAGAGTGGCAAACCAGAGAAGCGTAAACAGGCGTTTTTCTTTGGCGAGATAAGGAGCGACATCCCTCCGCCAGAAAATACGAATATAGTGCGGGCTGACTATCATCCGCAGCGGATAATAGAAAAAGAGGGTAAAAATAAGCGCGGCAGAAATCAGACTCAATAAATCAACAATCGAGAAAATAGCGGTGCCGGTGCCAAAGAAGGTAGAGATGGTCACCGGGAAAGCCAGGTAGTGCCCCGCCAGATGCATACTGATTTTTATGCCAAACGGCGTCATTAACCCTAACCAGAAAACGCGTAGCCAGATGCCTTGGTTGGGTATTCCGTAGCGCCAGCGCGCGCCCAGCTGCCAGCGTACGATAGCGCAAACCAGCAACACGGGAAACGTCTGGCAAAATAGCAGCACCATCGCCTGTGGCAGAGGTAAATGAAAATTCCATTCATTAGTCAACATCATTCCGCCTACCATCGGCGCGACGCCACGGCGGCCAAATAAGAACAGCACGGAAAACATGACGCAGAGCGGTAGCCAGGCCAGAAAGATATAGCTGGAATCAATTGTGGCGCGGGGAGAAATGAGACGAGATAGCAGAATAGCCGGAACGGTCAGGCAGAAGGCCAGTAAGAATATTTTTATATTTTTTAATACGTTACACTTATCCGGCATTGCTTTAATGCTCACATCATTATATAAGGCGCATGAATAATAAGTATATTCGCATTATGAAGCAATCTAACAAAAGCTCATATTGACCGCAAAAGCAGCGGCAAACAAACGCACCTGAAGAGCAGATCAGAGGCCATAAATTTTGTGACAAAAAGCAAAAACCCCCGCTTTTTCAGCGAGGGTTTGAATGTTGGTGGAGCTAAGCGGGATCGAACCGCTGACCTCTTGCATGCCATGCAAGCGCTCTCCCAGCTGAGCTATAGCCCCATAGTGCTTTTACGTATACGCCAAATTTATCGGGAGTAAATTTGGTGGAGCTAAGCGGGATCGAACCGCTGACCTCTTGCATGCCATGCAAGCGCTCTCCCAGCTGAGCTATAGCCCCAACT